>JAFXXN010000022.1 GCA_017542245.1 Lachnospiraceae bacterium
AAAAAGCATTATCTCCATCTCCTTTAACTTCAAACCTCAACTTATCCAGAATATCCTGATATTTCATGCTGCCCTTCCGTGCTAAAGCCCTGATGATCCTGCCCATACCGAAAAGCCGGTGATACATAAGACTCTTTCTCAAGTGCTCATACTTCTTTTCCAGTTCTTCTTTTGTATGTCCTAAGGATTCAATAATATCTTCTTTATGCTGCTCCGCCTTTTGTTGCCCCTCTTCCAGCTTCTCCATGGTTTTCAGGGTTCCTTCACCGATGACCTCTGACATT
Source organism: Lachnospiraceae bacterium (assembly GCA_017542245.1). GTDB lineage: Bacteria > Bacillota > Clostridia > Lachnospirales > Lachnospiraceae > RUG11977. Next base: position 285 of record JAFXXN010000022.1, read on the forward strand.
CCGTCACTGAGCTTTCTGATAGACGCTTCAATCTCACGCAGATTTTCGAGATTCTTGTTAAGTTTCAGCACTGTCAGAACTGTAACCGTTATATCGAGCAGGAAAATCACATACATTATCCCCAGAGCAATCCATCCGCCAACAGTAGGTATCCATGCCACAAATGCTTCGAACATCGGTTGAACAACACGAAGAACAAATGCAATCGCCAGGCCCCATATAATACTGAATGCCAGACATATATAACCATTCAGGTTAAACTTCATGCCCCTGTAATCCCACCATCTTGCATGGAACAGTTTGTCAAGAACAAAGCCCGCAATCAATTCTATCAGCGTCGCAAATACGATTCCTACTATAAACAGGCCGAATGTGCTAGCCTTTTGAAGATCGGTTTCAAAGCCGAACAATGCACCGTCAATATAAACCACTGCCAGCACCATCAAGACTCCCGATCCATAGACCGGACATAGTGGACCATTCAAGAATCCCCTGTTTACTACTTTACCCAGTGTTACAGCATGGAAACTAACCTCGATTATCCAGCCTATCACCGAATAAATCATAAAGTACCAAAGAATCTGATAAATACTCATGCCAAAGATCATAATCTCAACCCCACCGGCACCCCTCTCTCTTTTGTAGTCTCGCTAATAAGATATCCCATTTTTGCGAATCCCCCTTATCTCATATCCAGTTACACCCCCAGCGCTCATAAGCGGTGTTATCTTCGTTTTTAAACTCGCGGGTTATTTCTGCTCCAATAGCTTTGCAGTATGTTTCTGCTGCCATTTTTGTAGACTTTTGAAGTATAATCTCAATTTCTCTGTCTACTACGCATTCCACCATCCTTCATCACGTAACTTCAAAAGCATATCACGTCCGGAACCTTCTTCAAGCATTCCGAAGAAAAACTTCTCCTTCTGCGGTGAATCAAGAATTCTTACAGGTTTAACCTGATTCTGGGAAGCACCCTTATATAGTTTATATTCACGCCATAGTGCATGAGTCTGTTGTTGCTGGATCAGAACAACCGGGTGTCCAATGCTCCTGTCATAACGGCAGACTTCATATTCCTTATTCGCATGACACAGTTTTTCTTCAAAAATACGAGAATACTCCGGGATTTTATCCGGAGACAAAACACCGTCAGGTTCTATTAATAATACATATCTTGCAGGATCCACATCATAATCTATATACAGGCAGTAGTCATCAATCTGACAGCCGACCTCTTTGGAAAAATCCGAAACCGCAACACTTAAATGTTCTTCCGTGGTTTTTTCAGCAGCCAAGTTAACCATCTGACTTATCCTGTAGGCAAAGGTAATCTGAGGCATCTCATTATGATAACCAAGTACACGGATAACATCTTTTATACGGTATCTGTAAAATCCGGAAAGATTTGTAATTATGATCTCATATTCTTTTCCGACTTCAAGTTTATCAAGAGTAAGCGGATATTTTTCATTGCCCGAGCCATCAGTAGGAAGAAATTCAAAGAAACAGCTGTCAGTAAGAAGATCATATTTAGGATCATTCATGGCGCTGGCAGACGCAAATATGCCCTCTGAAGCCGCATATACCGAATAATCTATCGGGATATCACCTATAAACTGTTTGACTTTTTCTGCATACACGGCAAATCCACCCGTTCCGATAGCGCAAACATAAGAAAGATTTGGCCACAAACGGGGAACGATGGGTGTATCGAATCCTTCCAGGAATATTTTCCTAAGTTCCTCCGCACGTTTTGGTTTCTTTTTAAGATAAGGAAGTATCGGTTTTAAGGACTCTTCATCCTTAACCATATCGGGATTAACCGTACCGTTTTCAATATCTTCGACCAGCATTTCCCAATTATTTTTCATAAAATTAAGCATATCGGAAATATTCGTCATAAAAGAAGAAACCATATAACTCATATCCCTGTCTTCCAAAGCAAACCTGATACGCATATACTGCATATTCATCCCGCCGGTAGGGAAAATAACAGGAATGGGTGATGTAAGGAAAAACGGCATAACCTTCTTGAATTTCTTAATAGCCGAACCCGAAACAGAACCACGCGGAGTACCGTCCTCCATCTCAGTCGACTCTACTTCCATGGCATTAAGACCTCTTCCAACAGGAACTGACCTGTTAAAATGCTCTTTGTAATGTTTCTCAGCCAGATCAAACATACGTATTCCCGAATAATCCTGATATACCTTCATAGCACGGTCTGTCAGAGGAATCCTTTTCTGCACACCGATACTGCCCGAAGTCTCAGCATACTGTATAACAGGATAAACAGTGATCAGACCCTTTTCTCCTTTTTTGACCATACGCTCGATATAAGGTGCATAGTCATCATATGTTGAAAAAGGTACCTTTTCCTGAAATTCCTTTATGGAATGAATATCTGCAAACCCGTATTTTTTTCCATATTCAGTATCCTTGTTGTCTGAAAGGAGTTTCATAAGTAAAGCCTCATTGGACTTAAGAGCCGCATGGCTGTTCTCTTCCATTTTGTCCAATGCAGCCTTTCCTTTTGAAATCATGACTCTAAGCATCGCCCAGGTAATAATTTTGCTGACACCCATATAGTATCCTCCCTTTATTTAAATCTATATTCTTGCATACTCCATACATGTTTTCGCCCATTACTCACCAGTCTCGACTTCTTTTATATCTTCTGACTGGTCTATAGTCAGATCAAAGCCATCAAACATCTCATTATCAGGCAGTTTCATTTCAAATCCCTGGGTATAATCCAATGCAAGATCAGCCTTATCAAT
>JAFXXN010000129.1 GCA_017542245.1 Lachnospiraceae bacterium
CGCAACACTGTCCGGATACACGAAGACCTGTGTGATCAGCTTCATCGATATCTATAAGAAGGTGGAGCGGAACTTCCCGGATGCAAGAGAGGTTTTTAAGAAGGACAGACTGACGATCGGCAAAGCTTTTATTGAGATCGCAAAACAGCATGATATGATCATCAGACCGTGTGCTGAGGGAAATGATCTTGCATCATATGGTGCAGATTGTTCCGGCTGTATGACGGTAAAGACTTTTGAGACTGCTCTCCATGCAAGACTCGATGTTCCTAAACGAAGCAGGAATCAGAGGAACAATGAATGCGCCTGCCTTTTGGGGGCAGATATCGGAGCGTATGATACCTGTGGACATCTTTGCAGGTACTGTTATGCCAATACGAATGCAGCACTTGTGAAGGAGAACATGAAGAGGCACGATCCAAAGTCACCTTTCCTGATCGGAAACAATCTGCCTGGGGATGTGATCCATGAGGCGGAGCAAAAAAGCTGGATAGACCTTCAGATGAGGTTGGAGATATGATGGTATATTATATTGGAATACAATGTGGAACGGTATATATTACCAGAACCTTGAAAAAAGTAGAAATGGAGCATGACATTTGATGAGCATAAAGCAGCAAAAAGACATAAGGAAATTTCTTGAAGGCAAGTATACTTTTGATACGGCAGAGCAGATATATAAAAAGCAGGAAGATTCTCTTATGGCTATGCTCGAAACCGTGAAAAACGAGAGTAAGAGCAGATATAAAACATTAAAGCAGACCATACTTCCTCGAATTGCTCTATACAAAGTTCTTGGGGAATATACTACCGACGAAGAGAGACTAAAGATCCTTCGCCATTACATGATTGATATTATTGCTTCAAAAAAGCATAAGTATTTTTAATCTGTTGTCAAGCTCATATAATAGGTCATATTTAGCAGAAATCTCCAGAAACCAGCAGCATACAGTTGGTTTCTGAGGATTTTTTCTTGACATCTAAGAATAAATAATATAATCTATCAAATAGATATATCAAAAAGATACATAGGAGAAAGTGTATGGCAAGAGAAAGAAAAATTGATATGGTTATACTTGGCCTTCTTAGTCATGAGGATCTTACCGGTTATGACATAAAGAAGCGAATCGACGGAGCTATCAGCTTCTTTTGGAAGGGAAGCTTTGGAAATATATATCCGGCTCTGAAGGATATGGAAAAAGATGGGCTTATTATAAAGAGTGATACATCCGTGGGTGGAAGAGAGAAACTCACTTATCATATTACTATTGAAGGAAAGAACTTGCTAAAAGCATGGCTTCAAAACAAACAGGCGAGTAATGAACTGAAATATGAGACACTGTTGAAGCTTTTCTTTGGAGGAGCAGACAGTAAGGAAGTTTCTATTCGGAATATTGAGGTTTTTGAGGAAGGCATTAAAAGTGATCTGGAAATACTTAAGTCATATTGTATGGTATTAGAAAAAGATTTAGATAATCCAGATCATGTGTATTATTATCTGACAGCTTCTTTTGGTGTCGAAACTTATGAGGCATATCTTAAGTGGTGTAGTAAAGCGAAGAAGATGCTGAATTAAATGGAGGATAGTGGTAAATGAGACAGAGAATAAGAAAAACTCTTTTGATAATATCATTTCTGTTGTTCCCGATTACGATATGGTATTTTTCTCCATACCTCATTATACTGGCTGCATCTGAACATATTATGAATGGGAGCTTTATTGTATTCGTAGCTATGTTTGTTTTATCGATGTTTTTTGGCAGAGTGTGGTGTGGATATTTCTGTCCAGCAGGAGGACTCCAGGAATGCCTTATTATGTGCAATTCAGCTCCTTCAAAACAGGGCTGGAGAAATCTAATCAAGTATGTAATCTGGACTATATGGATATTAGCAATAGTTATCACATTTATTTTAGGTAAAAATGATGTGACAATTAATCCGTTTTATATGACGGATCACGGTATTTCGGTTTCCGGTATTTATAACTATTTGATCTATTATGGAGTTATTCTGATTCTTGTGCTACCAGCTTTAATTCATGGCCGTAGAGCTACCTGTCACTATATCTGCTGGATGGCTCCATTTATGGTAATAGGAAGTACTTTGGGGAGAATATTACATTTTCCGCAGTTATATATTGAGGTTGACAAGGATACCTGTATATCCTGTGGAAAGTGCAATATGTCTTGCCCTATGGGGCTAGATGTGAAGACTATGGTTTCGGAAAAGAAAAATGCAAAATGCACTGAATGTATCCAGTGTGGTGCTTGTATTGATAATTGTCCAAAGAAAGTACTTAAGTATAAATTCAGATGGAGGTAAAGAAGTGAATTTTGGATTTTCATACGTGGGCTTAATATTCTTAATGATGCTTATGGTTCCAAATCTTGTATGGGTAAAGAATCAGCCTAAAGACTATGAAGAATATGCGGTAAATGAAAATAAGATTTTACTTATATTGGAGAGGACTGGAGAGGTGCTGGTATCGTGCGTGGTTTTGATCTTTAAAGACTTTAATATTAACAATAAGTCAATTTGGTTAATCTGGTTGATAGTGGCATTTCTTCTCATGATATTATATGAAGTATTCTGGATACGCTACTTCAGAAGTGAAAAAACTATGATGGATTTTTATAGCAGTATTCTTGGAATTCCGGTTGCGGGCGCAACGATTCCTGTAATGGCATTTATGCTACTTGCTGTTTATGGAAGAAATATACTTTTAGTTATTTCTGTTATGATTCTTGGAATAGGACATATAGGGATTCATTTAATGCATAGGAAAGAAGTGCTTAACACATAGTGAATAGCTTGGCTTTTCCAGATGGGCGTGTGATTTTTCGACTGATTGCAAAACCTCTCGGAAATGAGAAATTCCATGGGGGAGGATTCTGGGAATATCCCGATGAAATATTAAGAATACTCACTGTTACAGGAATTGTGATGAGGATGATTAACCTGTAGAAAATGCAAGAGCTTTAACAAAATAGAGCGTAGGAACGATGTGAAACCGTTAATCCTACGCTACTAAATTATTATATTGCTTTTAGTTTTTCCCTTATATTTTCCCTTATGACTTTCGTGACTTGATATAAGATGATATAATCTGAAATAACACTTCTTGAAAAGTTGAATTGATTATATTCAGTAAATATAAGACTTTTCGAGGTGTTTAATAACACTTAATGAAAAGAAATAAAACCGAATGTGAATGTAGAAATCAAATTGGAATTTAATGGAGCAAATATGATTCACGAGAAATTAAATTTTAAGGAGCACGGATTCGCAGGACATCTTGCCGAACCTGACGGAGGCAGTGACAGAGCGGTTATTGTTGTTATGGGCGGTTTCATCACCCAAGCCAACACGCGTTTCCTCAAAAGAGGCGCTTTCGTGAACGGAAAACAACAACAGCTATC
>JAFXXN010000130.1 GCA_017542245.1 Lachnospiraceae bacterium
ATCATGCAACCGTTGTAACAATCAAAGGAAAATCATACCGTCTTCAGAATCTTTTATACGGAGACGGGGATTCAGCATGATGATAAAAACTGTACATTATTATTTGATAAAAAATGTACATTTATATCTTGTAATTTACAGGGAAAATGTAAATTACAAGATATAAATGTACATCCTTGATGTCGAGACACTGAAGAAATGTACGGACATCGATTGGGTGACCGCAATGTATCAGAGGCTCTTGGATGAGAATAAAGGAAACGGATATCTTCTCTCGGTGGATGGAACGCCCCATTGCATAGCATATTGGGACGCGGCTCGTGACGCGGAGTTAACCGGCAAAGCAGAGCTAATTTGCATCCGCAGTCTGCCTAAAAATTGGCATAAAGGGTACGGCAGTCAAATGATGGATAAGGTTTTGAAAGATATCAAGGAAGCAGGATATTCCGAAGTGGTTCTGTGGGTGTTTAGAGAAAACAATCGCGCCAGAGTTTTTTATGAAGCAAACGGGTTTGTGTTGACGGATTTTTCAAAGCAAGCGTTTGACACAGAAGAAGGAGAACGTGATGGAGTTTAAAAAAGATATAGGCTGGAAGGCCTGTTATGATGAGGAAAGGAATCTTTATACTGCAGCAACGAGCTGGAGAGGATCATACCACTTGTATGAGATTGATAAAGAAATATATGATAAGCTTGGTACCGAGGAAGAGGACGGCCATTACGCCCAAAAGTTGATTATGAAAGGCCGCTTACTGTTTGAATCGGATGACGATTATTATACCATGCCGTATTATCATGTTCGTGATGAGAACTATCATGAGCTTGCACCCTGGTCGGGTGCAAAATGGATTGCTGAAAAAACTGATGTGATGTATAAGAGAGACGGGATAGTAAATGAATTCCCGGGATTGTATCTTTGCTTTGGGACTTCAAAGAAGGGAGATACAAAAAAAGTTTACGGTTATTTTGATAAGGAAAATAATCTAAGTGTTAATCTGGACACTATGTTCCCGGCCTGCTCCATATCAAAGTTTGTTACAGCGATATGTGTGATGAAGATGCAAGAGCTTAAACTGATCGATATTGATGATAATGTAAATAAATATTTAAGTCAGTGGAAACTCCTGACTATGGACGGAAATGAAAGTGACGCTAGCATAAGATCGATACTTTCTCATACGGCAGGGATCATAGACGACGAGAATGGATTTTCCGGATTGCGTTTGGGAGACCCAGAGGTTAGCCTTTTAGACATTTTGGAAGGAAAGACAAAATATAATAACCGTCCGGCAAGGGCTGAAAAACCACAGGGGACGGCTTTTGAGTATTCGGATGCGGGTTATTGCGTCCTGCAGCTGATGATACAGGAAGTTACCGGCAAGGCTTTTGAAGATGTTGTTAAGGAAATGATATTTGATACGTTGGAATTGAAAAACATTTGCTTTGCTACACCTAAGAATATTGAAATCTTTAATACAAGGATGGCAACCGGATATGATGAAGATGGAAAGCCCATACCCGGGAGATTTCCGGTAGTTCCTGATCTTGCTGCATCGGGGTTATGGAGCACAGCAGAAGATCTCCTTGTTATCGCAGCTGAGTTTTTAAAGGCTCTTAAAGGGGACAGCACTTTATTACAGAAAGAGACCGCTTTGGAGATGATAAAACCCGTGGAGAATTTCACATGGACAGGTCTTGGTATATTTCTGAACGGAGATAATACATTAGTTACTAAAGGCTGGGGTGAAAACGGCCAGTGTATGATGAAACTGAACACTCAAAAAGAGGAAATCTCCGTCGCTATGGCTAACAAGAATCCCGGTGTTGACCAAACTGAATCAGGCATTGAATGGCTGGTTGACTGTTATACATATTTCATATAAGGAACTCTCTGGAAATTTAAATCGGATTTTTGTGGAGATAAAAATATGTTACTTGAAAAATGTACTTATAAAGACATAGACAAGTTGACACAATTAAATAAGCAACTTATAGAAGATGAAATGAGCGATAATGTAATGTCGATTGAAGAATTGAAAAATAGAATGAAGACTTTTCTCGACACTGATTATGAAGCATATTTCTTCACTGTCAATTCGGAAGTTATAGGATATGCATTGATAAATATATCTGTAAAACCTATATATTTAAGGCAATTTCTAATTAGTAGAGAATACAGGAGAAATCACTATGGAGAGACAGCTTTTATGCTTTTGAAGGAAAAATTAAATATAGATACAATAGATATTGAAGTTTTGTCTTGGAATGAAGCTGGAAAGGCGTTTTGGGAGAAATTAGGCTTTATAGAAAGAAGTAGATATATGAGGTATACAAATTAACAAATTCTAATTTGTCGGGCTGAAGTTGGCGTGTTATATCGGAATTTGTAGGGGGAATATCAGTGACAAAAGTTAAGCTTACAATTACAGAGAGTAAATGTAGATGTGGGTATTTCAAAAAAGGACAGGAATTCATAGTTGAAGATTTGTGCCCACCTTTATGCCATGAACTATGGAATAACATATATCCTTCGGTCTA
>JAFXXN010000131.1 GCA_017542245.1 Lachnospiraceae bacterium
AATATGATTGTATTTTGATGCAATTGCAGCAAAGTTCAATGCTTCACCACCGGGACGGATTTCTCCAGTATCATCAAAAACATCTACGCACATACAAGTCATAGCAATAATATTCACATTAATCCAACCTTTCTGTTTTGGAAAAGTAAATTACGATTTGTCTTAGTCTATTATCCTGTTGATTTTCTTGACTAAGGGATCACTCCCCTAGACAAGATAATTATATCATCCGGGTAAAGTTCTCTTGATAACTTTTTATGCCACAGATCCATTAATTGAATATGGTTCTGCTACTGTCTCCAAAATATATGAGTTCGAAATTTAGTGGCTTTTTGGTGGCTTAAAAAAATGAAATGCCCTGTTTTAGGGCATTTCCAGCGTTTTGAGATTATTCAAGCTCGAAACCCATGGATATATTCGGGAGTGCGCCTTATCCAAAACCACTATATCTTGTGCGAACATTTGTTCTATTCCGTGTATTCCACAGCTTTTTCAAGGTTTTTGTCGACATTTTGTAGGCGAAGTTACTACCCGCGTTCATCCAAAACTTTCTGAATTCTATCTTCTGCTATCTCAATAACCTCATCAAGATTCTTCTGCCCTAAGAAGTATGGAGGCATCTCCTCAATTAAGATAATACTTATATCTGAGTCTTCTGACTTCATCTTTGAACAGCTCAAAATCATCTGTTCTACTAAAACGATATCGTCAGTAGTAAAATGACGTCCCATATTATTCCCGGATCTGTCACTTCCGCCATTGCTGAAATACTCGATGGCTTTATCTCCGGCAATACGGAAAGATTCACGATTTACTACAAAATAATCGTCCATTGCATACTTAGTCTGAATATCATCAGACAGAAGGAGCTTGGCAAATTCACTGCATCCCTTGATATCTACAGCTTGCGCAGATATAGCTACAGACCATGTTGGAATGAATCTTGGTCCTCTTCCGTCAGAAGAAGGAATACCAAATAAGGACACTCCATTGCCATATGACGATAAACACATACCTTCGTTGAAAAGGCCGCTGATTCCGGTACATTGTTCTGTATACATACCCTTCGGCAAAGGCCCGTCATCCATCGTTGACTGGTACCACGCATTCATCGAGGTGCCTTCCTCACGGACGTTATCCTTTACAAAATCAGCCAGTTCTGCAAATTCCGCTCCTGACAGGTCAACCTTTCCGTTACTAATAAATTCATCACTCATACTGTTGAAAAGCATCGCAAAATAAGTGGGCTGGCCGGAAATAATAGGATCTTTTCCGTTCATGACTTTATCTACAAATATGGAATACTCTTCATAAGTGAAGCCTTTACCTGAACTTCCGGCATTTTCTGTCCTGGTCAGTATTCCTTCGATCCTGAAACCGACCGGAAGGTTATATAGCTTCCCGTCAATTTTTGACCCTTCGATTATATTTTCGAAATACTTATCAGAATCCAGATCCTTAAAATACGGTGAAAGATCGACAAGGTAATTAGCATTGCCAAGTTGGTTGTAACCACTTACATTCAGCAGGATATCAGGACCCTCTCCATTCATAATATCTATTGCCAATTTGCTGCTTAAACCGGCACTCCCGTTAAGCTTAGCCAGTGCCCAGACATCATCATTATCTTCATCAAAAGCATTATAATCGTAATAATCGGAGTAATTGTAGCGGGTACAAACCTCTATGAAGAACTTACCGTTTGTTTCATTGAATGTCGTAATAGCATCACCGATGACCGCATCATATACTCCTCTTGGTGAGTACAACTCCAATATGGTCTTCCCCGCATGAGGATTCCTGTCGGCCTTTGTGAGCTCAATAATATGGATCTTATCGGCTTTTCTCCCTTCATAAACACTTGAAGAATCGTAACGGCCACAAAGAACAAACCGGTCTTGTGAACATTCAACAAGATCAAAAGATTCCATAATGCTTCGGTTGAGATTGCACCAGTCGTAATTAAAAACCTCTTCTATCTCCTTTATCCGGGCATTTTGCCTGGAGATACCGTTTTCTGTTTTGCCGTATATCATGCCATCAGGACCGGAAACGGGTGAAGCTAAGTAATCAGTTTCCATCCAGCTGTATTCTTTAGAATCTCCGATAACTAATTCATTGGTAACAAGATCCAATTCATAATACACAGTTTCATCATTTACATACACGGGCAATAATACTTTTGTTTCGCTGAGAGCCATTGGGTAGCTGACATAATAATCCTTACCGATCTCATCAAACTCTGTCTCAGATATTTCGCCGTCAGGTGACTTAACTTTGACCAGACTGTATCTGCGGTTGTTTTCAGCTTGAAAAACAATCGTTTCAACTTCATAATCGCCAATCTTATAGGTATTCGAAAAAGGCGCATCCTGCAATTCGCTTCCGGAACGGGTATCTAATAATGAACCGGTTAACGGATCAAAATCTTTCTCGTTTGAAATGGTTTTAACAGTTATCTTTCCGTTTAGGTAATAAGCATCGACAACATACATGCCGCTGCCCGAGAGCTCTTTATAGATATCTATGACTGTAACAGTCTGATTGGTATTTCGATCAACAACAGCAATATAATCAAATCTGTAGTCATGGTAATTAAAAGTATCCCAATCTATTTCATCATCAGGCGGATAATCGTAATCACCTCTGGATTCAATAATATAGTAGCTGTCATCTGAACCTATAAAATCCTGATATAACCATCCGGTGTTCCTTCCTTCGTCAACACCGGTCTCTATTTCCATAATATTCGCATCAAACCAGGGATCATCTTCAGAGATAATCTTCGTACTCTTCTTGGGTTGTTGTCCGCACGATGCAATCGGAAGCAACAGTGAAAGAATCATCGCCAAGGATACTGCTTTACTAAATAACTTATTTCCTTTCATTAAGCACTTTCATCGCTTGATTGTTCATTATCTTGATATCTTCATCAAGAGATTTGTCTCCAACTAAATAGACCTGTACTGATATTTTAGTATTTAGTCTATAATAAACAAGGCCCCGAAGTGTGGGGACACTCCTCCGTTGGGACCTTGCGTTCTTATGTTCGAAGGACTTATTCAATCCTTCTATAGTCGGATTATGACATCCGGACTATACAACTTATGATTCAAATCTAACCCCGTTCATCCAAAACCTTTTGCACCCTGTCCTGCATTATTTTAACTACAGATGCCAAATCTTTCTGACCTGAGAAATACGCCGGCATCTCTTCGAGAATTATTAGATTAATCGCAGCGTCAGGTGTATCAATTTTTGAACAACTCAAAATGATATTCTCCAAATTATCAATATCTTCTGTTGTAAACTTTGAATTTACAACGACGGTGGTTCCGATTGAATAATCGAATATCTCTGCACCTATAGGTGTACTGTTGAAATAATCGATTCCAACTTCACAGCCATGCCTGAAAGCATTACGATTCAAAACAAAATTATCGTTCAAGACCAAATCAGACTGAACTTCATCTGAAAGAAGCATTTTAACAAAACTAATGCATGCATCACTATTTACAGCATGTGATGAGACAGCAACCGAAATATTGGTGCCATACATAGGTCCTCTTCCATCAGAAGACGGAATTCCCAGTATCGCAGTTGCCTCATTCATGCGGGCTCTCTTAACAAGATAGCCGCTGATTCCGGGACAATTACAGTAATATGCCGTCTTGTTTCTTCCAGGTGAAGGATCATCCTCTTCAGATCTGGGCATATCCTCTTCGTCAACAAGATTCAACGATTTGCTTGTTTCCCTTACATTATCATTTACATATTCGGCAAGTTCACGGAATTCCGGTCCTGTAAAATCAGCTTTGCCGTTTTTAATGAATACGTCGCTCATGTTATCAAAGAGTTTCGAAAAGTATAACAACTGGCCAGATTCAATGATATCTTTACCATTTAGCGGCCCATACAAGAAAGATTCATATTCTTCTGTTGTGAATCCAATTCCTGTTTTTCCTGCATTTTGAGGGTCTGTCTGTATACCTTCAATAGTAAAACTGATAGGCAGCTGATACAGTTTATCATCTGTTCTCGCTCCATCAATTATGTTCGTAAAGTATTCATTGGGATCAAGATCTGCAATATACGGAGAGAGGTCTATGAGACAGTTATCGTTATTGAGCTGTCCAAAGCCACTTGTATTCATCATAATATCAGGGCCTTCCCCGTTTATGATATCCATTGCGAGCTCGTAACTTACTTGAGCATCCGCATTCAAATATATTGTGTCACGCTCATCTTTGTTGTCCCAATCGCCGGCAGATCGTATGTATTTTTCTGTATCATACTTATTTGTAACATGAATAAAGTAATCACTATTTGTCTCGTTGTATTTAATAATTGCATCAGCAATTACTTCGTTCATTTCTCCATTTGGGATATATAGCTCAATTATTGTCTTTCCGGCATGAGGATTCTTATTTGCCTTAGTTAACTCCACTATTACAAGTTTCTCAACTTGAGTATCAAACATATTAGATGATGTATACCTGCCAGCTAGGAGCATTGAATCCTCTGTACACTCCGCAATGCGCATATTTTGAGTATAACTTCTGTTAACGTTACTCCAATCATAATTGAAGAATTCTTCTGTCGTTTTGTTTTTCAGATTCAATTTTGAAATGCCTTGGGATGTTGTGAAGAACACTTCACCATCAGTGTTACTATAAACAGAGTTTAAATTATCAATATCAAGCCATGAATACTCATCAGCGTTTACAGAAGTCAATTTACAGGTCGGAAGATCTAACTGGAAAAACTTATAACTTCTGTCTGCAGCATAAGCTATCAGAGCAGTATCATTGTCAAGTGCAAATATAAACGGGATATAATAAACGCCTTCTTCAGAATCCTTTGCATCCACTAATGTCATAGTGCCATCAGCTGCAATTACGGCCAAAGAACAATATGGAGGATTATTCATATCCATAGTATGTGGTTCTATCCTGTATTCTCCTACATTAAAGGAAAATGGACGTGCTATGAAATGTGACCGTTCAAAATCGCGAGTTGCTATGACCTTAGAAGTAACAAAATCTATCTCATATTCTCTATCACTCTCTTTATTATTTGAATCAATGTGCTGACCCATAACAATAAGCTTACCGTCCGCATATGCAACATTGGTCGGATAATCATTGCCAATAAGATCGTATAAGTTGATTGTTTTCACTATTTCCTTTGTGGATCTGTCTATAAAAGTAACAAGCTGAATTGACCAATCATCGTAAGTCTCATTTCCTGTCCATTGATCAATCCTGTAACTGCCATTTGTATAAACCACAATATTATTTTCATCAACACCAGCTAAAACATTATCTAAAAATGAAATGTCTTTATTTTTGAGTTCGGGTTCGAATTCAATGACTTCTGTATCATACCAAGGATCACTAGATCGGATTTTTCTTGCATCTGAAGTATTAACAAAAGAACAGCTTGTAAATAGCAGTATGGCAGCCATGCTTAATGCCAGAGCTTTTCGACTGTTATTTACAGGTCTCTTGATTCCAATGATCCTCTTTTTCATCATCTCATAACCGCTTTTCATTCCGGTTGATAATGCAAAGAAACCTGTTATATTCGACTGCAGTTGTAGCATTTCTAACAGTGTTCTTGCATATTCTTTAGAAGAATCTGATCCATATGCTTTCATAACTGCTTCATCACATGCCAATTCACAATCCCTGCCGGAAAGAATAAATGCTGCCCAAATGACCGGATTGTACCAATTAAGAAATAGAACCAAATATCTGATAAGCACCCACAAATGATCTCCGTGTTTATAGTGACATGCTTCGTGGCAAATTATGTATTCGCTTATATTTTCAGTACTATCATCAATATAGATTTTGTTAAACATAAGGAACGGTGTTTCCTTATGTTTAATACCGTAGATTTTTAGTCCACTC
>JAFXXN010000132.1 GCA_017542245.1 Lachnospiraceae bacterium
CCGGGAAATCAAAATCCATAAAATCATCAAATAAGTTTTTGTTAAAAATACTAGGGTACAACATAGGTCATTCCTCCTTTACTCTAAACACTTAATGTTGATATGTTATCGAGCAGGGGAGCCGGATCCGGTCCGGGGACTTTATTTCATTATCCCCTCGGAACTTTTTCTCTCTTCCCTTGTTCTGCACCCAGTATACCACCGATTGTTAGCACTGTCAAGAGGTGAGTGCTAATGTTTCTGTTATGTAATTATAAAAATTTTATTAACTGACGTCTACTTAGTTTGACTTTATAAACTTGTCGTGGATTGCATTCATAGCCTGCTCGCAGTACTCCTGATCGATAAGAACGCTTATCTTAATCTCTGAAGTAGAGATCATCTTGATATTTATTCCTGCATCATAAAGAGCTTCAAACATCTTTGCGGCAACACCTGCATTTGAAACCATACCTGCGCCTACAACACTGACCTTTGCTACATTGCGGTCAACATCGATCTTATCACAGATGAGGCTGGTCTTTCTATGGTTTTCCATAACCTCTATAGCTTCATCAACCTTATCCTCATCAACTGTAAAGCTTATATCCTTTGTTCCGTCACGTCCGATGGACTGAAGGATGATATCAACATTGATTCCATGATTTGCAAGATGATTAAACAGCTTGAAAGCAACACCCGGCTGATCCTGTAATCCGATTACGGCTATACGTGCCGGCTTCTTATCGCAGGCAACTCCACTTATAAGCATTTTTTCCATTTTAGCATTCTCCTTTACAACTGTACCTTCATTTGTATTTAAACTTGAACGGACAACTATCTGTACTCCGTATTTCTTTCCGAGCTCAACAGATCTGTTATGCAAAACGCCGGCGCCCAACGTTGCAAGCTCAAGCATTTCATCGTAAGTGATCTCTTCAAGCTTTTTAGCATCCGGAACTATTCTGGGATCTGCAGTATAAACTCCGTCAACATCGGTATAAATCTCACATTTATCGGCATGAAGAGCAGCTGCAAGTGCAACAGCGGTAGTATCCGATCCGCCTCGTCCTAAAGTAGTTACATTATTGTTTCGGTCAACTCCCTGGAAACCGGTGATTACAACTATCTTCCTTGCATCAAGTTCCGATCTGATCCTCTCAGAGTCAATGCTCTTCAATCTCGCATTAGTATAATCGGAAGTTGTATGCATAGCCACTTGGAATGCATTAAGAGAAACTGCAGGAACCCCAAGTTCTGCCATTGCCATGCACATAAGCGATACAGATATCTGCTCACCTACGCTTACCAGCATATCCAGTTCACGTTTCGGAGGTCTTGCGCTGATGTCTTTAGCTTTAGCAATAAGCTCATTGGTAGTCTTACCCATAGCCGACAGAACAACCACCACATCATTTCCCGCTTTATAATCCTCAATACAGCGGTTTGCTACATTGTAAATCCTCTCCTTGTTTGCGACGGACGATCCGCCAAACTTTTTTACTACTAACATGTGTTTACTCCTCTTTGACGACAGGGGACGGTTCTGTGTCGCCAACATTTTTTTTGGCGACACAGAACCGTCCCCTGTCGCCAAATTAAATCAATTTCAATCGTATACGCAGATCCTTGTAAGGATATGCAGATTTTTTGTTTTCTCTAAGAATTCTTTCTCGCTCATAGCTTCGGTGATGAAAGCAATCTCGCCTTCTTTTCCTGTAGAACTTTCAGCGTTTACTCCGAGTATCTTTCTGGCCTCCATAGCCTCGTTCTCGCTTATCCTGACATAGAATCTGCCCGAAATACTGCCCTGTTCGGCCATCTTTGCTTTTTCACGGCTCCATATTATATCCGAAGGAAGACCGTAATACTTTGCTGCTTCTATGATATCACCGGCAACTGCTCCGGCAGTCGGAAGCTTTCCTGCGCCCCTGCCATAGAAAAGAACTTCTCCGGTAGCATTTCCGGTAACAAGTATCCCATTAAATACATTATTTACGTGATAAAGCTGGCAGTTTTCAAATACCAGGAACGGTGCTACCATAGCTGAAACCTTCTCGTCATCCCTGCGGATACTCGCAAGAAGTTTGATCTTTGCCCCGAGTCCCTTTGCACATGCTATATCTTCTGCCGTGATATTGCAGATACCTTCTGTGGGAATATCGTCACAGTCAACCTGATGTCCTGCCGCAAGCGAGGCAAGGATGGCTGCCTTACGCTGTGCATCGGTTCCTTCTATGTCTGCTGCAGGATTTCTTTCTGCATAACCGTTTTCCTGAGCTTCCTTTAAAGCTACATCAAAATCAAGACCGTCTTCGCCCATACGCGTAAGGATATAATTGGTAGTTCCGTTTACGATACCCTTTATCTCAACTATGTCATCTCCCACAAGTGAATCACACAGTGATCTGATGATAGGAATACCGCCGCCCACACTGGCCTCAAAATAATAATCACAGTTATTCTTCTTTGCAAGCTCTATAAGCTCTGCGCCGTGAGCTGCAACAAGCTCCTTATTCGAAGTACATACCGACTTGCCTAAAGAAAGAGCACGCTTAGTGAAATCATATGCCGGATTAATTCCTCCCATAACCTCTGCAATGATCTTTACCTCAGGGTCGTTAAGTATGATTTCAACATCATGTACCAACACTTTTTCAACCGGATTCCCGGGAAAATCCCTTAAGTCCAGAACATACTTTATCTCTATAGGTTTTCCTGCACGTTTTTCTATAAGAGCACTGTTCATGTTTATAACATCATATACTCCGGATCCTACAGTTCCGAAACCGAAAATTGCTATCTTCATATCTTCATCCTACTTTCTATATCTGATAAATGCAGTCAAATGCCATTTTTTACTCTCTGCCAAGAATTTTTAAGGAATTGATACCGTTTATGCCTTCTATTGCCGAAATGATATCATTTACCTCTTTGGTCTCTGGCCTCATCTCCATACCGATAGTAATAGATGCAATACCTCCGATCGGAATACTTTGATGAATGGTAAGAATATTTGCCCTGCACTTAGCTATCTCATTAAGTACATTTGACAGGAGTCCGGGTTCATCATCCAAAAGAAGCATGATATTAATGGTTTTTCCCCGGCTATTCTCATGGAATGGGAAAATATCATCCTTATATTTATAAAATGAGCTCCTGCTTATACCGAGCTGTTCCGCAGCTTCCTGAACGGTAACTGCTTTCCCTGAATCAAGCAGTCTTTTTGCCTCGATAACCTTTAAAAGAACCTCGGGGACTGCCTTTTCTTTTACTAAATAGTATTTATCCTTCTCACTCATTCTTCAATGGGCCTCGCTGTATTTCTGTCAACTACATTTGTCCGTTTAACGTGGATACTATATCACAGCTTTTAAAAAAATGCAAGCACAATTTAATTTTTTTTCAAAAAATCTACAGCAGCCTGTACCTGATTATCTGTCTCACGGCTTACGACTGCTTTATCCTTATATTCTTCAGCAAGCTCCACCTCTATGTCGGGAGTGACACCGACTCCGTTTATACATACGCCTTTCGGTGAAAAATATCTGCCTCCGGTAACCTTAACTCCGGATCCATCCCCTACTTTCACCAATTCCTGATAAACTCCCTTGCCATAAGAAGTAGTACCCACAACCGTAGCTTTTTCATAATCCTTCATAGTCTGGGTAAAAAGTTCGGCCGCACTTGCAGAATTTTCGTTTATAATAATAACCATCGGTTTATCAAATTCATCTTTATTTAAAGTATACGAAATATTCTTTTCTCCTTTCTTATCCTCCGTATAAACTGCCACAAGATCCTCTGGAACCATCATATCGATAATTTCAACTGCTACATCATAAAGTCCGCCGGGGTTATCTCTCACATCAATTATCAGCTTCTTCATGCCCTGCTGCTCCAAATCCTCGATTGCTTTTAACAGCTGTTCCTGGGTATGATTGTAAAAAGCAGACATATATACATATCCGATCTCATCATCGAGCATTTTGAAATAAGTAGTCTTATATAATACCTTTGCTCTTGTCAGAGTCACATCAAACATAGTATTGTCCCTGACTATTGTAATGGTAAGCTCTTCGCCCTCTTTTCCCTGAAAAAGGGACATGGCATAATTAAGATCCAAATCCGAAAGATCCTGTCCGTCAAGCTTAAGAAATATATCATCGGGCTTTAAACCTGCTTTTTCAGCAGGCGAATCCTCAATAACGGAAAGGACACTTATTTCTTTTGTTTCTTTATTCTGAATCACACTACAGCCTATTCCGACATATTCACCGCCGGTAGTACCTGTTATCTGTTCCATTTCTTCCGGAGAATAATAACAACTATACGCATCATTTAACGCACTGAGCATGCCGCGATATGCACCGTCATAAACAACTTTATGGTCTACGTCCTCGTAATAGTAATCATCTATAATGTTTAAAATCCCCTGTTGTTTATTTATAAATCCGACCTCCGTTTCAACCGAAACCTCACCGGATCCTGATGAAGACCCCGAATTTCCGAATCTTCCATCTTTGAAGAACAGGAAGAAAATCAGAAGTGCCAGCAGGATTGTGCCTACTGCTAAAGCTACTCCCGCCAGCATCCCCTTCGTAAAACTATCATTATTTTTCATAAAAAATCACTCCAAAAAACCTATATACGGCTCGGGATCAACATATTCCCCATCCCTCTGAATAGCAAAATGCAGGTGCGGTCCGGTCGAAACCCCCGTTGAACCAACAAGAGCAATCTGCTGCCCCTGCTTAACATATTGGCCTTCGCTTACCAAAGTCTTTGAGCAGTGGCAGTACACGGTAACAAAACCAGGCTGATGCTCAACCTTCACAAAATTACCTGCTGAAGAATTATAATTAACCGCGATAACCGTTCCCGCAAGTACCGAAACCATAGGAGCACCAAACTCTCCTCCGATATCCCATCCCTTGTGATAAGTGGATGCGCCTGCGGTGGGCGCCTTTCTCGGTCCAAACTTCGAATATGTACGATGATCACCAGGAAGCGGCCAGATCATCTTATAAATATTTGTCTCATCTGTAAGAATCACATGATTTATTGCATCTGCATCATACTCTGCAGTAGATGTGGGCTTGCTTACAGTTTGTGCTTCCTGAGCCTTGCGGCGTTCTTCCTCTTCTTCACGCTTACGTCTTTCTTCCTCTTCTTTGCGCTTCCGTTCTTCTTCCTCTATACGCTTCTGCTCAGCTTCAATAATCTGGTCAATCTCAACCTCTTTATTGCTGATCTCATCTATATAGACAAAAACATACTCTTCAGCTATCCCAAGTTTCTCTGTAAGCTTATCTATCTCCTGCCCCTTAAGTGCCATCAGTTCGTTAACTGTAGACTGTTCGGTCTCCTCAGATTCACGCATAAGGTTAAGCTCTTCAAGGGAAGCGTTTAAAAGATCTTCCCTGTCTTCAACCTCTTTTTTAGCAATTTTGTAACGTTCAAGAAGGCTGTTATCATATTTGGCAATATCCTGAACATATTCAACCTGGTTCAGAAAATCGGCAATACTTCCGGAATTCATAAGGATCTCAATATATGAAGTCTCTCCGTTCTCATAAATATATGCAATCCTCTTTTTCATAGTCGCATACTTATCGGCTTCTCTCTGTTTTGCAGCTTCAAGATCCTTTTTGGTTTCTTCAAGCTCAGCTTCGGTTCTTTCTATCTCTTTTTTCAGCTCAAAAATACGCAAAGTAATATCATTAAGCTTAAGATCAAGCTCCTCAATGTATTTCTGGATGCTGTCTTTTTCTTCATTGAATTCTGCGATAAGAGCTTCCTGCTCCTTCTTCTTTTTCTCAAGTTCGTTCTTCTGATCCTGTGCAGCCTTAAGTTTCTCCTCGTATGCCTTCCTCGGATCAGAATTCTCAGCCGAAGCGTAAAATGCCGGCAGATATCTGACCGTTCCGGCAGCAATGCTTAAAATAAGAACCGTCGCTACCAACAGGAATTTCACTCTTCCAAATCTTCTTATCATATCTGTCATACCTCTATCTTTCTAAGCTGTCTTCCGAGAGTGATATTACTTCCGATAAATCCTATTCCAACACCCAAAGAAAGCGAAACAGGCACAAGTACCTTCATGATGGTATACGCATCCACAAATTCCGTGTTTGAAAGGAGTATGTCAAAATTGTCCCTCAATGAACGTATTATGGCATCGTAACCAAAATTAAGGATAGCAAGCGGTATAACGGCACCTATCAGTCCGATAAATATACCCTCAACTATATATGGTATCCTTATAAAGAAATTCGTGGCACCTATCAGCTTCATAATGGATATTTCCTGTTTTCTGACAGATACACCGGTAGAAATCGTAATACCTATAAGGAAAATGGTAACACCGAGCAAAATAACGATTATCGAAATGGCAAGTACAGTCAATACACTGTTTAACCCCGTCAGGCTGTCAGAAACATCCTTTTTGTTATTAACCTTGCGTATTCCCTTCATTTCCCTAAGATAACGTGAAAGTGATTCCTGCATAGAAATATCGTTCAGATAAACAGTATATGAAGCGGAATTCTCCAGAGGGTTATCCGAGCCGAAAGTCTCTATAAGTTCAGGAGAAAGCTTCTCTTTTTTATACTGTTCCCAGGCTTCCTCGGCAGTTGTAAGTACTATCTCGGAAACCTCGGCTCTCAGTTTAATCTTCTGACCTATCTCTTCAATCTCCTCATCGGTTATTCCTTCGTCAAAGAAAACCGTAATGCCGACTCTGGTTTCGGCTTTTGATATGACCGATCTGAAGTTGGCGATAACTGCATAAAAAACGCCAAAAAGGAACAGGCATGCCGCCATCGTCGCTATAGATGCCAGCGAGAACATCCTGTTCCTGAAAATATTCTTCATTCCCTGACCCATTCCGTAAAATAAGGTACTAATTTTTCGCATTTGAATAACCACCCTTTTCGTAATCATTCGTAAGTACACCCTTGCTCAGATGTACAACACGCTTCTGCATCATATCCACTATTTCCTTGTTATGCGTGACGACGATAACCGTGGTCCCTTTTTTATTTATATCTCCCAACAGCCTCATAATCTCCCAGGAATTCTTGGGATCCAGATTTCCTGTAGGCTCATCTGCCAAAAGAAGCATGGGATTATTAACCAGTGCTCTTGCCAGCGCAACTCTCTGCTGCTCACCGCCCGAAAGTTCCTTGGGATAAGCCGAAAGACGCTCGGAAAGTCCCATAACGGAAAGGATCCTCGGAACATCACGGTTTATCTTCTTTAAAGGTGTCTCTATAACTCTCTGGGCAAAGGCAACATTTTCAAACACAGTCATTTCAGGCAGAAGCCTAAAGTCCTGGAACACAATGCCGATATTCCTGCGGTACATTGCAATCTCCCTGCTCTTTAACCGGGATATATCCTTTCCCAGAACATATATCTTGCCTGAACTCGGAGCTATCTCCTTCATAAGCAGCTTGATAAATGTAGATTTTCCGGAGCCGCTGGTTCCAACTACAAAAACAAACTCACCCTTATTTACAACCAGATTAATATGCTTCAAAGCATGCATATCATCCGCATAATCCTTTGAAACATCATCAAGCCTGATGACCGGAGCCTCAATATCTCCGCTCAGTGCTCTTTCTATTTCATAATTCCTCATAAATATCCTTAAATCATAAATTAAAAATCCGTATGCTCCATGTATTCCATGTATTTTACAACCATGAGAGCCATCTTAAAGGTTATTGCATCTTCAAAGGTTCTTAAATCAAGATTGGTCATCTTCTGTATCTTATCAAGTCTATAGACAAGAGTATTTCTGTGGATATAAAGCTGTCTTGACGTCTCTGATACATTCAGATTATTCTCGAAGAACTTATTTATGGTCATGATCGTTTCTTCATCGAAATCCCCGGGAAGCTGTCCATCAAAAATCTCCCTGATAAACATCCTGCAAAGAGGCATGGGAAGCTGATAGATAAGGCGGCCGATACCTAAATTGCTGTATGCAATGATATTTCTTTCGGTATAGAATATCCGTCCTACATCAAGTGCCATTTTGGCCTCTTTATAGGAACGCGAAACATCCTTAAGTTCCGTAACGATAGTTCCGTAAGAAACCCTGACCTTTGACATAGCTTCAGTATTAAGCATATCAAGAACTACCTTGCCGATCCTCTCCAGCTCGCTGTAGCTGTCGTTAGGGCGAAGTTCCTTCACGATGATGATATTCTTTTCATCGACAGCAGTAATAAAGTCTCTGGACTTAGAGGATACAAACATGGTTCTGACTGTCTCCAAAGCCATGTTATCCTTCTCCACACTTGTTTCAACAATGAACACCGCCCGTCTCGCCTCAACATCGATATGAAGCTTCTTAGCGCGGTTATAGATATCAATCAGCAAAAGATTATCTAAAAGCAGATTCTTAATAAAATTATCCTTATCATACCTCTCACGGTATGCAACGATCAGGTTCTGTACCTGGAATGCCGCCATCTTCCCCACCATATAGGCATCCTCGGATTCTCCTCTGACAGCAAGGACATACTCAAGCTGATTCTCATCGAAAACCTTAAAGAAATGAGTACTCTGCAGAGACTGGCTCTCTGCCTGTGATTCAACAAAAGCAAGTACAGCACTCTCCAAATCATCAGCCCTGTTCATAGTCTGGGCAAGTACCTTGCCTTCCGTATCCATAATGCAGATATCAACTCTTGATATCGTTTTAATCCCTTCAATAACATTCTGTAAAATCTGATTTGATATCATATCTTAACCCCTATACTTAGTTTTATTTAATACTTGCAAGTATTGCCTGAAGGTCAATATCGTCAATCTCAATGTCCCCGTCATTATCGCTTAAACGAATAGAAGCCTGCCACTCAACAGAACCTTCTTTCCAAAGATATGCCTCTTTATATCCGGCAAGTTCTCCTGTATGTCCCTTCCACTTAACACCGTTGATCTCAAGAGAAACTTCCTGAACGTCCTTATGGCTGTCCATCTTCTCATATATCTCTGCGGTTGCAGGATAATGTCCGATATCTATATATGCGTTAGAATAAACAAGTCCTCCGAGTTCCTGTCCTTCTCCCGCGTCCACCTTACAGAAGCGAAGATGGTCTATCGCAATATTATTTTTATTGTTCAATTCAGTAACCGGAACATTTACCCAGCCTTCCGGACAAAGCGCCGAGAACTGTTTGCACTCATATGTATTTCCCGTTACTTCTTCAATGCTTTTCTTACCACATGCTGAAAGTGCCATGCACAAAAGAAGTATCAGGAACAAACTTGCACATTTTTTTAAATGTTTCATCAAAACCCTCCCTTTTTATCTAAAAAGCTCTTACGCAAAAACCCCGGTCAGATAGGCACACCGACCGGGGAAATGGAAAGAAAAACATTCTGACTCTTAGTGAGTGATAACCTGTTCAGTTTCCTTATCAAAGATATGAAGCTTGCTAAGATCCATAGCAACCCTGATCTGATCGCCGGGACGTGCAGTAGTACGAGGATTAACACGGGCGGTAATCTCATAGTTGTCAACATCAAGATAAAGGAATACTTCAGCACCGAGAAGCTCGTATACACGAACGGTAACTTCTACAACGCTCTCAGGAGAGTTGCTGATGAACATCTCCTCGTCCTTGATATCCTCAGGACGGATACCGAGAACAACGGTCTTTCCTTCATAACCTGCATCAATAAGCTTCTTAGCCTTGATCTCAGGAATGGTAATAGTGGTTGAACCAAATGTAAGAGTAACCTTATTGCCTTCACGGCCAACGATAGAGTTGATGAAGTTCATCTGAGGTGATCCCATGAAACCTGCAACGAAGAGGTTGTTAGGAGCATCATAAAGGTTCTGAGGAGTATCAACCTGCTGAATAACACCGTCCTTCATAACAACGATACGGGTACCAAGTGTCATAGCCTCTGTCTGGTCATGGGTAACGTAGATGATGGTGGTCTCAAGTCTCTGATGGAGCTTTGAGATCTCAATTCTCATCTGTACACGAAGCTTTGCATCAAGGTTTGAAAGAGGCTCGTCCATAAGGAATACCTTAGGGTTACGAACGATAGCACGACCCATGGCAACACGCTGACGCTGTCCACCGGAAAGAGCCTTAGGCTTACGGTCTAATAAGTGCTCAATATCAAGAATCTTTGCTGCTTCATGAACTAATTTATCAATTTCAGCCTTGGGAGTCTTACGAAGCTTAAGACCGAATGCCATGTTATCATAAACTGACATATGAGGATACAGAGCGTAGTTCTGGAAAACCATCGCGATATCTCTGTCCTTAGGCTCAACGTCGTTCATGAGCTTGTCGCCGATCCAAAGCTCGCCCTGAGAAATTTCCTCAAGACCTGCGATCATACGAAGTGTGGTAGACTTTCCACATCCTGAAGGACCTACGAAGATGATGAACTCTTTGTCTTCAATCTCGAGGTTGAAGTCCTTAACTGCTACGAATCCGTTAGGATAAACCTTCTGGATGTTCTTAAGTGATAAACTTGCCATTTTAAATCCTCCTAAAGAATTGTGTTCACTAAATCAGATTAAATGCGTTAAACGCTTACTTGTCTATTATACACTCTAACAACATTAAATTCTATATGTGTTTTTAACAAAACTTTAGGCTCATTTTTGGTAAATATGCCCAAAAACAAAGGTATTTCAAAAAATTCATGTCATAAAACCTTGTGCGGCCTTAATCCATGACAAAAAGAACCGTACTTTCCGAGGCTACAACACCTGAAGAACCTTCAGGCACAAGTATCTGGCAGTAAGGTCCGATGGGCATTCCTTCCTGCAGAGCCTCTGCTTCCGTAGTATCTATAAGATTCCCGACAGCCGTACATGCTCCTGAATACAGTATTATAACGCTTCCTTCTCCCGGAAGGAAACGTTCTCCGCGTTCTATCCTGACCTTACGGGCCGGGCTCTTCCCTGAAGCCGCAGCATTTCCGTTCCCGTCGCTCTGTCCGACAGTCTGTTCAAGCTTCTCGAGCCTGTATTCAAGATAACTCAAAGAAACTACGGGGTCATTTTGTGACCCCGCTCCTTTTGTAGTCGCGGCTCCCGCATAAAAACCCGAGCCGAACAGCATACTGGCAACAATTGTAATAACAATAAACGTCAGCACTTTTTTATTCATAATTTCTTAAGTTCCTGTTCCATCATATCTTTAACAAGTGCCGGGCTGAACTTGCCCTTGCCGTTCCTCATAACCTGTCCGACAAGGAATCCTATGGTCTTTTCTTTTCCGCCCAGGTACTCTTCAACAGCCTTTGTATTTTCTTTTATAACTTCGGTAATAACCTTCAAAAGTTCTCCGTTGTCATTTGAAACAAAAAGTCCTTTTTCATCAAGGTATTTCTCAACATCCTCGATATTGTTCTCTTTTATCATCATTTCAAGAACGTCTATGCCTTCCTTACGGTTAACTTTTCCGCTCTCAACAAAGCCTATAAGCTTTGCAAGTTCATCGGAAGACATAACGATATCCTCAAATTCCAGAATATTGTCCTTCATTATCCTTGAGAAATATCCGATAAGCCAGTTTGCGACAGCTTTTGAATCAGCTCCCTTACTTACGGTTTCCTCGTAAAAATCAGCCTCTTTCTTGTTCTGGACAAGAAGGCCTGCATCATAATCAGACAAACCATACTGAGAAACAAATCTTTCCTTTTTCTCACCCATAAATTCCGGAAGTGATTTTTTTACAGCCTCAATCTCTTCATCGCTTATAAGCATCGGAGGAATATCAGGTTCAGGGAAATACCTGTAGTCCTGTGCGTTTTCTTTGCTTCTCATAGCATAGCTTGAACGCTTGTCATCATTCCAGTGACGTGTCTCCTGCCTAACCCTGTCGCCTCCCAATATAACGGCAACCTGACGATCAGCCTCGCTCTCTATGGCTCTTTCTATAGCCTTGATGGAATTGATATTCTTCATCTCGGTCCTGGTACCGAGCTTTTCTTCTCCGATACGTCTTACGGACAGATTCACATCCGCTCTCATTGAACCTTCCTGCATCTTGCAATCCGAAATCTCAAGATAGGTAAAAAGAGCGCGTATCTTATCAAGGTATGCCGCAACCTCGGCTGCACTCCTGAAATCAGGTTCCGAAACAATTTCAAGAAGCGGCACGCCGCATCTGTTGTAATCAGGATACGTCTCATTTTCAAACTCCGAGTGGATCAGCTTGCCCGCATCCTCTTCCATATGCATCTCATGTATCCTGATCTTTTTTACCTGACCGTCAACATTTATTTCAACATATCCGTCATGCGCTATCGGCCTGTACAGCTGTGATATCTGATAAGCTTTCGGAAGATCCGGATAGAAATAGTTTTTCCTGTCGAATCTTGTTTCCTTTTCAATCACACAGTTAAGAGCAAGCCCTGCCTTGATAGCGGAATTAAGCACTTCTTTGTTTAAAACCG
Organism: Lachnospiraceae bacterium; assembly: GCA_017542245.1. Lineage (GTDB taxonomy): Bacteria > Bacillota > Clostridia > Lachnospirales > Lachnospiraceae > RUG11977. The sequence continues at coordinate 12,424 of JAFXXN010000132.1, forward strand.
GCAGCGTTCCGGGCATTCCCATACATACGGGACAGCAGTGAGTATTGGGGGCTCCTCCAAATTCAGTGGTACATGAACAAAAAATCTTTGATTTGGTAGACAGCTCAACATGCACCTCTAAGCCTATGATCATTTCCCATTCTCTATTCATTTTGCACCTCCCGGTCTCTTTGTATGGTAATCGGTAACCATCTGGAAGGCATGTCCGAAATTGAGGATCGTCCTGTCATTTCCGATAGCTCCGATAAACTGTGCACCGATAGGCATTCCGCTCTTATCAAATCCGCATGGAACAGATAATCCGGGAAGTCCGGCCAGGTTAACCGAAACAGTAAAGATATCCGACAGATACATCTTCATACTGTCAGAAAGAGAACTTCCGATCTCAGGTGCTGTCATCGGAGCCGTAGGACAGCATATAGCATCGCATTCGTTGAATGCCGTGTCAAAACCGTCTACGATCATCTGCTTCATCTTTAACGCCTTGTTATAATATGCATCATAATAACCGGACGAAAGGACAAAGGTACCCAGCAGTATTCTTTTTCTTACCTCTGCGCCAAAGCCTTCACTTCTGGAATTGATTATAAGATTATCTATTGAAGAACTGTTTTCTGATCTAAATCCGTATTTAACTCCGTCAAATCTCGAAAGATTTGATGAAGCTTCCGCGGTTGCAATAATATAATAAGTAGGAACAGCATATTTTATAAAAGGAAGGCTGATAGTCTTGGCCTTGGCTCCCTTCTTTTCAAGTTCCTTTATCGCATTCTCAACAGCTGCTTTTACATCCTCATCAACACCGTCACCAAAACACTCTTCAGGTATTCCGATAACTTTTCTGCTGATATCTCCGGTCATGGAATCCAAATATGATACCCCGCTTCCGGCAGGAAGTGAAGTTGAATCCATCTTATCATAGCCTGCGATAATGTCCATTATTGCGGCACAGTCAAGAACATCTTTTGCAATAGGTCCTATCTGATCCAAAGAAGATGCGTATGCAATAAGTCCATATCTTGATACAGCTCCGTATGTAGGTTTAAATCCGGAAACTCCGCAGTAAGAAGCCGGCTGTCTTATACTTCCGCCTGTATCTGAGCCCAATGCACAGATTGCTTCCAACGCTGCAACCGAAGCTGCAGCTCCACCGGAAGATCCTCCGGGAACCTTATTCAAATCCCAGGGATTTCTTACCGGTCCGTAACAGGAAGTTTCAGATGTTGAACCCATAGCGAACTCATCCATGTTAAGTTTTCCGGCAACCGTCATCCCCGCCTTTCTTATTTTTTCGATAACAGTAGCGTCAAAAGGCGGCTTAAAGCCTTCGAGTATTTTTGATGCACAGGTAGAGAGTTCATCCTTTGTGCATATATTATCCTTTATACCTATCGGAACGCCTGCAAGAACAGATAACTCTTCACCTGCGTCTATACGTTTCTGTATTTCTTCCGCGCTTTTCCTTGAAAGATCAAGATCGAAGCTGGTATAAGCATTTACCTCTTTATCCGACGAGCTGTATCCGGCATAAACTGCTTCCAAAGCTTCTACCGCAGAAATTTCTTTCGCCTTTATCTTTTTGCCCAGCTCGATAGCGGTCATATTTTTTATTTCCATAGCTTCCTCCTTAATCTACCGTCTTCGGAACAATAGGTGTTTCATCAGAATGCACGGGACTGTTTTTGAGAAGCTCACTGCGATCCATAGAATCACATATAATATCTTCTCTCATAACATTCTTCAATCCCTTGATTGAAGAACTGACCGAATCGGTATTTATGGTAGAATTAATCTCATCCATATAATTAAGGATGGAACTTAAATCATTACAAACGGAGTCAATTTCTTCCTCTGAAATTTTAAGCCTTGATAGTTCCGCTACATATTCAGCTGTTTTTCTGTCAATTACCATTACAACCTCCCTAATTTAACCTGCTATACGCCATCTCTAAACAAAATTCCCGGTCCATAAAAGCTTCTATATTCTCTATGTTCATGGAATATGCCAGTAAAAGCTTTGCATAGGCCATTTCAACGGTTGTTCCGTAAAGATATTTTATCCTTCCGCCGTCGCTGTCGGCCAGTTCCTTTGCCGATGCATAGATTTCTCCGTTTTTCCCAACAGGGAAAAGGAAAACATCCGGTCCGTTCTTGCATTTATCAAGCATATACATGATAGAACCGGAAATATCTTTTTTAGACTCATCATCTTTAAAAGAATCGGTCACGCACACAGTTCCGGAATGATATGATCCATGAAGAACCGCTTTAAACTTTGAATAATCGAAGCAGTCATACCGAAGTCCGACATATGGATCGATCCTTAAAACACAATCCTTCAAATGCCACTCTCCGGATAGTTTAACCGTAAAATCATCTCTTCCGTCTGACTTCAAACCGGATTGCTTTAAATCTTTATACAAGTCAGCATATTGTTCCGCCGGTAAGCAGGTAATATCCACAGCACCTTCGCTGTAAAAATCCTCCTCATAGTTTCTGCATTGCTTTAGTCTTGAAGCCAAATGCAGAAACATCCTGCCTGATGAAGGATTCTTATATACTGTATAAACACCCGGAGTTATCCGACTGCGGATACAGTTTACGGCAGCACGGAAATTTTCATTCCCGTTTGCATTATCATTTGATAGGGGCGCATTGCTGGAGACGAAAAACACCGGAACCAAAAGGCTTTTAAGCAGGAGAGAAAACATTGCCGAAGAATATGCCAGGGTATCCGTTCCATGTGCTATAATAATCCCGTCATAACCTTTAAGCTTTGTCTCTTTCTCCCTAAAGAAATCAATAAGTAAATTCCATTTTTCTATGGTCATGTTTTCGCTGAGTATCTTAAAATTCTTACTGCAGTCGAACGTAACTTCTCCTTTTAACTCAGGGTTTGCGTCATAAAAATTCTTCTGAAGCAGCGTTCCCGCTCCTTCAGAAATAACTCGAACCCTGTCGTTTCCCATCTCCTCTACGGAGGTACAGATCGTACCTCCGCAGAGAACAATAAAAATCCTGACCATAGTATTACTGTCCTTCTGATTAACGTAAATTTATTTCATTTTCTCCAACTCGGTTTCGAGCATAGTTCTGATAGACGCAGGATCACCCTTGCCTTTCAGTTCCTTCATGCATCCGCCGAAGAGTGCCTGGATAGCCTTCGTCTTTCCGCCGAGATAATCACCCACTGCCTTAGGATCGTTTGCTATAACTTTCTTAACTGTTTCCAATATTGCAGAGTCATCCACACCTGCATCAAGGGCATTATCCTTGATATATTTTTCAGGATCAACACTTTCCTCCAATACAGCGGTCAGAACTTTCTTACCGGTGCTGCGGTTAATCTTGCCTGAATTAACTGTCTTTATAATATAAGATAAATCCTCGGGAGTGATATCAAGATCTGACATCAGCTTTCCGTTTTTCCTTAAAATACCGGCACAGTCAGTAAGAATATAGGCTGCTGCATCCGATACCTTGCATCCTGAAGCAACGGTAGCATCGAGCAGTTCACAGAGATTTCTTTCCGAAACAAGTACATCTATCTCACGCTCCGACAGACCTTTCTCCGTATACTCACTGCGCTTCTCTCCTATTGTGGCAGGCATATTGTCCTTAATACTCTGAAGCCATTCATCGTCAACCACGATAGGCATAAGGTTAGGATCCGGGAAATATCTGTAGTCAGCAGCAGTTTCCTTGTTACGCATAGAGAAGGTCTTATTTTTTACATCATCCCAACGCCTTGTCTCCTGAACAAGCACTTCGGTATTTCTCTCTATAGCATCTATGTGACGTGCAACTTCATACTTTATCGCCCGCTCGATAGCAGTCATGGAACTCATGTTCTTGATCTCGCTGCGGACACCAAGTTCGGTTGATCCTTCCGGACGGATAGAGATATTTACATCGCATCTCATCGCGCCTTCTTCACACTCTGAAATGCCGCCGAACCGGAACATTGACTTTAACATATCCAGATATGCAAGTACTTCTTCCGCGCTCCTGAAATCAGGCTTACTTACGATTTCTATCAGCGGAACACTGGTACGGTTAAAATCTACATAGGTAACATCAGCCCAGTCATCATGAACAAGCTTTCCTGCATCTTCTTCCATATGTATCTGTTTGATGCCTATCTGTCTTGTACCGCTCTTGGTCGTAACATCCACATGACCTTCGGTGCATATCGGGTGGAACCACTGTGTTATCTGATATGCACAGGGAAGATCGGGATAATAATAACTCTTCTTATCAAATGTTGCATACTGATTTATCTTACAGTTCAGCATAAGTCCGGCTCTTATAGCCAGTTCTACTACATGTTTGTTCATAACCGGAAGCATACCGGGCATACCACAGCATGCCGGGCATACACAGTCATTAGGCTCTTTAGCTTCAGAGTGACCGCCACATGAACAGAAAATCTTAGATTTAGTCGAGAGCTCAACGTGTGTCTCAAGACCCATTACTACTTCATATTTCATCACATAGAGCTCCTTTCTGTCTTATTTGCAATACTAAGCAGAACACTTTCCCCGAATGCTTTGCTCATAAGCTGGACACCCGATGTTACATAGGCAGGGATGCCTATAAGGTTGGGGATAGCCGTAAACAGCTGTTCCTTCTTAGTCAGTTCAAATGTTTTTGAGGTATCATATTCACTGATGGAAGAAACGCTCAAAGCAGGACATATAACAACATCAAACTTTGAGAATACTTCTTTCATCTTCTCTGCTGCCAGTCTTCTGATACGAAGAGACTTATCATAGTATTCAAAATATTTTCCCTTTGCTAAAACATCAGAGCCGAATAATACGTTCATCTTTGTAGTAAAGCTCATTCCTTCGGTACGTGAATTAACATAGAGTTCATCGATGTTCTTGTAATCCTTGCTTCTGTATCCGAACTTAACGCCGTCATACCTTGATACGTTGTTGCAGGTCTCCGCCGAAAGCATTATCTGCCATGCGGTAGCATAAGCTTCAACATCAGGTATTGAAATAACCTCTGTTTTCGCACCCAGAGAATTTACCTTCTCTATGAAAGCGTCGACTTTTCCTTTAACATCAGCATCTGCGGCATCTATAAGCTCTTTAACAACCGCAATCTTCATTGAACTTACATCTTCTTCCAATGAATACTCATACTTTTCATCTGGAAGACTGGTGCCGTCCTTCGAATCATGTCCTGCAATGACAGAAAGAATACTCTTAATTCCTTCTGCATCTGCTGCACAAACGCCTACCTGTTCACCCGAACAAGCAGTCGGAATGATACCATATCTGGAAACCGTTCCATAAGTAGGCTTAATAAAATCAACACCCGATAAAGCAGCCCCACGCCTGGGCGCTCCGTTAACATCAACACATATGGCCTGCTTAACCTTTCCTGTAGCCACTGCCTCTGCTGCCGCTGTCGAAAGAGTACCATCCTGCTTTTTGCAGATGCCATGATAGGAAGTTTCTCCTACCATATCAAGTCCGAATTCGCCTGTATTTGTTTTTCCGCAAATATCATAACCGCTATTTTTAAGACGTTCCACAACTTCTGCACTGAACAAAGGTACAAAGCCTTCAAGTATATGTGAGCCTGCCTTTGTTTCAAAATCTTTTACCAGAATGGTATCATCAACAGCAATTGTACCATTACTGTCTATTTCTGTAACAAAATAACCCATCTCTTCACCCCTATCATTTAACAAGTCTCGGAACTACCCAACTGTCCTCGCTTCTCTCAGGAGAACCTTTAAGTAAGTCATCCCTTGAAAAAGCCTGTTCCCTAACATCATCTCTAAATACATTAGTCATTGGCATGCAATGAACCATAACCTCTACGCCGTCAGTATTAAGATTTTGGAATATTTTGGCTTCATCAGCCATAAAATCAAACAGTTCCAAAGCCTTGTTTTCCTCAGAATCCGTAAGCTTAAACTCGTTTAAGCTCTCAAGATCCGTCAGTTCTTTTAAAGTCATTTTGCTAACCCCCTATTTTCTTCATTTTATCAACGTTATTGTTTTACTTCTAATACTTATTACTCTCTGATACTTATATTTGCTTCAAGCAGCTGCTGCTCTGTAACCTCACTGGGAGCGCCAAGAAGCAGATCCTGTGCATTTCCGTTAAGAGGGAATGCGATAACGTCACGGATTGATTCCTCGTCAGCAAGGAGCATAACGATTCTGTCCACTCCGGGAGCCATACCTGCATGAGGCGGAGCACCATACTGGAATGCAGTATAGAGAGCGCTGAAGCGTTTTTCAAGCTCTTCCTCAGAATATCCTGCTATCTCAAATGCCTTACGCATGATGTCAATATCATGGTTTCTTACAGCGCCTGAAGCAAGCTCTATGCCGTTGCAGACAAGGTCATACTGATATGCAAGTACTTCGGTAGGATCCTTGGTAAGTAACGCTTCAAGTCCGCCCTGAGGCATTGAGAAAGGATTGTGTGTAAATATTACCTTGCCGGTACTCTCATCGATTTCGTACATAGGGAAATCAACTACGAAACAGAATTCAAATGCATCCTTATCGATAATATCAAGATTCTCTCCGAGCCATGTTCTGATCTGTCCTGCTTCACGGTCAACTATTGCCTTTGAATCACAGATAAAGAACAGTGTCTCCTTCTCCTTGATACCCGAAAGTTCTGTGATTTCTGCCTTCTTCTCATCATTAAGGAATTTAGCGATAGGTCCCTTAAACTCGCCATCGGTCAGTGTCAGGTATCCAAGTCCCTTCATACCGATAGACATAGCAAATTTCAATGAATCTTCGAAGAATTTCCTGCTCTGTCCGTCGCAGTTAGCTACGATACCTCTGACAGGCTTACCCTTGAAAAGCGGGAAATCAACACCTGCAAAGAAGTTTGTCAGATCAATGATCCTTAAAGGATTGCGAAGATCGGGCTTATCGGATCCGAATGTCATCATAGACTCTTTATATGTAATTCTCCTGAACGGAGCTTCGCTTATCTTCTTATCCGAGAATGACTTAAATACATCATAGACAACTTCTTCACAAACTTTAAGAACATCATCCTGTGTAGCAAAAGCCATTTCGAAGTCGAGCTGATAGAACTCTCCCGGGCTTCTGTCCTGACGTGCATCCTCGTCTCTGAAACAGGGGGCTATCTGGAAATACTTATTAAATCCCGATACCATGAGTAACTGCTTAAACTGCTGAGGTGCCTGAGGAAGGGCATAGAACTTGCCCTTATGAAGTCTGCTGGGAACAAGGAAGTCTCTTGCTCCTTCAGGTGATGAAGCTGTAAGGATGGGAGTCTGGATTTCTAAGAAATTCCTCTCTTCCATACATGCTCTCATCTTACGGATGATCTTTGATCTTAATACAACATTATTGTGCAGACGCTTGCTTCTTAAATCAAGATATCTGTACTTTAATCTTACATCTTCACGTGTTCCTCTGGAATCATCGATATCAAAAGGAAGCATGTTCTTACATTTTCCAAGTAATGTAAGTGACTCAACAACCAGTTCTACTTTACCGGTATCAAGCTTCTCGTTTACTGTCTCAGGATCTCTTAATGCTACTGTACCTGAAACAGTAATTACACATTCCTTATTAACGCCCTTCAGCATTTCCTCATCATGGATAACTGTTTGGGTAATTCCGGTATCATCACGCAGATCAACAAATATTACTCCGCCATGATCACGGATAGTGTCAACCCAGCCTGCCAGCTGAACCTTAGAACCGATATCCTTCTCGCGGATATCATTACAAAAGTGTGTTCTGTACATAAAAACCTCCTTATTTTTTTGGTCTCGGGATAAAAAAAGTCCCAAGAACCTTAATAGATTCTCGGGACGAGTATAATCTTTACCCGTGGTACCACCCAAATTCAGCCGTTAAACGACCCTCATTATCCGAACTTTCGTAGCGGAACACGGACGGTTCTAATCATGCCTAAAGGCACTTTCTTCCGTCGGCTCCGGGATGTTTTTCGCCCTGCCGTATGTACCGCAATCCCAGCTGCTGCGGCTCTCTGAAACAATTAACAAGGTTACTCTTCCCATCAACGCACATCAAATATTTTTTACAAAATAGCATAATATGGGATTTTTGTCAAGAAATTTTTTGTCTTCGTTGGGGATTTTACTGGGATCCAATGCCTGTAGAAGGACCGGGATCATATGTTTCCTCTTGGCAGGCACCAAAGCCATGCAGAGGAAACATATGATCCCGGTCATTAAACGCAAATGCCATACAGTAGAAATATATGATTCCGGTCCTTGAAAGCAAAACCCACGCAATGGAAACATATGATTCCGGTCCTTGAGAACAAAATCCTATCATGAAAAAATACCCGGGCTGCATAATGCAACCCGAGTATTTTAAACTTATTTTTAAGTTTGAACTATATGATGTCAAATATTATCTTGTGAAAAGGATGAAATCATCAGGTCCGTAGTACTGTGAACATGGATCGTCATCTTCCAATATCTCCTCAGCAATATAAGTCTGATTCTCACGAGCAAATGTAGCTGCTTCATAAAGAGTTATCTTGTTGTCTCCATTAGTATCTGCTTCCATTTCACCCTGATATGCTCCATCAGGATATGAACATCCAAGACCGCCAAGGAAACAATATGTAAACAGGCCTACACGTGTGCCATCACTAAGACGAACATCATATGAATAGTTACTCCAAGAAGCTGCTGTTATAACTATGAATTTGCTGTTAGCCAGGTCGCCCCAGTTTGCTACATCTTCAGATCTTGTTCCGTCTAAGTTATAGCCGCTAAATGCCTCAATAACACTCTTATTATAATCTTCCAGCTCTTTCTTAGCAGCTTCGGGATCTTTAGCTATAGAAGCACCACTATGACAGCTGTCTAAGAAAACAACTATCTTACCGGGAACTTGCGATAATGCATTGGCAAGCTGTGTCATCGTAACATAGTCGAAGTCTGTACCAACAAGAGCTCCGGTATATGATGATTGATACCCATCACCAACACCATGTCCTGAGTATGAGAAGAATGAAACTGAATCTGCTGTAGCTCCCTTATAAGCGGTTCCTATAGCACTTATTATCTCATTTGAAGTTGCTTCAGTTAACCATGTTACATAATAAGGATCCTTTATGCCTTCAAGCATACCTTTCATAGCTCTGCCGTCATTGATACAGCCGCCAAGTTCGCTTGAAGTATTCGTATAATTATTTGAAACTATAAGAGCTCTCTTATTACCTGAAACAACAGTAAGCTTTGCTGCATCTGATACGATCTTTTCTCCGGAAGCATTAGTTACTACACATCTGAACATATATCCGTTTCTGTCAGTAGAAGCTGTTATACTTAAAGCAGATGTGTTATAACCTGTAAGGCTTGAGTTTGCCCAAGTGCTGCCGCCGTCTTTACTTGTCTGCCACTGGTATTTAAGACCTGTTCCTCTTGCTATTACAAAGAACTCAGCCTCTTCACCTACAGCTGCAGTAACATCTTCAGGCTGATAAACTATTCCGAGATCTGACTTGGTAAACAATACAAAGTCACAGTTTTCAGGATATACCTGACTATGCTGGTAGTAATACGATCCTCCTGAATAGAAAGAATACTCATCATTTATTTCCTTAACATAGCTGTGAGCTTCATTTAATGTAACCTTATCATCTTCATTAGAATCAGCAGGCATATATTCATAATCGTAATCTCTTCCTATGCCTTCAACCAGCCACTTGGTAAAGAAGTTGCAACGATAACTCTCTGAACCCCAGCTGTACTCCTGATATCTTGAGGCGGTAAGTACATAATACTTAGACTTTCTGAATTCACCGGTATTAACTTCAGCAGTGATATCTTTTCCTTCTGCATCGAAATAGTAAGTCTTTGTCTCTGAATATCCCGGATCTGCAGATGCAAATGTATCGATAACCGAGTTAGTAAACTCGATATCTTTTTCTGCAGCATTCTCAGGAACTTCAGGATCGTAAACTGCTGCACCTGAACCACAGGATTCAAGGATTACGATAACCTTACCGGGAATCTGGCTAAGGCACTCCTCTAAATCACATAAAAGTATGTAATCATCATTTCCGGCAGCATCAACAAGAGCTAAATATCCTGCATAACTTCCGGTATAGCTTACATCACCATGAGTTGCAATGAAGAACAATGAAACATCATTGTCATCAGCACCTGCAAATGTTGCTTCTATAGCATCCATCAGATCATAACTGTCCAGATTATAGTAATCATCTACTACAGAATACTGATTGCCGGTACCTGTTTTAACATTGGCAAGCATTCCCTTCATAAGTTCAACGTCACCACGGTTACGTGTACAGATAGGGCTGAATGCTTCTTCACCTACAAGGAGTGCACGGTATGTAACGTCTCCTGTTGCACTGCCTGTTGTTACAGTGACTGCAGGGCTCTGGCTGCCGGCTGTTCCGTTTACAGTTGCATAAACTGTAAATTTGTATGTTGTATTGGGATCAAGTCCCTTTGCTGTATAAGTTGTACCGCTTATCTTGGTTGCTAACTGAGTAAGGGTATTATTTCCCTTTGCGTACATTACTGTATAAGTAGCGCCCTTAACTTCTGTCCAAGTAAGCTTTACATTTGTTCCGTCTACGGTTGCTTCGGTAATCTTAGGTGTGCCTGCAGCCTTAACTGTAAGTGTTGCTGCATTTGATGTTACCTTTGCTCCGCTCTTGTCAGAAACAACACATCTGAACTTGTATCCGTTTCTGTCTGCTGTTGCATCTACATTAAGGGTATTGGTATTGTAGCCTGACATTCCCGAATTAGCCCAGGTACTTCCGCCATCCTTACTGGTCTGCCACTGATAAGTAAGACCTGTTCCGCTTGCTCCTACAACGAACTTAACCTTTGTTCCTGCATCAGCTGTTACGCTCTCAGGCTGTGCTGTGATCTTAAGGGTTGAAGCTACGGTAAGTGTTGCTGCCTTTGATGTTGCCTTTGTTCCAAACTTATCGGTTACTACACATCTGAACTTGTATCCGTTTCTGTCTATGGTTGCAGATACAGTAAGAGTCTTGGTGTTGTAGCCGGTCATTCCGGAATTAAGCCATGTGTTTCCGCCGTCCTTGCTGGTCTGCCACTGATAAGTAAGGCCTGTTCCGCTTGCTCCTACGGTGAAGGTAACTGTTGTTCCTGCAGAAGTAGAAACATCTGCGGGCTGTGAAGTAATGGTAACTGTTGATGAACCAACTGTA
>JAFXXN010000133.1 GCA_017542245.1 Lachnospiraceae bacterium
ATAGGATCCAGTATAAAATCTAACATAGGCGTTCACCTTTTCCTTTATGAATTATCCTTCTCCGCCGCCTTCGCCGCCACCGCCTCCGAAGAGACTTGAAAGTAACGGGATAACTGTCTGGGCAAGGATTATGATACCGCCGCCCGCCATAAGCTGTTTTATACCCTGTGACTTGGAACCTGCGTTATCATTACCATAGCCTTCAAGCAGGTTTATGACTCCCCAGACACCGATACCGGCACCGATTGCTGTGATAACTGTCTTTAATCCGTCAATAGCTGATGAGAAGAATCCCATCAGGAAAACTCCGCCGCCCTGATTGCTGAAACCGAAAAGGCGCATTGCTGATAAAGCGATAACTGACATCATAGGCATGAAATGTGATGTCCTTGCATTGAATAAATTAAACATTTCTTTTTTTATCTCCTTTAAATTCTGTGTATTGGTTGATCTGTAACTTTGTTTTTGGGATCCGACAGATAAGTGGGATCCCGGGCATGTAAGAACATGCGAAGATACTGTGTTTTCACTTTTTCCTCCATTTTTAGCAATAAAAAAAGGCGTAGGGACAAGATTTCTCTCATTCCTACGCCATACCGCTGTGCTATTCTGTTGTGATTTCCTTTAAAACAAAAAAAGCGGTGGGATAAGATTTTTTCTTAAGCCACCGCTGTACTGTATTAGTTTTCTCCCCTATCTTACTTTTTCAATCCACTTATATAATTTCATTTACCTTTTCATCATCTGAAGAAATATTCGTCATACGATCATATGCATGCAATAATACTGTTTCTACTTTTCCCTGACTGTAACAAACCCCATACCAGTTACAGCGTGAAGACACAACATCAGGAAGAGCCATCGGATATTCAAGCATCTTATTACCTTTTTCTTCAAACAGTTTTAAAAATGTTTTATAATGCTCTACAACTTCATCTTGAGATATGGTTTTCTTTATATTATCCTTATATCCGCCTTTTGTGTGTTTTTCTATCCTCTCATCAAAAGTATTTTCGTCCAATTCTTCATCATTTAATTTCAAAATATCTCCATTTTTGCATATATAAGTAACATTGCCTACACCGGTATCCGAGGTCTCAGAAACTATAAAAGCAAACTCTGGCATTTCTTCAACCGATAAATCCTCATTTTTTACGGTAGCAGTCTCTGCATCCGAATTTCCGGCATTAGCATTTACAGAACAAGCTGTTAAGAGTGTGGCTATTATCAAAGCCCCTATAATCAAATACCATCTCATAACACAACCTCCTTCCAAATACAGCAAACTAAATCATCTCATATTTCTTGCTTAACCACCATTAAGTTGGCAGATTATATATATTAGAAGAATAATCTCTGCTGATAGTTCCACAAATATCATATAAAACGACAGGGCTTGACCCCCCCATCTCGAGATGCACGGAAACCCTCCGCTCTGCCAATTGATTTACGTCCATATTTGAATTATCTTCCGAGATAAAAGGCTATGCCCTCATCCTGACAAACTGGAATTTACAAGTTCATTGATGACTTCCCTTCATACACTCCATGGAAGCCTGATATTTGGCACATCCAGTACTGCCACATCCTGCAGATCATAGGTAATACCGCTATCGTCAAGTTCTTTCAAAAAAGCATTCACAATCAATGGGCTTGAAAATGGCTGAATAAAATCAAGTGTGAAACGACCGTTCACAGCGGCAATCTCAATACAAGGATAATGTCCTGTTGCACCTGTCCAGGTCCGGAAATCCCGGATGTACTTTTCAGCTTCTTTGTAGTTTGCCTTGCCCACATAACTGACCGTAGCTGTCAATATTTCATCTGTAGTTTTTGCAATGAATGCCGAAATGCCAAGCCGCTCCTGATCGGTTTCCTTGGACAGCAGCATCTGTGTGAGACCCTTTAGACTGTTGACTCCTGCCAGAACAGTCTCATCCATCGTCTGAGCGAATACCATACCCCGGTATGCTGTCGCCTGTCTGTCCAGAGGCCATTTACGCATCTTTTCTTTGTATTCAAGCATGGCACCACCGACGAGGCTATGATGAGCCTTCGGTTTATGAAGAGCTTTCCTCTGGTTCACACAAAGAGTGACCCTGATCGGATCATCAGCATTTGGGAACAGCTTTGCAACTGCGCGGCTTAAGAACAATGCGGTTATCGTTCCGGGACTGCCATCATTGTCCATGCTGAAATTCATAAACTCTGATTCATCGATTGCTACGCTGTAGACCGTCTTTACTGTGTCATCCTGCAGTTGCGCGTTTTCGATGATACTGAGAGCCTTTGGTATTTCAGAACGAACAGGAGTTGGCAGGTCAGTTGCAGTTTCGACCGGATCTGTCCATTCCTCGTCACTGATCTCATCTCCAGCAAGGCGAATTCCTTCTTCCTTGAGCTTTACCCCATATCTTTCGGAACAGTAATAGTATAGAAGGGTACGAATCACTTCATACGCACCGGTTCCATCTGTCAGTCCGTGAAACACATCAAAGATGATCCAGTTGTCTTGATACGCAAAAGCTACCATGTGATAGTTCGACGCTTCTGCATTCAATTCCACGCCGTGAAAAGAATTGCTTATTACAACAGGTCGGTTGTTATCTACAAAAACGTACTGCCCGTCCTTCTTCTGAAGCTCGACACAGAAGTAGGGGTACCGCTGCATGGTGGTATCCACTGCATGACGCAGAACGACAGGTTCGATCAGGTCACGCATCCGGATCCTGATCCTGATTTCATTTGGATTCATTTTACTCGATGAATATAAGGGGCGAATCCCCGTAAAAAGTCTCTGTTCCACGTTTTACCTCCAAAATTCCGATTTGTCTTAGTATATAATTTAAATACATATTTTCACGTTAGTTTATCAGAACTTCTTCGTAGGTTTTCCATGACCGTAGTAATATGTTCTTTTGCCATAAGTGCGTATCTTTTCAGATGTCCTTTTCAATGATTCAAGGTCAGTATAAAGATGTCCCACACCAGGCTTAAGCCAATTATCAAGAGCATCTCCGACAAGAAATGCATCATCAGATATCAAAAGGCCAATAGAACCCCTCGAATGACCGGGTAGTTCAACTACCTTTATATCTGGAAACCCATAATCTCCTAACGTATCGCCTTCCTTTACAAAGAACCTGTTTTCCGGTCGTGTTACCTTAGTCTCTGCGAGAACCTTCAAAGACATCTTAAGTACAACTAAGCCAACGATTCCATACGATTTAAGGGGTTGCGATTGATAGTCATCAAATATATTGTCGTCTTTTTCATTATATGCAACAGGAATATTGAAATACTTTGACAACTCTTCAGCATTCTCCGCGTGATCAAAATGTGGGTGCGATAAGACAATTAGCTTCATATTATATTTGCTGCATTCATCTTTCACCTGCTGAAGATTATTACTACTTGCAGTATCAAAAAGAATGGCGTCCTTATCTTTCGAAACGATATAACAGTTATCTGTTCCTCCTTTGATACGTGTGATGGTATATTTCATAATCTGCGCATCCTCCGTAGTACGTTTAATTAAAATTTAACTTACCATCAAATTAACTCCTCAATAATGAAAAGTATAGCAAATATGGGACTTTAAGTCAATTTTTTTGAATATCTATTTACTGGTCTATTTACTGGTAATAAAAACTATGGTATCATCGAAAACTGTAG
>JAFXXN010000134.1 GCA_017542245.1 Lachnospiraceae bacterium
ACAGGCACTTTGAAAAGACTATGACATTACGTCGTTCCCACCGTTATTTCAATGTCGTTCCTATAAAAGTGTGTCGTTCATCATGCAGTAGTAGCCAAAATAATCTTGTCGTCAGCGCCGCTCAGAATTCGTCGCTTAACATTATAGTTGCACCAGGTGGCCAATCCCTAATTGCAAGAAAGCTCCATATACATCTGTTTTTCTCATTTTTAAGGTAAGGCCAAATATATTGTGGATGTGCTCTCTTTCTTAAAAAACTTTTCTTCTCATAATCTGAATAATAAAATGCCTTAGAAAAAGACCAATCCGCGTGCTTATCTTCCATAAAACAGATCCACTTATACAGTATTGTTTCATGAGTAAGATAATCACCAGGGCTTATAACCTTAGTATATTTTCCCTTTGCAAGATTTAAACCTGAATAGAAATTCGATACTGTCCCGTTGTTACGGTCATGAAAAATAAGCTTATACTCCTTAAAGTTTTTTACTGAAAAATACTTTTGTAAGTTGACTCTGAAACAGTTGCTGTTGATACGCCAAATGATTTGGAAAAGGTACGTGCGATTGTATCTGCTAAGATTAAAGCCGGTGAAATCAGTAATAATTAATTCCATCCGGAGGTATCATAATGAACAAAATTCATGTTCTTGACTGCACATTACGTGATGGTGGCTATTGTAACAATTGGCAGTTTGGATTCGAAAATGCTAAAAAGATTACATCAGGACTTGTTGATTCAAACGTAGAAATAATTGAATGTGGTTTTCTAACGAATAAAGTCACTTATGACCCCAATATCACAAAATTTACTTCTTTAAATGAAGTAGCTACTGTTATTCCCCAAAATCGCGAGGACAAAATTTTTGTAGTCATGATGAATTATGGCGAATATAACATTGATGATTTACCTATCTATGACGGCTCTTCTATTGATGGTATAAGAGTTGCATATCATAAAAAGAATCGATATGAAGCTCTAAAGCTCTGTGAACAAATCAAAGCAAAAGGTTATCTTGTATTTATTCAAGCTATGGTATCTCTAAGCTATTCAGATGAGGAATTTCTTGAAACTATACATATTGTAAATGGTTTTGAACCTTATGCTTTTTATATCGTTGACAGTTTCGGAATGATGAAAGTTAAGGATTTAACACGACTCTTCTATATGGTTGAACATAACCTTAAAGAAAATGTCTGGATAGGTTTCCATAGTCACAACAATATGCAGCTAGCTTATTCAAATGCACAAAAACTAACTACTGTACAGACAAATCGAAACCTTATTATTGATTCTTCTATCATGGGAATGGGACGTGGAGCAGGAAATCTGAATACAGAGTTGTTTGTTGAATATCTTAATGAAAACGTTGGGAAAAATTATCATCTTAAACCTTTGCTTTCTATTGTTGATAAGATATTAACTCAATTTTATGAACAAAACTATTGGGGATATAGCCTGCCAAATTACATTTCAGCCTCTCATAATGCACATCCAAATTATGCAGGGTATTTGGATGCAAAGAAAACACTGACTTTCGAAGATATGAATAATATCTTTGATATGATGGATGAAGAGAAAAAGATTTCTTTTGATAAAAACTATATAGAAGAATTGTATTTGAAATATCAAGAAAAAGATAGTGTGCAAGAGACTCATCTTTTAGAGTTTAAGAATATAATTTCTGGAAAAACAGCCTTAATAATAGCTCCTGGTAAAAGTTCTGTAAATGAAAAAGAAAAAATAGTGACATGTGCAAAATCTGATAATATCATTACCTTTAGTATTAATTTTGATTATGACGAGAATATAACTGATTTTATTTTTGTGAGTAATCTAAGGCGCTATAGAGACCTTCCGGCAGAAAAAAGAAAACGAAGTATAGTCACTTCAAATATTCCTTCTATTGATGTCTATCTACAGGTACTCTATAAAGACTTACTAAACGATACTGAAACTGTCCAAGATAATTCAGGATTAATGCTGATTAAATTCTTAATGAACCAAGGTATAGATAAAATATTGATTGCGGGAATGGATGGATATTCACCTATTCTTGACGAAAACTATGCCGACCAAAGAATGAATTTCTCTACAGAAAAGGATTTGGCAGAGAAAAAAAATTCCGGAATTATTTCCGTTTTGAAAAAATATAAAACTCATATTAATATTGAATCATTGACTACTCCAAGGTTTATAACTTTATGAAAAAAACTGACAGAATAATAAAATACTTCGTAATGGACGTCGACGGAACTCTTACAGACGGGAAAATATATATGTCGGCCTGTGGAGAGGCAATGAAAGCATTCAATATTAAAGACGGATACGGCATACATGATATTTTGATTCCTTCTGGGATTATTCCAATTATCATAACTGGACGTTCCTCCGATATTGTCAATAATCGATGTAGAGAATTAGGTATTACAGAAGTCTATCAAGGAATATCCGATAAATTAAATATTTTGAAGAATGTTACCGATAAGGAATTAAAATATGTTGCATATATTGGTGATGACATTAACGATCTCACCTGTATGAATGCTATTAAAACCGCTGGTGGTATAGTTGGTTGTCCGGCTGATGCATTTAATAAAATAAAGGAAATTTCAGATTTTGTTTCAAAATATAATGGCGGTGATGGCGCCGTTCGAGATTTCATAGAATGGATATGTAATTAAAGCATATATCTATTCCCAGTATTTACCATATAAATCTATAAAATCTGTAACGAAATACTTTTCCCATAATTGTTCGAGATTCACTTATAAATGCTTTTGTATGATCTTATACTACTTTTTTAGTACACAATAATTCAAAACTATAATATTTATTGGAGGTTATCATGAAAATCACAGTTGCAGGCGTAGGTTATGTAGGTTTATCGTTGGCAGTTCTTTTGGCTCAGAATCATGAGGTTACTGCTATTACTACTACAGAGAAGAAGGCAGAAAAGCTGAATCAGTTTATCAGTCCTATCCAGGATGATGAGATCGAGCGTTTCTTTAAAGAGGCACGTGAAAGTAAAAGAGTTCTTAATCTTAAGACTACTACTGACAAGGCAGCGGCTTATGGTTCTGCGGAGCTTGTCATTATTGCTACCCCGACCAATTATGATGATGTTGGGCATTTCTTTGATACCTCTGCAGTTGAAGATGCTATAGAATGGACTCTGAAGGTTAATCCTGGTGTCCTTATGGTTATCAAGTCTACTATTCCTGTTGGTTATACAGAAAGTGTCAAGAAAAAGTACGGGATCAAAAATATTATTTTCAGCCCTGAGTTCCTTCGTGAGTCCAAGGCTCTTTATGATAATCTCCACCCTAGCCGTATAGTAGTGGGCTGTGATGCTGATCAGGAAAAGGAAGCTTCAGATTTTGCTAATCTTCTCTTAGAGGGTGCCAGAACCGAAGAAAAAAGAAGCGGTTCTGTAGAGCAGAATATCCCGATACTACTCTCTCGTTTGACTGAGGCTGAGGCTATTAAGCTTTTCGCTAATTCTTATCTGGCAGTCAGAGTTGCTTACTTTAATGAACTGGATACTTATGCTCAGATGATGGGACTTGATTCCAAGATGATCATAGATGGTGTTTGTATGGATCCCAGGATCGGTTCTCACTATAATAATCCATCATTTGGTTATGGCGGATACTGTCTGCCTAAAGACACTAAGCAGCTATTGGCTAACTACAATGGCGTACCCCAGGCTATGATCAAGGCTGTAGTTGACGCAAACAATATCAGAAAGCAGTTTGTGGCCGATCAAATACTTGAAAGAAATCCTAAGACCGTCGGTGTATACCGCCTTACCATGAAATCAAACAGTGATAACTTCCGCGCCTCCGCTATCCAGGGCGTTATGGAAAGAATCAAGGCAAAGAATGTGCCTATCATAATATACGAGCCCACCCTTGAAGACGGTAGTGAATTCGCCGGTTGCAAGGTAGTAAACGACCCCGATAAGTTTAAGTCACAATCGGATGTTATACTCGCTAACCGCTTTGACTCTGAGTTGCTCGGTGACGTTTCCGATAAGGTTTATACAAGAGATATATTTAAGAGAGACTGATTTTACGTTTTACTCTACGTTAAACATACATTTATAATGCCTTATTTCCTTTCTCTCTTCGATTACAGCGCCTGCCGGCTAGCTGTTTGCTATTCGGCAGACACTGTATATCAAGCAGCAATCAGAGAGACGGTTCTGAGATTGAAAATTTTTTTATGAATATTATTGAAAACACCCTTGTCAATTTTGCTTGACAAGGTTTTATTTATGGAGTATAATCCGTATATTAGAATATTTTAGTACTGATAAATATGTTGCTTTTAGCCCAAAATGGGTGTATACTAATAATGCGACATATAGATAGTTGTTAACAGCAGCTATTGGAAAGGGATTTGCTCATTCATAATGCTGACGCCGTCCTTCAGGTGAGTGTATCTGCAAATAACAATGTATACCAAATTATAAAAAGGAGGGATCCGCTTATGTGTGAGGCACTGCGAGAATTAATGAAAGAAGAAATCGATGAAGAAATAGATAAAACCCAACTGGCTTCCATAAAAAGCTTGATGAAGAAAATGAAGTTGACAGCTGAGCAGGCCATGGATGCCCTAAGCATTTCGGCCTCCGACCAAAAAAGATATTCTTCTATGCTTTAAAAGTTCTTCGGGGCTACCTTACGGTAGCCCCGAATTATTATAATATTTCTTATTTGTATAATACCACCTTAACCTTCTTCTGGAAGAATGCAACTCCGTAGCATATGATTTCTTCATAGCCTTTTAGGCCTTCTGCATATTTCTCTTTTATTATCTGCTTGATTGCGTCTTTGCAGTCTTTGTCCATATCGGATTCTTTATCCGATTTTTTTGCCTCTATGATGATCGCCCGTCTGTTCTTCTTGTCCTTGAGCAGGATATCAGGCCTTCCAAGTCCTTTTTCTTTATTGGAATCCACACTGTATCCTCTTCCTACGAATACTCCGGCTAGAAAGGCATGATAGTAGTCCTCATGATAATCGTTGTAGCTTATGGTATCCCATAGAAGTCCTGAAAGGATCTCCGTGGCACGGCCTTCTTTTCTTTTCCACAAAGAATCGATCAGTTCTCTTACAGTATCATTACTTACCGTATCCGTGAAGAAACGTACTACAGTATCCTCAAAGATTGATGAAATCTCTCGGTTAGGGATTTTTAATGAAACCGTCTCACCATCTTCTTTCGCATCAGCTTTCGTAATGTACCCGGTCATCAGAAGCACACTCCACAGGTTATCTTCGGTGGAATGCAGGGTATCATAAGTCAATTCATCCGAGATTTTCTGAATGATAGTTTCTCCGTTCAGCAACGATTCAAATTTATCAGAAACATCAAAATCTGTACGTTTTACGAAAGTCAGAAGGATTCCATTATGACTGGTATTTTTCCAATAATTTTTGGGTCTGACATTTCTGTTGTATCTTAATGAAGATACGTGGTTGATAACATCCCATGGACAGTATACATAATTATTGCCAAATATGTAGCCATCGTACCATTCTTTGATCTCTATGGCTGCCTCACTTCTGTCTGCTGCCGTGAGCATCGTTTTGACTTCTTCCTCAGTAAACCCAAAATACCGGCTGAATCTTTCATCAAGTACCGAATACGATGCGAAATTATTGGTTCCGGTAAATATACTTTCCTTTGCTATCCTTAAGCATCCTGTTATTACGGCAAACTTTAAGAATTCATTATCTTTAAGGGCTGTACTCATAATACCCTTTATTACATCAAGCATCTTGGAGTAGTAATGATTCTCGGCTGTATCCTTTTCACTTGCCTTTGCAAGCGGGACATCATATTCATCTATGAGCAGAATGACCTGTTTGCCATATACATTATATAGCATCCGTATCATGGTTTTCAGAGAATTTTGAACGTCACTCTCGGTTCCTTTCTGCGCTTTTAATCGTGCAAAGACATCTACGTCATCCTTATCGGACATATCTTTACTTGTTATGTCAGAAATACCCTTACACACGTCGGCAATTACATTCATCAGTTTCGCATAGGCTACTTCATAGGTTTCAGATTCCGCATCCTTAAATGAAATAAACAGCGCCGGATACTGATTCATCCATTCCTTACAAAAAGTTTTATGCTTCGAAATAGCAAGATTTTCGAACAGAGCCCTGCTATCTTTTCTAATGCTGAAAAAATTCTCCATCATGCTCATCATCAGAGTCTTTCCGAAGCGTCTCGGCCTTGTAAAAAGCGTAACTTTATTATTCGTATCATGTACAAGTTCGTACAGAAACTGCGTCTTATCCACGTAGTATGCATTTTCTTTTCGAAGAGCCGCAAAGTCTGCTTCTCCAACACTTACTTTAAATGCCATATGCGCCTCCTTTCAGCCTTGGATGCTCGTGTTTCAATGCCTAGATTACCATGCCTGACATATTATACATGCCTGTTTCTGACACTGTTACATTCAGATAAAATCTCACTTCAAACTATACCAAAATGTCCTATGCCAAAATGTTCTATACCAAATTGTACTATACCAAAATGTTACTTACTTGTCAATTCTAAAACACTTATCAATCACAGGTCAATCACAGGGACGGTTCTCTGATTGAAAATCTTCTTGTAAAATTTTTAAAACACCCTTGTCAATTTTTACTTGACAAGGTTTTATTTATGGAGTATAATCCGTATACTAGAATATATTAGCACTTATAAATATGTTGCTTTTAACCCCAAAAGGGTGTATACTAATAATGCGACATATAGATAGTTGTTAACAACAACTATTGGAAAGGGATTTGCTCATTCATAATGCTGACGCCGTGCTTCAGGTGAGTGTATCTGCAAATAACAATGTATACCAAATTATAAAAAGGAGGGATCCGCTTATGTGTGAGGCACTGCGAAAATTATTTAGTGAAGAAATAGAGGAAGAAAAAAATGAAGCCGTAAAAACAGCGACTGAGGCCGCAACAGATAAAACTCAGCTGGCTTCCATAAAAAGCTTGATGAAGAAAATGAAGTTGACAGCTGAGCAGGCCATGGATGCCCTAAGCATTTCGGCCTCCGACCAAAAAAGATATTCTTCTATGCTTTAAAAGTTCTCGGGGCTACCTTGCGGTAGCCCCGTATTTTAACTTTATGACCTACAATTCCAATGTCAAGAACCGCCATAATGCTATCATGCAATAGTAGCCTCGGTGAAAATTCTTCGCAAGATGGCATGTCGAGTTCTGTTGCATTTATAAAAATGGCATGGGGGGGCCTAGTACACTGTCACATCATATTTTTTGATTCTCTTCATATTCGCTATAAGAACCGGGATTATTATGGCTGCATTGCAGAAAAGTGTTCCTACTATTCCCAATATGGATGGATGTATAAAGCTTATTCCGCTGCTCCACAGGATTTCGTTAAGCACCTTTACTACTATAAAGCACGCTATACCTCCTATGACGAGTCCTATCCCATCCATTACCAGCATCTCTGACAATACTTTTGACAATATCTTTAGTTTTGAAAATCCCATAGCCTTATATATTGAAAACTCGTATTTACGTTTATCAAACATAGCTGCAAATGTGGCGTTTAGTGTTATTGCAAATACTACTGCTACCACAACGATTATTATAATGAAGAAATATCTTAAGATTTCCGTTTGCTCACGGGCGGATCTGACCATGGATTCGTTTGTAGTCACTGCGATATGAGGATATTTTTCCGCCACAGTGTCTATAAGGGCGTTTAAGTCATCACACAATGTTTCCGCATGCTTTTCGGTCGTACTTAGTATCAAACCTCCGTATGTGCTCATGGTGCTGTCCCAGCCATATATCTGCATACCGTTTAACGGAAGAACGTATTTTATCTTCATGTCTCTCGGAAGGTAAATATATGAAAATTCTCCCTGTCCTTTTAGAATATCGCCTTCTTTTACTCCCCAGTTATTCGCCAGCATTTCCGAAAGCACCAGCTCTCCGTCCTGTACATCTATGTCTTTCGGGAGTATGTCCGTAAGTCTCACAAATGTATCAAAATCTTCTTTCGAAAGCATGAACGGAACTGTTATACCGTTTCTGAATCCCATTATACTGTCATAACTTGTATATTGTATGTTCGCGTCAATGAATGTCTTTGCGCTTTCGGGAAGCAGTTCTTCCGTGTGCTTATAAAGATCTCTCATTTCATCCAGTATGTCATTATTGTTTCCGTTCGGATACCAGAATGCATACTGTGACGGGTTTTCATATGCGTACTCAAAGGTGTCGTTTATGTTATCTATATACATGCCTCCCA
This sequence comes from Lachnospiraceae bacterium, assembly GCA_017542245.1. Classification (GTDB taxonomy): domain Bacteria; phylum Bacillota; class Clostridia; order Lachnospirales; family Lachnospiraceae; genus RUG11977. The sequence goes on from JAFXXN010000134.1 coordinate 8,314, forward strand.
TAAATACTAAGCATGTACATGCCAACATTATGATGATGCATATTGACCTTCCCTTATTTTTCTTTATATATGTAATTGCTGAAAATGGATTCATTTTTGCCTCTTTTCTTTCAATCAGAGGGACGGTTCTCTGATTGATTTTTTCCCCTGATTTTTCAAGTCTCGAGAATCAATCAGAGAACCGTCCCCGTGATTGATTCCTGGCGAAGTGAAGGTGGCTGCGAAGCAGCCGGATGAGGTGTGTATTATATCGTTAATCAATTTATATCAGGCCGTTTCCTGCAGGATGGGTCTGTTAACTGCGGACACGGATCCGTCCCAGACTTCTATGGTTGTATCGGTTTCGTTCAGGATGCTGTGATCGTGTGTTATTACTATGACCAGACGTTCTTTGGCATATTCTCTTAATCTATCCATAACAAGATATGCGTTTTCATGGTCAAGGGATGCTGTCGGTTCATCTGCAAAGAGTACTTTAGGATCGTTCATCATGGCTCTGGCGATTGCCACTCTCTGACGCTGTCCGCCCGAGAGCTTCGCCGGTACTTTTTCCAGCTCGTTTTTCTTTAATCCTATGTCAAGGAGTATTTTGCGTGCTTTTTCTATGGCTTCTTTCTTCGGACAATTTGCAGCTAAGACTGCATTTTCTATGGCTGTAAGGTATGGTACCAGATAATGTCTCTGGAATATGAATCCGAATTCATCCCTTCTTAAGCTCTGCCTTTCGGTATCTTTTATATTTGTTATGGATTTCCCGTTATACAGTATTTCCCCGCTGGTTAAGTTCTTCATGGTGGACATAGTGTACATCATGGTGGACTTTCCGCTGCCTGAGGGCCCTATGATCCCTACCAGGCCTTTATCCGGGAACTGTAGGTTTATATTTCTCATGGCGTATACTTTTTCTTCTTTATCCATATCGTAGATCATTGTTGCGTTTTTTAATTCAAACATCTTTTTTCTCCTCTTTTTATGTCTTCTTGTAGTGTTTTTATTTATGCTGTAATGCTGTTGCTTAGTGTTTCATTTTTTATCTTCTTTGTGGTATGTTCTTCTTATGCAATTCCATCTGCTATACAAACAAATTTATACTTATTTATTTTTACGGTTATAACATTTTGGCAGCATACTATTTTGTTATTATCCCATTTTATTGTTAATCATTTTGTAATGTATGATTTGCTGTTATATTATTTAAAACCATTAAGTCATTGTAAAGTCTTTATTTTATAATTCTTTCCTACTCGATTTCGTCCACGGTGCATACACGTCTGATATTTGCGAATAACGGTATCTGGCAGCAACCGTATATTCCTGCAAATACTGCCGCTATTATCGGGATTGCACTTGTTCTTATTATGTTTACATGAACGCCTATAGGTGAGCAGAGCAGTTTGTCGAATACTACTCCCGATATACCTGATAACACTACTCCAATAAGTATGGCCATTACAAAGCAGTACAGGAGTTCTCTGAGTGCCATGGCATATATCTCACCGGTGGAGAATCCTATGGAGTTCATCAGGCACCATTCCTGATGCCTGTCCATTATGTGAAGCGAAAGAACTACCAGCAGGCATATCGCAAGCAGTGCTCCTGTCGCTATCTGGATCAGTCTTTCTACCATTGACAGTGATCCCACATCTTCTGCGACCGATTTCTTCTGTGATTCATAATCCATTACATATATCAGGTCTATTCCGGAATCTTTTATTATACTGTAATAATCTTTTCCGTCATCGGGATGAAAGACGATGAGATTTATGTCGTTTTCTGAAGGGAGTGCCAGTCCCGTTGCCATATAGTAGCCGCTTTCCATGAGCCCGACTATGGTGTAGCTTTCGGACATATATTCAAGTACGTCCTCTCCCATGTTTTTCCAGAGTTTCTCATCTATGATAACTTCTCCGGGCTTCTCCGGAAGTCTTCCCGATACCAGCTGTATGTTTTTATAATTAATCAGTTTTTCCATATCTTCCCGGCTGTCCATTAGGAATCCCGGCAGAGTTGTTTCTCCTACCACGCTTTTCATTTTTACTCTTCCTTCTCTGAAGAGCAGCGTTCCTGTGATTCCCGGAACTTTTTCTATCTCTTTAGCTTTTTCCAGTACCGCTTTCGTCGCCAGCTCGCTCCATTCTTCTGTGCTGCGGTACTCTCCTATCGTGATTACCGGACTGGTTAAGAGCATATCCCTGTACGGGTCGCTGCACGCCTGAAGAAACGGTTCGCTGCAGCACGCAAGTATGTAGCTTACCAGATAGCTCAGCACCACGAACATCGAAAGCGAAATAACGAGCGCCATAACCCTTTTCCGGTTTCCTCTAATATACGGCATCGCCGAAAGCTTTGCCTTATTGCTCTCTCTCATCTTTTCCTCCTTTTTTGGGGTCAGACCCCATGAACATTCTATGAACAAAGTTGATCAGAACCCCATCGATTGACAAGTCCAGTTTACATCATGTTCCGGGGATTGTGAAGTTACCACGGTCATATATTACCATGACTGCGGTCATGTTTTTGTGATTGTTCAAAGTCTCTTGCAGCAAAAACCGGGGGAAACGATTCACAAATAAGTTGATTTTAAATTTTACAAATAGTATACTGGAAAAAAGCCTTTTGGCTTATCTGAAAAAACTTTTAAGCTTTAGCATATTTCTATAGAAAACCATAGGAAAGGGAAATAGGGAGTTTATGAAGGCTGCTCAGCGAGAAAATATCATATGGTATATTAATTCGGCAGTTATAATTCTGTATACTGTCGCTCTTGTGCTGACCGCTGAAGCCTCTGCCGTCATCCTGTCCGGGATTGTTTCTGCTGTTCTTTTACTGGTCCTTATGTGTACAGCTGTGTTTTTTGAGCACAAGGTCAGATATGTGAGCCTCATAGCATATGCCGTTATTTCGGTCGGCATGGTAATCCTGTGCCGTAAGTGGTGGAGTGGTTTTATTTTCCTCACCGCGACTGCTCTTTTTTCCTGTTACGATTTTATTCTAAAAAAACAGAAAAAGAATATACTTATTAATCTTCTGCTTGTTTTGGTCCCGGCTTTTCTTGTGATTTTCCTTTCTTCGGATCACCGTGATGATTTCTGGCTGATGATGGTTTTATATGCCGGTATCATTATTGTGGTTTCCTTTATCTGGAGCTTGATTCAGTATTATCTTAACCGATATTTTGAGATAAATATTAATCTTGAGAATGCTCTAAGGTCTTCCGCATTGGATGCTATGAATGAGCGCCGGCTCCGTATGGAAATAGCCGAGACCAAAAATCTGGCCGAGGAAAATGCAAGGCTTGAGGAACGTGAGCGTATAAGCCGTGATATACATAATGCTGTCGGGCATACTCTTTCTGCTGCCACCGTTACTCTCGATGCAGCTCAGATGCTTATGGATACCGACAAAGACAAGGCGAACATGAAGATAGATCAGGCGAACGAACGTATCCATGAGGCTATCGGTTCGGTTAGAAGCGTGGTAAGAACCTTAGATTCCAAAGATGACAGTATTCTGGTTTGCGACTATATCAGCTCTCTTAAAGAACTGCTGAATAACTTTACTCTTGATACTGATATAAAGATCCATCATAACCTTGATATAATAAAGGATAACGGAAAGCTGAAAATTGGAATCGCGGCTTTCATCAGCAGTGCAATTTCCGAACTCTTGACTAACGGAGTTAAGCATGGCGGAGCAACGGTATTTGTCATACTGATCACTTTGGATCAGGCTCATATCGGTGTCCAGGTATCCGATAACGGAACCGGATGGGGAAAAATCTCCTATGAACAAAAGCTTAAGAAATTAAACGACGGATTTGGATTAAAAAAGATTGAAAGCTATGTTAAGACCAACGGCGGATCTTTTGAAATTGAAGGCGAAGAAGGGTTCTGTATAAAGATATCGCTTATGAGATAAAAATTCGCTTTTTACATAATATCGCCGAATAAACTGCTTTTATGTTTGTTTATTAGAAATACTTTATTGAAAGGGCTTTAAAAATTTATTTACTATATAATATATTGCTTTTAAGATAAATATCTTGGGAAACGGAGAGATATAATGCTAAAAATATTACTTGTAGATGATGAACCGTTATTACTTGAGAGCCTGGAAATAGTCTTAAGCCTTAAGGGTGGCTTTGAGGTTATCGGGACTGCCGGAAACGGCGTAGAGGCACTGCGTCTGCTGAAAGAAAAGACACCGGATGTTATGCTGATCGACCTGAATATGCCCGGTATGGGAGGGATAGAACTGATCAAAAATGTAAAAGCGTCTTATCCTGATATCAGGATGGTCGTTCTAACCACTTTTTATGATGAAAAAAATATATCTGCTGCCCTTTCTAACGGTGCTTCCGGTTATCTGCTTAAAGACTCGGGTAAAGATGCTATTATTGAAGCCGTGGAACAATCAGTTAAGGGAGTAAGCGTTCTGGATGCAAAAGTTATGCAGAAACTGACCGGCATCTTAAATCATTCCGAAACCACTGAAACAAAAGAAAAAAATCCCCCCACTCCTACTGAGAGCGGGGATATGCAAACCCGTATGAAAAATGCGGGACTTACCGACCGTGAAAGAGAGATTGCATCCCTTATAGCCGAAGGGTGTACAAATTCTCAGATAGCTTCCCTTTTATTTATATCTGAAGGAACTGTCAAAAACTATGTTTCCGTCATCTACGACAAATTTGACATCCGCGACCGCGCCAAGCTTGTGCTCTTTCTTAGGGGTCAGACCCCATGAACAAATTATGAACGAGGCTCATATGTTTCTCTGCACAGCTTTGGAATCTAGGAATCTAGCAAGTCGAGGCTCATATGTTTCCTCTGCATGGCTTTGGGGCCTGCCAAGAGGGAACATACGTTTGGGGTCAGACCCCATGAACAAAATATGAACATCAGTTCACATACGAGTGCTCCACGGTTATGACGCAGTTGAGGCGCGGATCCTTGCTGCTCAGGTTTGCTTTTAAGGAATCCGTAAACTTCCGGCACTCTTCCTTCTTATATGAATAAGGAAGCACAAGATCGAACACCAGATTAATCTGATCAGTCCCGTTAACCATCCGGAAATCATGGATCGAAGCTCCTTCATCCATTTCAGAAACCATGGAACATACCAGATTCTTAAAGTTCCGAACAGTTTCATCATCCGTATCAATGGGATCAAGATGAATGACCAGAAATATGTTTAATTCTTTTAAGACGTCCTGCTCTATCTTATCCGCTATCTCATGCGCATCCTCTAATGAGAGGGTGTTTTTTACTTCTAAGTGAATAGAAGCCATGCGCCTTGTAGGACCGTAACTGTGGACTATAAGGTCGTGTGTCCCTTCTACATCCGGGTAAGAGCAGACTTTATCGCAGATTTCTTTATATAATTCTTCGGGAACGGCTTCTCCGAGCAATGGTTCCACAGTATCTTTGGCTATGCTTATACCGGCGATAAATACCATCGCTGCCACAATACATCCCATGTATCCGTCAATATTTACGTCAAGGAACCTGAATATCAGAAGTGAGATAATAGTAGCTGAGGTAACAAAAACATCTCCCAATGCGTCTTTTGCCGTAGCTAAAAGAACCTTCGAGTTGATCTTCTTTCCCAAACGATGGTTAAATAATGAAAGCCAAACTTTTACCAAAACCGATACGATCAGTATGATCAGCGAAACCAGCGTTATATTGAGTGGTTCGGGATTGGCTATTTTTTCTATGGATGATTTAAAACATGAAAATGCAACTTCTAGTATTAAAAAGGATACTACGAGAGCTACAATATATTCATAACGTCCGTGTCCGAAAGGATGTTCTTTGTCCGCAGGTTTGGCAGCGAGTTTGGCTCCGACCAGGCTGATTATGGAAGATGCTGCATCGGAAAGGTTGTTAAAGCTGTCGGTGATAACGGCTGATGAATTTGTAAACAATCCTATGATAAGCTTTCCCGTAAACAGCAGCACGTTGCAGATTATGCCAACTATGCCTGCCAAGACTCCGTACGAAGCACGGTCGTTCTTATCTTTTATAAATATTTTTTCAAGTAATCCCGTCATGGCATATACGGCCTCCCTTCTGCTATTTGCCGGGGATTTTTTGTTTTTTTGCTTAGATTTCACTATATCACAATCAGCATATATTTACAATTATAAATATATATCCATTGCATACAATTCCCTGCTTTTTCCAATTCCATTAAGTTAAACCTTTCAGCATATCTGACTGATGAAGTATAAATGTGGCAGCAACACCTCATCCGACCTCACTTCGCCAGTAAGGCATCTCAACCACTTCATGGTAGAGATAATCCCCTCAAGGGGAAGGCTATATTGCTTAACTTAATGACTTCATATAGGGCAATATAAATAGCCACATCTATGTAAAAACCAGCGTTTCTAAGCCCTTCGAAAAAAATTTCAAAAATTTTTAAAATAATGCTTGACAAACAATATTATACGCTGTATAGTATTATACGTCGACAAGATATTATACATGTTACAATACTATGTGACATAAAACAACTTAAATAGAAAGGCGGGATTACATGACATTTCAGTTAACTGCACCACTACTTGATGCTTGTGTTCTCGGGGTTGTTGAAAAGGAAGACGTATATGGATATACATTGACACAGCGGGTCATGGATGTGGTTGATATTTCAGAGTCAACTCTTTATCCGGTTCTAAGACGATTGCAGAAATCGGGTCTCCTGGAAACTTACGACCTTCCCTATCAGGGACGAAACCGAAGGTATTACAGAATAACTACCGGAGGACGGGAACAGCTTTATTTCTTCAGAAACGAATGGCAATTATACAAAGAGAAAATTAATTCACTTTTAGGAGGATGGATAAATGGATAAACAGGCTTTTATGCAAGAGCTTGAAAATCGTCTGCGTCATCTGACGGAAGATGACAAGATCGATGCTCTTGAGTATTACAGCGAATATATTGATGACCTGAACCTGCCGCCGGAAGGTGATGTGTGTGCTCATCTCGGTACACCGAAAGAGGTTGCCCGGCAGATCATCGCACAGACCACGGAGCGTAAAGCAGAGGAACAGCAGGAAAAGAAAACGACCAAGGGATTCGGTTCGGTTGTTTGGCTTGCTATACTGGGCATCTTCGCTTCACCTATCGCTTTACCTTTAGCGATTGTGGCAGTAGTTCTTATCATTGCATTTTTGATAGTTATAGGTTCTATCATCTTCTCATTCGCAGTTGCAGGTATCGCCTGTGTTTTGGCAGGAGCCTTTACGGCAGTGATTTCCTTCTTTGCTCCCGGAATCGCCCAGAAGCTGATAGTTATGGGATGCGGACTTTTCGTCTGCGGTCTGGGTATCATGTTCCTTCTCGGAACAAGGGCTCTTTCAAAGCTCTTAGTAAAGATGATCTCAGGTATCATCAGAAAAGCTGCTGCAAAACACAGCAAGAAGAAAAATATGAAACAGATGGAAAATATGGAGGATTACTAATATGAAAGGCACAAAAGTATGGCTTCTTTTAGCCACAGGAATGATGGTTGTCGGAATCGGTCTTGCTTCTATCGGAACCGTTCTCGGCGGCAAATGGAATATGGGTTTCAACTTAAAAGAATTTAGTTTTACTACCGGTTCTGACAAGATTGTTGAGGATACCGTTAAAATAGAGTCTTTTGATAAGCTTAAGGTTGATCTTTCAACTATAGATATCTTTATCAGGACAGGAAAAGAGTATTCAGTTTTTTATCGTGTTCCCGAAGACAGCGTTCCCGATATTGAATGCAAGAACGGAACTTTAAAAATTGAAGGCAAGTCAAAGGTTAGTTTCTTCCTTTTCGGTGGTTTTACTTCAGATGAAGATGAATATATCATCGTGACAGTTCCAGAAGGCAGTGAAAATGCATTTGAGTCCGATATTGAAACTTCTACAGGCGATATCAAGCTTGAAAACGGTATTTATTCCTACGAAAAGATTACTTCTTCTACAGGTGATATAAGCCTTACCGGTGTTAATAATGATGACGAATGGAAGATCGACACTTCTACAGGTTATTTAAACATTAAAAACTGTACTATGAAATCTCTTGATTCAAAGTCTTCTACCGGAGATGTTGCTATCTCAGGTTCTAAGATTGAAAAGAGATATGACGCTAAGCTTTCAACAGGCGATATTCAGATGGATAATACTTCTATGGAAAAGATCCAAGTAAAAGGTTCTACTTCGGATATCACATTTAACAATGTTCAAGTAGATGATATTGATTTCGATGTTACAACCGGTGATATTAAGCTTTTACTTGACGGCAAAAATGAAGATTACAGCATTAAGCTTCACACCAGCACCGGTGATATGAATATCGACGGTATCGAGTATGACGGTAAGAATTTTGAGTCTCAGAAGGGTTCTAAGAATATTAAGATTGAAACTTCTACCGGTGATATTACTATAAATTATAAGAATTGACCTTGTATAAAGGGGACACAATTTAAAGAAATCCCTTTTTATAAAAAGTTTATAATAAATCAAAAAACGAAGAATCTTTTAAAAATTTAGATTCTTCGTTTTTTCTTTATATAAAGATGTTTCTAATATATTTAATCAATCATTTAAGGCATCTAAATCTGCATATTACTTGTTTTTGATGCAATGCCATTAAGTTAATCCGATATAGCCTTCCCCTCAAGGGGAAGCCTTAACTTAACAGCATTGGGGTTTGATGCCCTTTTATTACATTATTTATCAGTTCCTGCGAAGAATCCGAGTGTATCCAATGCCTCGATGACCCTTCCCAAATATATGCCATCCACTATCGGCCATTTGAATCCCTGCCGGAAAAGTGCGTTCATGGTGAACCGCCTGCTTGGAACCCAAATTTGAGAAGTAAGACCGCAATCAGAACAAAAGAAACAAGGCATTTTACAGATCCGTCAATTGGAGCTGCAGCTCTTGGTATCACTCCGGATGGTATATTTAAGGATATAACTACTTTTGGATTACTGTTTGAATCGCTGGTAGTGCATGATCTTAGAGTATATTGTGATGTTATAGGGGCACATGTATATAAATATCGCGATTCCAAAAGACGTGAAACAGATGCGGTTATACAGTTCCATGATGGTTCATGGGCACTGATAGAAGTTAAACTTGGCGGTGAAGAAGATATAATGCAGGCTGCTGAAAATTTGTTAAAGATAGCGGAAGATATTGATTGGGAAAAAACAGGAAAACCCGCATTTTTAATGGTTGTTACAAAAAACAAGGTGGCTCGCAGATTGGAGAACGGAGTTTATGTAGTGCCTTTGTGTTGCCTGAAGAATTAATGCCTTATTTTCCCTTGACGTCAAAAGGGGCTTTCACAGCCCCTTTTCATAATCCATTTTTTCTGGTGCCAAGTTTTCTGCTCCGCTTTGAAATCAAAGTTGATTGCATATCGTCTCTTTGTTTCCTTCCCCAAGGAATATTATTCAGCCCTGTTAGTCTTAAATCTTGCATCAGCCGGTATCATTCATGTTTTGCTTTCTTCAGCAACGATTCCCGGCTCTTTTCCCAAACATATCTTTATCAGCCACTATCTGTATGCCATTCTTAACGGCTTCTTCATAGCCCATAGGAGAGTATAAAAGCTTAAGTGTCAGATTTTCATAATCTGCCCTGAAAACTTCCTTTGAAATGATCTCCTTAAGAAGATCTGTAATATTATATTGTTCCTGTGCAGAATAATTCTTATATTTAGGGTTGTCTCGGTCTGCCCTTACTCCCGCTATAAGCTCCGAATAATCCTTGTCCATATCTATAACTTTTATCAGTTTTGCTATGTCATATAGGTGTCGAGAGTTCCTTGTAACATTATTTCCTATATAATAATCACAGATGGCAAATACTTTATCTATAAAAGTTCTTTCTAAGGACTGAACACTTATGATTATGTCCGCTGATGGAAAATCTATCGGCATATCAAGATTCTTCTCTTTGCAGAATTTAGATACTATACTGCTTACCGTTATCTTATCAACAGGATAAGATATCTGTCTAAATACAGTCTCAACCTTTAGGGACTGCTTCTGCTCATCAAATAATGAGTCATACAGAAAGGGATATCGGCAGAAGTCAGAACGTTCCCATATATTATCAGTACCCTTTTCGAGTTCAAGGCCATATTCTTCGGCTATATCAAGTAAGACCCTATAAAGACTTTTCTTTTCCTTCTGTGTAGGCTTTACTGAACAGGTTATGTCTATATCTTCAGAAAACCTATCAATAATGCCATATCCCTTTGACAAGGATGTTCCGCCCTTAAAAACAAGACTTTCGTTTGAAGCAAATAACTTATCAAGAAGGATGGACTGAATGGTATCTTTTTCTATCATAAGAATATCCTGTCCGGTTTCCTGAGAGATAAGAGAGATAAACTCTCGCCATTCTTCTTTTTTATCCTTATACCAATATGCCATATAATCCCCCTAAATATAGGTTACGAAGTACCTTATCCGGATAATAAGGTATGTATTTATCTAATTGCTTCAAGTCAATGTGCTTATCTTCTATATATCTGTTTAGACGATTGATATAATAATCTTTATCCTCGTCATAAAATTCGTTATAGTCACCAATACAGCACATTAAGTCAAGGAATTGCAGTATATCTTTGTTCTCCTTCGTAATATGTACATAAGGCTTATATACTATGATGTTCCTTTTATTTATCTCTACTTTTCTCTGTTCCGTCGTAGCCGCATTAGATCTTATTTCCAACACTGCCGGAACCTGAGTGGTTAACCCTGCTCTGTTAACAAGCGTAAATCCTGTAATGTAGCCTTGTATATCACCATTGTCAAGATATTTCTTCTTTAGGTATTCCTCACGGTCAAGATTGCCTTCAAGACCTAATATATTTTTATAAGGAAGATAATAGATACCTTTCTGGAATCTCTTTAACTTACCAATATCAGAAAGTTTTTTGAAACTCTGTTTTAAATCTGCTCTTAACTTTTCATTTACTTCAGAAACAAATATCGGCTCACCTTTTTTTACATAGTTTTTTACAAGATATCCATAAAGAGTCTCACCATTATTATTAATTACTGCTTCTGATGCTGACATAGGTTCACCTTCTTTCTAAAAACTATACAGAAATCCACTTTTTCTATATAGTATATTATCATATATCTTACTTAGTGTCAATAAAAAAGAGATGGGAAAACCCTAACATATAAAAAGCCTTGTAGATTATCTCCACAAGGCTACTGAACTGTCTTTCCCTTTCATATTATTATGTTTTTTATCTCTCAAATTGTCCTTAAACCCTTATTTTATCGGCATTTAAGGGATGTGTAACCAAGTGTAACCACCTGATTAGCCATAATTTAGACAAAATAAAAATGCCGAAACCCTTGATTTTACAAGACTTTTCAGCATTTCTACTTTTAACGGAGAAGGAGGGATTTGAACCCTCGCGCCGCGCAAACGACCTACACCCTTAGCAGGGGCGCCTCTTCGGCCTCTTGAGTACTTCTCCAGGTTCCGAACTTATTAGTTCAGTATTCAATTTTCACGTATTTTCAACGCAACAACTATAATATCAAAGAAACGATATGTTGTCAAGTAATATTTTCTCTCGTCGAAAAAAATAATTCAAAAAATTTTGAAATTTAAAAAAAAGTTGTTGACAAACAAAAAATTATGTGATATATTGCTTCGCAGATGAAGGAAGTGCCTGTCCGATATCTGATTATAATAAAGCTGTTAATACAGCTATTGTTGTCAGTTATGAGATATGCACTTCTTTTTTGTTATATGATTTAAGAAATTATAGAATAAGAAAATTTTAAGTTTTAAATTCTGAAGAAAGGATATGGTGAACAAAAATGTTGGCGATGAGAAGGCAGCATGCCCTAAATACATCCAATCATCAAGATCGCATATATAAGGCGATATCCCCCGCATATGAAGATATGCTTAGTTCATTATGCCTTGATTCAGCGAAGATATCAAAAGAAGAACTGGGTATTCCGGCATTTACAGAGAAATTTTACGGTAAAGATTATAAGTGGAATAAACATAGACTTAGACGGTTAACGAAATGTCGAAAGTTCGAAAGAATTATGACTTTTCAGTACCAGGGTGTTCGGTCAGACTGTAATTCAGTATGACCTGATAAATGAATGACCTTAAACCGTCTATGGATAACATAGGCGGTTATTTTTATGAAAATTTTTAGCCTTATAGCTCAATCGGTAGAGCAGTGCGCAGTTAGCGCAAAGGTTATAGGTTCAAGTCCTATTAGGGCGCTATTCGAATATGAAACAGGCACTCATATTTGGAAATAAAAAAATCAAGAGGATAAAAAAGTTATGGGAACTAATAGTCGATTTAGTAATGGGTTTTACTTATATGTATAAGCCCAGTAAGCTAACTCGGTAGAAGCATCGGTGTGAAATACCGAAGGAGTTGGTTCGACACCAACACTGGGCATAGCCCAAAACATGAAAGGAGCAACACGAAAGGAGTAGAAAGCATATGGAAGATGTAGATTATTATTATCATGAATTTTCCGGCAGGTTGTGTAATCGGTAACACGGCGGTCTGTAAAACCGTTGCCTTCGGGCGTTGTAGGTTCAAGTCCTATCCTGCCGATTGACAGCATTACACATATAATGTTGAGATGATATGGGGTCGTAGTTCAATGGGAGAGCATCTGCTTTGCAAGCAGAAAGTTGAGGGTTCAAATCCCTTCGATTCCATTTAGTAATTATCGGGCTTTGGGACTGCAAGGAGTGGTCGCCTGCCTATCACGCAGGAAATCAGACGGGTTCAATCCCCGTAAGGCTCGCTTAAACTATACGCCATTAGCTCAATCGGTGAGAGCCACGGCCTTATAAGCCGTAAGCCCCGGCAAGGTTTTATCCCAGTTCGAGTCTGGGATGGCGTATTATCCCAATGCTTACAGGCTGGGTAAGAGCCTGCGGATACGACTGCAAGGTAAAACCTGAAAGCTTCACAGCAAGTTCTATTGCAGATAAGATTTCAAAATAAAAATAGTGGGGTTCGAGCCCCGTACCTGCTATGTTAATGCACCATCGTCTAATTGGAATAGGACACCAGCCCTTCAAGCTGGAGATTGCGGGTTCAAGTCCCGTTGGTGTAACTGCTCCATCGTCTAATGGTTTAGGATACAAGACCCTCAATCTTGTGATGCGAGTTCAAATCTCGTTGGAGTAATTAATCCGGATAATCTCCGGATTGACTAACAGAGAATAAAAGAAAACAGGCACTTCCTTTATTCTCTGTACCAGGTCTGTGTGGTGTAATCGGCAGCATATCGGTCTTCCACACCGAAGGTACGGAATCGTGGTCCGTTACAGACTTTAAAATCAAGAAAAGGAGAAAAAATCATGAAGACAAAGCGAAAACAGAAATATCATAAACAGAATATGATATTGCGTCTGTAGCCAAGCGGAATGGCAACGGGCCTTTAACCCGTATACCGCAGGTTCGAATCCTGTCAGACGCATCAGGGAAAATTATCATCCCATTAAAAAATTTATTTGTTTAATGCGTCTGTGTAACTCAATTGGCAGAGTAGCGGTCTCTTAAACCGAAGGTTGCAGGTTCAATTCCTGTCACAGGCATCACCCTTGATCAGTTCAAATCTGATAGTGGGTATGAGACCTATGTAACAAAAGTATAATATCCTAAACTATAGTCACTGTGTGATACTTAATATGGATGTAGGTTTAATAAAGAGACTATCAGGATATTCCTTATGAGTTGAATATCTTGATAGTTTTTTTGTAATTTGCTATACCCTTGTAGGCTAATGGAGAAACTACGCGGCTACGAACCGTGCATTGAGAGTTCGAATCTCCTTGGGGATACTTACACAAGCGTATTTCAGTTGGTCAGAAGCTCTGTCTGATAAGTAGAGAGGGAGCTTTTTTATTTTTGCAACAAACCATATCTGTTGACAGAAAAATAATAAAGTGATATTATAAATGATAACAGAGTATAACTGATTATAACGGAATATAACTGAGAATAAAAATGATAACAAAGTATAACTGATTATAACAGAGTATAAAAATGATAACAGAGCATTTTTACGAGGAGGTTTTGGCATGAACAATCCTTTTTGCTTAACATTTGGAAAAGAGCCCTACCAGCTTATTTCCAGATATGTCCCAATGAACGAGATTTTGAACACTTTTACGGAGGAAAAACCTTCACAGCAGGTATATATGATTACCGGTGTACGAGGATCTGGCAAAACGGTGTTTATGAATTCCATTTCGAAGGAATTACGTGAAGACAAGGACTGGGTAGTAATCGAATTAAATTCTTCAGGTGAATTATTAAAAGAATTGGCAGAGAAACTTTACAGTATAAAAGGCATGTCAAAAATTTTTAATGAATCAGGTATTAATCTTTCCGTTTTAGGCATTGGGATAGAATTAAAAAAGAGCGAGTCCATAGGTTCCAGTATCGAAGTTGCTATAGAGAACATGCTTGTGAAATTGTCAAAGAAAAATAAACGAGTATTGATTTCGATTGATGAGGTTTCAAATTCTAAGGAGATGAGGACATTTGCCGGAGCATTTCAAATTTTTTTACGACATGATTTACCATTGTTCCTTTTGATGACAGGATTATACGAAAATATTAACAGTCTTCAGAACGAAAAAAATTTAACCTTTTTATACCGGGCACCCAAAATATATTTAAAACCATTAAATTTAAGCAGTATGTGTGATATATATGAAAATACCTTAAATTTATCTCATGATGCTTCACTGATACTGGCGAAAGAAACTAAAGGATATTCTTTTGCATTTCAGGTAATAGGATATTTTTGTTTCAAATACAAAGGAAATTTTGAAAAATCAAAAAGAGAAATCCGTCAATACCTTGATGACTATGTTTATGATAAAATATGGCTTGAATTACCGGAAAAAGAAAAACAAATTATGATTACAATTGCTGTGGATAAAATAAATGAAGTTGCTTCAATAAAAGATAAATTAGGCTTTAAGGCTAATGAATTCAGTGTATACCGTGACAGACTGATAAAAAAAGGAATTCTTGAAAGTCATTTACGAGGAAACTTAGAAATTGCTCTTCCTTTTTTAGATACATATATTCAGGAGCATGAATATTAATAGAATTTTGGAAAGAAAGGTAAGAACATGGCACAATACAGCGAATCAGTTAAAAACTTTGAACGTGTGCGGGACTATATGCGTGAGTTTTACGTGTATGGTTTTAAAAGCCGTGAAGATTATACGCAGAAAAGTGCCCGTTCTTACGATGATGAGAGGCGTAGGCTGGAGAGCTGGCTGGGGGACCATATGTCCTTTAAGCAGACCTCTTCCGGGAAAAATGTTTTTATATCTATAGATAGCCGTACCTCTCAGCACAACCCTTTATACAGGGCTTGGAAAGCAAAGAGTTTTACGGATGGTGATATTACACTGCATTTTATGCTTATGGATATACTCCCTTCGGAGGAAATTCTTTTATCCGGGAAAATTTGTTCTGAAGAAAAAGATTCTAAAGAGAAAATTTCAACCGGAATTAACATAAAAGAAATAATGTCCAAAGTCGATGATTATCTTTCTATGACCGGAGCAGACAAGACGTTTGATGAATCAACCATCCGAAAGAAACTTAAAGAATATATTGAAGAGGGACTTGTTAAATCCCATAAAGTTGGGAAAAATATGCTCTATTGCAGGACAGCCGATGTTGAATTACCAAACAAAGATTTACTGGACTTTTTCTCTGAGACCGCACCCTGTGGCGTGATCGGTTCCTTCCTGTTAGATAAAGAAGAACCGACAAAAAACCTTTTTTCTTTTAAACACCACTATATAACAAATGCCCTGGACAGCGAGATACTCTGTGATCTTTTTGAGGCCATGAGTGAAAAAAGGATGGTGACCTTAACTGCAGTAGGCAGAAAAAAAGATAAGATAAAGGAACACCATGCCGTACCGCTAAAGATACTGGAAAGTGTACAAAACGGCAGACAGTATCTGATGGCTTTTGTGCCCTCGTTGGACAGGATAGTCTCCTACAGGACGGACTATATAATAGAAGTTAAATCGGAGGATGTCTGCCCTGATTTTGATGAATTAAGAGAAAAATTAGCCGGTATGAGGCAGCATATCTGGGGAGTCAGCACCGAGGGGCATTCCGGAGAACGAATGGAACATGTGGATTTTACAGTACATTACGGGGACGATGAACAGTTTATCCATACAAGGCTTGAACGTGAAAAGCGCTGTGGTACAGTGGAAAGGATAGATGATAATACCAGCAGGTTTAGTGCTGATGTTTATGACTGTGGAGAGCTGGTACCCTGGATACGCACTTTCATATGCAGGATAGATGAGATACATTTCTCGGATAAAGAGCTTGAGGAGCAGTTCAAGAAGGACATAGAGGAGATGTATTTATTATATGATATTATGAGCTAAGGTCAATCTATAAAACTAGATTACACCTCATCCAGCTGCTTCGCAGCCACCTTCACTTCGCCAGTGAGGCATCTCAACCACTTCGTGGTAGAGATAATCCCCTCAAAGGGGAAGGCAAGAAAAGAAAGGAACTGACAATGATTTTCAGCGAGCTTTACAGTGCATACTATAATGCGGTGGCCGCCATACTCAAGGAAGCTGCGGAAAATAAAATAGATAGCAGCCGAATCAGGGATATCATAGAAAAATATGCCTTTGGTGAAAGCGTGCTAAATATTGAGCCTGCTTTAAAGGAAGGCCGATGGTCTCTGCTAAAGCCGAATGGGACTTCTGTACTGGAAAAGACGCCCACCATGCCATTGACTAAAGTGGAGAAGCAATGGTTGAAAGCAATATCCATGGATCCGAGGGTATCTCTTTTCTTACAGAAAGAAATCCCTGATGATAAAAAACTTACAACAGATTCTTTTGTAGAACAAGAGATTTCAAATACTGATAAAAAAACAAATATTGATAATTCAAGTAAATTAAAAGTACAGAAAATAAACGGATTTTGGAAAGATAACCGGAATGATTTGCCACCCCTCTTTACCCCATCCGACTACGAGCTCTTCGACAGATACCTCGATGGAGACGACTATACCGATGAGAACTATCGCAGTAACTTCCGCCTGATACTGGATGCCATAAAAAATCATTATCCATTAAGTATTTACATGGAGAACCGTACAGGAAAAAGAATGAGGCAGTCGGTTTTGCCGGATCATCTGGAGTATTCGGAAAAGGATGATAAGTTTCGTCTGATAGGGGCTTGGAAAAAATCGAGAGTCATCATTAATCTCGGACGCATACTTAATTGCAGAAGATATACCGGACCTAAGGAACCGTTAAAAGTAACAGAAGAAAACGGGTTAAAGAAAGCGATTTCCAAGAAGGTAGTGTTCGAACTCGATGACAGACGAAATGCCCTGGAACGTGTATTGCTCCATTTTGCTCACTTTGAAAAGCAGGCCGAACACATAGAAGATAGAAAATACAAAGTAACGGTTATTTATGATAAGGATGACGAAACTGAGATGGTGATCCGTCTCCTCTCCTTTGGCCCTATGGTAAAAGTGGTTTCCCCTGAAAGTTTCGTGGATTTAATAAAGAAAAGATTACTTGATCAAAAAAGTTGCGGACTTTGACCGTTCGCAGCTTTTTTTCCGTGATAAATGTTTTTCCGGGAGTTATAATCACGCATGTAAAGACGCAGACAGCAATTGTTTTGGTGAATTATTTATGGTCAAATAATGAAAAGACGCGTCTTGTATTTAAGGTAAAGGCACCTACAGCAAATGTTAAACTCATATTTGGTGGCAGGTTTAGAGGTCAGCAATGGCTGATATAATGGGTTCGAATCCCAACACATAAGGTGCCTTGTTTTTTGAAAGTAAGGGTAATTAAGATGATAAAGTATTTTAGGGCAAAAGAAAAGAGCAGAGAGATAAAGTTTATGAAAGAAGAAGGAGAGGACGAGGGTATGTTAAACTATCTTAAATCAGAAGCAAACAAAACATATACTGAGAATGGTGCAGTAACTCTCTCTACTACAGGCTCAGACTGCTTGGATTTCTTTGCATGTGCAGGTGCAATAAGACGTGAAAGCGAGGACGAGATCACTGAGAGATTTATGCGCGCTTTCACCGAAGATAAGGATATAGCTATGAAGCTTCTGTTCTTTTCAAGGGATGTCAGAGGCGGTTTAGGTGAGAGAAAGGTTTTCCGTGCCATATTAAAGTGGCTGGCAAATACCGCTCCCGATTCAGTAGTTAAAAATCTCGGCATAATAGCAGAGTACGGTAGGTACGACGATATGCTCGTACTTTTAGGCACACCTTGCGAAGCTGCTATGCTCGAGCTTATAAAGAAGCAGTTCCACGAGGACATGGCAGCTTTAAATATCGGCGATGGTGTTTCGCTGCTTGCAAAGTGGCTCCCTTCGATAAACACCTCTTCTTATGATGCAAAAAAGGCAGCAAAAAAAATAGCCGGTTATTTAGGTCTTAATCTGGCTGAATACAGAAAGGCAATCTCTGCTTTAAGAGCTCATATCAGCATCATAGAAAACAACCTTAGAGAAAAGGACTATAGCTTTGACTATTCAAAGCAGCCTTCTAAAGCTATGTTTAAATACAAGAAAGCATTTATCCGCAATGACAATGACAGATATATGACTTTCCTTGCTGCGGTTAATACAGGTAAAACTGTGCTTAATGCAGAAAATGTATATCCTTATGAGCTGGTTGAGCCTTATCTTAGCTATAGTGAATGGTACACAGGCCATAACTTTATGAGAAAAATCTCTAAAGATGAGCAGGCAGTACTAAATGCTACCTGGGCTTCGATGCCTGATTTCGGTTCAAATGAGGATGCACTGGCCGTTATAGATACTTCGGGATCTATGTACGGAGGCAGCAAGCCCCTTCCTGCAGCAGTGGCGCTTTCTCTTGGTCTATACTTTGCTGAACACAACAAGGGCGCATACAAGAACCACTTCATAGAGTTTTCGGAATATCCTCAGCTTATAGAGATAAAAGGTGAGACCTTTGCCGACAGATTAAGGTACATCTCGTCCTTTACCAGGGTGGCTAACACCAATATCGAAGCAGTATTTGACCTCGTGCTTAATACTGCGGTAAGGCATCATGTACCTCAAAAGGATCTGCCTAAAAAGCTCATCATCATCTCAGATATGGAGTTTGATGCCTGCGTAAAGAATGGTTCTTTGACCAATTTCCATAATGCAAAGATAAAATACGAGGCAGCGGGATATAAATTACCTCAGGTAGTATTCTGGAATGTGGCTTCCCGCAACAGGCAGCAGCCTGTATCTCAAAACGAGCAGGGCGTGGCCTTAGTGTCCGGCTGCACACCCAGACTTTTCTCCATGATAGCAGGTGGAAACCTTTCACCTTATGCTTTCATGATGGAAGTCATAAACAGCAAAAGATACGCAAACATCGTGGCATAAAAATAGAGTCAAGCAGAACTTTCTGCTTGACTCTTTCTGTCAATGTCACCTCAAAAATGTCTTTAGCGTTTCATCATTAACCAAAGGTGATATTTCTGAACAGTTCAAAATATACATTGTATTGTTCTTCAATAGCTTCCATATTGTCTATCCCGTTCTGCTGAAAATCCGAAGAATAAATTCTTACCCAATTTTCTTCGTCCAATCCAATATACAGTTCTCTGTAGGTCAAAGGAACATCTCCGTACTCAATCGCAGAAAATATCATATAGTTATTGTTTTCTGTATCAGTTCCAAGGAAGAGCAGTGTTTTCGAATAATCCTCATCACCCTCGGTATACCCGACTATATCATTCTCAAGCTCAATTTCACGTCCTGTATTTAAAAGATACTCATAAGGAAGTTCGGAAACATAGGAAATATTAAGAGGACAGCCATCTTTATCAGTATAACTCAAATATGCCGGATCGCTGTCGTCAGTACAAATGAATCTCGAAGGAATACTGATTTCTACCAGAGCATTTCCTTTATCATCTGTTAGTATTCTTCTCTCCGGTTCCTTATTTTCATCTCCGTCAGAACTGTCGTCTATGATTTCAGGATCTTCTTCAGGATTGTAGTCCATATCTCCTGGATCACTTTCTTCGGGATTATTCCCTTCAGAATTGTCCTCTGTATTCTCAGGCTCATCTTCCGAAGTCACATCTTTTTCATTTTCTTTCGAAAAATCTCTAATTGGTTTAACTTCCTGATCCTCATCAGTAATTTGGGGAGCATCCTTAATCTGTGATTCAGAAATTCCTCCTTTTTTACCACATGCAGAAAGAGCTACTGTCAATGTAATTACCAAAATATATATAATTGTTTTCTTCATTTTTGCCTTCCTTGTTAGTTGTTAAACCCTAAAACTTTCTCCATTTGCATCTATAAGGACTGTCACAGGGAAATTTTCTACCTCCATCTTACGGATGGCTTCAGTACCAAGATCATCGTATGCTATTACTTCACTGCTTTTAATGCACTTTGAAAGAAGCGCTCCCGCTCCGCCAGTTGCTCCCATGTATATGGCCTTGTTCCTCTTTATGGCGGCCTTTACTTCGTCACTTCTTCTGCCTTTACCTACCATTCCTGCTAATCCTAAATCCAGAAGCAATGGAGTATACTTATCCATACGGGATGAAGTGGTAGGACCTGCAGATCCTATTACCTGACCTGGCTTTGCGGGTGTAGGTCCTAAGTAATACAATACCTTTCCCGTTAAGTCTATGGGGGTTACACCATTTTCGAATAATTCCGCGGATGTTACTTTGTCAGCGGTTTTTCCGATTTTTTCGAGATACTCGTTGATAGAGTCATACATTCTCTTATGAGCTGCATCTCTGGCAGAATATATAGTACCATTTAAGTACAGAACATCCTGATTCTTTATTTTCTTTATGTCTTCTTCCTTGAAAGGAAGTGTTATATTATAATCCATTTTTCTCACCTCATCCGACCTCACTTCGACAGAGAGGCATCTCAACCACTTAGTGGTTGAGATAATCCCCTCAAGGGAAGGCTATAAAAATCTTAACTTAATAGCAATGGAACACATAAATCACAGAACACATTTCACATGGCGGTTTACGTGGCAGCACATATTGACTGCAAGCGGCATACCTGCGATATGGGTGGGATAAATCTCAAGATTTACTCCCAAGCAGGTGAACTTGCCGCCCATTCCACCGGGTCCGATATCAAGATTGTTGATAGCTTCATATAATTCTTTCTGTAATGAAACTGCATATACTCCCGGATCGGAAGTTTTAGCAGCCAATTCATTTTTACAGTTATTACTCTTAGTCTGTCCCGTCACTGTATCTTCAATATTTTGAATCTCTTTAACATCATCCCAGTAAGAATGCACCGAATTAAGTTCGTTGGTTAGTGCTTTTTTAGCCAAGAGTGCACTCTTCTCAAAGTCTCCGCCTAAGCCGACTCCCACAACCACAGGCGGGCAGGCATTTGGACCTGCATCCTTAACTGCAGTGAGAACCGCATTCTTTATACCGTCTATGCCATCCGCAGGCTTAAGCATGAAAACCCTGCTCATGTTCTCGCTGCCGAAACCCTTGGGTGCAAGCGTAATCTCAAGAGAATCCCCGTCCACAATCTCGGTATGAATGATAGCCGGAGTATTATCTCCGGTATTCTTTCTGATGATAGGATCATTAACCACTGATTTTCTAAGATATCCTTCGGTATATCCCTGACGTACACCCTCATTTATGGCGGCGCTGAAGCTGCCTCCTTCAATATGTACATCCTGTCCGATTTTTACAAACACCACTGCCATACCGGTATCCTGGCATATCGGAATCTGCTCATTTCCTGCTATATCCAGGTTTTCCTTGAGCTGTCCGAGTATCTTTTTTCCGAGTACATTTTCTTCGTTGTCACACGCATTATACAGTGCCTTCTTCATATCGTCCGCTAAGTAAAGATTAGCCTCGATGCACATCTTTTTTACTGCCTGTGTAATATCTTCCGTTCTGACCGTTCTCACATTGAACCTCTTTCTATTTTATTTTTATTAACACCTCATCAGTCTGCTTCGAAAGTCACAAGGTTCCGTCAGCTCCGCTGACACCTTATGACATAAGCCAGATTCCCTTTTTCACTTAGAAATTATTTGTTTACTCCTTTTAAAAATTTCTCGATATATGCAACCTGCGTGGGCATGATCTCTGGCAGTTCATCTAAGGGTACCCACCGTAATTCCTTGCTCTCCGCATCGGGCTTCATTTCACCTTCAAACTCCGTTATCACATACACTACATCTGTGTAATACACCTCATCCTGATTGGGGTAAACCATGTGAACGTTTGCTCTGACATCAAATAATCTCGGGTTAAAAATATCAAGAGAAGTCTCTTCCTTAACCTCTCTTCTTAGTGCCTCTTCCAAGGTCTCACCCAGCTCTATGGCTCCGCCCGGAACGCACCACATACCATTATCGGTACGTTTCTCGAGTAGCATCTTATTTTCCGCTTCATTATAAATGATGCACATCGCAGCAGTTACCATGAGTGGCTTGTGGCCGACAAATTTTCTTAAATCTGAAATGTAACCCATAAAACTATCCCCATTTTAATAACAAAAGATAATTAGTATCGCCAAGAGCAGACGGAGCGCTGATACAGGATAAAACCATAAGCGTGCAGTGGATATGCTTCGTCTGCAGAAACATTTAAGCAAGACAAAACCCGATTAACCAAATCGGGTTTTGAGCGTAGCACAAGTGCGTCCGGTATCAAGCGGACGCACGATTGCAAGCGTTCGCAGCGATAATGCTGATGCAGTCGTTTAGCATATCCCTGCTAAGCGATGTTGTGTTTTAGACTGTATCAGCGCTTCGGCTGCTCCGTAATTATTCATTTATTCCTCCGACCCGGACTCATCCGGAACATCGGTTTCAAGCACATCCTTATCGGGATCCTCATCCTCGGCATCTTCTATCTCGATGTGCT
This sequence comes from Lachnospiraceae bacterium, assembly GCA_017542245.1. Taxonomy (GTDB): domain Bacteria; phylum Bacillota; class Clostridia; order Lachnospirales; family Lachnospiraceae; genus RUG11977. Next base: position 31,289 of record JAFXXN010000134.1, read on the forward strand.
CCGACTTTAAGATCTCCTCAGGAGCTATCGGCTCCATATCCACATCAGCGTCACTCTCAGTCTCCTTAACCCTTGCAAAACTTGCCACGAAGACATCCTTGTTAGCATCAACACTTATCAGCTTAACACCGGTAGTATTTCTGCCGATCACACTGATATCAGCCACACTGAGTCTGATAGTAGTACCTGTATTAGTCATCATGATAATCTCACCGCTCTCACGGTTAAGCACCTTTGCACCTACGAGGTTACCACTCTTTTCAACTATCTTATAACATCTTACACCCTTGCCGCCACGGTGCTGAGCACTAAACTCAGAAATAGGAGTAAGCTTCCCGTATCCGAACTCAGAAACGGTGAGCAGATACTCGCCCTGGTTGTCGAGCTGCATAGCCACAACCTCATCCGTATCCTCAAGGTTCATACCGATAACACCGATGGACTGGCGACCTGTAATTCTTACATCATGTTCATAGAACCTGATACACTGACCATACTTGGATATCAGGAAAACATTACTCTTATCATCCGTACACTTAACGCCGATAAGCTCATCATCATCACGGAGTGAAATAGCAATCAGACCGCCCTTTCTAATATTCGCATACTCGGAAAGTCTTGTCTTCTTGATGATACCGTTCTTCGTAGCCATAAGCAGGAAGCTGTCAAAATCATAGCCCCTAACGGTTATTGTAGCAGTAATCTTCTCATCTCCGAAGATCTGGAGGAGGTTAACGATAGCTGTACCTCTCGAAGTCCTTGAACTTTCAGGTATCTCGTATGCCTTGAGCCTGAATACACGTCCCTTGTTAGTAAAGAACATGATATAGTGATGGTTTGTGGTCATGAACAGATCCTCGATATAATCATCTTCCAAGGTCTGCATACCTTTGATACCCTTGCCGCCACGGTGCTGATTCTTGAAATTATCAAGAGTCATACGCTTAATGTAGCCTTTCTTGGTCATGGCGATAACAGTATCTTCATCGGGAATAATATCCTCCATGGAGATATCAAACTCATCAAAACCTATAGAAGTACGTCTCGGATCTCTGTATTTTGAACCAATAGCTTCTACTTCATCTCTTACAACTCCGAGCAGGATTTTCTCATCACCAAGAATTGCCTTATACTCTTTTATCTTAGCCTGAAGTTCTGCATATTCATTTTCGAGCTTTTCTCTTTCCAAACCGGTCAGCTGTCTTAAACGCATATCAACGATAGCCTGTGCCTGTGGATCGTCAAATCCGAAGGTGGCCATCAACTGTTCCTTAGCGTCATTTGCACTCTTCGATGCTCTGATGATAGCAATTATTTCATCTATTACATCAAGAGCCTTAAGTAATCCTTCCTTGATATGAGCAGATTCCTCTGCCTTTGCAAGATCATATTTGGTACGTCTCGAAACTACATCTTCCTGATGCTTTATGTAAAGTTTTAAAATATCGATTAATGAAAGTACTTTAGGCTCTCCGTCTACAAGCGCCAGCATATTTACACCAAAGCTGTCCTGAAGCTGTGTGTGTTTGTAAAGGAGATTAAGAATTACTGTAGGGTTAGCATCACGGCGAAGCTCTATGCAGACTCTCATACCTTCACGGTTGGACTCATCACGGATCTCTGTGATACCGTCAACTTTTTTATCCTTAACCAGCTCAGCTATTTTCTGGATAAGGCGGGCTTTATTTACCAGATAAGGAAGCTCAGTAACTACGATACGGTTTTTACCGTTTGCCATAGGCTCAATATCTGTGACTGCACGGACTCTAACTTTGCCACGGCCTGTTCTGTATGCTTCTTCAATGCCTCTGGTACCTAGAATCTGAGCACCTGTAGGAAAGTCAGGTCCTTTTATTATCTTCATTATCTCTTCGATAGAAGTTTCCCTGTCTTCATTTATACGATTATTTATGATAGCAGCAACTGCATCTATAACTTCTCCTGCATTGTGAGGAGGGATGTTTGTAGCCATACCTACCGCTATACCGGTAGTACCGTTGATAAGCAGATTTGGTACACGGGCAGGAAGTACTGTGGGTTCTTTTTCAGTCTCATCAAAGTTCGGAATCATATCCACAGTATCTTTGTTTATATCCTGAAGCATCTCTACAGCTATCTTGCTGAGTCTGGCCTCAGTATAACGCATTGCAGCCGCCCCGTCTCCGTCCACAGATCCGAAGTTTCCGTGTCCGTCAACCAAAGGATATCTGGTAGACCAATCCTGGGCAAGGTTAACCAAAGCACCGTATATGGAGCTGTCTCCGTGAGGATGGTATTTACCCATCGTATCACCGACGATACGTGCACATTTTCTGTGGGGCTTATCGGGCCAGTTTGCAAGTTCTGCCATAGCAAACAAAATACGCCTTTGTACAGGTTTTAAACCGTCCCTTACATCAGGAAGCGCACGAGATGCTATAACCGACATCGCATAATCTATGTAGGAGGTCTCCATGGTATCTTTTAAATCCACGTTTTTGACCTGGTCGTAACTGATTTCGTCCATTTTTTTCTCCGTATTTTTATACTGTAATATATAATTTATAATTTTTGTTTTTATACTTATCTATATCTGTATTTAATTTTTTGTATAATATATGTTCTTTTCTTCTATCCTTGCCATATTATAACCGGCTATAAATTCTATATATAAAAGATAAGAATAATGCTGATTATTATTTTATTTTCAATCAGAGAACCGTCCCTCTGATCGATTTTAGGTAATATCAAGGTTGGTAACAAATTTTGCATTTGCTTCGATAAACTCACGTCTGGGTTCTACGTTATCGCCCATAAGGGTATTAAATGTGATATTAAGCTCAGCGATATTATCCTCATCCATATCGACTTTTCTAAGGACTCTGGATGAAGGATCCATAGTGGTTTCCCAGAGCTGGTCAGCGTCCATCTCACCAAGACCTTTGTATCGCTGGATCTTGTTATTACCGTCACGTCCTATCTCAACCAATATACTGTTTAATTCATCATCACTGTATGCATATCTGACAAGTTTATTTTTCTCTATCTTATAAAGAGGAGGCTGAGCGAGATACACATGTCCCTGCTTTATAAGCTCCGGCATAAATCTGTACAGGAAAGTTAGCATAAGTGTACTGATATGGGCACCGTCAACGTCGGCATCGGTCATAATAATGATTTTATTGTATCTGAGCTTACTTAAATCAAAATCTTCTGAAATACCGGTACCGAAGGCAGTGATCATAGCCCTGATTTCTTCGTTGCCAAGTATCTTATCCTGTCTTGCCTTTTCTACGTTAAGTATCTTACCACGAAGCGGAAGTATTGCCTGGGTAGCTCTGTCTCGTGCTGTCTTTGCCGAACCGCCCGCGGAATCTCCTTCGACTATGAATATCTCACAGTTTTCGGGATTCTTATCCGAACAGTCAGCCAGTTTTCCGGGAAGGCTCATACCTTCGAGAGCTGTTTTTCTTCTGGTAAGTTCCCTTGCTTTTCTCGCTGCATCCCTTGCACGCTGTGCAAGAACCGCTTTTTCTACTATTATTTTTGCAACAGTAGGATTCTGCTCTAAGAAGTAAGTAAGTTTTTCACTTACAACGGCATCAACAGCACCACGAGCTTCGGAATTTCCAAGCTTCTGCTTTGTCTGACCTTCAAACTGAGGATCTCCGAGCTTGATACTGATAATAGCTGCAAGTCCTTCTCTTAAATCCTCACCTGAGAGATTTTCCTCATTTTCCTTTAAAAGCTTCATGCTTCTTGCATAATCATTAAAGGTTTTGGTCAAAGCATTCTTAAATCCGGTATAATGTGTACCACCCTCGGGAGTAGTGATGTTATTTACAAAGCTGTAGCAGTTTTCATTATATGCATCATTATGCTGCATAGCTACTTCAACATATACATCGCCCTTCTGGCCTTCACAGTATATGATCTCAGGATAAAGTACATTCTGGTTTTTATTTAAATACTGTACGTATTCCTTTATACCGCCCTCATAGTGGAAGATCTTTTCCTGCTCCAAGCCCTCTCTAGTATCTTTCAAAGTGATCTTAAGTCCCTTAGTAAGGAATGCCATCTCACGAAGTCTCTGTTTTAATGTTCCGAAATCAAATACTGTTTCTTCAAATATGGTCTTGTCAGGCAGGAAAGTTACTGTTGAACCATGTCTTTCGCTCTCTCCGATTTCTTTAAGTCTGTCTAAAGGCTTTCCGTATTCATATCTCTGAAAATACTTTTTTCCGCCTTTTTCAACGATTACTTCAAGCCATTCTGAAAGCGCGTTAACAACAGAAGCACCTACTCCGTGAAGTCCTCCCGATACTTTATATCCTCCACCGCCGAATTTTCCGCCGGCATGAAGTATGGTAAATACAACTTCTACTGAAGATATACCCTTCTTTTTATTTATTTCTACAGGAATACCACGTCCGTCATCCACTACTGTTATGGAATTATCGGGATTTATGGTAACTACTATTTCCTTACATACTCCTGCTAAGGCTTCATCTACGGCATTGTCAACTATTTCGTATACTAAATGATGGAGACCGCGCACAGAAGTAGATCCTATATACATACCCGGTCTTTTTCTTACAGCCTCTAAGCCTTCAAGTATCTGGATCTGGTCTGCTCCATAGTTTTGTATTTCTTCATTCTCATTAAAATCAGTGCTTCCGTTTAAATTGTCACTCATCTTATCCTCCATGACTATTACAGGGACTCTTCACTTATCTGTCCCATAGAAACCTTATATACTTTATCGTATTTAATTCTTTTTTTAACAAATTCTTCAAGTCCGGTACATGTTATAATCGTCTGTACCCCACTTATATTTTCAAGAAGCTTCATCTGTCTGCTTCTGTCAAGCTCGGATAAAACATCATCCAGTAATAAAACAGGATTTTTCCGGGTCCTTTTCTTTACAAGTTCTATCTCTGAGAGTTTTAATGTAAGAGCAGCCGTTCTCTGCTGTCCCTGGGATCCGAATTTTTTGACATTATTATCATTTATAATAAAAAGTATGTCATCACGGTGAGGTCCGATATTTGTGGATTTTAAGAATATATCTCTTTCCCTGTTTTTGATGAGTTCTTCTTTGAAACTGTTTTCATTCGTACTCGGAAGATATTCTATATTAAGCTTTTCTTTATCTTCGGTTAAAATACTGTGGATCTTGCCTGCTATATCATTAATCTCCGAAATAAAATTTCTTCTTTTCTCTATAAGATATGAACCAAAACTTATCATCTGGTCATCCCAGATACCCAGTGTATCTTTAAGTTCAGGATTTATTGAAATCTGCTTTAGAAGATTATTTCTCTGATCCAGAGCCCTTTCAAAACCGGAAAGGTTATGCATATAGAGTTTATCAAGCTGACAAAGCTCCATATCGCAAAAACGCCTTCTTTCAGACGGTCCTTCTTTTATAATGCTGAGATCGTCAGGAGAAAAAGATATTATATTAATAAGTCCGTAAAGATCGCCGGCTTTTCTGATAGGTATGCCGTCTATAGCTACACCTTTAGATTTGTTTTCTTTAAGGTGCATATCTATTTTTCTGGAAATATCACTGTCTTCAAGAAACATTCTTATATGAGACTCATGTTCACCGAACCTGATCATCTCCTTATCTTTGCTTCCTTTTTGAGACTTTGTGGTAGCTCCTAAATATAATGCTTCAAGTATATTTGTTTTTCCCTGGGCATTATTTCCGTAAAGAATAGTAACTGACGGACTAAAATCTATTTTAAGCCGCTCATAATTTCTGAAATTGCTAAGTTCAAGTGATTTTATTATCATTTATTATTTTCCGCATTTGAAATAACAGTTATTTCATTACCGTTTAATGTAAAAATATCACCGTTGTACAGCTTGCGTCCTCTTCTTTTTTCTACTTCGCCGTTTACGCTTACTTTACCGTCTTCTATCAAATATTTTGCATCAACTCCGGTAAAAGCTTCCCCTGAAAGCTTTACAGCCTGTCCCAATTTTATGAATTCATCCCTGATATTTATCTTTTTTTTCATAATAAAGACCTGTCCTTAATCCATGTTAAAATTAACTGGAAGAATAAGATACATATATGTTTCATTGTTATCTTTGATAATGCAGGGTGATTTAACATTCATCATGTAAATCTCTATCTCTTCATCATCAATAACCTTTAATGCATCAAGTAAAAACTTAGGACTGAACGCAATAAGGATATCATTTCCTTCTTTTTCTATATCTATTTTGTCTTCATAATATCCGACCTGTGTTCTGATCTTAACATCAACCATATCTTCCGTATAATTGAAGATAAGGGGTTTTTTATCATTGTCTTTTATAAGAAGTGAAGCTCTTTCAATACATTCACTCATTCTTTTCTTGTTTATCTTTATCTTTGTCTCGTAATCGCCTGAAAGCATACGGTCAACAAGATAGTATTCACCTTCAATGAGCCTTGAAATAACTACTGTATCCTTAATTTCGAACATTACATGATTCTCACTGAAGAATATGGTAACCTTGTCTTCAAGTTCTCCGGAAAGAATCTTTACAAGTTCGTTTAAAGTTTTTCCTGGAACAATAACCTTTACATCTCCAAATTCTTCGGTAAGTTCAACATTTCTTAGAGAAATACGGTGTCCGTCAAGAGCCACAAGACGAAGCTTCTTTCCTTTTATCTCAAGAAGTTCGCCGGTCATTATCTTCATGGCTTCATTATCGGCAGATATGGAAAATACTGTCTGTCTTATCATATTTTTAAGCGTAAGCTGTGACATTACAGCAGATTTTTTTCTGTCTATAGTAGGAAGCTCAGGATAATCAGAAGCATTTCTTATCGGTATATCAAATATGATCTTTTCACATCTTATTATAAGTTTGAGATTATCTGCATCTAATACTATTTCTTCATCCGGAAGGTTCCTTATGATATCTGAAAAAGTTTTAGCATTAACTACTATAGTTCCTTCGTCTACAATTTCACCTTCCACAACAGTTTCTATACCAAGTGCCATGTCGTTTCCTATAAGAGATATAGTTCCGCCTTGTACTTTTATTTTAATACAGTCTAATATCTCCATGGTTGTTTTAGACGGAACTGCCTTAAGGACTATATTTATCCCCGACATAAGTTTACTTTGTTCACAGATTATCTTCATTGTGGAATCTCCTCGTTTCGGTATTATTTTATTAAAAATACTGTTTAGTAGTAGTAGAATACGTTGTTAAGTTGCTAAGTGTCATGAAGCCTTATAAAATAAGCATTTTCGAATTTAAAACTTTGTTAGGAAAAATTAATGCTTTCTAAAACGGATAATAAGTTTTAGAGATAAAAATCCGGTTATCAAAGTTATATGTTTTGATTTATAAACAGAAGAAAAATTATTAAATATTATCAACATATAATGTTGATAAATATTGTTGATAGTGTTTATATGTCAGGATTTATCTTATTTATAAGTACTCTTATGGTTTCATCCAAAGCTCTGTCAGTTTCTCTTGCAAATTTGATTTTCTTTACATTATATATGACAGTGGAATGATCTTTATTAAATGCTTCTCCTATACGGGAAGTTATGCATCCTGTATATTCACTGGTAAGATACATGGCAATCTGCCTTGGAAGTGCTATTTCTTTATCTTTTTTCAGTGAAAGAATATCTGAAACACTTATATGGAAATGTTCGGCTACGACTTCTATTATAAATGCGGGAGTTATAACCTTTTTCTGATTAGGAGTACATATATCTCTTAAAGCATACTCGGCAAGTTCTTTCGTGGCCGGCATTTTTTGTATCTTTGCCAGTGCTATGACTTTTGTAAGAGCTCCTTCAAGTGTTCTTATGTTGGAATTTATGTTTTCTGCCATATATGAGATTACTTCATCATCTATGTCAATATTGTTTCCTTCACTATGTTTTAAATCTATTTTCTTTTGGAGGATGGCTACTTTTGTTTCATAGTCGGGCGAAGTAAGATCTACTATAAGTCCCCAGCCGAATCTTGATCTGTATCTGTCATCTAAGGCTGTAAAGTCCTTAGGAGGTTTGTCTGATGTTATAACTATCTGTTTTTTTGCTTCATACAGAGCGTTAAAGGTATAGAAAAACTCTTCCTGAGTTCTATCCTTTCCTATTATAAATTGTATATCATCTATGAGAAGCACATCTATGTTACGATATTTTTCACGAAAAGCAGCCGGCGACATATTACCTGTTCTGATGGAATCAATCAGTTCGTTGGTAAAAGTATCACTTGTAACATACATGACCTTCTTTTCCGGATCGTTTTCCAGAATAAAATGGCCTATGGATTGCATAAGGTGAGTTTTACCGAGACCTGAATCGCCATAAATATACAGGGGATTGTATATGTCTCCGGGTGATTCGGCAGCTTTAAGGGCTGTAGCATGTGCCAGCTGATTGTTTTTACTTACAACAAAGTTATCAAATGTATAATCGGGATTTAAAGGAAGTCCCTGATTATGATTAATCTTAATGTCTTTAACTCCGACAGGAGTTATATCACTATCTGATTCATTATCAAACTTTATATTATAATCGCCGTCTGTAAGCTCGTTTATGGCTGTCTGAATGAAAATGCCGTACTTTGAGCTTATGTGGCTGAAATTATCTGTGATGTTTGTATCATCAGATGTTATGTATACTGTGTTATCCTGAACTTTTTTTACATATAGATTACTTATCCATGTTTTATATGAAACGTTTGTAATACCGTATTCTGTCTTTATAAATTCAAGGATTTCATCCCATTTTTCCTGAACTATGTGATCCACTGTTTATACCGCCTTCCATGGAGTACAATTTTCTAAAAACTCTAAAAGCGAAAAGTACACCAATAAATATTATACATTAAAATTTTCAAATTTTCAATAAAAATTAAAAAAAATTACTTGACTATTTAGGAATAAAATAATATAATAATGTGGCTGTTATTTCGGATAATGAGAATTGACATAAAGGAGGTGTATTCGGCATGAAAATGACTTTCCAGCCTAAAAAGAGACAAAGAGCCGTTGAGCACGGTTTCAGAAAGAGAATGAGCACTAGGAACGGAAGAAAGGTTTTAGCTGCCAGAAGAGCAAAAGGAAGACATAAACTTACAGCTTAATTACAGCTTAGGTCGCATTGATATGTGACCTTTTTTAAAATGAATATCTTACATTTAAAGAAAAATATTGAGTTTCAAAACATTTATAAAAACGGAAAATCCTTTGCTAACAGATATTTTGTGATGTATGTACTTAAAAACAACTTATCCGAAAACAGACTTGGCATATCTGTAAGCAAGAAGGTAGGAAACAGTGTTGTAAGACACAGGATCACCCGTCTGGTCAGAGAAGTATTCAGATTAAAGGGTCAGCTGTTCAATAGTGGTTTGGACATAGTGGTGATCGGAAGGACAGGAGCTGTCGGCATAAAATATCAGGATGCCGAGAAAGCAATATTTCATTTAGGAAAGTTGCATGATATAGTAGAATGAAATACATTTTTATTGGCTTAATAAAATTTTATAAGAAATTTCTTTCACCTTTGAAAAAGAAGCCTTCATGTATATATATTCCGACCTGCAGTCAATATGCTCTGACTGCTTTTGAGAGGTATGGAGCGATAAAAGGCTTGAGATTGTCAATAAAAAGAATATTAAGATGCCATCCGTTTGCAAAGGGTGGATATGATCCTGTTCCTTAGAAAATAATAAGTCATGGCAGATGACAGAATGTGAGGACAAGTTGCAGATAGTGTTTTTAACTCAGGTTTCCGGTGTGTTAAAGCCTATAGCCTGGGTACTCGGTGCCATACTTAATGCAATTTATAATTTTATATCACTGTTTGGTATAGAAAATATTGCATTATGTATTATTCTTTTTACATTTGTTGTAAAAATGCTTATGCTTCCGTTGACTATTAAGCAGCAGAAGTTTACTAAGCTATCATCCAAAATGAATCCTGAGCTGACAAAGATTCAGCAAAAATACAAGGGTAAGAAGGATGAAGAGTCTCTCCACCGTCAACAGGCAGAGACACAGGCAGTTTATGCAAAATACGGAGCAAGTCCTATGGGTGGGTGTCTCCCTCTGCTAATTTCACTGCCTATCATGTTTGCACTATATAGGATTATATATGCAATTCCGGCATATGTTACCGATGTAGGAAATCTTTACGGTACTGTTGCAGATAAACTGCAGAGTATCGCCGGTTACAAGGATTCTCTGTTAACATTTATGAGTGAGAATTCTCTTGTAATATCACATGTTTCAGGTTGTAGTTCCGATGTTGTCGATCTGACAATCTATGAAACCGTACCCAGAGAGTATATCATAGATCTGTTTACAAAATTCAATCCTACAAACTGGGATAGTTTCTTTAATTATTCCGCTTTTGACAGTTTAAAAACTGCTACTGTTACAGGATTTGAAGGTTTAAGTACAGTTCCCGATGTTGTAGATAAGATTAAATCTATAAACAGCTTGTTCGGGCTGAGCATTCTTGATACTCCGAAGTGGAACAGCGTTTCTGTTGTTATTCCTATACTTGCAGTAGTTTCACAGTTTATACAGGGTAAATTGCAAACAGCTGTAAATACAGGAAAGAAAGCAAGTGATGATCCTGCTCAGCAGACTTCAAAGATGATGTCTACCATCATGCCTATCATGTCAGGTGCTTTCTGTCTTATGCTTCCTATAGGTGTAGGCGTATACTGGATAGCATCTGCAGTATTTACAATTATCCAGACATTGTTTATCAATAAGTACCTGGATAAGGTAAATGTGGATGACATGCTTGAAAGAATAAGGAAAAGAACAAGAAAAAGCAGGAAAAGCTCGGAGTAAGCTATAATAACAAGATGGCTGAAGTAGCAAAAACAAAGGGCTTAAATTATAATAATTCTTCGGATGGCTTTGACAACTCAGAATATAAGAAGAATTCAGGAAAGAAAGTAAAGAAAGCAGGAGCTGATTATCAGAGAAGTACTGTTTCATACAGTTCATCGAGCATATCCGCAAATGCTAATCTTCTTGCAGGAAGAAATCAACAGTCTAAACCTAAGAAAGAAGAAGTTAAAACTCCTGAAAGCGGAAATTCAAACGAAGAATAAAATGAAAATACGATTTAAATAAGAAATATTACTCGGGATGGAGAAAAATGGAAGAGAGTAAAGAATTTACGGGAAAAACCGTTGAAGAAGCACTGGAAAGTGCTCTTTCAGAATTAAATGTTACTGTAGATCAGATTGAATATGAAGTATTAGAAAAAGAAAGTAACGGATTTTTAGGTTTATTTAATAACAAACCTGCAAAAATTTCTGTAAAATTAAAGACAGAAGTTAAGGAAAGCAATAAAGATCTTTGTGAAATAGCTAAAGTATTTTTAAATGAAGTTCTTTCAGCTATGGATGTAAATGCTCAGATAAATGTAACGATGAATGAAGAAGGAAATGAGATAGGTGTGGATCTTACCGGTGATGAAATGGGAATACTTATCGGTAAGAGAGGCGCAACTCTTGATTCTCTTCAGTATCTGGTAAGTCTTGTTGTAAACAAGGAAAGCGACAGTTATGTAAAGGTTAAACTTGATACTGAAAACTATCGTGAAAGACGTAAAGAGACTCTTGAAAACCTGGCACACAACATAGCCGGTAAAGTGAAAAAGACCAGACGCAGTGTTACATTGGAACCTATGAATCCTTACGAGAGAAGGATAATCCACTCCTGTTTGCAGCAGGACAGTTATGTTGAAACACACAGCGAAGGTGAAGAGCCTTTCAGAAAAGTAGTTATCACTCTGAAAAAGGGTGTATATATTCCTGATAACAACAGAAAGAATTTTCGTGGTGGAAGAAAATCCTTTGGTTCAAACAATAATAAACGCAAAATCAACAGCAGCCGTGAATTCCATAAGAAATACGGCGCAGATACAAAGGATTACAGCACAGACTACAAAAAAGATTATGCGGATTATTTGGAATCAAAGGCTGCAGCAAAAGCAGCGGCTGAAAAATTGGGAGAGAGTATTTAAAGCATGGGCTGCCGCAACTGCGGCGGCTCATTTTTCTTAAAAAGGAAATACAGAATGATAGACAACAGTTTAGATACTATAGCTGCCATATGTACCGGAATGACCGGAGCCGGGATAAATATAATAAGGATCAGCGGTGACAGATCATTTGAAATAGCCGGAAAGATTTTTAAAAGTATCAGTGGAAAAAGCATTGAGAAAATGGGAAATTTTTCGGTCAATTACGGATATATTGTCGATAATACCTTTAAAGTTGATAGTGTTGACAATGTGGATAAACCCGGTACCAACGATAATAATTCATATAATAAACCTACAGAAAAAGATAATACCATAGATGAAGTGCTTTTACTTAAGATGCAGGCACCCAGAAGCTATACAAAAGAAGATGTTATAGAAATAGACTGTCACGGCGGAATAACTGTTACAAAACGTATACTTGAAGTAGTCTTAAGTAATGGAGCAAGACTTGCGGAACCGGGTGAGTTTACGAAAAGAGCATTCTTAAACGGCAGGATTGATTTTTCACAGGCGGAGGCAGTTATAGATATTATAAATGCCAAAAGCAATCTTGCATTAAAGAATTCAGTAAAGCAGTTAAAAGGACAGGTTAAGGAAAAGATACTGGATTTAAGAAACAGGCTTATTTCAAAAACCGCATATATTGAAGCTGCACTGGATGATCCTGAGCATATAAGTCTTGAAGGTTTTGATGTAGTTTTAAAAAGTGATATAGAAGGCATAAAAAAAGAACTTAAAAAACTTATTGATTCCGCAGATGAAGGGAAATTCTTAAATGAAGGCATAAATACCTGTATTTTGGGACTTCCTAATGCCGGAAAGTCATCTCTGTTAAATTCTCTTTTAAATGAAGAAAGAGCTATAGTTACCGATATAGCCGGAACTACTAGGGATGTTTTGAAAGAAACCGTTGTTTTCGGTGATGTGGTTTTAAACATCATAGATACCGCAGGAATAAGAGAAACTTCGGATGTAATAGAGAAGATCGGTGTTGAAAAAGCTAAGAAGGAAGCTGAAGAGGCAGATCTTATTCTTTATGTTGTGGATTTGAGTGAAGGTTTGAGTGAGACTGATATTTCAATTTTAAATAATCTAAAGAATAAGAAAATAATTCTTGTATATAATAAGAGTGATCTGATTTCAGATGAAGATGATGTAAAGAAAAATGAAAAAACAGTATTAAAAAATGAAAACTCGAATCAGACAGGAATTTATAAAGAAGTTATAATATCTTCTCTTACGGGATATGGAATAGATTCACTTAAGAATTTGATTAAAAACATGTTCTACAGTGGTAGTATAAATTCTGAGGAAGATGTTATCATTACTAATGAAAGACATAAAGAACTTCTTATAAGTGCAGATAAGAGTATTGAATCAGTAATAAACAGTATAGATATGGGAATGAGCGAGGATTTTCTTACTATAGATCTGATGGATGCTTACGGATCTTTGGGTAAGATAGTCGGTGAGAGTGTTGAGGATGACTTGGCAGACAGGATTTTCAAAGATTTCTGTATGGGTAAGTAATCTTATTGATAGTATGTTAGCTCTAAAGAGTTGGAGAATGATATGCAATACGAAGACTATGATGTAGCTGTTATAGGAGCAGGTCATGCAGGCTGTGAGGCAGCTCTTGCATGTGCAAGGCTTGGTTTAAAAACTATAGTTTTTACCGTAAGTGTGGATAGTATAGCTATGATGCCATGTAATCCGAATATCGGAGGAACTTCGAAAGGACATCTTGTTCGTGAAGTTGATGCTTTGGGCGGAGAAATGGGAAAAAATATCGACAGAACTTTTATCCAGTCGAAAATGCTTAATACTTCAAAGGGTCCTGCGGTTCATTCATTAAGAGCTCAGGCAGATAAAAAAGATTATTCAGCATCTATGAGAAAAATACTTGAAAATACTGATAATCTTACTGTAAGACAGGATGAGGTTGCAGAAATTCTTACCTGTAAGGAAGACTCCTCTCCCACTTCGGTCAAAGGGGTAAAAACTACTTCCGGAAATATTTATCCTGCAAGATGTGCGATAATCTGTACAGGCGTATATCTGAAAGCCAGATGTATTTACGGAGAAGTAAGCCATTATACCGGGCCTAACGGATTACCTGCTGCTAACAGTCTTACTCAGTCTCTTATAGATCTTGGCATAGATGTCAGAAGATTCAAAACCGGTACACCTGCAAGGATAGATAAAAGAAGTATCGATTTTTCTAAAATGGAGGAACAGTTCGGTGATGAAAAGATAGTTCCTTTCTCTTTTGAAAACAAATCGGAGGATCTTCAGAAAGAACAGGTTTCATGCTGGCTGACTTATACAAATGAGGAAACTCACAAAATCATAAGAGATAATATAGATCGGTCTCCTCTTTTTTCCGGTGCTATAGAGGGAGTAGGTCCAAGATACTGTCCTTCTATTGAAGATAAAGTAATGAGATTTGCAGACAAAGACAGACATCAGGTATTTATTGAACCGGAAGGAAATTATACAAATGAAATGTATATATCCGGAATGTCAAGCTCTCTCCCGGAAGATGTTCAATATAAAATGTACAGATCGGTACCGGGTCTTGAGAATGCAAAGATCGTAAGAAACGCATATGCTATTGAATATGATTGTATTAATGCAACACAGTTATATCCTACTTTAGAATTTAAACATATAAGCGGATTGTTCAGCGCGGGACAGAGTAACGGCAGTTCGGGATATGAAGAAGCTGCGGCACAAGGTATAATTGCTGGTATAAATGCAGCTATGAAATTAAAAAACGAGGAACCTCTTATATTAGACCGCTCAGACGGATATATCGGTGTATTGATCGATGATCTTGTTACAAAGGAAACATCAGAGCCATACAGAATGATGACTTCCAGAGCTGAATACAGATTACTTCTTCGACAGGATAATGCAGATCTGAGATTATCAAAATACGGATACAGAGTAGGGCTTTTAAGTAAGGAAAGATATGAAAGAGTTTTATATAAGCAGGAGGTAATAAAGAATGAAATAGAAAGACTTAAGAGCAACAGTGTTGGAACCAGTGAAAAAGTTCTTGAGTTTTTAAAACAGTATAACAGTACTGCATTAACATCCGGAATAACTTTAGCTGAACTTATAAGAAGACCTGAACTCTCCTACTCTTTAATTGCTCCAATAGATAAGGGAAGGCCGGATATAGAAGAAGAAATTGCCGAACAGATAAATATTGAATTAAAATACGAGGGTTATATCAGCAGACAGATCACTCAGGTCGAACAGTATAAAAAACTCGAAAAGAAAAAAATCCCTGAAAATTTTGATTATGATGAAGTACCTTCTTTAAGAATTGAGGCAAGACAAAAACTTAAAAAGATAAAACCTGTTTCTATAGGTCAGGCTTCAAGAATTTCCGGTGTTTCACCGGCAGATATAAATGTACTTATTGTTTATATGAACAGTCGGAGGACTAAGGTTGGAGAAAATTGAATTTTTAAAAAATGCTCTTAAAGAAATAAATATTGTAGCAGATGAAAATAAACTGATGCAATTATTGAAGTTTTATGATATGATAGTTGAGAAGAATAAAGTAATGAATCTTACAGCTATCACAGATTTTGAAGAGTTTGTTACTAAACATATAGTGGATAGTCTGGAAATAATAAGGGTAATTGATCTGTCAGGAAAAAGTTTAAAGATGATTGACATAGGAACCGGAGCCGGATTTCCCGGTATTCCTTTGAAGATTATTTATCCTGATTTAGAAGTTACATTATTTGATTCTCTTAAAAAACGTTTAGTCTTCCTGGATGAAGTTATCATGAGCCTAAGTCTTAAAAATATTCGGACTGTACATGGCAGGGCTGAAGAATATGGCAGGAAGAATGAATACAGGGAAAAATATGATTTGGTTGTTTCCCGTGCTGTTGCAGATATGACTCCGCTATGTGAATTATGTATTCCTTTCTGCAAAGTGAATGGTTTGTTTATTTCATATAAGGGGAGTAAAGGATATGAAGAACTACAAAAAGCAGAAGGCTGTATCAAAATTTTAGGTGGTGAAAAAAGCAAAGTAAGTGAATTTTCACTTGATTCTTCTAAAAGGTTTTTATTAAGTATTTTGAAGAAAAAACCGACTGATAATAAGTATCCAAGGGGTAGTGGTAAACCATTTAAATCACCACTATATATAGAGACCAGGATTTGCACATAGAAAATGAATGGAGAAAATGATGGGAAAAGTTATAATAATTGCTAATCAAAAAGGCGGAGTAGGAAAAACTACTACTGCAATTAACTTATCTGCTGCTTTGGCCCAACATGGAATGAAAGTTCTTGCAATTGACTCAGATCCTCAGGGAAATTGCTCTAGTGGGCTTGGAATTGATAAAAATAAAGTAAAAAACAGTGTTTACCAAATGATTATCGGTGAATGTTCAATAGAAGAATGTATTCTTGACAGTGTTATCGAAAACCTTAAAGTTGTTCCTTCAAGTGTACAGCTTGCCGGAGCAGATATAGAACTTATTGGTTTGGATAACAAAGAACATATTCTTGAAGAAAAAATTAAAGATGTAGTTGATGAATTTGATTATATAATTATAGACTGTCCTCCATCATTAAATGTATTAACTGTAAATGCTATGACTGCTGCAGATTCTGTTATTGTTCCTATACAGTGCGAGTTTTATGCTCTTGAAGGTTTATCACAACTTTTATATACGATAAATCTTGTAAAAGAAAGACTTAATCCTGATCTTGTAATGGATGGAGTTGTTTTTACAATGTACGATGCAAGGACTAATCTCTCACTTCAAGTTGTTGAAGATGTTCGTAAAAATCTGAAACAAAACATATTTGCAACTATTATTCCAAGAAATGTAAGACTTGCAGAAGCTCCAAGCCATGGATTACCAATTTGCTTATATGATAATAAATCAGCCGGTGCAGAAGCATATGATGATCTTGCTTTAGAAGTACTTGAAAATGATGGTCATGAAGGAAATGTTTCACATGAAACATCATCTGACAATAAAAAGTCCGGTGGACTAAAGAAATTGTTTAAAAAGAAATAATGAATATTTAATAATTTACTATAGAGGGATGTTTCACATGAAACATTCCTCTTTTTAAATTATAGGAAAACAGTTTTAATTTGTTTTGACAACAAGACTACGTTTTATTTGAATAAAATGAAAATAATGAGAACTATTCTTAATTCATAATAGAAAACAATATAGACTAATCATCTCCTATTGTAAGTATTTTTATCTTTTTATGTATTTTAATTTATATTAAAATATTTGTTTATATTTTATATTCACATATATATTATGTATGTTTTTATAAACCTTATATATAATACTAAAACTTCTAAAATGTTTCACATGAAACATTTTAGAAGTAGATAAATATTAATCTTGTTATTTATCAAATTATTTATATTAAATAATGTATACTAATCAACATGCTTGAACTTACATTAACTGAATGTTTCACATGAAACATCCTCCTTCGCTTAGAAATTATTATATTATTTTTATAGTTTAACAGTGTTATAGAATTATTATATGTAAAAAAATAATCATGAAAAAATCTCCATCAGAGGATAACATATTTTATTCTCTACAAAATTTTAATCAAGCATGATATTTATCATTATATAAAATTTTAAAATGACGATATAAAGAAAATGTTTCACATGAAACATTCTCCCTTTAAAAAATTTAATGATGGATGACAATTCTGAATAAGGCGACAGGTGGGACAGTTTTATTAGTCATCGCTCTTTAATTGTCCACGGAAATTTTATAAATTATAGTTGATAGATATAGGGAAACGTGATATAATACAATTCTGTGAGAAGCCACCAAAAATGAGAATACAAAACTAATCTTAAGGAGAAAAATGTAATGGCAACTAAAGATACAAAGAAAAACACTGTAACTAATAAATCAGAAAAAAAGCAGGTAAAGACGAAAAGTAAGTTTGGTCTTGGACAGGGTCTTAATACTTTAATTCCAACCTTCGAAGATAAACCTAAGGAAGAAAAAGCAAAAGATAAAGAAGAAAATAACAGCGGAATAGTTACAATTAATATAAACAGTATAGAACCGAATCCAAATCAGCCGAGAAAGAAGTTTGATGAAGATGCACTTGGTGAATTGGCAGAGTCAATTAAACAGCATGGTTTAATCCAACCCATAGTTGTACAAAAAGCAGGAAAGATGTATCAGATAGTTGCCGGTGAAAGAAGATGGCGTGCATGTCGAATTGCAAAAATAAAAGAAGTTCCTGTCATAATTAAAGATTTATCCAAAAATGAACAATACGAGATTGCACTTATTGAGAATATTCAACGTGAAGATTTAAATGATATTGAAGAAGCACTCGCATATAAAGCGTTAATTGAAGAATTTAATCTTAAACAGGATCAGGTTGCAGAAAGAGTTTCAAAGAGCAGGGTTGCTGTTACAAATTCACTTCGTTTGTTAAAACTTGATAAGAGAGTACAGGATCTTGTTGTTAACGGACTTATCACAGGTGGACATGCAAGAGCTCTTTTAGGTTTGGATGATGGTGACAAGCAATATGAAGTAGCTACAAGGATAATCGACGAAAGACTTAGTGTCAGGGAAACAGAAAAGCTTGTTAAGTCCTTATTGAATAAAACAGTTAAGCCGGAAAGAAAACAGATTGATACAGAAGCAGTTTATAAAGAATATGAAAATAATTTAAGATCTATTCTTGGTTCCAAAGTTGAAATAAAACAAAACGGAAACAATAAAGGAAAAATTGTTATCGATTATATTTCTACAGAGGATTTTGAAAGAATATATGATATTATTAAGCGATAATGTATTTATGGTTTTATAGAAGATAAATCTTTAAAATATCAAATTTTATGTTATTTTGATTTTAAAGAAGTACTGAAAAAATACTGTTCATATAATACATATTCTACACATGTAGAATTTTGATAATGGAAGAATACTATGAATTTATTTGATAAAATAGGTATAGACAGCGGTTATATAATTATCATCATGCTGATCATCATTATTGCCCTGTTTCTTTATACTTTCTCTTTAAGTAATCTTATAAAAAAATATAAGAGAAGACAGGATATGTTTTTACAGGGAAATGATGGAAAAAACCTTGAACAGGCAATAATAAACAGATTCCGTGAATTAAACGAGGTAAAGAAAACTGTTAATGAAAATAATGAAATTGTAAAGCAGTTACAGACATACAGCAGCTTTGCTTTTCAGAAATTTGCAGTAAATAAATATGATGCTTTTGAAGGGATGGGCGGAAAGACAAGTTTTTCCCTTTGCGTTTTGACAGATAACAACGATGGATTTATTATATCATCGGTACATAACGAGATCGGCGGATGTTTTACATATGTTAAGGAGATTATCCGTGGGGAGTCGTATGTTGTATTAAGCAGTGAAGAGAAAAAAGCCTTAGAAACAGCCAAAAACAGAAGAAGTTGTCTGGATGACTGAATTTTGGAGGAATAATGCATACATTTATAAAGGCAATAGGATTCGGTAAGAAGGAAAGTCAGGCTGAGCTTGAAGATCTTATAAAAGAATCTGTATTAAAAGCTAATTTCAAATCTGAAAAGATTAAAAAATCGGGTTATAAGTTTCTTGAATTTAATAGGGAATTTGCTGAGAATATCGGTATTATTGTCAGAGGTGAAGAAGATAAAGACGGCGTGTTTCATATAGGAAATTATTTTCCATATCTTAAACCGACTATTGACGGTATATATGAAAATGAAGTATGTATACATAAGAAAATCGATTCCGATGCTTTTACCGGCATGTGTGATGACAGCAGACTTGGGATATCTCTGATTTTTTTTATTCAGAAGGCAGTTGATTATGTCAACTTGGAAGATACTGAAATAAGAGAACGAAACAGAATAGTAAGACTTGCAGCCCTGGCAAAAACAGGGACCATTATACTTCCGACACAGAAAAGGATTTATTCGCATATTGCATCAAAAATAGATAATGCAATGAAAACACAGCTGATGGATTATGCAAAAAACGGCGATATGGAAGCTCTGAACTATCTTACCAATACGGATATTGATAAGTCAGTATCTGCATCGGAGAGAATTAAGCATGAGGATCTTTTCTCAATAGTTGAGACAAGCTTTATTCCATACGGCTCGGAATCCGATCTGTATTCGGTACTTGGAAATATCATATCCGCAAAGCAGATTATGAATAACAGTACCGGAGAAAGTATATGGATTATCAGGATAATCTGTAATGATATTGAATTCGAAGTGGCAATTAATGCAGAGGATCTGATGGGTTTTCCTTCTCCGGGTATGAGATTTAAAGGTGTAATATGGCTTCAGGGAGAAGTGGAAGCTATGCAGGATTTAAATCCTGAAAACAGCATGAATTTAAATTTTGATGACGACCTGCCGTTTGCATGATAAAGTAATGAAATTTTTTAACATAATATTTAGAATTTTTCAGATTAATATGACGAAAATATCTTGCATTTTGGACTTTGTTATGGTATAGTGTATTTTACATGAATTTCGGGAATATTCATGTATTAATGCCCACCATTCTGGTTAAGCCCATACGGACAGGCGGGGCGACTGCCGCGGGTGGCGAAAGGCCACATTAGGTAACATCGCTTCTGATAAGTTTAGTAGGATTAGTTTATGACGGGTTATTTCAGGACAGATGTTATCATCTGTCCTTTTTATATTACAAAATTGAAGATGCGGAGCATCGTTTTGTTACCGAGGAAACGCGAAAGGCTTTTCGAGGTGACTTTGACTCATCTTTACTGATGCATGCGGGAGGAAACAGAGCCTTGAATATAGAAGCACAAAAACATGCCCCGGTTTATGAGGCACTGGAGAAATTTCGAAAACAGAGAATTGTACCGTTTGATGTTCCGGGACATAAGCGTGGACGCGGAAATCCCGAACTGAAAGAACTGCTTGGGGAAAAATGTGTATCTCTTGATGTAAATTCCATGAAACCGCTGGATAACCTCTGTCATCCCATGTCAGTTATTAAAGAAGCTGAAGAGTTGGCGGCAGAAGCTTTTGGAGCAGATCATTCTTTCTTTATGGTAGGAGGTACAACCTCTGCAGTACAGGCTATGGTTCTTACCGCCTGTCGTGCCGGAGATAAGATAATTCTTCCACGAAATGTACATAAGAGTGTAATAAATGCTCTGGTACTTTGCGGAGCGGTTCCTGTTTACGTAAATCCTGCGGTGGATAAGAAGCTTGGAATAGCATTGGGCATGGAACTTGAGGAGTTGGAAAAGGCCATTCATGAAAATCCGGATGCTGTTAGCGTTTTGGTAAATAATCCTACCTATTACGGGATTTGTTCCGATTTAAGAGGAATAGTCAAGCTGGCCCATGAGAACAAGATGCTCTGCCTGGTTGATGAAGCACACGGAACCCATCTCTATTTTGAGAAATCACTTCCTGTTTCGGCTATGGAGGCCGGTGCTGATATGGCATCCGTATCCATGCATAAGTCAGGAGGAAGCCTTACACAGAGTTCATTGCTTCTGGTTAATAAAACCGTGAACTGGGAGTATGTTGCTCAGATAATAAACCTTACCCAGACTACAAGCGCATCATACCTTCTTCTTTCAAGCCTTGATATTTCAAGAAGAAATCTTGCCCTTCGCGGCGAAGAATCTTTTGGGAAGGTAAAGAAAATGGCAGAATATGCCCGTGAGGAAATTAATTCTATCGGCGGATATTATGCATACGGTGCTGAGATTGTTAACGGTAAGAGCATTTATGATTTTGATGTTACAAAGCTTTCTGTTTATACAAGGGATATCGGACTTGCCGGGATTGAGGTTTATGACCTTCTCCGTGATGAGTACGATATACAGATAGAGTTTGGAGATATAGCAAATATTCTGGCATATATTTCTATAGGTGACAGGATTCAGGATATCGAGAGGCTTGTGGGAGCTCTCGCAGATATAAAACGTCTGTATTCTAAGGATCCGGCATCCCTCATGGCTGCTGAATATATTGCGCCGAAGGTATGTGTATCTCCACAAAAAGCATTTTATTCCGATAAGGTAGCTTTCCCCTTAAAGGAAACTGCCGGAAGGATATGCAGTGAATTTGTTATGTGTTATCCTCCGGGAATTCCTATCTTGGCACCCGGAGAACTGATAACGGAAGACATTATTGAATATATTATTTATGCAAAGGAAAAGGGCTGCTCCATGCAGGGAACACAGGATCCTTATATGGAATACCTTCAGGTTCTCGAAAAGTAGCCTCGGGGATTAGAATTGGAGCTTTGGTTTTCTGAATTCCATACGGAAAAAGTAAAATTTTCGGTAAAAATTGAAAAACACCTGTTCGGCAAGCAGACCGATTTTCAGAGGATTGATGTTTTTGAATCTGAAGAATTCGGAAGATTTATAAGCTCGGACGGAAGCATAGTTTTTTCCGAAAAAGATGAGTTCACATATGATGAGATGATTGTTCATGTTCCCATGGCCGTTCATCCCCATGTGGAGAAAGTCCTGGTTATCGGTGGCGGTGACGGCGGAGTAGCCAGAGAGCTTTCTTATTATGATGAAATAAAGCAGATAGATGTTGTCGAACCGGATGAGGAGTTTATATCGGCCTGCAAGGAATTCTTTCCGGATAATGCAAGAGGTCTTCAGGACGAAAGAGTTACTGTTTTTAACCGTGACGGACTTCGTTTTTTAAGAGATAAACTGGGAATATATGACCTGATAATAAACGATGCAATAGATCCGTTAGGACATACTGCGGGGCTTTTTACCAAAGAGTTTTACGGTAATTGTTTTAGGGCTTTAAGAGATGACGGAATTATGGTTTACCAGCACGGAAGTCCTTTCTATGATGAGGATGAGGATACCTGTAGGGCTATGCATAGAAAAGCAAGTCACAGTTTTCCGATCAGCCGTGTTTATCAGGCTCATATTCCGACCTGTGCTTCAGGTTACTGGCTGTTTGGATTTCTTTCAAAAAAGTACCATCCCTTAACAGATCTAAACGCTGACAGATGGAATGAAAGAAATATAAAAACCTGGTATTATACGACAAATCTTCATCAGGGAGCTTTCATGCTGCCTAAATATGTTGAGGATATGCTGGAAGAAGAAGAGGACTAAAGAAAACAATTAGACTGAGGAAACGCAGAAGGCGTTTTCGAGGTGACATTGATAAATTATTAGACGGAGGTTTACAATGAGCAGATTACTGGTTATCGGATGTGGCGGAGTGGCAAGTGTTGCCATACATAAATGCTGTCAGAACAGCAAGACTTTTACAGAGCTTTGTATAGCTAGCCGTACAAAGTCAAAATGTGATGCTTTAAAAGAGAAGCTTTCGGGGATTACCGATACTGTTATCACTACAGCTAAGGTTAATGCAGATTCAAAGGAAGAACTTGTTGCACTTATAAATGAATACAAACCTGACGCAGTTCTTAATGTTGCACTTCCTTATCAGGATCTTACCATTATGGATGCCTGTCTGGAGTGTAAAGTGGATTATATCGATACCGCAAATTATGAACCCGAGGATACTGACGATCCTGAGTGGCGTGCGATATACGAAAAAAGATGTAAGGAAAAAGGTTTTACCGCTTACTTTGATTATTCTTGGCAGTGGGCATATCAGGAGAAATTTAAGGAAGCAGGTATCACGGCATTGCTCGGAAGCGGTTTTGACCCGGGCGTAACGAGCGTATTTTCTGCTTATGCATTAAAGCATTACTTTGATGAGATCGATACCATCGATATACTTGATTGTAACGGCGGGGATCACGGATATCCTTTTGCTACCAATTTCAATCCTGAGATAAATCTTCGTGAAGTTTCTGCTAACGGTTCTTACTGGGAGAACGGACATTGGGTTGAAACAAAGCCCATGGAGATTAAGAGAGAATATAACTTTGAAGGTGTGGGAATGAAGGATATGTATCTTCTGCATCATGAGGAGATTGAATCACTTGCCAAAAATATTCCCGGAGTTAAAAGAATACGTTTCTTCATGACATTCGGACAAAGCTATCTTACTCATATGAAATGTCTGGAGAATGTTGGAATGCTCTCAACATCTCCTATAAATTTCGAAGGTAAAGAGATTGTTCCCATCCAGTTCTTAAAAGCACTTCTTCCGGATCCGGCTTCATTAGGTCCGAGAACAGTTGGAAAGACAAATATCGGATGTATTTTTACAGGACGTAAGGATGGTAAGGAGAAGAAAATATATATTTATAATGTCTGCGATCATCAGGAATGTTACAGAGAAGTAGGTTCACAGGCTATTTCTTATACTACCGGTGTTCCCGCTATGATAGGTACAGCACTTGTTATCTCAAAGAAATGGGATAGGGACGGTGTATTTACTGTAGAGGAATTTGATCCGGATCCGTTTATGGAAATGTTAAATGAATACGGACTTCCCTGGGTAGTTGATGAAAATCCTGTTCTTGTTGAATAAATTGTTTTTTAGTAGACAGGTTTTATTGAAAATTCTGTGAGAAAATATACATCATAAAAAATGATACATATGCGGAGGATTATATTTATATGATAAAGGCAAAAAGTATCAGGGGATTACTTTTAAAAGGCATAACGGTTACGGTATTGGCAGGTGCTTTGACTGTGAACGATCCGATAATTAATGTTAAAGATACGACTTTTGTATCAGCGGCACAGTCTGTAGAATCATATCGTGAAAAAATCCTGAAAAATCTTTCAAAAGTCTATAAGTATTATCTGAAGTCGCATTACTCTGATGACGAATATCTGGAATTAACCGTTCAGTATGAGAACGGAATTGATGCCATAAATTTTGCAGACTCTAAGTCGGAGATAAAAAGTATTTATGCAGAATATAAGGAAATTCTCCGTTCCATTAGACCGTCAGTACTTATAAGTTATCAGGAAAAGCAGGTAGGTTATCTGGTGGATGCTTATGATAAGCTTGTTTCCAAAAATAAGTATTCTGAAGAAGATTTTTCGGAACTGGAAAACATTAAAAATGAAGGAATAGAATCCATTTATAACACCAGAACAAAAACAAAAGCCAAAAAAGCAAGGAAAAATGCCATAGAAGAACTTGAAGCAATTCAGGCTCTTCCGGAAGAAAAACCGGATGTTATAGAAAAACTTGAAGCTATCCGCCAAAATTTGATTGACAAAACGGATTATTATGATTCCCTCGACAACTCGACAAACGGAACCTGGTGCTTCCAGCGAAAGACCGATCATTCGCCGTCCGGGACCTATGAATATTTTAAGATAACGGATTATAACGGTTTTTATTTGAATACGAATGTAACAGATGATGATAAGGTCATCTATCTGACATTCGACTGTGGCTATCCTTCCAATCTTACGCAAAAGATTCTTGATACTCTTGCAAAACATAATGCTAAAGCAAGCTTCTTTGTTACAAAGATGTATCTTGAGGAGTGTACGGATTACGCAATACGTATGAAAGAAGAAGGTCATGCAGTATGTAATCATACCGTGACGCATACCGATCTTACAAATAAGTCTGTCGAAAAAATAGCTTCGGAGATAATTGATGTAGCTGAATATTTCTATGAAAAAACCGGTTATGAATTCGATCCTTATTTCAGAACTCCTACCGGTGCTTATACAAAAAGGCTTATGACTATCATAAAAGATGCCGGATATAAAACAGTATTTTGGAGTATCGCTTACGGTGATTATGATGAGCATAACCAGCCTGCTCCCGGATATGTTACCAATCATTTTAAAACATATCATCATAACGGAGCAGTAGCCCTTATGCATAACGATTCCACTTCAAATGCCAACGAACTGGATGCGGTTCTTACCCTTCTTGAAGAAGCAGGATACCGCTTTGGTGCTTTAAGTGAAATAGAATGATCATAAAAGTCCGGTGATCACTTCCGGTATACAGGAAACAGTATCGCTTGCGATCATGCTGACAGGGTTCGTTTTTTTCTCAGCCGTTTCTCCTGCTTTGCCGTTAATATATGCTCCGGCTGTTACAGCCATTAAAGGATCATTTATATAGGCACAGACTGCAGACAGAATTCCGGAAAGAACATCTCCGCTGCCGGCAGTTGCCATACCCGGACATCCGGCGTCAACGATAAAGGTACGTTCTCCATCGGTTATTATAGTTGATGTGCCTTTTAAGAGGAGTATCACTCCAGTGTCTTTCGCGTAGTTTTCTGCGGATATAATGGGTGATGTTTGGATTTCCTCCATGGGAAGTCCGCTTAATCTTGAAAATTCTTTTAGGTGCGGTGTTAATATCACCGTACCTTTTGCTTTTCTTATAAGATCTCTGTCAAGTCTGCTAAGTACCGTAAGTCCGTCAGCGTCTATAATCAGTTTTCCCGGATAGTTTTTTAGAAGAAATCCGACAGCTTTTTCTGTTTCTTCAGAAATACCGATTCCCATTCCTATAGCAACTGTTTTTACATTTCCGATAAGATCTTTAATCTCTTCTTTATTAAAAACCAAGGCTCCGGCTGAATCCGAAAGAGGGAATACAGTGCTTTCCAAAATATGAGGATTTACATCATGAATAAGAGATGCGGGAAGCCCTACCTTTACTACTCCGGCACCGCTCCTCATAGCGGCGTTTGCCAAATATGCAAGCCGGATAGCACCGCTGTATTTTTCTGAACCTCCGATTATCGCAGTATATCCGTAAGTTCCTTTATGTGAGAAATTAAGCCTTTTGGAAAAGCAGTCTTTTATATCTTCTTTTTCTGCAAGATAAAAAGGTCTGTCAACAGGTTTTATCCCAATATCGCAATTAATCTTTTGCTTCATGACATCCTTTGCCATATTTAAGAAATGCCCGGGTTTGAAGCTGCCTATAGAAACGGTAATATCGGATATAACAAACCCATTATCGTCTTTATTTGTTATAAATCCTCCGGGTAAACCCGAATCCCCGTTTATACCGCTGTTGATATCGACTGCGACAACAAATGCGCCGCTTCTGTTTATTTCTTTTATAAGATCTCTTGCTTTTCCTTTAACTTCTCCTTTAAATCCTGTTCCCAAAATACAGTCAACTATAGTACCGAACCCGGATAATTCTTCTCCATTCCAAACCCTTGTTTTTACGTTGGAATTTTTAAGGAAATCGTAATAGTATTTTCCGTCAGCCGAGAATCGTTCTTCCGATAAAAAAACCGTGCAGTCAAGTCCGGCTTTAGTTAGAAAATCTGCTATAACATATCCGTCTCCTGCATTATTACCGGTACCGCAGATAACGGCTACAGGAGATTTCCATTCCTTTACACTTTCAAATACTGCTTTCCCGGCTTTAAACATCAGTTCTCTTCCGGGAATACCGCTTTCTATTGTATTTGCATCACTTTTTCTCATGTTCTCAACCGAAAGGATCTCTATCATGTTATTTTCTCCCAAACTTACAATAATAAACTTGACTAAATATTGAAATTATGATAATATACATTTTGTTTTTAGAGGTTTAAAAACGTGTGTCCGCGTAGCTCAGCAGGATAGAGCGACCGCCTCCTAAGCGGTAGGTCGTGCGTTCGAATCGCATCGTGGACGGAGAGAGGAGTCTTTCGAGACTCCTTTTTTTATTTGTTTTCTAAACATCTTTTGTCAGTTAATGAATAATGTGCTTTCATGGTAGTAAGCATTTTTTTCTTAGCTGTTTCTATAATACAGCTTAATAATAGCTTTAAAGCTGAAAGTTGTAAAGGGAAATCTTTAACAGGGAGAAGTGGTAGCGATTTTCAAGATATAGAAGAATCTCATTATCGAGTCCTAAATGAGGATTCAATTATCAATAAAACTTGCAATCATAACCCTAGCATGGTATATTACGAATATGGGAGTAACGGATTATGGGCGGAAAAAGAAACAGAAAAATAGGATATAGACAGATTTTTCTTATAATATGTACTGCTTTTTGGGTTTTTTACCCGTTTATAGCAAGGGTTTTGGTAAATAAAGTATCTGAGACGGAACAACAGTTTTTTTCCACTTCAGAAGGATATGTCATAGATATTCTTTTATATTGTAAAGAATTGGCACTGATAGGATTTATAATATTTGCTTTTGTATATTTTCTGGGAGAGAGAATATTTCCCGATCATCCGATAAAAATTGATCCCAACAGACTTAAACGCTTAAAATACCCTTTTATTTTTATTGGCGGATATGCTTTGTTTTCAATACTATCCTTTATTTTTTCCGATTACAAAGACACCGCACTTTTCGGAGTAAATTCCGAATATGAAGGTTTTCTCGTCATCCTGGGATATGTCGGTTTATTCCTTTTTGCTCTCTTTTTCATGAAAAAGGAACCCAATGAGGATATCGGATTAAGAGCAACAGATATATTAAAATACGGGATCATAATATTATGTTTAATTATCGGGATCCTTTCTATTATTGAAGTATTCTGGAAACCGATCCTTGAATTTGAATTCATGCAGGATCTTATTTCTTCCGAAAAGACACGGGAAATAGCACATTCTTTAAAAAACGAGAACTTTATCGGACAGATCAGCCTTACTTTTAACAACCCAGGATTCTTAGGCGGTTTTTGTGCATTATTTATTCCTGTGAACTTTTCAATATCTCTTGAAGCTAAAAAGATATGGCGCATACTTGCTGTTATAGGGACCGGGATGATGGGACTTTCTATATTCTGGTCGAGTTCAAATGTCGCCATCATATCTTTGGCAATAAGCATGCCGGTTCTTATTTTATGTGTAATAAAGAAAGAAAGGAAAAATAAGAAACCCGATTTTAAGTCATTACTAAAATCATTTTCTGTAACACTTGGCATAGCAGTATTTTTAATAGTCTTATCAAAAGTTCTTCCCACTTATTCTTCAAGAGTACGTCCTGAAGGAGGAAGCAGTACGTCTGTTTCAGGTCAGGAAGTATTCAGGCTAAAAAAAGCCGAGATAAAAAACGGAGAATTATATTTATATTCCGAGAACGATACACTTTTATGTGTAAGTGTAGACCAGGATCTGCTTCATAAATGTTATCTTGATGATGTAGAAAATAATTTTTCGGAATGCCTTGTTTTTTCTGATGGGAAAAACGAGATACAGGAAAGAACCCCGGCAGTTGTAAAGGCTACAAACATCCGAGAAGCGGTTAACGGATTTAAATTTACGGATGAACGATACAGCGCAATAACCATAGCCACTGACAATCTTCTCCTGATCATGGATCTGGGATATACCGGAACCGTCGAATTTGCAATCACGGAAAAAGGAATAAAAGCTTTCGGACAGAAAAGTAATTTACTGGATGAAATTCCACAGCCTGCAGTAACAGGACTTGAAAGTTTTTATAAATTTGGAACCGGCAGAGGATATATCTGGGTGCAGAGTCTGCCGGTACTAAAGGATTCCCTGCTTATCGGCGGCGGAAACGGAACATTTGCATTCCGTTTCAGACAGAACGAAATGGTAGGTCTCCTTAATACTCACGGAAGTTTTAAGTATGTAGTAGACAGACCTCATAACTGGTACCTTCAGATAGCCTGTTCCGATGGAGTTCCGGCTCTTATATTTGTTCTCGCACTGTTTATCTGGTATCTGATTCGTTTTATCAAACGACTGGGATTTAGAAATAAAAATGATATAGAAAAAACAAAAACCATAATATCAATTGAACACTTTGAAATAGGTTTATTTGCCGGGCTGATTGGATTTATGCTTTGTGGCTTTATAAATGACAGCTGCATAACAGTAAACCCGTGGTTCTGGATTCTTCTTGGAACAGCTGTAGCATTTTTTTAAACTCACCCCTTGTTATCAGTCAGGATTATAACTGGCATACCTAATCAAAATAAAAAAGGGAAGCCATAATGGTCAATATCATTTAGTTAAGTTTCATATGTCATCCTGCGCATCAGCGAAGGATCTTATCACAAAAGGCTTAAAGATTCTTCGCTTCGCTCAGAATAACATTAACTTAATGACATTGGGACCGTTATGCTGCAATATTTGGTCTCAGTTTTTTATTTATCAAGGTCTCTCATAACACCGATAAAGAACGGATTACCTGTCCTGCAATCGAGAAGCATATATACGAACGGCCTGGTAAGGTACACTTCCTTATGCTCTTCCGGCTCAGGCGCACAACCATCTGTCATTTCAACTATAGTGGCAGCTCCGGCCTTTGTTCCGTTTTCATCCACAGCTATAAAGGTTTTATGCATTACCCTGTCGATACTGATGTTTCCGACTGCGGATGTTCCAAGCTTCTTAAAATCAGCCTTACCCTTATCGAATGCCGAAGCCATACCGAGATTTTTCAGCTGCTCTGACATCTCTACGGAGTATTCGGCTTCAAATTTCGGGATCGCGGTATATACCTTATAATTTTGCTTATTACCGAGAAGCTCGTTTAAATGAGCCCCGTCAAGACTATCAAGATAGGAATCAATATCAGTACCCTCATTCGGAAGAAGTGCCACAAATGCATATTGATAGCCCTTGTAGTACTTTAAGAATCCTTTTGCGTTTTCGTCTTCCAGATATGTATGTTCCTCACCGTGAAGATATTTATTTGTCTCCTCTTTGCCATCCGCTGTAGTAAAGATCCAGTCACGCACCTGATAGTCAAAATACTTCTCCGTCCATTCAGCATCAAACGCAAGTGCATTGACCAGATACATTACCGCTTCGTCGGGGATGGTGTCAAGGATTGAAGGGATCATTCCTTTGGTCTTTTCATTCACCCAGTTGTTTATCGCTTTTAAGGTTGAATTGTCAAAAGGCGCCTTAAAAATATCAGCGTTATAATACTTCGCATTTGTCATAAGGAACGGCTGTTCAACTTTAAATCTTTCATCCGATGTAAACCATATGGAATTTGCCAGTTCCAGCTTTCCGAATTCAGGATTTTGTTCAGCAAGCAGTTTTGCGTACACGCATGCAAACTCATTTAGCTCGTCTTTTGAAACACCAAGCGTTTTTTCCATCTGTTCAAGAGTTTCCCCGTCTGCCCCGTTAGCGGTCATGGCCAGTGCGAGCACTACCGAAAGAGGGGATACCAGTGTATTTTCTTTCCTTTCGGCATTCGTTCTGCAGGAGTTAAACAGATTTAAAGCAAATGTATTAAGCTTTTCTCCGTATTCGGATAAGGAAATTTCTTTGGTAATTTCTGCCGGCGCAGCATTTATGCCTTCCATAAGATTTACAACCATAGCCTCTCCTTCCTTTATCTCGGATTGTGTTACTACAGTGTTTTCTTCCGTATTATTTGTTTCAGAACTAGTCACCACATTATTTTCGTTCCTGTTGTTTGCTACGGGCTCATCGTTTTTCGCGCACCCCGTAAATGATGCGATCATAGCAGACAGTGTCAACACCGCGGCTGCTTTTTTTAATATCTTTCTCATAAAAACCTCCATTTAAGTTTATTCTATCTGTATTTTCAAACATTAGACGAAGAACTGTCTCTTTAGGTTTCATTTATTTTGACATTTGCATCCAATACATCCCTGATCTGCATTTTAACTATATTATTATATCATATATTTTGCAAAAAACCATATAAAAAGGGAGGGACCCGAAGATCAATGTCATTAAGTTAAGATGACAAAACAAAGATCTCTATATCAGAAATGCTTTGAATTTAATCTTATTAAACACTTAAATATATTCATATCTATAATATAACACCATATACTAGACCCTTTAATATTTTTTTGGGAAATTAAAGTGCTTGCTTTTCGTATGATATAAAGGTATAATGTATTTGTGGGAGATTGCTATAAGGAGAGGTTTGGGTTATGAAGATTGCGCTTACTTCAGAAAATGTAAAGCTTTTGGGAAGGACAGTTCTGTTTGAGGATATGCTCCTTTTATCTCTTTCAGGTTCGGGAATAGAGTTTGAATATACGGGGAAAGGCTTAACACTGACCTTTATCGGAGGAGAGGCTTCGGAAATACCTAACAATCAGGGTAATCAGGCCCGTATAGGAATATATGTAAACGGACAGCTAAAAGAAGATTTTTTACTTAATGAAAGAAAGATAGAGAAGAGGATTACTGCTGTTTCTGGTGAAGGGACTTCGGTTATCAGGGTAATTAAGCTTTCGGAATGTGCTATGTCACTTGTTGGGATTCTGCCTATTGAGATTACAGAGGGCGAGAAAGTAAATCCCACACCGGAAAAGAAGCTTAAAATAGAGTTTATAGGTGATTCCATTACCTGTGGATACGGAGTAGAGGATCCCGATCCGTTACATGATTTTAAGACCGGAACGGAGAATGTTACGAAGTCGTTTTCATATATGACGGCGGCAGCGCTTGATGCGGATTTCCAGATGTTTTCCATAAGCGGGTACGGAATTATTTCGGGTTATACCGATGATATATCAATACGACATGAGGATCAGCTTATCCCGACATTTTATAAGTCTATGGGACTTAGCTACGACAAAATGGAAGGGATCCCGGAAACAAAGGATATTATGTGGGATTTTGACAGATATCAGCCCGACATAGTTGTAGTAAATCTTGGGACAAATGACGACAGCTATTGCCAGGATGATCGGGAGAGGCAGAACTGGTTTTCATCCGAATATACTAAGTTTTTAAAAACTGTACGTGAGAAAAACAGTAATGCAGTGATCATTTGTGTTCTTGGAGTTATGGGAGATAGGCTTTTCCCTGCGGTATGTAAGGCAAAAGAAGATTATTCCGTAGAAACGGGAGATAAAAACATAGTGACGTTACATCTTCCGGAGCAGGATCCCGAAGTCGGATACGGTGCAAATTACCATCCCTTAGAGTCCGAGCATAGAAAGGCTGCGGATGTTTTGGTTGAATTTATAAAAGAAAAATATCTGAATTAGGACAGATTATGGGAAAGATATATTGTTTGATGGGTAAGAGTTCTTCCGGAAAGGACACTATTTATAAAAAACTTCTGGAAAGGCTTCCGGATCGTTTTAAGACTATCATTTCTTATACGACGAGACCGATAAGGGATGGTGAAAAAGACGGAGTGGAATATTTCTTTCGTACGGTACCGGAGTTTTTACAGCTTGAAAAAGACGGAAAGATAATAGAATCCAGAGTATATCATACGGTACATGGGGACTGGTATTATTTTACAGCCGATGACGGTCAGATTGAACTATCAAAGTATGATTACATTTTGATAATGACACCGGAGGGCTGCCTGAGTTTGAAAAAATACTTTGGAAATGAACGGATAATGCCGATATATATAGAAGTGGAACCCGGTTTAAGGCTTGCTCGTGCCGTTGAAAGAGAACGCAGGCAGCATACACCGAAATATGCTGAACTTTGCAGGCGTTTTTTAGCAGATGAGCAGGATTTTTCCGAAGAAAGACTAAAGGAACTTGATATTTGTAAACGTTATCAAAATGAGGATATTGATACCTGTATAGGCGAGATACTTGCAGATATTTTGCCGGAAGACAGATAGTTTTTTAGTGAGGGGGTGTGCTTTTGGATATTAAGATTAATCAGACTCAGCCTGTCACTCAGATAGATCAGACAAAGGCACCGGCCCAGACCGACGGGAATTTTAAATTTACACTGATAAGCAGTATAGGTGAGGCAGCGCTTGCGGAAAAATTGTCCGGTCTTCTTGATGAAATAACCGGACAGGGGGAGAAGATCAAAAAGCGGCGGGATATCACGGATATGAGAAAGTACCGAAGCCTGATAAAGGATTTCATGAACGAGATCGTGAACCGTTCGCATAAGTTTTCCAGAGAGAACTTTCTTGATCGCCGGGGACGGCACAGGGTTTACGGTATGATCCGGCTTGTAGATGAAAAGCTGGATGCGCTGGCAGAAGAACTTATAAAAGATGAGCAGGACGCACTTATGATCATGAGCAGTATAGATGAGATAAGGGGATTACTTTTGGATATTCTGACCTGATTATTGCGAAGCATCGTTTTGTTTCCGAGGAAATACTAAAGGCGTTTTCGAGGCGACATTGACGTAAGACCGGGCATCATAAGATCAGCTTAAGGGGGTGCAGAATTATGATGGATTTTAAAGATATTTTGGGACATGAAAGTATTAAGCAGCATTTAATTACTGCGGTAAATACGGGAAAACCATCCCATGCATATATATTTAACGGTGAAGACGGAAGCGGAAGAAAGACTGTGGCTGATTGTTTCGCTGCAGCTCTTGTATGTGAATCCGAGGGGGAGAAACCATGCGGAAAATGCCTTGCATGTATGCAGGCAGAATCCAAAAACCATCCGGACATTATCAGAGTGACGCATGATAAGTCAAGGATAGGCGTAGATGATATCAGGCATAGTTTATTGGATGATATTATCATTAAACCGTTCAGCAGTAAATTTAAAGTATATATTATCGGCGATGCCGAAAGGATGACGGAGCAGGCGCAGAATGCGCTTTTAAAAACTCTTGAAGAACCGCCGGCATATGCTGTTATTATTCTTATTACAAATAATACGGGAGCATTTTTACAGACCATCCTTTCGAGGTGCGTTACTCTTCAGTTTAAACCTTTGGACAATAAAGTCATTACCGGATATCTGATGGAAAACGAACATGTTCCTGATTATTTTGCAAAACTATGTGCGGCATTTTCCGGAGGAAGCCTTGGCCTTGCTTTAAAATTTGCCAAGAACAGCGAATTTGAACAGATAAAAAATGATGCTTTGGATATCTTAAGGGGAATAGATTCGTTATCTATAGACAGGGTAAGCGATATGGTTGCCGAGCTGTCAAAGAAGAGAACCGACATAAATGTTTATATAGATCTGATGCATCTCTGGTTTAGGGATATTCTTATGTTTAAGGCAACACAGGATGCAAACAGGCTTGTTTTTCTTGATGAAATGATGACTATAAAGTATCAGGCTTCCAAGTATGGATTTGAAAGTCTCGGAAGGATTTTAAACAGCTTTTATACCGTTCAGGACAGACTGAACGCTAATGTAAATTTTGATACAGCCATAGAGCTTCTGCTTTTGAATATGCGGGAGCATTAGAAAGAGAGGACTATTTTTTATGATCACTGTTATAGGGGTAAGATTTCGTAAGGTTGGAAAGATTTATTATTTTGACCCCATTGGTATAGAATTTGAGAAAGGCGATTCGGTTATAGTAGAGACAGCCCGCGGAGTTGAATTCGGCATGGTTGTCTTAGCTCCGAGAGAGGTTCCGGAAGAGAGTGTTGTCCAGCCGTTAAAACCTGTTATCAGGAAAGCTACAGAAGAGGATTTTGCGACAAACGAGGCAAATCGTGAAAAAGAAAAAGAAGCATTTAGGATCTGTATGGAAAAGATTGCAAACCACGGTCTTGAAATGAAACTGATAGAGTGCGAATATACTTTCGACAATAATAAAGTGCTGTTTTACTTTACAGCAGACGGCCGTATAGATTTCAGAGAGCTTGTTAAGGATCTTGCGGCAGTTTTCAGAACGAGGATTGAACTGCGACAGATAGGCGTGAGGGATGAGACAAAGGCTTTAGGAGGGCTTGGTATTTGCGGACGTCCGCTGTGCTGTGCAACTTATCTTTCTGATTTTTGTCCTGTTTCGATAAAAATGGCGAAGGAACAGAATCTGTCTCTTAACCCCAGCAAGATTTCCGGTACCTGCGGAAGGCTTATGTGCTGTCTTAATAATGAAGAGGAAGCCTATGAATATCTTAACAGTAAGCTTCCGAATGTTGGAGACCGTGTAACTACGAGAGACGGTTTGGAGGGTGAGGTTCACAGCGTTTCGGTGTTAAAGCAGATGGTAAGGATTATTTTTACCGATGTTAACGGAGACCGTGAAGCAAAGGATTATAAGGCTGAAGATCTGATCTTTAAGGCAAGGAAGCATTATGAAAAGACTGCTACGCCGGATGAGATGAAAGAATTAAGGGCTCTTGAGGCATTGGAAAAGAAGGAAGCTAAGAGCCATCTTGATGACTGAAGACACAGCTGATATCTGTAGCGTGTAATGTGCCATTAGTTTTTTAGGAGATAATTATGAGTTTAAAGAAAAGGCTGATAGTTACCTTTTTACTGTTGCTGATCCTTCCTTTGGCCATGACTTTTTTGCTTGCTTTTATTTCCCGGCAGACACTTGACGAAGGAAGATTCGGCATTATGCCGGAAGGCATGGTACAGTTAACGGTTTTTCAGGCAGTTGTAACTCTTGTGCTGATAATAACTACCACGGGTCTCGTGCTTGTTATTTGGTTGTACAGAAGTATCATCAGACCGCTGAACCTTTTAACTGTTGCAACTAATAAAATAAAAGACGGGGATCTTGATTTTTCACTGCCGACGGAACCCGAATCTACAGATGAGTTAGAGCAGCTCTGCGAGGATTTTGAAGAGATGCGTATCCAGCTGAAAAAACAGATAGATGCGAGACTTCAATATGAAAAAGATACAATAGAGCTGATAAGCAATATTTCTCATGATCTGAAGACCCCCTTAACGGCTATTAAGGGATATACCGAAGGTATACTTGACGGTGTGGCAGATACACCGGAGAAACAGAATAAGTATCTTAAGACTATATATACCAAAGCTTCGGATATGGCGGTACTTGTTGACGAGCTTTCGTTTTTCTCTAAGATAGATACGAATATTGTTCCGTATAATTTTAAGATTTTCTGTGCAGATGATTTCTTTGATGACTGTGTTGAGGAGATGTCGCTGGATACAGAAGTAAAGAATGTGACTTTGGATTATATCAGCAAACTTACTGCAGGACAGAGGATTATAGCCGATCTTGAGCAGCTGAGAAGAGTAATGAATAATTTAATAGGAAATTCTGTAAAATATATGGATAAGGAGTCTGGTTCCATAGTTATTCTTTCCGAGGATATCGGGGATTTTGTTAAGATAAGCGTGCAGGATAACGGAAGGGGTATTGAGGAAAAGGACATTCCGTATATATTTGACCGTTTCTACAGAGCGGATTCTTCCAGAAATTCTAAGAAGGGCGGAAGCGGACTTGGTCTTGCAATAACGAAGAAGATTGTTGAAGATCATGGCGGAACAATCGATGTAAGAAGCATACCGGGAAAGGGTACATGTATTTCATTTACGCTGCTTAAAGAGGGCTCGCCGAATGCTGCGCTGGAGCTTGGAGAAATAAGCGACACGGATTACGGAAAAAAACGTTGGCCGTGGTCAGAGAATAAGATGCATTTAAAACCGAAGGAATAATATTATATTGAGGCTTTAAGTTGAGAAAGGAATATAGAATGGAACGGATTATTATAATTGAAGATGAGAATGAAATTGCAGAACTGGAAAAGGACTATCTTGAACTTTCGGATTTTGAAGTAGTTATAGAAAATACCGGAGAAGCGGGACTTGCGAGAGCACTTGAAGAGGACTTCAGTCTTATGATATTGGATCTTATGCTTCCCGGAGTTGATGGATTTGAAATATGTAAAACCATTCGTGAGCATAAGAATCTTCCTATTATTATTGTTTCTGCAAAAAAGGATGATATAGATAAGATAAGAGGCTTAGGCTTAGGTGCCGATGACTATATGACAAAACCGTTTAGTCCCAGTGAGCTTGTTGCACGTGTAAAGGCACATCTCAGCCGTTATGAAAGACTGGTAGGAAGCGACAGAAAACCTAATGAGATTATTGAAATAAGAGGACTGAGGATTGACAAGACAGCCCGAAGGGTTTACGTAAATGATGAGGAGAAACAGTTTACGACCAAGGAGTTTGATCTGCTTACATTTCTTGCGGAACATCCGAACAGAGTTTTTTCCAAAGAAGAACTTTTCAGTGAGATCTGGGATGCAGACCTTATCGGTGATATAGCTACTGTTACAGTACATATCAAAAAGATCAGAGAGAAAATTGAGATCAGTACCAGTAACCCTCAATATATAGAAACTATTTGGGGCGCAGGTTACAGATTTAAAATATGATACCGATTTTAGAATGGCAAAAAGCCGGATAAGTTTACTTATCAAGGTTTTTAACGCCTTAAGAAAACGGTATCATGTAAAAAGGAGAAATAAATGCCCACAAGAGTTGAAGAAATCTGCAAAAGGATACATATTTTATTTGCAAAGGGTGAAGCGTATCAGAATTCTCCCGACCTTGTCATTCTTTCGAAAACAGAGATGTTTTCTCTTTTAGAAGAGCTTAATGAGGCTATGTATGAAGTGCTTGACCAGTATGAGGCCACAACCAGAGCTAAGGAAAAAGCACGTATCGAAACAGAGAGGGAGGCTTCGGAGATTATTGCTAAAGCAAAAATCGGTGCTGAGGATGTACAGGCGGTAACTTTTGCTTATGCGGATACTATGATGGACGAAGTGTCTGCGTTTATCGAGACAATGACTCAGAATATACGTGATCAGTATCTTGGTTTTCTTGCATCTATGGATGAAAAACAGGCTGATATTAAGGAAAACAGGGATCAGATTAAGGGACAGCTTTCCGAACTTCATGATCGTGAAACATACTTAAAGCTTCTGGAGGAAATCCGGGAGGACGCTAAAGAGGCAAGAGAAGAAGAGGAAGCTGAAGCAAAGAAGGAAGCTGAAAAAGAAAAAGAGCTTGATGAAGGAAAGACACCGAGCAAAACTGGTGCAAAGAAGTCCGAGGAAGAAATTTCCGAGGAAGAGTTTCCGCCACCTCCAAAGGCTCCGGCTCCTGTTATCAGGGTAAACCGTCCGGGTGAGAATCCCGGAGTAACGTTTACTACACGTCGGTCGCATAATAAGAAGAAAAAGACTGCTCCGCCTGTTTCCAAACAAGTTAATACTATGTCGGAAGAAGATTATAACAGACTTTCTCCGGAAGAAAGGGAGGAGCTTGAGCAGTCAACCCCCGCGTACGGACAGGGATTCAATGCGGATGATTTTAATCTTGATGCCGAATATGAGCAGTTTAAGCGTGAAGAAGAAGCAAAAAACAAAGCAAACGAGACATCAAAGAAAGGCAGTTTTAAGCTTTTCGGAAAAAAGAGAAAATAAATTGACTTGCAAAAAACTCTATGATAAAATGTAGGTGTCTGTTTCCGGTTAAAGAATTATTCTTTTGATTTTAGGAAACTGAGATTACCATATAGTTTAGAAAAGCATATAAAGAGGTTTGCCATGAAAAAAGTAGGCATTGTCATGGGAAGTAAAAGCGATCTTCCCAAACTCGAAAAAGCAATTGATATATTAAAGAGATTTGAAGTTCCTTATGAGATACATGTATTCTCTGCTCACAGGACACCTGCTGAAGCAAGGGATTTTTCGGTAAACGCTCGTAAGAACGGATTCGGGTGTATTATTGCGGCAGCAGGTATGGCTGCACATTTGGCAGGGGCACTTGCAGCAAATACTACCATACCGGTTATAGGAATACCTATAAATGCCTCTTCTCTCGGAGGTATGGATGCTCTTCTTTCCACTGTGCAGATGCCTTCCGGCATTCCTGTAGCTACAGTAGGAATTGACGGAGCTTCGAATGCGGCTTTACTTGCTATAGAAATATTATCCTTGTGCGAAGAGACTCTGGCTAAGAAGCTGGATGATGAGCGTAAGGTAAATGCAGAGAAAGTTTTAAATGCAGATTCAGAAGTTGCCATGGGTTAATCCCGTGACAACTTTTGGTGTTTTTATAATCAATCAGAGGGACGGTTCTCTGATTGAAAAACCACCATCAGAGAATTTTGCCTGATGGAATGGAAAAATTTTTAGTGTGCAGTAAAATATAACATAAAAAGAACGATGATGCAGCAGACACGTCACCGATCTCTAAATTTGGTTTTTCTTAAAACCTAACTTACACCATGCCTGCGGAAAGGGATATACCATGAATAACAGTTTCAGCGAGAGCTACAAAGCTGCCGGAGTTGATATCACTGCCGGTTACAAAGCTGTGGAGCTAATGAAGAGCAGCATTGCCAGGACTAAGACATCTGAAAGTACCCCGGATATCGGAGGCTTCGGAGGACTTTTTGTTCCGAATTTGGCCGGAATGAAGGAACCCGTACTTGTAAGCGGTACAGACGGTGTAGGAACAAAGATTAAGATTGCTTTCCTTATGGACAAGCATGATACTGTAGGTATCGACTGTGTAGCTATGTGTGTAAACGATATTATCTGCTGCGGTGCACGTCCTATGTTCTTCCTGGATTATATCGCATGCGGAAAGAATTATCCCGAAAAGATAGCAACTATTGTTTCGGGTGTTGCTGAAGGCTGTGTTCAGGCGGGCTGCGCATTGATCGGTGGTGAAACCGCTGAGCATCCCGGACTTATGCCTGCAGACGAATATGATCTTGCAGGATTCTCTGTTGGTATCGTTGATAAAGAAAAGGTTATTAACACCGATACCCAAAAGGCAGGCGACGTAGTTATCGCACTTCCTTCCACAGGTGTTCATTCAAACGGTTTTTCATTAGTACGTAAAATATTTAATATAGAACATACAAATCTGACTCTGCCTATAGCAGAGCTTGGCGGCAGGGGACTCGGTGAGACACTTCTTACACCTACAAAGATATACGTAAAACCTATCCTTGCACTTATCGATCAGGTAAATGTAAAGGGTATTTCCCATATCACAGGCGGCGGCTTCTATGAGAATATTCCGAGAAGTATCAAAAAGGGACTCGGAGCCCGCATCAAGAAATCAGATGTACGTGTACTTCCTATCTTTGATCTTTTGGCTAAAGAAGGCAAGGTTGATGAGCATGATATGTTCAATACCTATAACATGGGCGTCGGCATGAGTGTAATCGTAGCTCCTGAAAATGTTGACAAAGCTGTTTCTGTTTTGAAGGCTAACGATATTGATGCGTACGTTATCGGTGAGCTTGTAGAAGGTATCGATGGTGTAGAACTTATTTAAAATCGAGCAGTATAAAATATATAACGAGAGGATTAATTATGTCAAAAACCAAGATTGCTGTCCTCGTATCAGGAGGCGGCACCAACCTGCAGGCTTTGATAGATGCTGAGAAGGCAGGCAAGATCCCTCATGGTGAATTTGTTCTTGTCGTGGCCAGTAAACCAGGTGTATTTGCTTTAGAACGTGCTGCTAAGGCGGGTATTCCTTCAGCAGTTATTGAAAGAAAGGCGTATCCTGACAAGAAATCTTTTGAAACAGCTCTTAAAAAGAAGCTTGACAGTTATGGAATAGAGATGATAATACTTGCGGGATTTATGCTTGTACTTTCGGCAGATTTTGTAGGACAGTATTCCAATAGGATAATAAATGTTCATCCCGCTCTTATTCCGTCATTTTGCGGTGACGGGTTCTACGGACTTCATGTTCATGAGGCTGTTTTAGATTATGGAGTGAAGGTTACCGGCGCTACGGTTCATTATGTAAATGAGGTTACCGATGGTGGTAAGATTATCTTACAGAAAGCAGTAGACGTACTTGATGGAGATACTCCCGAAATATTACAAAAAAGGGTTATGGAGCAGGCAGAGTGGATTATTTTACCACAGGCAGCTGAGATAGTGGCACAAAAAATCAGTACTGCGAAACAACAGAAACCGAATGATGATGACTTTGGATCTGACATGTCAGATAAAATTTCGTTAAAGACTATTTTTGAGAAAAAATGATAAATAAAGTATACTGATATAACAAAATTGAAGGTGCTGAGCACACCGTTTTGTTACCGGGGAAACGCTTTAAGGAGTTTTCGAGGTGACATTGACAAATGAATGAATTAAAAAGGAGAATATCATGTCAGAGGATAGAACAAAATACATATCCCCACTTTCAACACGTTATGCAAGCGATGATATGCAATATATATTTAGTGAGGAATTTAAATTCCGTACTTGGAGAAAACTCTGGATTTCCCTCGCAAAATCAGAAAAGAAATTAGGACTTAATATTACTGATGAGCAGGTAGCTGAACTTGAAGCACACGCTACAGACATTAATTTTGATGTGGCTAAGGAAAGGGAAAAGATAGTCCGTCATGATGTTATGTCCCATGTTTACGCATACGGACAGCAGTGCCCGAAAGCAGAGCCCATTATCCATCTGGGTGCTACATCCTGCTATGTTACAGACAATACCGATGTTATTGTGCTTAGGGAAGCTTCAAAGCTGGTCCTTAAGAAAGCAGGTCAGGTTATAAAGAACCTGGCTGAGTTTGCAGAAAAGTATAAGGCGCTTCCCTGCTTGGCATATACTCATCTTCAGCCCGCACAGTTAACTACAGTAGGAAAGCGTGCTACTCTTTGGCTGAATGAACTTCTTATGGATGTGGAAAACCTTGAATTTCAAATGAGCCGTCTTAAGCTTTTAGGTTCAAAGGGGACCACCGGCACCCAAGCGAGCTTTATGGAGCTTTTTGAAAATGATGAGGCGAAAGTAAAGGAGCTTGAAGCTCTTATTGCAGCAGACCTTGGATTTGATGCATGTATGCCTGTTTCGGGTCAGACTTATTCCAGAAAGCTGGATTCTTTCTTCTTAAATGTTCTTTCAGGTTTTGCTCAGAGTGCATATAAGTTTACTCAGGATCTTAGAATTCTTCAGTCCTTTGAGGAGATGGAGGAGCCTTTTGAGAAAAACCAGATAGGTTCATCAGCTATGCCTTACAAGAGAAATCCTATGAGAAGCGAGAGAATAGATGCTCTGGCAAGATATGTGATCATTGATTCTCTTAATCCTGCCATGACTTCAGCTACCCAGATGTTTGAAAGGACTCTGGATGATTCAGCTAATAAGAGGATCAGTGTGGCTGAGGCATTCCTTGCGGTTGACGCAATTTTAAATATTTATATAAATATTTCCTCAGGACTTGTTGTTTATGATAAGGTTATCACTCGCAGAGTTATGGAGAAGCTGCCTTACATGGCTACCGAAAATATCATGATGGAATCTGTTAAACGTGGCGGAGACCGTCAGGAGCTCCATGAGAGACTCCGTGTTCATTCTCATGCGGCAGCAGCAGGCGTCAAGCTTGAAGGTAAGCCCTGTGATCTGATCGACCGTATCGCAGCTGACCCGGCTTTTAAGCTTTCAGATGATGAGCTTCGTGCAAACCTTGACCCCGCAAAGTATACAGGACGTTCTGTTTCACAGGTTGAGGAGTTCTTGAGAGATTTCGTCCAGCCGGTTCTTGACAGGATTTATGAAGCACCCGTTGAGAGCGTGCTGAATGTGTGACAATGGGGACGGTTCTTTGATTGTAAAATTAAGGAGTATTTTATGGAGTATTGGGATTTATATGATTCGGATAGAAAGCCTCTCGGTCGGACTCATCTTAGGGGAGATAAGTTCGAGGACGGAGAGTATTATGTTTGCTGTGAGATCTGGGTTATTAATTCGGAAGGTAAGTTTTTGACAACAAAGAGACATCCCGATTTAAAAGCCGGCAATCAATGGGAATTCATTGGTGGGGGAACGCACGCCGGAGAAGGAACCGTAACATCAGCTGTCCGTGAGCTATTTGAAGAAGCAGGCATATCAGCAAATGAAGATGATCTGAAATTAATGACAACATATGCACATAAGAACTATTTCCAAGATATCTATATTTTAAGAAGAGACATTGATATAAAGGATATAGTTCTTCAGCCTGAAGAAACAGTGGATGTTAAATGGGCTTCCGATGATGAAATTCAGCAGATGATAGCTAATGGAGAATTTGTTTATTCTGTTGGCAAACGATATGAACTCTTCAAAGAGTTGGCTTTGCAAACGTAATTATTGTGTGACATTAGGGACGGTTCTCTTTGTCACATGTAGAAAAATTTGGTAAATACAAACAAAAATAGACTAGACAGGGGTGACAATGGCACCCCCATTGTCACCAGAAAGGAAATAAATATGGCAGAAGAAATTGAATTCCGTTATGATACTCAGCTTCTCATTGAAGGGCACGATCTTGATGAGGATGTTATTTCAGATTATATCACCGCAAATCTTGTAGGTGACTGTTTACTCGCAGTAGGAGATGAAGATCTTATAAAGGTACATTTTCATACAAACGAGCCTTGGAAGCTCCTTGAGTACTGTGCTTCTATAGGCGAGATTTATGACATAGTGGTTGAAGATATGATTCGTCAATCCAAGGGATTACATGGTTGAAATAAATTACCAAAACTTAGAAAAGAAACGATTTAACAGAAAAATGTGGGATTTAAGCCTAAAATTTTGTAATACCAATTCATAATAAAGAGCATCTATAATTTTATTACAAACAAGGAGAACGACCATGAGTAATCAGACCGTAGCCGTTATCGGCTCAGGCGGCAGAGAGCACGCCATTATTAAAGCTATCAAGAAAAGTCCTTTAGTTTCCAAAATCTACTGTCTTCCTGGAAACGGCGGAATAGCAGCAGATGCCGAGTGTGTGAACATAGGTGTTATGGAGACTCAGAAAATAGTAGACTTCTGTAAGGATAAGGCTATCGATTTTGTAGTCGTGGCACCTGACGATCCGCTGGCAGCAGGTACGGTAGATGCTTTAAATGAAGCAGGATTTAAATGCTTCGGTCCTAAGAAGAATGCCGCTATAATTGAGAGCAGTAAGAGTTTTTCAAAGGATCTTATGAAGAAGTATAACATTCCTACTGCTGCCTATGAGGTATTTACAGAATCTGCAAA
The DNA here is from genome assembly GCA_017542245.1 of Lachnospiraceae bacterium. Classification (GTDB taxonomy): domain Bacteria; phylum Bacillota; class Clostridia; order Lachnospirales; family Lachnospiraceae; genus RUG11977. The sequence continues at coordinate 75,929 of JAFXXN010000134.1, forward strand.
AGCTATTGATTATCTTAAGACCCGGGAAATGCCCATAGTCATTAAGGCTGACGGATTGGCACTCGGAAAAGGCGTTATTATCGCGCAGACTCTGGATGAGGCTATTGAAGTGGTAAAAGAGATGATGGATGGCGGTAAGTTTGGTGCCAGCGGTACTAAGGTTGTCATTGAGGAATTTATGACCGGTCCTGAGGTTTCAGTACTTTCTTTCACCGACGGAAATGTGGTAATTCCCATGATTTCGTCCATGGATCATAAGCGTGCACATGATAATGACGAAGGTTTAAATACAGGAGGTATGGGAACAGTAGCTCCCAATCCTTACTATACAGAAGAAGTAGCTAAGGAGTGTATGGAGAAGATTTTCATTCCTACCATAAAGGCCATGAATGCGGAAGGACGGACCTTTAAGGGATGTCTCTACTTCGGACTTATGATAACTCCTAAGGGACCGAAGGTTGTTGAATATAATTGCCGCTTCGGTGATCCCGAGACACAGGTTGTGCTTCCTCTCCTTGAGTCAGATCTCTTTAAGATAATGGTTGCTACAGCAGACGGGACATTAGCCGATACTGAGGTTAAGTTCTCTGATAAGTCAGCATGCTGTGTAATTTACGCAACCAAGGGTTATCCCGAGAAATATGAGAAGGGTCTGCCTATGGAGCTTCCGGAGACGGATGAATTTATTAAGAAGTATAATGAAGATGCAAAAGCAACCGGCATTTCTCCTATATCGGATGCACTCATTTATGTAGCAGGAGCAAAGAAAGCAGAGGATGGATCATTACTTTCAAACGGCGGTCGTGTGCTTGGTGTAACAACAGTAGCTGATACCTTAAAAGAAGCTATCGCTGCGTCCTATGCACTTACAAAGGAAGTTAAATTTGACGGAGGCTTCTATCGTAACGATATCGGAGCCAGAGCTCTTAAAGCACTGTCATAAATATATTGAGGAAACTAAATGAAAGATATAATTAAAAAAATTAAAAGCTTTTTCTATGATTTATTGGTATTATTTCTTTTGCTGTTAAAACATAATCCTATAGTATTATTGATTCCATTGGTTCCAATAATTATAATAATCATAGTTGTTGTAAAACATAAAAAGGCTAAAAAACGTGCTAAAAAAGCTATGCAGGAAGATAAAGGATCAGATAATTTAACTTGTCAAGGGTAGTCGCCGGTGTTATACTAAAGGCAATGTTTTTTGAGTTTAATATATTTTAAGGAGCATACCATGGTTTACAGAGTTTATGTAGAAAAGAAAACAGGACTTGACCTTGAAGCTAAGTCTTTAAAGTCAGACATAAAGTCCCTGCTTCAGATCAAGGGCGTAGATAAAGTACGCTTATTTAACCGTTATGACGCAGAAGGTCTTTCAGAAGAGCTTTTTAACAAAAGCTTAAGGACTGTATTTGCAGAGCCCCAGCTTGATGACATCTTCACAGAAGAAGAATTTGCCGGAATAAAGCAAAGCGCTGACAGGATATTCGCAGTAGAATACCTTCCGGGACAGTTTGACCAGCGTGCAGATTCTGCGGCACAGTGTATCCAGATTATTTCACAGGCTGAGCGTCCTGCGGTTCATTCTGCAAGAGTATATGTGATAGAGGGCAGCATTTCTGATGATGAGTTTGCAGCTATCAAGCATCACGTGATCAACCCTGTAGAAGCAAGAGAAGCTAAGCTTGATACATTTGATACTTTAAAGGTTGTATACGAGTGCCCTACCACTGTTGAGACCATGGAAGGCTTTATAGACCTTGATAAAGATGGATTGACAAATTTGGTAAGCAAGCTTGGTCTTGCTATGGATATCGACGATATCACTTTCTGTCAGGATTACTTCAAGAAAGAAAAGAGGAATCCTACCATCACTGAGATTAGGATGATAGATACCTACTGGTCTGACCACTGCCGTCATACCACTTTCCTTACCACTATTGATAACGTATCTTTCGAAGATAAAGAACTGCAGGATGCTTATAACAATTACATCGCACTCCGTAAGGAGCTCGGACGCACCAAGCCCATCAACCTTATGGATATAGCTACGATCGGTGCAAGATACCTGAAAGCAAAGGGCAAATTACCTAAACTTGATGAATCAGAAGAAATCAATGCATGTACTGTAAAGATCGACGTTGATGTTGACGGCGAGACAGAAAAATGGCTCCTTTTATTTAAAAACGAAACACATAACCATCCTACAGAGATAGAGCCCTTCGGTGGTGCAGCTACATGTATCGGCGGGGCTATCCGTGATCCTCTTTCGGGACGTTCATATGTATACGGCGCTATGCGTGTGACAGGTGCTTCTAACCCTTTACGTCCCATCAGTGAGACCCTTTCAGGAAAGCTTCCTCAGAGAAAGCTTACATATACTGCGGCAGCAGGATACAGCTCATACGGTAACCAGATAGGACTTGCCACAGGTATCGTAGATGAACTCTACCATGACGGATATCAGGCAAAGCGTATGGAGATAGGTGCCGTTATCGCAGCTGCTCCCGAGAGATGCGTTAGACGTGAATGTCCTGAGCCCGGCGATATCGTGATACTGCTCGGCGGTCGTACAGGCCGTGATGGCTGTGGCGGAGCTACCGGATCATCCAAGAAGCATACCTTAGAGTCACTCACCACCTGTGGTGCAGAGGTTCAGAAGGGTAATGCACCTGAGGAAAGAAAGCTTCAGAGACTTTTCAGAAACGAAACGGCTTCCAGACTTATTAAACGTTGTAACGACTTTGGTGCCGGCGGAGTATCTGTAGCTATAGGTGAACTTGCAGACGGTCTTGATATTGATCTTAATGCAGTTCCTAAGAAATACGACGGTCTTGACGGAACAGAACTTGCTATTTCCGAGTCCCAGGAGCGTATGGCAGTAGTAGTTGCTGCTGAAGATAAAGAAAAGTTCATGGCTCTGTGTGCAGCAGAAAATCTTGAAGCTACACATGTTGCTACCGTTACCGAGGAAAAGCGTCTGCGTATGCACTGGAACGGTGCTACCATCGTTGATATCTCCCGTGAATTCCTTAATTCAAACGGAGCTGAAAAGCATATAAATATAGAAACAGCTGCAAAGGCAGATTTTGATAAGACCTATCCTCTTTATACAAAGGAAAGCCTTACAAATCCTGCTATTAAGTCTGTTGATTTAACAGCAGATCCCGGCAAGCTTAGCTTTACAGAAAAGTATAATACTCTTGCCGGAGACCTTAATGTCTGCTCAAAGCAGGGTCTTTCAGAGCGTTTTGACTCTACCATCGGTGCAGGTACAGTACTTATGCCTTTCGGTGGAAAGAACCAGATAACACCTATTCAGGCTATGGTTCAAAAGATTTCAGTTGAAAAGAAGCATACCAATACCTGCTCACTTATGTCATGGGGTTACAATCCTTTTATAACCGAGAAGTCACCTTACCATGGTTCATATTTAGCAGTTACGGAGTCGATCGCAAAGCTTATCGCTACCGGTGCTGAGTATAAGGATATTTACCTTACTTTCCAGGAGTTCTTTGAAAAGCCCATGAAGGAAAGCAAACGCTGGGGTAAGCCTTTAAGCGCATTACTTGGTGCATTAAAAGCTCAGCTTGATTACGAGGCAGCAGCTATCGGCGGAAAGGACTCCATGAGCGGATCCTTCGAAAAGCTTGATGTTCCTCCGACACTTGTAAGCTTTGCAGTAACTACGACAAAGATTGGAAATATCATTTCACCTGAGTTTAAGGTTCCTTTAAACAATGTTTACCTCCTTGAGCCGGAAAGAGATGAAAACGGAATCCCTACACCCGATTCCATGAAAAAGAATTTCGAGATTATCCGTAAGTGTAACCAGATGGCCGGCATCAAGGCTATGTATACTCCCGGTATCGGCGGTATCGCAGAAGCTGTTATGAAGATGTGCTTCGGTAATAGCATTGGATTCAGATTCGCTGATTCTATAACTGAGGAAGAAATCTTCTCTTACAGCTATGGTTCATTTATTATAGAATTAAGTGACGGTATCGAGAGAAAGAACCTTGTATCAGAACTTACAGAGAATGCAAGGATTTTAGGCCGTACAGAAGAAGAGGCTACTATCTTCTTTGGTAACGAAAAGATTGCTCTTGACGATCTGCTGAAAGTATATAATGGTAAATTAGAGCCCGTATTCCCTATGGAGACTGCTTCTGTAGAGAAGAAGACTTATGAGAAGTTAGATTATAACAAAGACTTTACAAGGATCAGCTACTCAGGTCCTGCACTTAGTGGTGCTAAGCCTAAGATTTTGATCCCCGCATTCCCTGGAACAAACTGCGAGTTTGATTCTGCAAAGGCTGCAAGGGATGCCGGATTTGATCCTGAGATCATAGTTATAAAGAACTTGACAGCAGAAGCAATCACAGATTCTGTTAATTACTTTGCAGATGCGGCTAAAACCGCTCAGGGCATCTTCCTTCCAGGTGGATTCTCAGGCGGTGATGAGCCCGACGGTTCAGCTAAGTTCATCATTGCATTCCTTCGTAACCCCAAGGTTACAGAGGCTGTTGAGAACCTGTTATACAAGAACGACGGACTTATGTGCGGTATCTGTAACGGCTTCCAGGCACTCTTAAAGTCAGGTCTGCTGCCTTATGGTCATATCATCGAGACCGATGAGAACAGTGCTACCCTTACCTTTAACACCATAGGCCGCCATCAGTCAAAGCAGGTACGCACACGTATTTGTTCAACTAAGTCTCCTTGGCTTAAGTTAACAAAAGTTGGCGATATCTACAATGTACCGATATCACACGGAGAGGGACGTTTCTTCTGTGATGAGGCTCAGATACGTAAGCTCGCAGAAAATGGTCAGATTGCTACCCAGTATGTAGATCTTAACGGTAATCCTACAAGCGATATCGCATTCAACCCGAACAATTCTGCATTCGCTATTGAGGGTATCACCTCTCCTGATGGGAGAATCTTCGGTAAGATGGGTCACTCCGAGCGTTATGACAAGGGTCTGTATAAGAACGTAGCCGGAAACTATGAGATCAATATGTTTAAAGCGGCTGCAAACTATTTCATTAAGTAATAAGTCTAAGTCTTTCTGATATTGCCGTTAAATAGTGATTTACCAAGAACATTTATAAAAAAGTAGTAAGAACAAATAAAGAAATAGCTTCAGAAGGAATGACCTCTGGAGCTATTTTTGTGCTATTTTAACAACAAATTCTTGAAGAAATGGTAATGGAATCAATCATAACGACTCACAAAACAAATCAATATAATGGTAAAATTAATATAAAAGCCTTCAAAATGATTAGTTTTTGCTTGACTGTTTACTTTGATAGTGATATATTATAGGCGATGGGTAAAGAAAAGCAGTTGAATAAATTTTGAGATTTATGTGTGGTGATTGACGATGAAGGCTAATAAGTATGTGATTCCGGAATACATAAGCGGTGAAGAAATAAAAAATATGAGGAAAAGCTTGAAAATGACACAGAAGGTCTTTTCAGAATTTATAGGGGCATCTGTACCAACGGTAGAGCGTTGGGAAAGCCAAGAACAAGTTAGGGGACCGGTGGTAACGTTGGTAGAGATATTAAAAAGGAATAAGAACATTCCTGAAAAACTGGCAATACCGGCAGAAAGACTAAAACTTCGCCTATACTATATGTTTGAAAATATGGTATGTACAATTATAGATGTAGATGAAAGCGAAAGAAAGGTTCAAATAAAGAACTATATTGATAATCCTCAGTTTCGGGCATTTGGCATAAATACTGAACCGTCATTCGAAGATTATGAGGAGTTTCTGGAATCAAGATGCTTTTCTAGGACCAGAGATAAGCTGAAGCTGGAACTGCAGAGGCTTGGAGTACCATTTTATGATCCTCTCCTGATAGTCGAAAAAACGGAGGGTAGGATGGCTGAAGATAGATTCTGGATAAGGATTGAGAGGTGATTTTTATTGTAGAATTATTTGAAAAAAGTCTTATAGAAACAGGCAGACAGTCATCTAAAGGAAATCAACTGAAATGGAAAGATAATGGAATCTGGTTCAAAGCTGATTACACAGGATATGAGGGGCTTTCTGAATATGTTGTTTCACATTTACTTCAGAAATCGACATTGTCACCATCGGAATATGTAGTTTACGAGCCGGAACAGATAAAATACAAGGCGGTAATATTCAATGGGTGCAGGAGCACGGATTTTTCATGCGGATGGCAGGTGATCACAGCTGAACGTCTGTTTAAAAAACAATATGGAATAAGCCTTAATGCATGTATATATGCTTTGGAAAACGTATGCGACCGTCTGAAGTATCTTACAGAACAGGTTGAAAGGATAAGCGGCATTAAGGATTTTGGTAAATATATGGGCAAGCTTCTGACTATAGATGCACTTTTTTTAAATGAAGACCGGCATACTCACAATATTTCTGTACTTATGGATGGCATGGGCAGTTTTAAGCTCTGCCCTATATATGACAATGGGGCAGCCCTGTTATCTGACACCACGATGGATTATCCTTTGGGGATAGATGTTTACAATGCAATAAAGGCGGTAAAGGCAAAAACCCTGTGTGACTCATTTGAAGAACAGTTGGATGCTGCGGAAAGCCTTTATGGACCCTGCATTAGTTTTTTCTGGAATGAAAAGGATGTTTTGCAGCTGTTGGAGGAGGTTGGCTGCTACGAAAAAAGGATTACCGAAAGGGTTTTAGAGGTTCTTTTGGAACAAAGACGCAAGTATGCGTATTTATTTAACTAAGAACGTAAGGCCGATCCGGGGGCTAAAGTTAGTGTAAAGTATGGTAAGAAGACCTATACAGCAACAGCTGATGCAAATGGTATTTTCCGTTTATTATAACAGAAACCTTTTCATTCCGGCCTAATATTCGCCAAAAGTTCACCATTGGAAAAAATTAGCAATTTGGATAATTAACCTTCCTAAATCGAATGATATAAAATGGTGGATATATGATTGACAAACGAGATATAATGGTATATAATAGGTGGGGGAGGTGAAATTAATGACGATTAATGAAATGCTTGAGCTAAAGAAGGAATACGGATTTTCCTATGAATACATCGCGGAAAAGTCTGGCGTGCCGGCGAGTACAGTGCAAAAAGTCTTCTGTGGAACTACTAATGCACCAAGGAGAACTACCCTAGAGGCTTTGCGAAAGGTGTTTGAACCTTTAAAGTCCAAGGATAACCATGTAGTTAATCCAGAAAAAATCAAGGAGAGAAACAAATGCAGTTACGCAGATGGTCATATAGAAGACGACCAGAATATTAGCTATGTCTACGAGGAACCGGAAGAAACATATACCACAAATGGGACCAGTGCCCTACAGCCTGACGATTATAAAAATAAAACTATAGATGATTACTATGCATTGCCCCCGGATATTAGAGTAGAACTAATAGACGGTGTATTCTATGATATGGCATCGCCTGCAACAACTCATCAGAAGATAAGCTTGTTTTTGGCAATGACGCTACAGGCTTTTATTGATGCTAACAATGGTTCATGTCAGACATATGCGGCTCCAACTGATGTTCAGCTCGACTGTGATGAAAAGACCATGGTGCAGCCGGACGTTTTTGTCCTGTGTGATGAAGACAAAGATGAAGAAAAATGTATTTTTGGTGCTCCGGACTTAGTCATAGAGATTCTTTCACCTTCGACACGATATCATGATACTATGCGAAAACTGTATAAATACAGGAATGCAGGGGTAAGGGAGTACTGGATTGTTATGCCGAGAGAATTGAAGATTCGGGTATATTTCTTTGAAAAATCTGATACGCCGATAGAATACTCGTTTATGGACAAAATCCCCGTAGGTATATGGGAAGGCAGATGCAAGGTTGATTTTAGCAGGATATATGAGAAGATAAAAAAGAATCTTTATGATTAAAAATCTCTTGACAATTATAAATTTTTGTGAGATAAATATATAAACTAAATTGATACCAAAGGCAATGAAAGGAAGAGTAAGCTGTAAGGATGTCCACAGAGAGTCCGCGTATGCTGAGAGCGGATGGCAAAGAGATGGCTGAAAATGGTCCCGGAGCTGCGGAGCCGAGGAGTTATCTTAGGTTTCGACGGGTTCACCCGTTACAGTGAGGACTGTTGATGGACAGTTGCTAAGGCTTTTGCTGTGAAGCAGAAGTGAATTAAAGTGGTACCACGTGAGTCAGACTCTCGTCTTTAATTAAGACGGGAGTTATTTTTATTTTACAAGGAGAGAAAGCATATGAGTAGGAAACCGTATTACATCACAACAGCGATAGCTTACGCTTCGGGAGTTCCCCATATCGGGAATACATATGAGATAATACTTGCCGACAGTATCGCAAGATACAAAAGGCAGCAGGGTTATGACGTGTTCTTCCAGACGGGAACCGACGAACATGGATTGAAGATTGAAGAAAAAGCTGCTATCAAAGGAATCGAACCCAAGGAATATGTGGATATGATTGCAGGGAAAATAAAAGATATCTGTGATCACTTAAATATTTCCTATGATAATTTCATCCGGACCACGGATGAGTATCATGTGAGCCAGATGCAGAAAATATTTAAAAAGCTTTATGACCAGGGCGATATATATAAAGGAAAATATCAGGGAATGTACTGTACTCCGTGTGAATCCTTCTGGACCGAGTCACAGCTAAAGGACGGAAAATGTCCCGACTGCAGAAGGGAAGTTCATCCGGCAAGCGAAGAGGCATATTTCTTAAGATCGAGCAAATATGCCGACAGGCTTATAGAACATATCAACTCCCATCCGGAATTCATACAGCCTGTATCCAGGAAAAATGAGATGATGAACAATTTCCTTCTGCCTGGACTTCAGGACCTATGTATATCAAGGACTACAGTAAAATGGGGTATCCCGGTTGATTTTGATGACAAGCATACCATATTTGTGTGGATGGATGCTTTGACCAATTACATCACAGGTCTCGGTTACAATGTGGATGGAGCAAGCGATGAAAAATATGCTAAGTTCTGGCCTGCAGACCTTCATCTGATAGGAAAAGACATCATCAGGTTCCATACCATTTACTGGCCGATATGGCTGATGGCACTCGGAGAGCCGCTTCCGAAGCAGATATTCGGACATCCCTGGCTCCTTCAGGGTGGTGAAAAGATGAGCAAGTCAAAGGGCAATGTAATCTATGCGGACGACCTAATCTCCCTTTTCGGCATCGATGCCGTAAGATATTTTGTACTTCACGAGATGCCTTTTGAAAATGACGGAGTGATCACTTGGGAGCTTGTTGTGGAAAGAATCAATTCCGACCTGGCAAATGTACTGGGAAATCTGGTGAACAGGACAATTTCCATGACAAATAAGTATTTCGATGGCGTGGTTGAAAGAACAGGGGTCAAGGAGAGTATAGATGATGACCTGCTCTCAGTAGTTACCGGGACAAAGGCAGCGGTAGAGTCTGAAATGGCAGGGCTCCATGTGGCAGACGCCATTACGGAAATCTTCAATCTGTTCAAACGCTGCAACAAGTATATAGACGAGACCACCCCGTGGATATTGGCCAAGGATGAGACCAAGAAGAACAGGTTAAAAGAAGTTTTGTACAATCTGACCGAAAGTATCAGCATCGGTGCGGAACTGCTTAAAGCTTTTTTACCGGATACCTCGGAAAATATATTAAAGCAGCTGAATGTACCTTCAAGGGAATATGATACCTTAGGCGAGTTCGAGCTTTATCCTTCAGGAAATAAGGTTACAGAAAAGCCGGAAATACTTTTTGCCAGAGTGGATATTAAGGAAGTCTTGGAAAAGGTTGAAATAATAAAGAATAAGCAAGTGGCCGAATTTAATGCGGAACAGGCAGAGATAGAGGCTTATAATGCTAAGAAATTTTAAGTTTCAGACAATTATAACTGTAAAAATGAACCAAAAGTGTCTGAAACTTATCAAAAATGATATGTTTCAGACACTTTTAACTAGGGAAGATAGTGAATTTAGTTTGTATTTTAGTATTATATAAGGCTTGTAAGCTCTGTAAATTCATAACCATGAGCCAGAGCAACATTCTTGTTTGTGAGCTTTCCGTTATAACAGTTTACGCCGGTATAAATAGCGTTACTCTTTTTAGCAGCGCCTTCCAATCCTTCGCCGGCTATCATAAGTCCGTACTTGAGTGTAGCATTGGTAAGTGCTATGGTACTTGTTCTAGGAACAGCACCGGGCATATTTCCTACACAATAATGAACTACACCGTCTTCTATATAAACAGGGTCGTCATGAGTGGTAACATGACTGCTTTCACCACATCCACCCTGGTCGATAGCCACATCTACAAATACAGCTCCGTTCTTCATCTCGGGAAGATACTTCTTCTTGAATAGTTTAGGAGTAGATCCACCAGGAATAAGAACAGAACCGATAACCAGATCGGCATCTTTGACTACTCTTTCTACATTACTGTCATTACTTACAAGAGTCTGTATATGTGCACCAAACATATTGTCAAGTTCTTCAAGTCTCTTTAAATTTACATCGAGTATCGTAACATTAGCTCCCATTCCAACTGCAATCTTACATGCATTCATACCAACTGTTCCGCCGCCAAGGATTACTACATTTGCCTTAGGAGTACCGGGTACACCTGCTAAAAGAATTCCTTCGCCGCCAAATCTCTTTTCAAGATATTTAGCACCTTCCTGAATAGAAAGGCGTCCTGCTATCTGAGACATAGGTGCAAGACAGGGAAGAAAACGGTCTTCCTGTATGGTCTCATATGCAACAGCTTTTACTTTTCCGTCGAGTAATGCATCCATCTGTTCCTTGTCGGCTGCAAGATGAAGATAAGTATATAATATCAAGCCTTCATGGAATAAACCATATTCCTCAGGGAGCGGCTCTTTAACTTTTATCATCATATCTGACAGATGCCATACATCAGCTGCATTATCTATCAGTGAAGCCCCTGCATTAACATATTCGGTATCTGCAAAACCGGAACCAACGCCGGCGCCTTTCTCCATATACACATGATGTCCTGACCCTACATATGCACGAACATTGTCCGGTGTCAAACCTACACGGAATTCATTGTTTTTGATTTCCTTTACACAACCAATTTTCATTTACCCTGTTCTCCTTATGAATTAAAATTTTTAAAACACTTTGGAACTTTATAGATTTATGTGACAGTTCCATAATGATTATAAAAAAATTTTATATATATGTCAATTAAATTAGTTACAGTTCTGTCAGCTCTTCAAATATTCATAAAATATCCTTTGAGATGTTCGTTAATTTAATCGTTCTCAAATAAGAAGCTTATTTTATCATATATTTTTTTAAAATCAACCATGCACCTTCCATCCCATATATTCACAGGGACAGTATCGAAGAAAGAATAAATCTCCGGTATATCAGTTTTTTCAAAATAGTATACCGTAATCTCGAGACTATCTATATTGACTATCCAGTATTCTCTGACGCCCGCTTTCTTATATTTGATCAGCTTTTTACCCATATCAATATTCCATGTTGATGGAGAAAGTATTTCTACAACCAGATCCGGCGCGCCCATTATTCTATCTTTCTTTATTTTATTCCTATCACACACTACCATGACATCAGGCTGTACCATAGTTTTATCATCGCAGTCTAACTGAACATCCATTGGAGCTGAATACGGAAGGCATCGTCCATTATTAGAATCTATGAACTGAGAAAATGCTGTAAGCAAAGCTGGTATTATCCCCTGATGATCTGAAGTAGGCGATGCCATATCATATAAAACTCCATCAATTAGTTCTGCACGTACTCCTTCAGGGAGTGCCAAATAATCTTTTATGGTTTTATCGGCTTTTCTATTTACAACTTTCTTTGATTGCTTGTCTTTGTATATACTGTTTTTATTACCATCTATATATCCATATATAACAGATTCTGACTTTAGAGCACTTGATCCGGCAATATCATAGTCATCTTCGTTACCCTCACATGCATACCCAGTATCATATATGTTACTAAATAACATATCATCAACATGTCTCTCATCAGTTCTAAAAACTTTATATAAAGCATCTAATGTAGTCTTTCTTGGCGCAGATGTAATCTTTCCCAGTACTTTCTGTACAGTACTTATAGGGACTCCGGACGTTTCTGCTATATATTTGTAAGAATATCCATATTCTTTTTTCTTTTGATTCATTTCATCTATAGTCATATGCTTTATCTCCCCAACATCTTATTCTACTTATTTGGAAATAGAAATTTTATTTCTATCCAATTATAATCCATAAATTATCATTTGTCAAAATATTTGTTCAGAAACTATATTATAAGTGATACTATATGGATAAATAGTGGATGGTCAAGAATATAAAGTGAACGTTCCGGCTAAAATACGGATATCCACTTGAAATATCATGGATTATGAGTTAATATAGCAGGTGAGGAGTGTATATTATGCTGACACATATCATCCATCCGATACCGCCGGTTTATGACGAAAAATCCAGAATACTTATTCTCGGAAGTTTTCCTTCCGTAAAATCTAGGGAGTCCGGCTTTTTTTACGGGCATCCGCAGAACCGGTACTGGAAAGTTTTGGCAGCAATTTTTGGGGATAATATCCCTCTGACTGTCCCAGATAAGAAAGCTTTTCTGCTAAGACATCACATTGCCGCATGGGATGTGATCGCATCATGCGATATAGAAGGCTCTTCTGATTCCAGTATAAAAAACGCGGTTCCGAATGACCTGTCTCCGATTCTCGAAACCGCAAATATTGAACAGATATTTACAAACGGCAAGACTGCCTATACGTTATTTCAAAAATATACTGCTCCCTTAATACATAGGGACAGTATCTGTCTTCCTTCAACTTCCCCTGCTAATGCGGCATGGACACTTGAAAAATTGACAGAAGCCTGGAAAGTCATTTTTCGTATTTGACAAACGGATTTTTATATGTTAGTATGATGTTGTTAAAGGAGTTATGGCTCCAAATAAATAAGAAAAGGATACGGTACGAAAATGCCAGTAATGCGCATACGATAATTTTAAGACGGATACTAAGAGGCCTGTAAGTAACAGGTTTATTTTGGTGTGCTCTTAAAACATGATCTGCGCAGTGGTATTTTCTTTTATTTTGCATAAACACACTATAAGTGTCTTTATATCTAAAGAATATCCGCAGGTCTGCTTTGAGTGTACAAAGCAGATTTTTTTATTGGAAGGAACGAAAAATGGAAAAGGATAAGAAATATACGATTATACAGAATCTGTCCTATTGCCTGAAAGCTACTGTGGCCGGATGTCCTAAGCTGCTGGTATTTTGTATTGGGATAATTATAGCAAATTGTACCATCCCTATTATCACGGCTTTTTTGCCTAAAGTGATAATCGAAGAAATAACAATAGGTACGGATTTACAAAAACTTCTGTTCATCACCGGTCTTATGGCATTGGCGCTGGCGCTTGTCCAAACAATACAGAAGTATCTTGACAGGATGATTTACTGGAACAGATTTAATATGAATACCTATTTTTTAGGAAAAGTAACTAAAAAAGGCCTTACCACGGATTACAGGAACCAGGAGGATGAACATTTTAGAGAGCTGCAAAGTGAAAGTTTTTCCAGCTGTAACGGAAACTATTCCCACTATGTGCAGGTCTATGAAGCTATAGTTTTGTTTTTTTCTAATCTTCTGGGCTTTGTTGCCTTTGCCGGGATATTATTTACGCTGAACATATGGATCATTCTGTTTCTGTGCATTACAACACTGGCAAGCTTCTTACTCAACCGGAAAATCCTAAAATGGGTTGAAGTGAACATGGATGAAAAAAACGGATACGAACATGGCATGCAATATATCACGGGCATTTCAGGCGATATTCAGGCCGCAAAGGATATACGTTTATATAATATGTCTGTATGGATGAACAAACTGTATGACAAGTATATGGCAGGGCTTACAGGATGGTACAGAAAATATACCGCAAAGCTTTTCGGAGTATCCGCAGTAGACAGCGGGATGTCCTTTTTAAGAGAAGGGGCTGTATATGTTTATTTATTATATCTGATATTTGAAGGAAAGATATCCGTTGCAGAATTTGTCCTGTATTTTAATGTGGTCGCCGGTTTTTCAACATGGCTCGGCAGCCTGCTTGGACAGATTAACAATCTTAACCGTCTTAGTATTTCGATGAACCGCTTTCGGTCATTCCTTGAATATCCCGAGAGCTACAAGCGGGACGGAGGTATAGTTCCGGAGACTAAAGACAATCCATGTAAGATTGAATTAAAGGATGTTTGTTTTAGGTATACCGAGGATGGAGATGATATCATACAGGATTTTAATCTGTCAATAGAACCGGGTGAACATCTGGCAGTAGTAGGATTAAACGGAGCCGGAAAAACTACATTCGTTAAAATGCTGCTTGGACTCACCGATCCAACTAAAGGCAATGTTTTATATGACGGGAAAAATGCAAAAGATTATAACCGTGACAGCTATTATCAATTATTCGGTGCAGTATTCCAGGACTACTCAATACTGCCGGTTACCATCGCTGAGATAATTGCAGAAACTGACATCGCCTCTATTGACAGAATAAGAGTTGAGGAATGCCTGAAATATGCAGGCTTATGGGAAAAGATACAATCACTTCCAAACGGTATGGACAGTAAATATGATAAGACATTTTGGGATGACGGTGTAGGGCTTTCCGGCGGAGAAATACAGAAACTTCTGCTTGCAAGAGCTCTGTACAGGCAGTCTCCTGTCGTAGTACTAGACGAGCCGACCGCAGCTTTAGACCCTATATCTGAAAACCGACTCTATGAGACATATGACGAGATGATGAGAGGTAAATCTACTATATTTATCTCTCACCGCCTGGCATCTACCAGATTCTGTAACAGGATAATCCTTATAGACCGTGGCAGGATTATAGAAGAAGGTACACATGAGGAACTGCTGAAGAAAAAAGGAAGTTACTACGAATTATTTGAAGCACAGGCAAAATATTACCGCGATAATGAATCAGGCAGAGAGGAGGCAGATATTAATGAGATTTAAGAAGCGGATAGAAAACACAAAACGCGGATACCGGATACTTGGAAAATACTGTCCGGGTCTCATAAGTTCAAAGGTACTGAAAAGTGCCGCTGAAACCCTGGCTCCCTTTGTTACCATCTGGTTTTCTGCCAGGATAATAAATGAACTGTCCGGTGAAAGAGATATAACCCGGTTAACTATCTATGTTATCCTTACCATAGGCATTAATTTCCTGCTCTCCATGATAAAAAACGCTTTGGAGAAGAAGGTAAATGATAAAGAGTCCGGGATGTGGAATTATTTCTCAAAAATCTTTGCAGATAAACAGATGACTATGAATTTCGTAGATTTAGAAAATCCGGATGTACAGAAGAAAAAGCAAAAAGCAGAAGAAAACCTGTTTATGTTTGGTAACGGATTAGGTCAGCTTGTATGGGATACCGCAGGGCTGGTCAGTGTATTTATAGGTATAATTGCATCCGTGATACTGACAGCACCTTTATTCCTGTCAAAAACCGGAGAAGCAGTTATGGATTCTCCCTTGTGGATAGGTCTTCTTATCCTGATACTGTTTTTGGCCGGATTAGTTACTATAAAACTGCGTTCAAAAGAAGACGGATTGTTTCAAAAATGGACCGACAGCAATGTCTGGTTTAACAGGGCCTTCATGTTTTATGGACATGAACTCTATTCAAACATGGCAAGATCCAAGGATGTAAGGATCTACCGTCAGGACAGGATTGCGGAACGCGAGATGCGGAAACTGCAGGAAAGAAATGATGATAATGATAAGTATATCAGAAAAATGAGTTCTTGCCAGGGAATTCATATCCTGTTCAGAGGCACTGTAGCATGTCTGTGCTATCTGTTTGTAGTGGCAAAGGCCGGACTCGGCGCATTTGCTGTAGGCAGTATAGTACAATATGTAGGAGCACTTATAAAGCTGGTGGAAAGTTTCGGAGATCTGTCTGAAGTTATTTCGGAAAACAAGATTTACACAGAGCATCTTGAAAAACTGTATGAATATCTTGATTTACCAAATAAGAAAAAGGAAGGAACACTGCATATTAAAAACAACAACTCTGATAGTTGCATAACGGAAAACCCCGGATGTGAGATAGAATTTAGGAATGTTTCCTTCAAGTATCCGGCTACCGATGTATACGTATTAAAAAACATTAATACAAAACTGAACATCCGGAAAAAACAGGCATTTGTCGGAGCAAACGGTGCAGGAAAGACAACATTCGTCAAATTATTATGTGGATTGTATGAGCCAACGGAAGGGCAGATACTCCTAAATGGCAGAGATATCCGCGAATATGATTATGAAGAATATTTAAAGTTCTTTTCCTTTGTTTTCCAGGACTTTAAGCTTTTGGCTTTTCCTCTGGGACAAAATATTGCAGCGGATATCTCTTATGACAAAGCTAAAGCTGAGGATTGCCTTGACAAAGCTTCGTTTACCGACAGATTAAAAACTATGCACGATGGACTTGAAACATACTTATATAAAGATGTTTCCGAAAAAGGTGTACAGATATCGGGTGGCGAAGCCCAGAAAATAGCCCTAGCCAGGGCACTTTATAAGGATTCACCGATAATAGTCCTTGATGAACCGACCGCGGCTCTTGACCCTGTTGCAGAGGAGGAAATATACCGTAACTTTGACAACATAGTAAAAGACAAAACTGCTGTCTATATCAGCCATAGACTATCATCCTGTCAGTTCTGTGATGAGATTACTGTTTTTGATAAGGGCGAGATCATTCAGAAAGGAAAACACACTGACTTATTGAAAGATACTTTGGGAAAGTATGTACAGCTGTGGAATGCACAGGCAAAATATTATCAAAACGCGTAATTCTTCATTATTTAGGAATTATAGGGCAGTATCTTGCCGGAATATATCTGGAAATAAAATAAAGCCCTATATATAATAGAGAAAACTGAGAATACTGTAGATCTCAGAAATTTATTAGGGAGAACAGAGGATAATTATGGATCTTCAAGCTGCATTTCTTTATACCAAAGTATATTACAGTTTGTCTGACGATGGGCATACGACGTTTTTTGGAAATTGGGGATTTTATATTCTCATGTCCGCTGTGCTTTTCGCAACAGCTGCATGGTTATTATACACAAAAGCTTACAGATATACAAAATTAAAAAATTCGTGTATCATTCCGGTTGATGCAAGACTGTTTGCTGTAGATTCCAAATTCGGTGGACGCGGCGGCAGATTATGGAATGTAACTTATGAATTTTACTATAATGAAAGAAGATTTCTGGTTAATAACGATATCTGGGAGCAGACCCGTTTGAACCGGCCGGTTGAAGGAACTGTTGAAACAATTTTTATCAATCCCATAAATCCAAATGAACTTTATGACAGGCTGGCTGATCATGGAAGAAAAACCGGTTTATTTTGTGGGATATTGATGGCAGGCATCGGTGTTTTTATCTTATTTATGCCTTTATTTGTTTAATACCATTACTTATAAAGTGTACATGAATAAAAATATATAATCAGAGGGATGATTTTAAAATGGCGGTGCAGAATCCCCTCTGCCCCAGATCGGGGCAGAGGGGATTCTGCATGTCCTTAGGACTTATTTTACAGCTTTACTAGCCCGCTCGTTAAGAAGAATCTTCTCAAAATCTTCAAATTTTAAAGCACCCAGATCCTCACCGGAACGATGTCTTACGGAAACGGTCTTATTCTCTATATCTTTATCGCCGACAATGATCATGTATGGTATTTTTTGTCCCTGTGCTTCACGTATTTTATATCCAAGCTTTTCAGGACGATGATCTGCCTCTGCTCTGAATCCTGCTGAATCGAGACGTTTTACTATATCTTCGGCGTATTCGCCGGCGCGGTCTGTAACAGGCAGTACTATAGCCTGTACTGGAGCCAGCCACAAAGGAAACGCTCCTGCAAACTGCTCTGTGATAATTCCTATAAAACGTTCGATGGAACCAAATACAACTCTGTGTATCATGGCGGGGCGGTGTTTTTTGCCGTCTGCTCCGATATATTCCAGTTCAAAACGTTCAGGCAGCTGCATATCGAGCTGTATTGTTCCGCACTGCCATGTACGACCTAATGAGTCGGAAAGATGGAAATCCAGTTTAGGTCCGTAAAAAGCTCCGTCACCTTCATTAATTATATAACTTTTTCCCATATCATCACAGGCCGCTTTAAGAGTATTTGTTGCGAAATCCCATGTCTCAAGGTCACCCATATGGTCTTCAGGCATTGTTGAAACCTCTATCTGATAAGAGAGGCCAAATACTGAATATACTTCATCAAATAATTTTATGACATTTTTTATCTCATCGCGCATTTGATCCCATGTCATAAAAATATGAGCATCATCCTGTGTAAAACATCTTACTCTGAAAAGACCGTGAAGAGTACCGGAAAGTTCATGACGGTGTACAAGACCAAGTTCTCCGACACGTAAAGGTAATTCACGATACGAATGCTGTTCGGAACGGTAAACAAGCATACCTCCCGGACAGTTCATGGGTTTTATTGCGAAATCTGTATCGTCGATAACAGTTGTATACATCTTATCTTTATAATGCGCCCAATGTCCCGATCTTTCCCAAAGATCCCGGTTAAGCATCATAGGTGTCGAAATCTCAACATATCCATATCTTTTATGTACCTCTCGCCAGTATTCAATCAGAGTATTTTTTAATATCAGTCCCTTAGGCATGAAGAACGGAAACCCGGGACCTTCATCTGCCAGGAAGAAAAGTCCCAGTTCTTTTCCTATCTTCCTATGATCTCGTCTTTTAGCCTCCTCTAATCTTTCTAAGTATTCCTCAAGTTTTTCTTTTTCAGGAAACGCAATTCCATATATTCTCTGTAAAGACTCCCTATTAGAGTCGCCTCTCCAATATGCACCTGCACATGATAAAAGTTTGATTCCGTTTCCATTTACATCCCCTGTTGAATCAAGATGCGGTCCGGCACACAGGTCAATAAACTCGCCCTGGCTATAAAACGAGATGACTGCGTCGTCGGGCAGGTCGTTGATCAGCTCTATTTTGTAAGGCTCGTTCTTCATTAATTCAAGTGCTTCTTTTCTTGAGACTTCAGACCTTTTTAGTTCAAGGTTTTCTTTACATATTGCACGCATTTCGTTTTCTAATTTTTCCAGTATTTCAGGATTAAAACCAAAAGGTGCATCCAAGTCATAATAAAATCCGTTTTCAATAGCCGGTCCTATAGCCAACTTAACTTCCGGATACAAGCGTTTTATTGCCTGAGCCAGAATGTGGGAACATGTGTGCCAGTAAATCTTTCTGTCCTGTTCGTTTTCAAAATTCAATTCGTTTTTGTTCATAACCGTTTCCTCCTGTTGTTAAATATTTTTTTTACAATGCTGCTACAACATAAGAAAAGCACCCATAAGACACATAGATATATGTATCCTAAGGGTGCATTAGCACGGTTCCACCTTAACTTTTCACTTCAGATTCTAACAAATCCTATCTCTTAACGCGAGCACACGGTAACGCTTACTTTAATTCGGCCCTACAGCTCAGGAATGGTTTTCGTTCATCGTCCTCATAAACGGCTCTCACCATTCGCCGTTCTCTCTGGATGATTCGTAATGAATTACTCTTTCCGTCATTGCTTTTCTTATGTTAGTTTGTAAATTATCATAAAAAATTTGATTTGTCAACATTTATTTAAAAATTTTTATGATACAGTGCCCGGTACCGGCTGGGAGATATGCCGGCTATTTTTCGGAATGTTTTGAAAAAATATGCGTAACTCGAATATTTCAGCTCATCGGAAACTTTTGATACGGTCATTCCGGATCGTAACATTTCCTGAGCTGCAGCAATTTTCTGCAATATCAAAAATCGACCTAATGATATATGTGTATGCTGTTTAAAAAGCCGTCCAAGGTAATCCGGGTTTAAATAGAAATGCTGGGCGATGTCAGATACACTAAGGTTTTCTTTGACATTCTTTTCTGTAAAAGATATGATTTCGTTTACTTTCTTTTGAGAATCAGATACAACTTTTAGTATCGGCAGTGTTCCTGTCCTGCCGGTCATTTCTGTTATACAGGCCAATAATTCAAATAGATGAGCCAATGCCATTGGTTCATTTTGCTGTGAATTGGAAAAGAGTTTCTTTAGCATATTTTCCCGAAACGGTAAAATTATAGGTTCTGCTTTTTGGATAAAGCAGGAGGGGATGTTTCGTATATCCCGGAAAACATTCTTCAGCCAGGTGTCATTTATGTTGATAACGTATCTTTCATATTTTATTCCTGATTTGTGATACAACTGGTGTACAGCATATGGCGGTATGATTATAAGAGTTTTTTCGGGTATGTTAAAGACCTGGTCTTCGACGAGTACATCGGGAAGAGGAGTAAGTGTATAATATAATTCCACGCCGTTATGAATATGCGGACCTACGGGAGAAGAAGGTTTATCTTTTCGGTATGCAATATCAAAAGGCTTATCTATACGAAAAAATAATTCTGTGTCCATTAAGAGCTCCTTTAAGTAAGTCGGAATATTACATATTTTAGGTATTTTATGTATATATTAATATATCTTTCAATATAGTACAATAGATTTATGATAATTGCAAGGGGTGAAAGATGTGAGAAAAGTTGGGATTATAGGATGCGGAAGTATAGCCAGAGTTCATGGGTGGGTGATCAGAGAGATGGAAAACGCTGAACTTTCAGCGTTCTGTGACATAGTTGAAAAAAGAGCGGCTGAAATAGCTGAAAATTATGCTGCTCAAAATTCATGCATGGTGGAAACGAACTGGAGAAACCTTCTTGAAAAAGATCTTGATGTGGTTCATATATGCACGCCGCATTTCTTACATGTTCCTATGGCAGTTGAATTTTTAAGAGCAGGCAAAGCGGTATTTATGGAAAAACCGTGTTCTATTTCAACATATCAGTTTGAACAGCTTAAGGAAGCAGATTATGAATTTCCAAACAAACTTGGGATATGTTTTCAGAACAGATATAATTACAGCACGAAAACAGCCGCACAGCTGGCAGATAGCGGTGAAATAGGAAATATAACAGGAGCGAGAGCTTTTGTAACCTGGAGAAGAGACGAGGAATATTATGCCGGAAGTCCTTGGAAGGGGCAGATTGAAAAAGAAGGCGGAGGTGTTCTTATAAATCAGGCGATACATACGCTTGATTTAATGTTAGAGTTTTTGGGAAAACCAAACAATATAGAGTCGTCTATACATAATCATCACTTAAGAAAAATTTCTGTAGAAGACACTGTAGAAGCATGGATGTCATTCCCTGATGAAAAAAGAGCATGTTTTTATGCATCTAACGGATATGCCGCGGATGCTCCTGTAATACTTGAATTACAGGGAGAATCAGGGATTATCACTATATACGGAAATGAAGTATGGCTAAAAAAACCCGATCAGGATACCCGGATTTTCTCAAAGAAAGAAGATTCCGGAATAGGAAAAGATTACTGGGGCGTGGGACATAAAGAATGTATATGTGACTTTTACAGGAGTTTGGAAGACGGAACACCTTTCAAAGTAAATCTGGAAAGCGTTAAGAACACTTTTGAGGTGATGATGAAGATATATGACAGATAAATCGATTATGAAGATGGGTTTGTGATTAAAAAAATGGAGGACAAAAATATATGGAACAGTTAAGACTTGGCATTATCGGTATCGGCGGAATGGGAACGAACCATGCGAACTCTCTAATAGAAGGCAAAGTGCCGCAAATAAAACTTACGGCAGTAGCGGATATCAGCAATGACAGGCTTGAATATGCAAAAGCAAAATTTCCTAAAGATATAAAGGTTTTTTCTGATGGGAATGAATTGATAGATTCGGGTACATGTGACGCAGTACTGATAGCAACACCGCATTATTTTCATCCCCAATATGTTATCTATGCACTTGAACACGGAGTACATGCTATAAGTGAAAAACCTGCGGGAGTTTATACAAAGCAGGTCCGAGAGATGAATGAAGCGGCCCGTAAGAGCGATAGGGTTTTTGCCATAATGTTTAACCAAAGAACAAATTGTGTTTACCGTAAACTCCATGAGATGATAGAAAGCGGAGAACTGGGAGATCTAAAAAGGGTCAATTGGATAATTACCGATTGGTACAGAACGCAGAGTTATTACGATGCAGCCGGATGGAAAGCTACCTGGGACGGTGAAGGTGGAGGAGTTCTGCTCAACCAATGTCCTCACCAACTGGATCTTCTTCAATGGTTGTGCGGGATGCCGACGAAAGTCAGAGCGTTCTGTCATGAAGCAAAATGGCATGATATAGAAGTTGAAGATGATGTGACTGCGTATCTTGAATATGCGAATGGAGCTACCGGAGTATTTGTTACTACGACAGGAGATGCTCCCGGAACCAATCGTTTGGAATTAACTTTCGAAATGGGCAGGATAATCTGTGAGGGAGATAAACTGATTTTTGATAAGCTCTCCGAAAATGAGAGGGCATTTTGCAGGACCTGCCCCGATGGATTTAAGAAGCCGGACGTAACGCGCATCGAGATTGAGACCGACGGAAAAAATGAACAGCACATAGGTGTCCTTAAAGCATTTGCAGACAGGATACTGAATGGTGGAAAGTTCGTGGCGGAAGGCTTTGAGGGGATAAACGGACTGACATTATCAAATGCCATGTTTTTATCATCATGGCTGGATAAGACTGTGGATATTCCGTTTGATGAAGACCTGTTTCTTAAAGAGTTAAATAAACGCCGTGCCACATCCAAGAAAAAAACAGGAACCGGTGTGGTATTTGATACTACAGGAACATATTAAAAAGATTTTGGAGGAAAACATGAGTAAAAATTTCAAAATATCCGGATTTGCTGATGAGATATCGGATGATTTAAATACCCAGATAGAAAGTCTGAACAAACTTGGAATAAAATATGTTGAAATGCGAGGAGTGGATGGAAAGAATCTGATATTCCATTCTGATGAGAAAGTAAAGGACATAAAGAATAGGCTTGATGATGCTGGGATAGCTTTATCAGCATTGGGGTCGCCCTTGGGGAAAATAGGAATTGATGATCCTTTTGAAAAACATTTTGAGGAGTTTAAAAGAGCAGTGGATATAGCTCACAAAATGGAAACACGGAATATCAGGATGTTCAGCTTTTATGTGCCGGAGCATATGATGAGAGATGAAGGGCAGCAGTCAGAAGCAAAGGCTTCACTTAGAAGACGTGTTTTTGAAAGAATAGGAAAGTTTGTTGATTATGCTGCGGAAAATGACGCTGTTATTTTGCATGAAAACGAAAAAGGCATATATGGTGAAAAAGCAAAGGAATGCCTGGAAATGATGGAAACTTTCGGCGGTGAGCATTTTAAAGCCATATTTGATTTTGCTAATTTTGTTCAGGCATGTCAGGATACATTAGAAGCTTATGATTTATTAAAAGATCACATTGCATATATTCATGTAAAGGATGCTTTGCTTGAAAACGGAAATGTTGTTCCTGCCGGCTTTGGAGACGGGAATGTGGAAAAGATTTTATTTAATTTGTTTGATTCCGGATTTGACGGATTCCTTTCCATCGAACCTCATTTGTTCAATTTTACAGGATTTGCCGGTCTTGAGAAAGGAAAAGACCGGATAGAAATATCCGGTCAGAAACCTTTAAACGGATTTGAAGCATTTTCGTTGGCATATACATCTTTAAAAGATATATTAGCCGGGATAACGTGAAATCAGATACCACTGACGGTTAAGCATTTCCAGATCCACAGTTCCTTCTTTGTTAAATGCTGTTGATTCCAAAGTGAAAGAACCCGTATATCCTATTTTTTCGATAAAACTGAAGAAGCGGTCAAAATCAATATGTCCTTTTCCTATGGGGAGAGTTCTTAAGTTTTCCCAATCCATAATTCCTCCGCCATAATCATTTACATGATAATGACGAATATGTCCGTCCTTCCACAGCCATTCATATTCCGGAGTATAAAGGAGCTCAAGCTGTCCGTGAAATGCTGCCATCTTAGTGTCAAAAATAAAGCCGATATCAGGATAATTTTTGACAAGTTCGCACCATCGTTCGAAGGGATTTTTGACATTACAGACTACATTTTCGATAAGAAGATCAACCCTGTAACTATCTGCGATTTCCTTTAAAGAAGGGTACGCTTTAAGATTGTTTTCAAAATACGCATCAGAAGTCATTCCGTCCCAAAGGTGCATAACCAGTTTAGAGGCGCCTAGATCATGTGCCATCTTTACATTTATTTCATATCTGTAAAATGCATCTTTTAAAGAATCGGGATCACCCTTGCTTATAGCTTCTCCGATACTTTTCTGACAATGGTAAACAGGTGTCTTAATCCCTTCATTTTTTAAAAACATTACTATTTCGTCAACGTGGTCATACCATTTACTTGACATCATAAACTCATAACCGGAAAATTTAAGATGGCGGGTAAAGTCTTTTAATAGGGTCCAATCACAACCGTTTGGCCTTCCTACCAAGGCGCCTATGGAACATAGTATTTCATTTACCATAATAGTATCCTCATTGCTTTAGTGATTATAATTTTATATAAATAGCCGGTCGAACACCAATATGGTCATTTGCCACACTATATCCATATGGAGAAACATTACCCCAAGGCCATACAAAACCTGCTTGATAATTTTGACTGCCAATTGAACGCAGCCACCACCAGTCACCTCCGGTTTGGGTTTTAAAATATGGATAATCCCCATCATAATATGAGTTGCTTTGCACTAATGCATATGCTGTCGGGGAACACTTTAAAGCTTCCTCAACGCCACCAAACTTTGCTTTAAGTTTTTCCTTCATACTATTTATTTCACTGAGTGAAAGAAGGAATACACGGTCTTTAGTGTTTCTGCCGCTTATAGTTCCGGTAGCAGAATCACCTTTATTTGACAGTTTCGTTTTCTGGATCATTGATTTTTCCTTAGCGGTAAAGGCTGTTTTATAAAAATACTTATTGAGCCATTTTCTAAGAGAACATGTTTCCCAGGAAGTAGATTCGGATTCATTATTATATGGAAGACAGTCAAGAGTATATTTACTTACTACAAGCATTCTTTTTTTATTTTTTGAAATGACTATCCATTCTATATCTTCTTTCCCGTTTAACATATTATCATCTTGTTCATAGGAACCAAATTTGATAATATCTCCAACTTTTACTTTGGAAAAGTCATAATCTTTTTCCTTTACGGTTACTGCTTTTGCAGATTTTATCTTTACGGTCTCTTCATTACCGTATGTGAAAGTATCCCAGTCTATAGCTCCTTCATTGTCTTTTTGATAAGCAGCAACTTTTATGCTATAAGTCCCTTTCGGAAGTCCTTTTATGGTAAATGTTCGCTGTTTTGTGCCATTTTGGTCAATTGTACCTATATGGCGGTAATAATCTCCACCATTTCGCATATAACTTGAATATGCATTTTGGGTATTTGAGATATAAATATAATATCCGTCTGCGTTAATATTTTTATTTATGATAATCTTTACACCTGTTCCGCGGTTTATTCTCTTCAAAGTTATTAAGGGCATTTCCAACCGGTTTGCCGCCCGTACCTCCATATCAGAGAACATAACTGTAATAATTCCCGCAATAATAAATATTACACTAAGAAATCCGATTACTCTGTTCTTTATTTTTGACATCGTAGTCTCCTTTCTGCGAATCCCAAACTCTTGAGATTACCGGCTCCCGGACTTTTGTCCTTAAGAATTATTATATATTATAGAAGGTTCGTATGCAACCTTTTATTTATCAGATCCATCTTCTTGTTATGACCTTGAACCGCGGAAGTTTCAGGGACATATATCCATAGTTGGTCGCATTGATAATCCCACGCTTTTTTAATCTGTCCCTGTATACCGACATCTGTCCCGATGTCATATCAAGCTGTTCCCTGATATCTGCAACTTTGATTTCTTCATCCTCTGAAAGCCGCGAAACAATCTCACGCTCCTTTGGTGAAAGTTCACTCCAAATTTTTTCATAGACATAGCTTTCCAGATATTCATCATATTCAGGTAAAAGATCATCTATACTTTTGGATAATCCCTTTTTTATATTCTTATCCCAAAAAAGGAAGCCTAAAACCTGATAAGCAAAAGCATATCCTTTTGTAAGTTTTGCCATTTGATCGGCATCGTCCGTTGAGATCTTAAGAACCTGTTCATAACTTCTTGATATTGAATTAATACTGAGTGGTTCAAGAGTAATTTTGGGTGCCCTATATAAAAAAGTAAGCGTCTTTTCATTTTGAAGATTGTATATATTATCATATAAACCGGTTGCAAGCAAAAATACGGGAAGCTTCTGTCGGATCAATAACTGAAACGTAGCTGCAAATATTCGTACAAATTCATTATTTACTATTTCATCAATAGCTATCAATAATTTTTTCTTATTTTTTGATAAGTGCTTCAATATTTCTTCAAATGCAGTTTCTATGTCATATATCGGTTCTTTTTCAACAGATACTCCGATACCAAATAACGAAAGATCTATCTTCGCATTGACTATTATTTTTTTTGTTTCTTTTTTGCTGGCAAGCTTAGCTAAAACAGATTTTAAAATATCCGAATCCGGTATCACATTCAAAACAATCCAGTCATCAAGTTCCGAAAAATTATTGCAGAGATTTGATAACATCACTGTTTTGCCGGCGCCTCTTATACCTGTAATCATGTATACATACGTAGAAGGCGTTTCACTTGTAAAGGCCTCAAAAACCTCGTTAGTCTGTGAAAATCTTGATATATACTGATTGGGTTCAGTTCCAAAGGATAACGTAAATGGGTTGGTCTGCATATTTTTTCTCCTTTATGATATTACCATTTATAACTTGTTATAACTTTATAATTCTTTTATAAGTTGTTATATCTTGTTATAACTTTTGATTCCATTTTATAACTTGTTATAACTTTTGTCAAGTATATGATTATGAAAAGATTGCCATTTTTTACCGAAATGTGTTATAGTTAAAGATAATAATTCAAAGCATTTTGTGCACGGAGGAAAAAACGTGAATACCCTGCTAAAAAGAGCCCTCATGACGGTTAATTTCATTTCCGGAAAAAATATGACTGCGGAAGAATTGAAGAAACACCGGACCCTTGCAGAATGGGCCGGGCGTTTAGCCGCTCCAAAAGGAGATTTAGCTATAAATAAATTTAGAGTTGGAAAGATTCGCTGTGAAGAGGTTATCCCCGACTTTGCCCATAATCCCAATTATGCCATACTCTATGCTCATGGAGGAGGATACGTAAGCGGTGGTCTTGATTATGCCAGGATTCTGGCAGGGAAAATGGCTATAGCAACCGGGTTTTCTGCTTATTCTTTTGCATATCGCCTGGCTCCGGAACATCCTTATCCTGCGGCATTGGATGATGGAATGGCCGTATGGGAATATCTGGTTGAAAACAAATACGAGGCTGATCATATTATTCTGGCAGGAGATTCAGCAGGTGGAAATCTTGCGCTTTGTATGGTTCAAAAGCTGATTTCGGAGAATAAACCTCATCCCAAAGAACTGCTGCTTTTCAGTCCATGGACCGATATGAGTGGGACAGCATCATCCTATGAGACAAACAAAAAACTGGACCCTATTCTTACGGGAGAATATGTTATGAATGCTTCAAAGGCTTATATAGGTGATGAAGATCCTTATGAGCCTCGGTTCAGTCCGCTTTTTGGAGATTTTACCGGATTTCCGCCAATATATATCATGGCAGGAAGAAACGGGATTCTTCTTGATGACAGTATCAGGCTCAAAGAAAAAGCAGAACAGGCCGGTATTAAAGTTTGGCTTGATATAGAGGAAAAAGGGTGGCATGTTTATCAGCAGATGCCAATTCCCATAGCGAAAAATGCCATGAAAAGACTTTCGGAACATATTTCCAACGAAATTTATGTAAGTAATCAAAAAATAGAATCATTAAAATCGGATCAGTTGAAATGAGGTTATTATGGGAAGTGATAACTGGTATAAAATAGATAATGTTGCAAAGGTTTTTTTGGCAACGGTCGGAAAGCGGGACACCAGGTCTTTCCGGCTAAGCTGCACATTAACGGAAGATATTGATCCCGAACTGTTATAGCAGGCCGTACTCTCTGCAATACAGGACAGACCTCAGGTACAGGTAAGAATACGCCGGGGTATATTTTGGCATTATATGGAAGACACTGATATAATGCCAAAGGTTACAAAAGAAAATGACAGGATCTGTCCTCTTCTTTATGTTCCGGCTAAAACCATGCTGCATTATCAGGTAACATACTTCGGTAAAAAGATAAATCTCGATATCTTCCATGCTTTAACTGATGGAACGGGCGGAATGGAGTTTTTAAATATCATTGTTCTTGATTATCTAAAACTTCGATATCCCGGAGAATATACAGAGGTGACAATACATTCGGGCGCGTCAGCAGGGGATTTAAACCAGGACAGTTACAGACAGTTCTTTGGGAATAAGAATCTTTCTAGAGGCCCTGTACAGAAAAAAGCGGCTCATCCGGGGGGCTTAAAACTTCCGTACAATCAGCTGCAGTTTTTTGAGATTAAAATGCCGGTTTCCCAGGTACTTCCGAAAGCCAAGGCATTAAAAGTGTCTCTGACAAGTTTTCCCGGAGCTGCATGGATGATGGCTATACGTGATGAGATGCCACCGCGAAAAAGAAATCTTCCGGTAACCATATCCTTGCCCGTAAATCTCCGAAATTACTATCCGTCACAAACAGCCAGGAACTTTTTTAACAGTGTAAATGTAACCCATACCTTTGACAAAGATATTTCTTTGGAAGAATTGGCTGTTGAATTTGATGTAACTCTTAAAAGCCAGCTCACAGAGGAAAACATAAAAAAGCAGATGGATAATTTCGAAACCATGGAATATGTAGCCCCGGTAAGAGCTGTTCCTTTATTCATAAAGCAGCTTGTGGTAAGGCATTTTACAAGAAAATCAAATAAAAAAGTTTCAATGGTCTTCTCAAATATGGGAATTCAAAAGCCTCCCGCATCTATAGGAGAAAAGATAGAAAACTATAACGGTTTCTGCAGTACAAACACTTTGTTCTCAACCATGTTCAGTTACAAGGATAATCTGACTCTTGGATTTTCTTCCGCATATTTGAATACCGGAGTGGTAAAGAATTTTGTAAGAGGGCTGGTTAATTCCGGGGTTGATATCAGAGTTTATGCAACGGAGGTAATAAAATAATGAAAAAATGCCCCTATTGTAAAATAGAAGTTGGCGGAGATTTAATTAAATGTCCCCTCTGCCAAAGTAAACTTATGGGAGAAGGAGAAGCTGCATATTTCCCCAGACTTGAAAACTTGCAGAAGCGTTCATTGTTTTATAAGTTTCAGTTATTCTTTGTTTGGGCTATACTGATAATAGGTCTGGGATTAGATTTTCTGTTGCAATTACGTTTACCGGGTTTTCCCAATCTGCACTGGAGTCTGATCCTGGCCATGTGGCTGGTTGTTTTT
Organism: Lachnospiraceae bacterium; assembly: GCA_017542245.1. GTDB lineage: Bacteria > Bacillota > Clostridia > Lachnospirales > Lachnospiraceae > RUG11977. Next base: position 105,507 of record JAFXXN010000134.1, read on the forward strand.
GAATTCGGAATTATGCGCCAGTTCAGGCCCGGGACCGGTTCTGCCAGAAAAGTAACTATGATGGTAATAATCTTGCTTGCCTTGCTGGCAATTACCGCATATTTCTTTGGATTCCTTATGATTGTTCTTGATCTGGTCGTACCCATAGTGCTGACAGGGACCATAATTGCAAATTTTGTTCTGGCCATGGTAGATAAAAACGGAAATACAATGGCGTACCTGTTATCAGGTCTGCTGTTCGGAGTAATCCCAAGTATAATTCTGTATTTTACAAAGGATGAAATGCCTATAGCATGGATAATCTGTATGATAATGAGCGTTGTTCTTTTTGTCGGAGCCGTGATATTTAAAGGCAGATCCGTAACAGCAGAAATTCAGAGGAGATTTAATGTTTAAACTAAAAAACACAGGCATAAAGCAAATAATCCCAAGTGATTGGGATTCGCAGAAAGGAGAGTAAAAATGGGTTTACTTGACAAAGTAATGGCTTCGGCAAACGGTACCGTTTCGCAGCCCTATGTTGGAGGTCTGGATATGACGCTGAAGCCGGAATGGATGCAGGATCGCAGGATACAGCTTGCAGAGCCGGCTCCAGAATCACTTGAAGAATTGAAAGAGGTTTGTGATGTACATGATCCCGGTAATGTTGCCGCATACTGGGTATATTCCGTTATGTGTCTTACCGCTGATTATGATATCGGAATGAGTATGATGAAATATCTTTTCGCCGATATTGAACCTTTCGGAAGAGGTTTTACAGAGGGCGGCGGAACAGGAAGAGCCGGTTGGGATCCCTATTTCAACGAAAGATTAAAGGATGATGATTATCGCTGGCTGCCACGTGCATATTTTGACGGTTCGGTTGCATCCAATGGTTTTCATCCCTCGCAGCCTCTGGCAGTAAAGCTTCACTTTAATAAGCCAAATACAGATACGATCAATGGTCAGACTTTAAAACAGCTTGGCCGTCTGAATATTGTTTATTATGTAGAGAGCAATGCAGCAGGGGCTAAGAATAATATAGAACTCAGCCGTTTTGACGGAAGTGACCGTTTCTATGTAACAAAGGGAACTGCTTCCACAGGCTTGTTCTATGATCAGCGCGGGGGACTTACCGCAGAAGCCAGATCGAAGCTGTGGAGTTGATAAATTATCATATTGAAACAGGTTTTTTATGTTGTAAAAATGTAATTCCGGTGATATAATTTCACTATCAAAATTTATAGGAGGAGGTTTATTATGAAGGTGTTCAAAAAAACCGGGTTTATTGTATTGCTGCTTGTTTTTGCACTTGTGATGCCTGCCGTTACCTTAAATGCGGCGCGTCCGAAACTAAGCAAAAGTAAATTGACCCTGACGGTGGGTTCCACCAAGAAACTGAAACTGAAGAATGCAACCGGTACTGTGACCTGGTCAACTTCTTCAAAGAAGATTGCCAAGGTAAGCAAGAAAGGTGTTGTCACTGCGAAAAAAGCAGGTACTGCTGTAATAACGGCTACAAACAAAGGGAAAAAATACACATGTACCGTTACTGTTGTAAAGAAGGACAACAAGCCTCAAGAATCAATCCTTAGCCAGACTGATAATTTTGAACTGACTTTATGGGATATAGCTGTGTTTGGGGATGCCAACCGAGTTGCGTACGATCAAGCACTTAAGGATATGAAAGAAAAATATCCATATATCGGAATAAGGGAGCAATCTTTCGAAAATGAAACCTACAAATCTAAGATAAGGGCCGCTGTAGCAGCAGGTGAACTTCCGGATATTTTCTTTACTTGGTCCGGTTCGTTCCTCGGTGATTTTGTAGATGCCGGTGAGGTTTATTGTCTTGACGATGCGTTAAAAGTTCATATTAATAATGGTGCGGTTACAGATGCAGCACTTTGTAACAGTACTTATAACGGAAAGCATTACGGTGTTCCTACAACTTATAATGTAGTTACTCTGTTCGCTAACATGGATCTGCTTAAAAGTGTAGGATATGACCATATTCCTGCAACGGCAGAAGAGCTTGAAGACTGCTGTGACAAACTTATGGGTAAAGGGATAACACCTTTTGGATGCAGCGCAAAAGAGTACAGTTCCTGGTGTATTTCGGAATATCTTGAACCTATAATATTAAAAAACATAGGTGCAGACGCTTTGAGTGACATCTTCGGCGGCAGGGCTACATGGAACAATAAAGGTATAGCCGAATCGGTCAGCCTCCTTCAGGCGATGGTTATGAAAGGTTATTTTGGTTCCTATTCAACGTCTATGGATAACGAGGATATTAAAAGTGATTTCTCTCATGGCGAATATGCTTTTTACATGAATGGATCTTGGAACTGTTCTGATTTTTCACAAATTGAAAACTTTGAGGTAGGCGTGGGTGAATTTCCGGTCATAAATAAGAAAGCAGCTTCATCAGGACAGTTTATAGGAGGACCTTCCGATACTCTGGCAGTTTCTTCCCGTTCAAAAAATGCTTCTAAAGCAGCGGCTTATGCAGCAGAGCTTGGACAGCTGATATGTAAGTACGCTTACGAGGACGGAGTAGGCCTTCCTGCGTGGAATATAGATTTAAAAGGATTATCGGTAAATAAGCTCACGGAAAAAGTAGCTGCTATGTGCCTTAAGGCAGATAAGTTTGTTCTGTTCGGTGATACTTATATGCCCGGAAATGAAGCCTCAACATATTTGTCTTATTTATGGGATATATTCGTAAGTACTATTGACGGACAGACGTTTATAAAAGAAATGTCATCGCAAATCCGATGATGTTGTAAAATTTTTTAGCAGGGGGTATTATTTATTATGAAAAAGAAGATTATTGCAGTTTTTTCACTTGTTTTGGTTTTAGTGCTGGGATTAGGAAGCATTTCTGTTTCAGCAGCAAGTTATAAAACTTCGATTAAAAAGCTGATCAATCATCTCGGAAACGTGGAATGGGAAGCTATTCAACGTATGGACGGTGACTATGATGAAGTAGTTTACAGCTCATCAGACAGGTGGAAAGCTGAAGTAGCGGCTATCAGTATTCCTTTTGCAGATGCTGATTTAGTTGATTATATTGATGAAGGCTATATGACCACAAGCTTTTATTCAATAGATCAGAAGGCTTATGATAAAGAATGTATGGATATTTTCGGTAAGAAAATATCTCTTGGCAATCTTTCATTTGGCTATAATGATTCTTATATGATGCAGGCCAGTGAAACAAATGATTACGGCTTTGTTGTAAAAAGCGATGAATATGATACAGAAACTTCTATGAAGGATGTCAGTTTTTCAGTAAAGAAGAGTGGAAAGAATTATATCGCAACCAAGAAGATATTTTACGGATACTGGGGTGAAGCTGAGAATGCTACCGAGGCAAATTATCAGGTAACATATACCTTTAAGAAGTCCTCAAAATCTTCTTTTGGATTTGTGCTGACAAAGTTAACCGTAAAACGTTTATAGTTTTGAAAAACATGAAAAGAGTGTCCGCAAAAGGACACTCTTTTTACGTAAAAAGGGATATTAATAAAACGGATTTGTTAACAAGCATATTACTGTTTATAAAAGCTTCCCTACAACTTCGTTTATCACTTTGCCGTCTGCCTTACCTTTAAGCTCGTTCATTACGACTTTCATGACTGCTCCCTTATTGCCTGAAGCCAGTACGTCAGCAAATTTTTCTTTGATAATCTTTTCGACTTCTTCAGCAGAAAGCATTTTGGGAGCATACTCTTCAAAGACAGCAAGTCTTGCCTTGTATTCATCCTTAAGTTCTTTACGTGAATCAGGACAGGTATCTATCTGTTCTTTTAAGGTTTTAATCTCTTTCAGTATAGCCTGATCCGTCATAGTGTCGGGAATATCTTCCCTGCATCCTGCATCGATAGCCAGCTTCTTTGTGGCAGATACAAGTGCCGATAAAGCGTCCTTCTTTACTTTATCGTGATCCTTCATTGCCTGCATCATATCTTTTTGTAATGTTGTAAACTGCATAATAGATAACCTCCATAAAAATATCTTTCGATAATTTTCTTTAATCTTACCCCAACATTATAAATAAAGAAGTAATGTATTGCAACCATAAATTTTTATATTGACTTTATGAAACATCCGTTATATAATTATTTCCAATTATTCTTAATCCCTGCCTGTATTTTGGGCAGGGAATACCTTATCTAAATATGGTTTCAATTAAATATTTTTATTATAAGGAGGATGACATGGCTTACTTTTTTGATGAACCTTCACACACTTTCAGTGAGTACCTTTTAGTTCCGGGATATACCTCTCCGGAGTGCATCCCTGCAAATGTCTCACTTCGAACACCCCTTTGTAAATTTAAGAAGGGATCCGAGGAATCACCCATTTCTTTAAACATTCCTTTAGTCTCGGCTATCATGCAATCCGTATCTAACGATACGATGGCTATAGCTCTTGCAAAAGAAGGCGGAATGTCATTTATCTACGGTTCTCAGTCTATAGAAGACGAAGCCGCAATGGTAGCAAAGGTAAAATCATACAAAGCAGGTTTTGTTGTAAGTGATTCAAATCTTAAAGAAGATGATACTCTTCAGGATGTACTTGATCTTGTTGAGAAAAATGGACACAATACCATAGCAATAACAAGTGATGGTTCTTCTCATGGAAAACTTTTAGGTATTGTTACCAGTCGTGATTATCGTGTAAGCCGTATGGAGACCTCTCTTAAAGTAAAGGACTTCATGACTCCTTTTGAAAATCTTGTTACAGCTCCGGAAAGTACCACTTTGAAAGAAGCAAATGATATTATCTGGGACAATAAGCTGAATTCCCTTCCTATTATAGATGCTAACGGATGTCTTTTATATATGGTATTCAGAAAGGATTATTCCGAGCATAAATCAAATCCCAACGAATTACTTGATGCACAAAAGAGATATATGGTAGGTGCAGGTATCAATACTCTGGATTATGAAAAAAGAGTTCCCGCACTGGTAGAAGCTGGAGCAGATGTACTTTGTATAGATTCTTCCGAAGGTTATACCTGCTGGCAGGAGAAGACACTTTCGTTTATCCGCGAAAAGTATGGTGACAGTGTAAAAGTAGGAGCAGGAAACGTAGTAGACCGTGACGGATTTATGTTTTTGGCAAAGGCAGGTGCTGACTTTGTTAAGATAGGTATCGGCGGCGGCTCTATTTGTATTACACGTGAACAGAAGGGTATTGGACGTGGACAGGCTACCGCAGTTATCGAAGTGGCTAAGGCTCGTGATGAGTATTATAAGGAAACAGGGATTTATGTTCCCATCTGTGCAGATGGTGGTATAGTTCATGATTATCATATGACTTTGGCATTGGCTATGGGTGCTGATTTTATCATGTTGGGCCGTTACTTTGCAAGATTTGATGAAAGTCCTACAAGTAAGCTTATGGTAAACGGACAGTATGTAAAAGAGTACTGGGGCGAGGGTTCTAACAGAGCCCGTAACTGGCAGAGATACGATCTTGGCGGAAAAGCAAAACTCAGCTTTGAAGAGGGTGTTGATTCTTACGTAACATATGCCGGACCTTTAAAGGATAATGTTGCAAAATCCCTGTATAAGGTTAAATCAACCATGTGTAACTGTGGTGTACTTACTATTCCCGAGCTTCAGAGAGACGCTAAGATCACTCTGGTATCAGCAACATCAATTGTTGAGGGCGGTTATCATGATGTAGTTCTGCGTAACACACCCGGTGCAAATCAGCATTAATTAATTTAGTTTTTAACAAGAGGTTTTATCATGGGCGGATTTTTTGGAGTTGTATCAAGAAAAAACGAAGATTGCTGTTTTGATTTATTTTTCGGCACAGATTATCATTCTCATCTGGGTACCAGACGTGCGGGAATGGCAGTATACGGAGAAGACGGATTTAACCGTTCCATTCATAATATTGAGAATGCTCCTTTCAGAACAAAATTTGACAGGGATGTTCAGGAGATAAAGGGAACCATGGGTATCGGCTGTATTTCGGACTATGAGCCTCAGCCTTTGATCGTCCGTTCTCATCACGGTACTTATGCCATAACTACGGTAAGCCGGATAAATAACACTGATGAGCTTGTAAAAAGCATTTTTAATAGCGGAAGTTCCCATTTCCTGGAGATGAGCGGCGGAGACATTAATCCTACCGAACTTGTTGCGGCACTTATCAATCAGAAGGAAAATTTAATAGAAGGAATTAAATATGCCCTTGATTCTATAGATGGCTCGCTTACCCTTCTGATACTGACCGAAAAGGGTATATATGCCGGAAGAGACAAGTTAGGAAGAACTCCTTTGGCTGTAGGAATCAAGGATGATGCTTATTGCCTTGCATTTGAAGATTTTTCATACAGAAATTTAGGTTATTCGGATTTTAAAGAACTCGGTCCCGGAGAGATAGATGTCATTACACCCGAAGGAATAAAGATTCTTATGCCTCCGGGAGATAAGATGAAAATATGTACATTCCTCTGGGTATACTATGGATATCCTTCAAGTTCTTATGAAGGGATCAGCGTCGAGAAGATGCGTTATAACTGTGGAAAAGCGTTAGCTAAAAGAGATAACGTTAAACCTGATATCGTTGCCGGTGTTCCTGATTCGGGAACGGCGCATGCTGTAGGTTATTCAAATGAATCAGGGATTCCGTTCTCGAGGCCATTCATTAAGTATACACCCACATGGCCCCGCTCATTTATGCCTACTATTCAGAGTAAGCGCGACCTTATCGCGAAGATGAAACTGCTCCCGGTTCATGACCTGATTAAGGGAAAGAGCCTTCTTCTTATCGATGATTCGATAGTTCGGGGAACACAGCTTCGTGAGACTACAGAATTTCTATATAAAAACGGTGCAAAGGAAGTTCATATCAGACCGGCATGCCCTCCTTTGGTATACGGCTGTAAGTATCTTAATTTCTCAAGATCGAAATCGGAGATGGATCTGATTACCAGAAGAATTATTGCAAGACTGGAAGGAACTGAGACTCCGTCAAAGGAAGTTCTGGGAGAATATACAAATCCTGATTCTCCAAAGTATGAAAAGATGATCGAGGAGATAAGAAAGGAACTGAACTTTACATCGCTGAGGTTTAACCGTTTGGACGATATGCTTGAGGCTGTTGGAATACCGACAGACAGGATGTGTACATATTGCTGGAACGGAAAAGAATAAAAGATATAAGATCGGCTATATAGTTTTAGCCGGTCTTTTATTGATTTTATTGCGGATTTGTGATATCATCAGAAACTGAAAAAAGGTGAAAGGAGAAGGAAAATGCAGTATAAAAATAAGCGTACTGTTTTAATATATATACTGGTTTTCCTTCTGGTAAGCCTTACGGGCATACTTCTTTCCAACCGTCCTTTTTTCAGTAATTTTTCAAGAGTTTTTTATGGCGGTATCATAGTTGTTTGGGTGATGACGGTATTAAGAAGGATAACGGACAAGGCACTGAAAAGGCTGCTGGTAATGAGTGCTGTCCTGCTTCTTCTGCTTATCCTTTTTCAGGCTTTAAGATATCAGTTTGAACAGGGAACTGTAACCGTTCATCGGTTCATGTGGTACTGGTATTATTTTCCTATATGTTTTATACCTGTTCTTACATTAAAGATTGCATTAAGGTGCGGACGGTCGGAGAACATAAAACAGAGTTTTTTATGGAATCTGCTCTATATTCCGGCGATAGTTCTTGCCTTGCTTATAATTACCAATGACAGAACACAGCTTGCATTTTTATTCCCTGACGGACTTAGTGCAGGTAATGAGGTTTATGTAAAAGGACCGATATACTATATAAGTATAGTATGGGTTGCGGCTCTTATTACAGCTTCAGTGATCATAATTCTTATAAAGTTTGCGGGAAGGGTATTGAGAAAAGATTCCTGGGCGTATTACTGTGTCATCTGTACAAGCTTATATTTTCTTATTACCGATTATTTTGATTTGGCTCCGGTTATAAACGGAATCGAGTTTTTAAATCCCGTGGATACATTTGCTATATTTGTGGTTTGCGGATGGGAAGCCTGTATTCAAACTTGCCTGCTTCCTTCTAATAGCGGATATCGGTACTTTTTCGAAAATTCAGGCCTGATAGCCAGGATTACCGATGAGAACGGGAAGGTCAGGATAGCTTCAAAAGGATCTGAATCCGAATGGAGCAGATTGAGGGAGGATTACCATATTTTAGGCAGGCCGGTCTGGGGCGGAATGCTTAACTATGCAGAGGATATTTCGGCAATATCAAAATCGACAAAGGAATTAAAGGAGATTTCGGATAAGCTTTCTGAAGAGAATTCTATTCAGGAGGCTGAAAATGCTCTGAAAAAAGATACCGTACATGTTGCGGTAATGAACAGGCTGTATGATGATATAACTAAGTTTTCTGCCGGAAAGGTAGAGGAGATAGAGGAGCTTTTAACTAAGAGCGGAAGTGATGAAGAGTTCTCGGTCAATCTGAAGAGAGCCTGCATTCTTGCTTCCTATATAAAAAGAAGAGGTAATTTGTATCTTCTCGGTGAGGAGGCTATGGAATATGATTTTAACGATCTGTACCTTTCTTTTAAAGAATCTCTGGATTATTTTTCATTAGGCGGTATAAAAACTTTGCTCATACCGGAGGGAAAAGCCTCTTTAAATAAGGACACGGTATTTGCATCATATGACTGTCTGCAGTCACTTTTGGAATATTTATCAGACAGAGTGGCATCTCTTCTTGTCAGCATGAATTCTAAAGAAAATCTGACAGTACGGTTTATGTTTGACTGTGAAAAGGATCAGGAAGAGATTGCGGGGAAAGTAGTTGAAATTGGGAAAGAGCATGCAGATGAATGCATGGTTTCCGCTGAAGAAAAAGGAACTCTGGTTCTTGTGCTTATATTTCATGAAAACAGGAATGGATATAAGGAAGAACTGAAGGAAGGACGGTGGTTGTATGATACAGCTGTATGACCTTCCGAATCTTGCCATAACCATAATACTCTGTGTGGTATTCTTGATTTTATGGCTGACGCTTATGCTCTTGGCGGAAACTATTTACCAGAGGATGTACAGAGGTTTCAGTGCTGTTTTTTTCTTCGTGGTCATAATTAATTACCTGTTTTTCCAGATGTGTCTCAAGGAGGACTATCATATTGATTTTCAGGTTGTTGCAATCTATATAGTCCTGATGCTTATATTTGATATTGTGATCATTTATAAGGGAAACCGATACAGAAAAGAAAATTTTACGGTTATTTCCGTGAAGCAGGGACTTGATGCTATGTCTGAAGGCATATGCTTTTATACAGTTGACGGTCTGCCACAGTTTGTTAATAAGTCTATGAGTGATATAAGTATAGAGCTGACCGGCAAAAGTATTGACGACGCTGTTGATTTTTGGAACAGACTGATAAAAGGAAATGTTGCGGAAGGCTGCGAGATCGTATCCTCGACTGAAGAGATGGTGATAGCCAGAACAGAAAAAAGGGTCTGTGCATTTTCAAACAGAACGATGGAAGCAGGGGATGAACTAAAGGAAATGGTGATGGTAGACATCACTTCGGAATACGAGACCTTTAGAGAGCTGATCGCCAAAAAGGAAGCTCTTGAACTACAGCAGGCCCGTTTAAGAGAGTATAACAGGAATGTTACAAAAGCTACTATAGAAAAGGAACTTCTTACCGCAAAGATAAATATTCACGATGAACTCGGAGAAATACTCCTTGCAGCAAAAAGGTATCTTACAAAGGGGGATATAGAAAGAAAAACCATTACAGAACTGTGGCTTAAGAACCTTAAGCTTTTAGGGGCCGAAAATGATAATGGGGAATTTGATGAGTATGAAGAGATTTACAAGGCAGCGTCGGATATCGGTATGAATATTGTTCTTGACGGGGAGCTTCCTCAGGAAGAACCTGCAAAAACTGTGGTGGCTTCCGCTCTCCATGAGAATTTGACCAATACATTCCGGCATGCCGGCGGAAATACCATTTATGTTAAAATAAGAAAAGAAGGATTTAAAACTATAGTTGTATTTACAAATAACGGACATCCTCCCGAAGATACGATTGTTGAAAGAGGCGGACTTCTTTCTCTAAGAAAGATCGTAGAGGATGCGGGGTTTAAAATGAGCATAGAAACTGACGGAGGTTTTGCTTTAAAACTGGTTTTATAGGATGGAGAAGGATATGTGGAATGTTTTAATTGTTGATGATCAGAATACTTCAAGACATCTGATGGAAATGACAGTAGAGGGTTCAGGAAGATATAAAACGGTTAAGGCCATCCCATTGGCTAAGATGGCGGATATATATGCGCTGACTCTTTCTGTAGATCTGATAATAATGGATATCGTTATGGCTGACGGACCGAGCGGCCTGGAGGTGGCAGAGAAAATTAAGTCAAGCAAGCCACAGATAAAGATAATTCTTGTAACTTCCATGCCGGAAGTAAGTTTTATGGAAAGGGCAAAAAAAGCGGGAGTTGACAGCTTTTGGTACAAAGAGGTTGAAGAGGAGCCGCTTCTTTCTGTAATGGACAGGACAATGGCAGGGGAAAGTGTTTATCCGGATGCTCCTCCGAGAGTAAAACTGGGGCTTGCAGACAGTTCCGAGCTTACAGACAGGGAGCTGGAGGTTTTACGGATACTTACTACCGGATGCCCTGACCAGGAGATAGCCGACAGGCTTTCAATCAGCTTTTCCACGGTAAGAACACATATCAATCATATGCTTGATAAGACAGGATATGCTACGAGGACGGAACTTGCCATTAATGCACGGCTTAGCGGTATAGTTATACCTGAATAATCAGTAAATTTGCTGATGTTTTTGGTTTTATAATCTGATATGCTTTATAATAGCAGGGTTTTTGGAAAAGAATTCTTGCTGAAGATTTAAGATAACGGTATAATCATTATAAGGTTATAAGTATTTTAAGGAGGTTTACAATGGGCTTTTTTGACAGTTTAAAAAATTCTGCAGTTTCCAGTCTTAAGAATTCTGCAGGCAGTGCGGCAGGAAATGCATTTTACAATGCAACCGGTGGAAATAAGGACGGTGTTGGAAAGGGAAAGAACAGTTCGCAGACATTTACTTTCAGTGCTATCCCTAACAGTGTGGCAGAATTGCAGGCTCTTCCCGAGGTAAGCCTTGATTCTCCTTTTAAGACTACGGCGCTTGTACTTCTTGTTCTCTGTAATTATGAAAGAAGTATTATCGAGAGAACAGAGTCTACTCATGAAATGTTAAACTTCCTTAAGGGACCGGAGAGTCTGTCGGGATATGAGAAGAGTTTTATAAAGGAACGTTTATCAGGTAAGTACTATAAACCTTTTTCATATTTTGCGGGAGCTACTGTTGAGAACGGATATACCCCTACCGAACCATTCACTATCACGGTTTACGAGAATCCTTATTCATTTGATAATGAAAATTGGGCAACTATGTGGGTTAAGAGCAGCGGTGCAGATACAGAGAGAGAAGTTAAACTTCGCAGAAAGCCTTCTACAAACCAGTGGTTCTTAAATGAAATCCTTTGTTTAAGTGATATCAGGACTCCTGCGGCAGAAGATCCGTGGGCATGACCAGATAAGTAAGAAAGCAGGCTTATATGAGTACGTTTAACAGCTTGGAGGAAGCTAGGGAATATTTTAAGGGCGATACCTTCGCAACCGAGAACGGCATGGTCATAGAGGAGCTGAGAGATGATTTCTGTTGCTGTAGCATGACTCTTAACGGGAATCATAAAAATGCAAACGGCGGTATCATGGGAGGTGTTATATTTACTCTCGGAGATTTTGCCTTTGCGGTTCTTTCAAATCAGATACACCGGCCTACAGTCGCACAACAGGTTAGTATAAATTTTTTGGGAGCTCCCAAGGGTGAGAAACTGTTTTCAAAAGCAGTCTTAAAAAAGACGGGCAGGACTTCCACTGTGATAAATGTGGATATTACGGATGAAAACGGAAGGGATGTAGCCCAGTTTATCGGTTCGGGATTTAAACTTTAAAGAAAAATGATAAAAGCAGGTCAATTTCCAAAACGGAATGATGACCTGCTTTTTGTACGATAAGCGAATGTTCTCTGTGCAAGCTTGCTTTTAAAATACAAAAAAAATAAAAAAAATTCTGCTTGACAGCTTGAAAAAAAAATGTTATTATGAACAATGCGCGATTGTCTATAACTATGCCCATTTGTAATATTATAGCATATTTTGACATATTTGCAAACAATATTTTTTAAAGATCTACCAAATAATTTCAAGGGGTGACACATCAATGATGGAAAAAAACAGGATACGTCCTATCAAGGTCGGTAGAGGCGTTCGAATGAGTTACTCGAGGCAGAAGGAAGTTCTGGAGATGCCGAACCTTATAGAGGTTCAGAAAAATTCTTATGAATGGTTCCTTAACGAAGGACTTCATGAGGTCTTCAGAGACATCTCTCCCATTGAAGATTATAATGGGAAGCTTAGTCTGGAATTCATAGACTTTAAGCTTTGCAGGGAGGATGTAAAGTATACTATCGAGGAATGCAAGGAACGAGATGCAACATATGCGGCTCCTTTGAAAGTAACGGTACGACTTCATGATAAGGAAGACGATGATGTTATTAAGGTTCATGAGATTTTCATGGGTGATTTCCCCTTAATGACTGAAACGGGTACCTTTGTTATTAACGGTGCAGAGCGAGTTATCGTAAGTCAGCTTGTTCGTTCGCCCGGTATCTATTATGAGATTTCCCGAGATAAATTAGGAAAAAAGCTTTATGCATGTACGGTTATTCCCAGCCGTGGCGCATGGCTTGAATATGAAACAGACCCCAATGATGTCTTCTATGTACGTGTGGACAGAAACAGAAAAGTTCCGATCACTGTCTTCCTGCGTGCTTTAGGAGTAGGAACCAAAGCACAGCTCATTGATATGTTCGGTGATGAGCCGAAGATACAGGCTTCTCTTTCTAAAGAGCCTGCAGAGGTTATAGAAGAAGACAGCTATGAAGGCGGTCTTAAAGAATTATATAAGAAACTTCGTCCCGGAGAGCCTATTTCCATAGAAAGCGCAGACTCTCTGGTTAGAAGCATGTTTTTTGATGTAAGACGTTATGACCTTGCTAAAGTAGGACGTTATAAGTTCAATAAGAAACTGGCATTAAAGCGCAGAGTAGTAGGTTTCCCTCTGGCTGAGGATGTTGTTGATTCCGCTACAGGTGAGATTTTAGCTGAAGCAGGAACCGTTATCAGCGAAGCTTTGGCTGATGAGATACAGAATGCCGGTATTTTTTCAATTACCGTAAGGGCTGAAGATCATAACGTAAAGGTTATTTCAAATATGGCTGTTGACATAGCATGCCATGTTCCTTTTGAGTGCGATGATAATGTTAAGGCAGAGCTTGGTATTACAGAGCCTGTTTATTATCCTGCATTAAAAGAGCTTTTAAATCAGTATGAGAATGAAGATGAGTTAAAGGATGCGATCAAGCGCAATATCGCTCTTCTTATACCTAAGCATATTACTAAAGAAGATATATTTGCTTCTGTAAGTTACAATATCCATCTTGAGTATGGCGTAGGCCATAAGGATGATATCGACCACCTTGGAAACAGACGTATCAGGGCGGTTGGAGAATTGCTCCAGAACCAGTATCGTATCGGACTTTCAAGAATGGAAAGAGTTGTTCGTGAAAGAATGACCACTACCGATCTTGAAAATGTAAGTCCTCAGAACCTTATTAATATCAAACCTGTTACTGCGGCTGTTAAGGAATTCTTCGGAAGCTCCCAGCTGTCACAGTTCATGGATCAGCATAACCCGTTAGGTGAGCTTGCTCATAAGAGAAGGCTTTCAGCACTTGGTCCCGGAGGTCTTTCACGTGACCGTGCATCCTTCGAAGTTCGTGATGTTCACTATTCTCATTACGGAAGAATGTGTCCTATCGAAACACCTGAAGGTCCTAACATCGGTCTGATCAACTCTCTTGCTTCGTATGCAAGGATTAATGAGTATGGTTTTGTAGAGGCTCCTTATCGTAAGGTTGATAAATCGGATCCTAAGAATCCCAGAGTTACTGATGAAGTAGTATACATGACCGCAGATGAAGAGGATAAGTATGTTGTTGCACAGGCAAATACACCTCTTGATGCAGAAGGTCATTTCATAAATGAAAATGTTTCAGGCCGTTTTAAGGAAGATACATCTCAGTTCCAGAAAACAAAGGTGGACTTCGTAGACGTTTCACCTAAGATGGTATTTTCAGTTGCGACTGCACTCATTCCTTTCCTTGAGAATGATGATGCTAACCGTGCACTGATGGGTTCAAACATGCAGCGTCAGGCAGTTCCGCTTTTAAATGCTACCGCACCTGTTGTAGGTACCGGTATGGAACGTAAGACTGCTGTCGACTCAGGAGTCTGTGTTATAGCAAAGAGAGACGGCAAGGTTGAAAAGGCTACCGCTACACATATTGTTATCAAAGCGGAAGACGGAACCCGTGATGAGTATAAATTAATTAAATTTACCCGCAGCAATCAGGGTACATGTATAAACCAGAAGCCTATAGTAAACAAGGGTGATATTGTTAAGGCCGGACAGGTTATTGCAGACGGTCCTTCAACAGACCACGGTGAGCTTGCGCTCGGTACCAATCCTCTTATCGGATTCATGACCTGGGAAGGTTATAACTACGAGGATGCGGTACTTCTTAGCGAAAGACTTGTTGCTGAGGATGTATATACTTCTGTACATATCGAGGAATATGACGTAGAAGCCAGAGATACTAAGCTTGGACCTGAGCAGATTACACGTGATATTTCCGGTGTTGGTGATGATGCATTAAAGGAACTGGATGAACGCGGTATTATCCGTATCGGTGCAGAGGTCCGTGCCGGTGATATACTGGTTGGACGTGTTACTCCTAAGGGAGAGACCGATCTGACACCCGAAGAGAAGCTCCTTCGTGCAATTTTCGGTGAGAAGGCAAGAGAAGTTAGAGATACATCTCTTCGCGTACCTCACGGAGAATACGGTATTATAGTTGATGTTAAGGTATTTACCAGAGAAAACGGCGATGAGATGCAGCCCGGCGTAAACCAGACCGTACGTGTATATATCGCACAGAAGAGAAAAATCCAGGTTGGAGATAAGATGGCAGGCCGTCATGGAAACAAGGGTGTTGTTTCCCGTGTACTTCCGGTAGAGGATATGCCTTTCCTTCCTAATGGAAGACCTCTTGATATCGTTCTTAATCCTTTGGGTGTGCCTTCACGTATGAATATCGGACAGGTTCTTGAGATTCACTTGAGCCTTGCCGCAAAAGTATTAGGATTTAATATTTCGACCCCGGTATTTGACGGAGCCGATGAAGATGATATACAGGATACTCTTGAGATGGCAAATGATTACGCCAACTTCCCGTTTGATGCCGAAGAAAAAGCAGAATGGGCAGCAAAAGCTGAAGAGAACGGTGAAGAGTTTGATCAGAAGATGCCTGATTTTACTTCTAAGTATTCAAAAATACTCGGTAAAGAAGTAATGGCATTCCTCGGAAGCCCTGAAAACTTGAAAAGCCGTGACAACTGGAGAGGAGTTCCCATTAATCGTGACGGTAAGGTAAGGCTTCGTGACGGACGTTCGGGAGAGTATTTCGACGGTGCTGTTACCATAGGATTCATGCATTATCTTAAACTGCATCACCTGGTTGATGATAAGATACATGCACGTTCGATCGGACCTTACTCGCTTGTTACTCAGCAGCCTTTGGGTGGTAAAGCACAGTTTGGCGGACAGCGTTTTGGTGAGATGGAAGTTTGGGCTCTTGAGGCTTATGGTGCATCCCATGTTCTTCAGGAAATCCTTACCGTTAAATCAGATGATGTAACCGGACGTATTAAGACATATGAAGCTATTGTCAAGGGTGAGAATATTTCAAAGCCCGGTATTCCAGAGTCCTTCAAGGTTCTGTTAAAAGAGCTTCAGTCACTGGCATTGGATGTTACTGTTCTTGATGAAAACGGAGAAGAGATCAAGCTTACCGAAGATGTTGACTACAGTGATAATTCAGGTGATACCTGGAGAGACGGTACCGATGACGAGTATTCGCAGCGTTACGATGAAGAGTACGGTGACGCAGGATATTCAGTACTTGAAGGTGATCCTGACAGTGTCGGCGATGTATATGATTCATATACTGACGAAGGCGATGATTTCTTTACCGATTATGAGATTGATGACAATCTGGATGATGAAGGTTGAAGATCATAAAATAAGCAGAAAAAGGAAAGGAAAATAATTATGTCTACAGATTACAATAAAGAGACTGTTAAGGATATTAATTATGAAGCTATCCGTATAGGCCTTGCTTCTCCCGAAAAGATCCGTGAGTGGTCAAGAGCCGAAGTTAAGAAGGCGGAAACGATAAATTATCGTACTTTAAAGCCGGAACGTGACGGTCTTTTCTGTGAGAAGATTTTCGGACCAAGCAAAGATTGGGAATGTCACTGCGGTAAATATAAGAAAATAGGTAAGAGAGGCATTATCTGCGATAAGTGCGGTGTTGAGGTTACCAAGGCATCCGTACGTCGTGAAAGAATGGGTCATATCGACCTTGCCGCTCCTGTATCACATATTTGGTATTTTAAGGGAATTCCTTCCCGTATGGGACTTATACTTGATATATCTCCCAGAAACCTTGAAAAAGTTCTTTACTTTGCTTCTTACATAGTTCTTGATAAGGGTACTACAACTCTTTCGGTAAAGGATATTTTGTCCGAGCATGAATATTCAGAAGCAAAAGAGAAATGGCCGGAGGAAAATGCATTCCGCGTAGGAATGGGTGCTGAAGCTATTCTTGAGTTATTAAAAAAGATTGATCTTGAGAAAGATTGTGAGGAGCTTCACAAGGAGCTTGACGCTTCTACCGGTCAGAAGAGAGCAAGGATTATTAAGAGACTTGAAGTATTTGAAGCATTCCGTGAGTCAGGAAATAAACCCGAGTGGATGATCCTCCAGGCAATACCGGTACTTCCTCCGGATCTGCGCCCTATGGTACAGCTTGACGGTGGACGTTTCGCTACTTCGGATATGAACGACCTTTATCGTCGTATCATTAACAGAAATAACAGATTAAAGAAGCTTCTTACTCTGGGTACTCCCGACATTATCGTACGTAACGAGAAGAGAATGCTTCAGGAGGCAGTAGATGCCCTTATAGATAACGGACGCCGCGGACGTGCCGTTACCGGACCCGGCAACAGAAACTTAAAGTCCCTTTCTGACCTGTTAAAGGGAAAACAGGGACGTTTCAGACAGAACCTCCTTGGAAAGCGTGTTGACTATTCAGGACGTTCAGTTATCGTTGTTGGTCCCGAACTTAAGATTTATCAGTGCGGACTTCCTAAGGAAATGGCTATAGAGCTGTTTAAACCTTTCGTTATGAAGGAGCTTGCCGCACGTGGATTGGCTTCAAATATCAAGCAGGCCAAGAAGATGGTTGAAAAGCTTGAGACCCAGGTTTGGGATATTCTTGAAGAGGTTATTCATGAGCATCCTGTTATGCTGAACCGTGCACCAACACTTCACAGACTTGGTATCCAGGCATTTGAGCCTATTCTGGTTGAAGGTAAGGCTATTAAGCTTCATCCGCTTGTTTGTACCGCTTTCAATGCGGACTTCGACGGAGACCAGATGGCAGTGCATCTTCCTCTTTCTGTTGAGGCACAGGCAGAAGCAAGATTCCTTATGCTTTCACCCAACAACCTGTTAAAGCCTTCTGACGGAGGTCCCGTTGCAGTTCCTTCGCAGGATATGGTTCTTGGTATCTATTATCTTACTCTGTTAAAGGAGAAAGATCCGGGTGCCGGAAGCTTCTATAAGAATATTTCGGAAGCTATACTTGCATATGAAAACGGATATATTACTCTTCAGGCTCCGATTAAGGTAAGACGTGAAGGTGTTATTCCGGAGACAGGTGAGGCTGTTTCGAAAGTTATAGATACGACTCTCGGCAGACTTATCCTTAATGAGGCTATACCTCAGGATCTGGGTTATGTTGACAGATCCGTTAAAGAGAATTTCCTTGACCTTGAAATTGATTTCTTAGTTAAGAAAAAGCAGCTTAAGGGAATTCTTGAGAAGTGTATAAATAATCATGGCGCTACAATGACAGCAGAAACCCTTGATGCTATCAAGGCGCTCGGATATAAGTATTCAACAAGAGCAGCTATGACGGTTTCTATTTCGGATATGACCGTTCCTGCTGCAAAGAAAGATATTATTGCAAAAGCAGAATCTGATGTTGATGAAATCGCTAAGAAGTTCCGCAGAGGTTTCCTTACAGACGGTGAACGTTATCATGCAGTTATCGAGACATGGAAAAAGGCTGATGAAGATATAACCAAGAAGCTGATGGAAGGTCTTGATAAATATAATAATATTTACATGATGGCTGATTCAGGAGCCCGTGGTTCAGACAAGCAGATCAAACAGCTTGCCGGTATGCGTGGACTTATGGCAGATACATCAGGTAAGACCATCGAGCTGCCTATCAAGGCTAACTTCCGTGAAGGTCTTGATGTTCTGGAATACTTCATCTCTGCACACGGAGCCCGTAAAGGACTTTCCGATACCGCGCTTCGTACAGCTGACTCGGGTTACCTTACAAGACGTCTTGTAGATGTATCTCAGGATCAGATTATCCGTGAAAACGATTGCTGTGAAGGCAAAGAAGATATTCCGGGAATGGAGATAAAGACTTTTGCCGACGGCAAGGAAGTAATAGAGTCTCTTCAGGAGCGAATCACCGGACGATTCTCATGCGAAGATATTTATGATGATAATGGTGAGATAATCGTTAAGAAGAACCATATGATCACTCCCAGACGTGCAGAAAGGATTATGGCGACAAAGGAGATAAAGGAAAAGAATTTTGATGCAAAGATCAAGATCCGTACCGTTCTTACATGTCGTTCACATCTTGGAATCTGCGCTAAGTGCTATGGTGCTAACATGGCTACAGGAGAACCTGTTCAGGTAGGTGAGGCTGTAGGTATCATTGCTGCACAGAGTATCGGTGAGCCCGGTACACAGCTTACCATGCGTACTTTCCATACCGGTGGTATCGCAGGTGATAATATTACACAGGGTCTTCCCCGTGTCGAAGAACTTTTTGAAGCACGTAAACCTAAGGGACTTGCTATCATTGCTGAATTTGGCGGTGTAGTAAATATCAGAGAGACCAAGAAGAAGAGAGAAGTCGTTGTAACTAAGACAGATGAAGACGGTTCCTTAACTTCTAAGGTATATCTTATCCCTTATGGTTCCAAGATAAAGGTTGAAGAAGGACAGATCATTGAAGCCGGTGATGAACTGACCGAAGGTTCAGTTAATCCCCATGATATATTAAAGATTAAGGGCTTAAGAGCTGTTCAGGATTATATGATCCAGGAAGTACAGCGTGTTTACAGACTTCAAGGTGTTGAAATAAATGATAAGCACATTGAAGTTATTGTAAGACAGATGCTGAAGAAAGTCCGTATTGAAGAAAACGGCGATACCGACTTCCTTCCCGGAAGCATGGTTGATCTCTTTGAGTATTATGATGCTAATGAGAAGGCTGAAAGCGAGAATAAGAGACCTGCAGAGGGTACTGAGGTTATGCTTGGAATAACCAAGGCAGCTCTTGCTACCAATTCCTTCCTGTCCGCAGCTTCATTCCAGGAGACCACAAAGGTTCTTACCGAAGCAGCATGCCGTGGAAAGGTTGATCCGTTAGTAGGATTAAAAGAGAACGTTATTATCGGTAAGCTGATCCCTGCAGGTACGGGTATGAAGACCTACCGTAATATCCATCTTAGTACCGATGCTGAGTTTGAAGCAAGTTATTCGGCAAAGAAGAATCTTGAAAAGTATAACGCAAGCAGAAACAGAACTAATGATGATGAAGACTTTGATATGTCCGATGACAGTGATAACGATTCAACATATTATGATGAGGAGAATATCCTTGATGAATCATATGATGAAAACGATTACGAGGATGACGGATATGTAGAAGGCGATTACAGTGATTTTGATGACGCCGTTGACGAAGCATTTAATGATGTATATGGTTCGGATGATGATGAATAAGCGGCAGATTTAGTATTGTATATTTGTAATTCTGTGTTATAATGAATTTGGTTTTGATGTCCAAAAGGACATAATATATGAAAGGAAGGTTTATTTTATGGCATTAGTTACAACGACCGAAATGTTCAAGAAGGCTTATAATGGCGGATATGCTATTGGTGCTTTCAACGTAAACAACATGGAGATTGTCCAGGGTATTACAGAGGCAGCCGGCGAGTTAAAGAGCCC
>JAFXXN010000135.1 GCA_017542245.1 Lachnospiraceae bacterium
AAAGCGAGAAATAGAACAGTTGTAAAATAAGAGCAATCCTTGGGAAAAGCCCGCTCCGTCGCGAAGAGATAGAACGGGCTTATTTATATAATTGCAAATATTATTTTAGAAAAGTGACATTTTGACCATAAAAATTAAATAAAAGTTGCAAATTAGATAAATCTATGATATATTTTAATAAAATGGATCAACTACCAGAAATCTAAAATGGAGTGCGAGATGGAAATAAAAAGAGATATTTATCTTAACAGACTCATAAAACGAAAAAATAACGGATTGATTAAGATAATAACAGGTATTAGAAGGTGTGGGAAATCGTATCTTCTCTTTAAGCTGTTTTATGATCATCTGATTAATTCAGGTGTACCGGAAGAAAATATCATAGATATCCCGCTTGATGACTATGATTATGCTGCTTATTGTGATCCGCATAAATTATACGAGTATATAAAAGACCGTATTAAGGACAGTAAACAAAATTACTATGTTTTTATAGATGAAGCACAGTATGCCATTTCGAAAGAGGAAATGAAGAATCCGAATATTCCAATAAGGTTATATGGCGTGTTGAATGGTCTTCTTAGGAAAAGGAACGTAGATGTTTATGTAACCGGAAGTAATTCGAAATTTCTTTCTTCTGATATAATGACAGAATTCAGAGGACGTGGAGATGAGGTGCATATTGCGCCACTTTCATTCTCAGAATTTTATCCGGCCTCAGGGAAAGAAAGTCAAGATGCCTGGAAGGATTACTTATACTATGGAGGACTGCCTCATATATTGGAAGAACCGGATGCTGAAAGCAAAAGTTCATATCTTGAAAGGCTTAATAGGGAAATATATCTGAAAGATATTGTTGAACGTTATGGCATAAGAGATGAAGCAGGTATGGAAGATTTGATGAAAATACTTGCTTCTGATATAGGTTCACTCACAAACGCCCAAAAGGTTTCAGAAACATTTAACAGTAAAGGAAATAAGGGCATTACTATGCCAACCATATCAAGTTATCTTGCGTATTTGCAGGAGAGTTTTATTATTCAAAAAGCTGATCGTTATGATATTAAAGGAAGAAAGTATATAGGGACACCTTCAAAGTATTACTATACTGATCTGGGACTTAGAAACTCATTACTTAATTTTAGGCAATATGAAGAAACTCATCTGATGGAGAATGCTATCTATAACGAATTGATTTATCGTGGGTTTAATGTTGATGTGGGTGTTGTAGAGACAAGAGTTTCTGAAAATGGAAAAAGTATCCGTAAACATCTTGAAGTTGATTTTGTGATTAATCGAGGTAGTGTAAGATATTATATACAATCAGCATTTGCTCTTCCAACACAGGTAAAAATAGATCAAGAACAGGCCTCGCTTATAAGAATTCCGGACTCTTTTAAGAAGATAATAGTGGTTAATGGAACCTCGCCATTATGGAGAAACGAGCAGGGAATAACCTTTATGGGATTGTATGATTTCTTTTTGAACGAAAATAGCCTAAATATGTAATGTGACTACGAGGATAGAAGAATATTGATATGGATTTCATATTTATTATAGGCCCAAGTGCCGTGGGAAAGACGACTCTTGCAAAAGAATTATATAAGCATTACAACGGGGTATATATTGAGCAGAACATGGTTCCTGAATTTATTATACCGGATGACGTAGAGGATATAGGTATATATGAAGAACAACTATGTTGGGAAAACACATTGGCTCAGATAAAGTTTTTTTATGATAAAGGATTAAGAAATATAGTAGCTTTAGATTTTGACGATATAAGAACAAGAGAACTGCCCAAAATATTTAGGGGATTTGATTTCATAACACTTAAACTTATTTCGAGTGACATAAATCAGATAAAACAACAGATGATAAATAGGAACGAAAATGAGGGTGGATTATTTATTCCCGAGTATGTTGAAAGATCTAATAATGTCATTAAGAGCCGAAAATTATTACCCAATGAAGTTGAAATTGATGTGGCCGGGAAATCAAAAGAGGAAGTTCTTGCTGAATCAATCAGAATAATAGATGCTTTTAAATCGGAAAAAGACTATGTTTATGAACTGGATGATGAGCATAATTATTTATCATGGGTTCAAAGCCGAAAGTTGTATTAAATTATAAAGGGGAATTTGAAAGTGATATATTTATCCGAACAAATTATGAAATCTGAATTTGAAAAATATATTGAAAAGATTTTCAAACTTCCTGAAATAAAAAATGCAAAAGTAAGAGATGTGATCATAGACCGCGACAACAAAGATAACACCATAAAACAAGCGTTTGATATAGGTTATCATGACTGCTACAGTGATATTGATTTTTCGATTATGGTGAGACTGCCTAAAAATGGATCAATTTCAGTTGATGAATACATGAAACAACTTGGCAGATTTGGGGTAAATGAAGATACAGCACTGGGATGGGCATTTGTACCTGAAAATCATATGTATCGTATTATCTTCAAAAACGGAATGCGCTATGATTTCGGTTTTGATTTTGAGTATGTCGAAGAGGATTTGTTAAATACTGAGATAAAGAATGGTCAGGATAATAAAGTTTATGATGAAATACAAAACGATTACTGGCCCATAGAAAACATTAACCGTTTCTGGTTTGTGCAGATACAGGCACTTGGGAAATTGTACCGCAAGGATTATCTGATAAGCAGCCATCTGGCCAATATGAATTGCAATGAAACCTTGGTAATGCAGATGGTGCAGAGAGATATTAAATATGGTACCAACCATCACAGATATGGTTATTCTGAAGAACTTGAATATGTTAAGTATTTGGGAAAATCACAGTATAAAACGGATGATACTACAATTAACAGGATTTCAGAACATATATATGCTGCTGCATTAGCATATGACAGACTGGCTAAGGAGTTTTATCCTGAATACAAAGAAAGAAGCAGTATATTATTTGAAATATGGGATTATTATCATAAAAGCAGAGCATGAAAGGAAAAGATCGTAGTGAGGAAAAATGATGATTGAAACAAACAGGCTGATCATTCGTACGTTTCGGGCTGAAGATGCTGATGCATTGTACAGGATCAAAACCGATCCGCAGGTAATGGATTTCTGCCCGGATTTTCTGGATGTTGATGCAAAACGGGAAGATATGCTCGGTTATATCCATGAGTTTCAAAGAATTGAGGACACCAGCGACATCGATATGTGGCGTTGTTATGCCATTGAAAACAGAGAAAACGACATTGTTGTGGGTGCTCTTACCTTCGGCAAACAGAATATGCTCCATGAATATGATCTTGGTTGGATGATGATTAGCGAGTATACTGGGAAAGGGTATGCATCCGAAGCAGCGGAGGCATTTGCTGAGTTTTTCTGTCGGACGCATGGAATTGAGTATTTGACCGCAATCATGGACGTGGACAATCCAGCTTCCCGCAGAACAGCAGAAAAGAGCGGGTTCAGGCTCTTTGAAAAAAGAACCGTTTATGATTATCACTATAATAGATATTGTGACGACTATTTTTATTTTCGCAGATACTGGTCAGGATGTACTTTGAAAGATCGGTATTATGGAGATTCGCCATATTACGGGCGCTCGACATCGTATCAATCAGAGAACAGCTCCAGTAATTGAAAAGGAGGAAACATGAAGACGAAAATTGCATTTTTTGATGCCAAAGAATATGACAGACAATCATTTATAAACTCAAATATAGATGAGGAGTTTGAGATAAAATATCTTGAAACACGTCTGACTTCTGATACCTGCAAGCTGGCTGAAGGCTGTGATGCAGTGTGCGTATTTGTAAATGATGATGTAAACTCGGAGATTATCGACAAGCTGCAGGCTATGGGTGTGAAGCTGATAGCACTTAGATGTGCGGGCTACAACAATGTGGACATTGAATATGCATATGGGAAAATACATATAGTCCGCGTGCCGGCGTATTCACCGTATGCAGTGGCAGAGCATGCCATGGCACTGTTGCTCACATCTATACGAAGAATTCACAAGGCTTATATCCGCACTAAGGATTTTAATTTCAGCCTGAACGGACTTACCGGATTTGACCTTCATGGTAAGACGGTTGGAGTTATCGGGACAGGCAAGATCGGAAGGATATTTATTGATATTTGCCGTGGTTTTGGTATGCATATCATAGCTTACGATAAGTTCCCCGCTGCTGATTCAGATATAGAATATGTCTCTTTAGATGAACTATGGGAAAAGAGCGACATCATATCGTTGCATTGTCCTTTGACCGATGAAAACAGGCATATGATAAATGCTGATACGATGGCTAAGATGAAAAAGGGCGTAGTAATCATAAATACTTCCAGGGGTGCATTGATAGATTCCGAGGCACTTGTAGAAGGCATAAAAGCACGTAAAATAGGTGCAGCGTGTCTCGATGTTTATGAAGAAGAATCTAACGTATTCTTCCATGATTATTCAAATCATATTGTAAACGACGATGTATTGGCAAGACTGATATCCATGCCAAATGTGATCGTAACGTCTCATCAGGCATTCTTAACAAATGAAGCATTGAGCAATATAGCTGATACTACTCTTTCCAATGTCAGAGAGTTTTTTGAAAAAGATACCTGTCCGAATGAAGTATGCTATAAGTGTGAAAATATCGGCAGTTGTAAACAGACTCACGAGAAGAAATGCTTCTGAATCAATCAGAGGGACGGTTCTTTGATTGAAAAACATAATACGGGAAATAAGGAAAAAACAAATGAAATATGCAGTTATATCGGATATACATGGAAATAAGCCGGCACTGGATGCAGTGTTGGAAGATGCAAAAAAGAAAGGAATTACGGATTTTATATTTGCAGGGGACTATTGTCTAAGCGGGCCGTTCCCTGATGAATGTATTAGCACACTTAGGAAAATTGAGAACAAAATAATAATCCGTGGGAACGAAGAACGGTATCTAGAGAATCTGATAGGAAAAGACCAGAGTAAATGGACAGACGGCCAGATGCAGATATCGTATTGGAACTATAGGAATATAAAAAAGGATAATCTGGACTTTCTTTTATCGATTCCCCACAGAGCTGATTTTTCAAGTAATGGCAGGGATATCCATATGCTTCATCATGTGGATGATTTTATAAAGGTGAGCAATCTGGAAAACTATTTCAATCGTTCTTCAGCATTAGCTCATAAATATGGGGACAGGGAAGTGACTCCGGAGTATCACAGGCAGCAGATGCAAGATGCAATAAAAGAGACTCCCGGATTTATAGAGGCAATATCAATGCTTGCAGATGGGATCTATATTTTCGGACATTCTCATATACAGTGGAGCTATAAGGTGCAGGACAGGGAAATCTATCTGATCAATCCCGGCTCCTGCGGACTTCCTTTGGATTGTATTAAAAATACAGTTCCGTATACTATATTAACCATAAGTGATGAAGGTGAAATTCTGATTGAAGAGCAGAGAGTTCCTTTCGATATGAACGGATACGTTGAAAAGATAAAGCTGACAAGTCAGTATACAGAAGCAGGTGTATGGACAAAAGTAATCATCAAAGAGCTGCTTAATGCAAGGGAACATCTTGTATTCTTCCTGAAATTTGCAGAAGAGTACGCAAACAGTATAGGAGATAAAATACGTCCGTTTACTGTGGACACATGGGAGAAAGCATATGCAGAATGGGGAAATAAAGGCTTTATTTGTTGATTTTTACGGAACTATCGTACATGAAGACGGTGAGGTTATAAAGAAGATCACAGATATAATACAGAAAACAGGTGTTGTAGAAGACAAATCTGAGATTGACTCCTTTTGGTGGAAGGATTTCCAGACGATGTTTCAGAACTCATACGGAGATACTTTTGAAACACAGAGAGCATTGGAAGAAAAATCGCTTGAACACACGTTAGCTAAGTTTCAGTCTACCGCAAACGCAAAAGAACTCAGCAACCTCATGTTCGAACATTGGGTAAAGCCGCCGATATTTGAGGATTCTAAAGAGTTTTTTGAAAAGAGTCCGGTACCGATTTATATAGTTTCCAATATCGATACGGATGATATAAACCGGGCCATAGAATATCATAATCTAAAACCGGCAGGAGTATTTACTTCTGAGGATGCAAGAGCTTATAAGCCCCGAAGTGAGCTGTTTGAACTGGCTTTAAAGAAAACGGGACTTGTACCGGAAGAAGTAATCCATATCGGAGATTCCATCAGCAGCGATGTCAAGGGGGCATCGGCTCTTGGAATTAATACTCTCTGGCTTAACAGATTCGGGAAAAAGATACCGGAAGGGGTTAGAAGTATTTCGACATTAATAGAATCATTCGATTTTATTGAGAATTAAATCGGTAATGGGGATCAGACCGTCCCTCTGATTGAAATGGAGAGCAGCATGAAGGTATATGAGATAAGCTATTCAAATACCAATACTTATCTGATAGAAGGAACAAAAGGAAAACTTTTATTTGATACCGGCTGGGCAGGAACATTTCCAGCCTTTTGCAGGTTTATGGGAAATTTGGAAATCTCCGTGCAGAGCATCAATTATATCATGATATCGCATTTCCATCCTGATCATATGGGGATAGTTCAGGAGATTGCGGAACTGGGACCTAAAATAATAGTTATGGAAACTCAAAAAGAATTCATGCATTCAGCCGATGCGATATTTGTAAAAGAAGCCAAATACAATTATAAACCGATAGATAATAACAAGGTCAAAATTATAAAGCATTCTGATAGTCGCCAATTTCTCAAAGAAATCGGTATCGATGGTGAAATCATCCACACTCCGGGACACAGTGAGGACAGTATTTCGCTTTATTTGGATGATGGAACAATTTTTGTCGGTGATCTGAATCCTTTATACGAGCTGGAACTTCACAAGGGGACACAGATTGCAGAAAGTTGGGAAAAACTTTTGACGAGAAAGCCCCAAATTGTCTATTATGGTCATGCAAGGAAAGCAGAGCTGATAAGAAATGAGGCGGAAGCTGAAATTCATGTAAACAGTAATAAAAAGGGAAGTCACGAATTCGAGAGCAAAATAGATTACCTTGAAACAAAAAGTTATTATAAAACGAATCAAAGCGATAAATATTCCTTGGTTATGAAAATTATGAGATATATAGATAAGGGCGTAAGTCTTGAAAGGATTCAAAAGAAGACCGGTGCCGACAGTACCTTTATAGAGGATGTTGCAAGAATGTATCTAACCCATAAGGATGTTGGAGTACAGGGCATTCTTGACAGAATAGAGATTAAGGGACGATAAATTAATCCCTTAGATATGGAAATATTATAACAAAACTCCAAAATCAACAAATGGTTGAATTTTGGAGTTTTTTCTGTTATAAGTTAACATATAGTTGAAATCAGATGTAGCGCACAACTGAAAAAGGTGTTATACTATGATCAAGTCAATTGATAGTAGAAACGGAGGAGGTAAATATGGCAAATACAACTACAGTTTTTTCAACAAATCTTCAGCAGTTGAGGAAAAAGAGAGGCGTTACACAGGAACAATTGGCAAATTACTTGGGGGTCAGTCCTCAGGCTGTATCAAAGTGGGAGAACGGAAGCTATCCGGAAGGCGATTTGCTTCCGAAAATATCAGAATATTTTGAGGTTTCGATATCGTACCTTTACGGTCAGGAGAAAGAAAAGGTTTCTATAGAACAGGAAGTACAGAATATTCTTCGTGATGTTTTGAATGATGAGATAAGAAACGAAAATTTCGACCGTTCAGAATATTTTGACAAAATATTGGATATAGCATGGGCGTTTCAGATTTCCGCCTATAGAAGTAATAAGTATTATTATAAACGTCCGAATGTTGCAGAAGGAGAAAGAACAGTTTCAGTTATATCGGACAATGCCGGCTTCGGGTATTATAATCTGAATCCGGATACACAGTTTTACTCGATAGTAAGGGAACCCGAAAAAGGATTTGCTGCAAATATCCATATTTCGGATAAGATGCGTAATATATTTAAGGCACTTGGTGAACCGGGAGGACTCGAGGTGCTGTTTTGTTTCCTGACACTTAATTGCAATGAATGTATTACAGTTTCATCAATTGCGGACAAGGTAGGGATAGGTGTAGAACAGGTTCAATCGATAATAAAAAAATTTAACATCGGAAATGACATATATAAGCCGATAAGCTGTATCGATGTGATCAAAAAGAAGGAGACAGAAAAAGCATACATTACTGATCTGTCAGGTATAGCCATATATGTTATATTGTTGCTTGCGGCTGAAACCATTGTTAATCCGCCTCAAGGATACACTATGCAGATAGGTAACAGGAACAAACCCTGGTTTGATAAAAAAGATGTTGATGGGATACTTAAGTTTATACAGGAGAATAAGAAATAATGGCAGAATATAAAGAAAGTAAAGATAATCCGCTCCATAGAGAATTCGGGTTATGGAGCAATACAAAGTATGTACTTGGAAAGGCAAAGAGATACTGTGTATCCGCACTGATACTTGCGGCTATAGGCATGGTAGCCTCATCAGTACTCCAGTATTTCTGGGGTGTGTTTGGAAAGTATGTATTGGATATTATAGAAAACGGAATTGATGACGAGGCAAAAAGACATAATCTTATAATATTCCTGCTTGTGGCAGGCAGCATAACAGCTGTGTTAATCTTGAGCAAAACAGTATCGGATTCACTTACATGGTATAAATACATCGATATCCGTATGCATGTGATCAGCGAAAGAGTAAACAGGGTGCTGGGGCTTAATTATGAAGTATTGGAAAGACCGGATGTTCTTGATATGCATGAACGTGCATTAGAAGCATGTAATGATAATCAAAACGGTTTTGAAGGAATGCTGCGTATAATACCTGAACTGGGTCAGAATTTACTCACGGTCATAGTTACATTCGCAGCAGTTACAGTATTAGACGTGAGGCTTATAATCTGCCTTGTAATCCTGGCAGTCATACAATTCCTTTATTACAGAAAAATAGTAAAAAAAGATAAGGCAGAGGTCTGGGATATGCTCTCGCCGATATGGCGGAAAATAGGGTATATGTCCAGAGTTACCCAGGACTTTGAATACGCAAAGGACATCCGTTTATTTGGGTTAAGCAAGTATCTGGTAAATAAGCAGAAAAAGATATTCCGTGAAAAAGAGGAAAGAATGGACAAGCATTTTAATATGTGGTCCGGACACGCTTATTTTGCCGCACTTCTTACTGTAATCACCAAAGGGCTTGTATACGCTGTACTTTTTTATGCGGTTCTAAAGAAGGACCTTACGATAGGTAACTTTACTATGTTCCTTGCCTTATCAACCGCTTTTTCACAAAACCTGCCGTTTTTGCTGTTAAGATTCGGTGATTATAAAAAGTGTTCTCTTAGAGTTGATGACTTAAGAACCTTCATGGAACTCGATATAATCAAAAAGGAAGAGACTATCCCACTTCCGGAGGCAAATGCTTATACTATAGAGTTTAAAGATGTAAGCTATAAATATCTAAAGGCAGAGAACTACGCTTTGAGACATCTGAACCTGAAAATAAATGCAGGTGAAAGGCTGGCGGTGGTAGGACTTAACGGTGCCGGAAAAACTACCATGATTAAGCTACTGCTTCGTTTGTACGATCCGACAGAGGGTGTGATTACTCTGAACGGCGTGGATATTAAGAAATACGACCGTGAGGATTATTACAGGCTGTTTGCTCCGGTATTCCAGGATGTTGAAACATTTGCATTTCCTATTGCGGAAAATGTTTCCATGAAAACAGCTGCGGATACGGATAAGGAAAAAGTAGCAAAGGCACTTGAGGAGGCAGGTCTTTCGGAAAAAATAGCTTCACTCAAACATGGAATTGATACATATATCACAAATATTGTGGAGGATGACGGAATAGATCTGTCCGGCGGAGAAAAGCAGAAGCTGGCACTTGCAAGGGCTCTTTACAAGGAAGCTCAAGTGGTGGTGCTTGACGAGCCCACCTCAGCACTTGATGCTATAGCTGAACAACAGCTGTACGAACGCTTTGACCGGATGATAGGAAAGAAGTCGGCGGTATATATCTCACACAGGCTTGCATCTACGAGATTCTGCGATAATATTGCGATGTTTAAGAACGGTGAGATGATAGAATACGGTACATTTAACGAGCTTATGGATAAAAACGGAGAATATGCAAATATGTTCAATATCCAGGCTAAGTACTACAACGAAGAGGCAACACTCGATCAGTCAAATGAAACTGTAGCTTCTCCGGTGCTTGAGGGTTAAAGGAGATAGATACAGAAGGAGTAAAAATATGTCAAAAAAAGATATATCAAAGAAAAAAGAAAAAGATAAAAAAGAACTGTCCTCAAGAGAAAAAGTAATTCCGGTGTTAAAACTGCTTTTTTCCATAACTGCGAAGAAATTCCCGTTCTTCTTTCCGCTTGAGGCAGTAAAAACAATCGTTATGGCAGCAAAATCATTGCTCCCTGTCATAGTATCGCCGATGATCATTGATGAGCTTTTAGGTGACAGGGATCTGAAAACACTTATAACACTCGCAGCGGTTCTTATCGGAGGAGAGTTTATCTTAGGTGTTTCCTTGGAGAGGATCAGTAATCAGCTGATGAAATATCAGCAAAGACTTGATAATCATTTTAGCATTCTTACAGGTCTTCATTCCATGGAGCTGGACTTTCAGCTGACAGAGGACAAGGAAGCACTTGACCAGGTTGAAAAAGCCAGAACCGGTATGGACTGGTATTCCGGTGGTGCGTATGGTATTGCGGAGCAGATATTCGGAGCCGTGTCTAATGTAATTAAGGTATTTGGACTTGTAACGATAATAAGCATCAATGCACCTTTACTTTTACTGGTCATACTTGCTTACGTGATTGTAATGGGATTCGTTTCGGCAAAAAATAACAAAATTGGTTTAGAAGTCTATAAAAAGCTTGCCAAGATTAACAGACTTTTCGGATACTATGGATGGAATATAGTTGATTTCAGATACGGTAAGGATATAAGGCTGTATGATGCCCGGAAAATGATGGTTGACTGTTGGGACAGAAATTCCGCTGCAAGTAACGCACATTGGAAGTGGCAGGCAGAAACCGGTATGAAATATTATCTTATCGGGAATGTGGCAAACATCATAAGAATGATGGGATCTTATCTTTATGTAGGGTTTCTTGCCATAAAAGGCGTTTTCTCTCTAGGAGTACTTGTACAGATGATACAGGCAGCTGATGAGTTAAATGATACTTTAGGCGGACTGGTAAGCAATACTCAGGAAGTATTAAAACGCTGTAATTACGCCTATGAATTCGTGCTGTTCATGGATTATCCCGAAGCTTTGGAAAAAGGTGAGAGAGCAGTGAATAATGAAATCCGTGAAATAGAGTTTAGAAATGTTTCTTTCAAATATCCAGGTACGGATAAAATGGTACTTGACAATATCAGCATAAAGATAGGAGCCGGAGAACACTTATCCATAGTAGGACTTAACGGTGCAGGAAAGACTACATTTATAAAACTGCTTTGCAGACTGTATGATCCGACCTCGGGAGATATACTGGTTAACGGTATCAATATCAAGGAATATGATTATGATCAATATATGTCGCTTTTTGCTCCGGTTTTCCAGGACTTCAGACTCTTTGCATTCCCTGTTGAAGAGAATATCACTCTGGTAGATGAGGATAATAAGGATTACTATACAGATGATGAGGAAAAGAGAATAGAAAAGATTATTGATATGGTCAATCTCTCAGAAATGTTGAAGAAACTAGAAAACGGCCCCAAAACAATACTGTTCAAGTATTTTGAAGAGAATGGTATAGAGCCTTCCGGCGGTGAGCAGCAGAAAATCGCTATAGCAAGGGCACTTCATAAGAATTCACCTGTGGTCATCTTAGATGAGCCTACAGCGGCACTTGATCCTATAGCTGAGTATGAGATATATAAGCAGTTTCATACTTTAGTAGGTGATAAGACGGCATTTTATATCTCACACAGGCTTTCATCCTGCAGGTTCTGTGATACCATAGCTGTATTCTCGGAAGGAAAGATAGCAGAGTATGGTAATCATGATGCGCTGATAAAAATGGCAGGAGGCATCTATGCCAAGATGTTTGAAGCACAGGCACAGTATTATCGTTAAGTTGAAAAATCTTTTGACAAGAAATCCCCAAATCGTTTATTATGGATATGTAAGGAAAGCGAAGCTGGGAAAAAATGAGGCGGAAGCTGAAATTCATGGAAATAGTAAGAGGAGAATGAAACATGGATGAAGAATATCACATGACTGAAGAAGAACGTATAGGTTTAGAGCTTGAGAAGGAAACAAAACGGAAGAAAGGGAAAAAAACTGCTCTTATCATTCTTCTGGTTTTATTGGGAATTGCCGGTTTTTTTATTGTATTGGCAATTATCACGGCGTCTCAAACGGAGCATAGGAAGCCTGTAATATATTTCTATCCGGAAACGCGTACGGAAATATTTGTTCAATTAGATTTTGATGGGAAACTTACAACTACTTATCCGAAATATTCCGATGGATGGAAAGTTACCGCTGAACCTGACGGAACGCTTACAGATACGGAGGGGCAAAAGTATAATTACCTATATTGGGAAGGAATATCAGATGCGGAATATGATATGTCTGAAGGTTTTTGCGTAAAGGGCAGTGATACGGCAGAATTCCTTGAGCATGCACTTGACAAACTTGGCCTCACAAGACGTGAAGCTAATGAATTTATTGTGTATTGGCTTCCGTTGATGGAGAGTAATGAGTATAATGTTATAAGTTTCCAGAAAGAAGCATATACCGATGGTGCCAAGTTGAATATTAATCCTTGCCCGGATACCGTAATACGTGTATTTATGACGTGGTATGGAAACAATAATCCTGTTGAAGTTAAGGAACAGGAACTCACAGCTCCCGAAAGAAAGGGATTTACCGTAGTTGAGTGGGGCGGAAGTGAAATACAATAATAGGGTTTTATGAGGAAAAAAATATGAAAAGAAAACGCCTAAACCGCGATGCATGGGGATTTATGTATTATCCGTATTACCAAATGCGGATAGATACCGATGATTTCCATGGAATCGCCTGTCTGATAAAACTTACAGATGGGGAAAACAATTATTGGGAAACTCCTAAAGCCGGGAGAGTTCAAGTAACAGGAGCCGGGATGTCATGGCTGGAACTGATACCGGATAATGCCGGACATATTATTACAGCAAAATATTATCCTGAAGGAACACATGACAGTGAGAGAAAGAATTATCCGGTGACATCGGACGAAAAATATCAGCCGTCAGTATGGTATGTGGATGTAATAGAAAACACAGAGTACGACGATGACGGCGTGCTGGTATATATCGATAAATATCTGGATATTATCTTTTTCCCGGAAGGGGAGATTTCCGTATCTGACATGGATGAACTGGAAGAAGCGTATGCTACAGGAGATATCAATAAGGAACAGTATGAGGCAGCACTCGCAGAGGGTGAACTGATACAAAAGAAATACTGCTCAGATATTATGAAAACTGAAGCATGGTGCACCAGAATAAGAAGGCTCGTTGAAGAAAGAATAGAAAACGGAGAGCCTGAGCTTATAAGCCGTGAGAAGAAAGCATTTTGATCATTTCATCCTTCTGGCTCGAAATTCCTTTAGTGCAGCCCTTCCTTCGGGTGTTACAGGTTTTACCCATTTTCCATTGTGAAGGTGTATCTGCATGAGCACATATCTTATAGGCTCATCTATATAACAGCATATAAAAACTACAAAAGTTGGTGCTCCGATAACCATTCCGGATATCCATACTGCAGGAACCACCATCAGCCACATAAAAGCTATTTCAAGTACTGTGCCGTAAACGGCTTCGCCTGCCGATCTAAAGGTGTCATTCTGAGTCCAGTTTCCCATCCTTATTATCGCAAAAATGGCAAAAATGATAATGAATTGTGTACCTATGGTAAAACTCTCGCCTTCAAGATTTGCAAGAGTAAGAATGGGAGAGTGGAGCAGTATCAAAAGGACTCCTACGATGGCGATAAAGCCTTGACAGAGATATACAATCCTCCAGGCTCTTTTGTATGCTGTCTCGAGGTTGCCGGCTCCTACTTCTTTTCCTACAAGAATGGAGGAAGCATTAGAGAATCCTGCAAAGAAGCCGATGATGAGTCCTTCTATAGTTCTGAAAAGTGCTAGTGCTGCGATGGCATCGTTTGTCTGTCTTCCCATTACAATATTTATCATCATATTTCCAACACCTATCAGGACTTCGTTCATTATGATAGGAAAGCACTTTTTAAAGTATTCGGAGGTCAGACCTTTACGTCCGGAAAAATGAGATTTGAAAGCAAAAAGGAAGGGATGTTTGTTCTTTTTTGCTAAGATGATGATGACTGCGATATTGCAGCACTGAGCAATAACAGTTGCTAAAGCAGCTCCTTTAACGCCCATTTCGGGAAAACCCAGATTTCCGAAAATCAGAACCCAGTTAAAGAAAATATTCATGCCAACAGATACAATGGATCCATAAAGAGGTATACGCACTCTTTCAGTACACCGAAGGAGTACTGCCATGGCCATGGAGAACACCATTAAAATATATGAGAAACCGACTATGCGTAAATAATCAACACCTATTGCCTGAATATCTGCTTTGTCGGTATAAAGCTGCATAACATTTTCCGGAAAAAGGACTGCCATTCCGCAGAAAATCGTAGCCACTATCATCATACATGTAAGTGTGAGACCATAAGCACGATTTACTCCATCGTTATCTTTAGCTCCCCAAAACTGAGAGATAAATAGCATTCCTCCACCTACAAAGCCCCAGTATCCTGAAAACATAAGTGATGAGAACTGAGCGCACAAACCTACTGCTCCCAGTTCATTTTGACCTAGGGAGGATATCATCATAGTATCAACCATCGAACCGGTAGTGGTAAGCAGGTTTTGTAAAGCTACCGGGATAGCTATCACACAGATTTGTTTTATGAATTCTTTCCAGTTAAAGGGTTCTTTTTTATTTCTCATATTATCTTCTTCCTACTACAGAACGGCATATGTAAAAGACTATATAACATTGACAGATTAGCGAATACGTCATTCTGAACAAGTGTCAATGTAATTCTGCGACGTCGACAAATCATTAAAGATCTTTAAATCTTAAAGGTACAAGAATTCTTCACATTATATCTCAAATGATTACCGAAACCACTGACATAATAGCGGTAATTGTAAATACTGACATAAATGTGGTCATGGCTATTGAACTCGATAGAATTTCCGTATCCAGGCCCATTTTTTCTGCCGTGATCAAGGGCAGGCTTCCGGCAGGGACTGCAGCCATTAGACATACAGCGAGAGTGGACTCGGTATTAAATCCGGTAAAGTACATTATCAGAACGAAAATTATTGGAACTATGATCATACGTATTACTATATAGAGCCATATCCTGATATTCTTAAATGACTTAAAGAAATTAGATCTGGCAATGGATACCCCAAGCAGGGTCATGGACATGAATACGGTAGCATTGCCAACATATTCAATTGTGTTTGAAATGATGGGTGGGAAGGTAATCTCAAACCAGAATACAACGAGACTTAATATTGCCATCATGGTTCCGATGTTGAATATTGCAAGAAGAGGGTGTTTATGTTTCCCTGCATTTTTATCTGAATCAGCGGTATTGGTATTTGCGGCAATCTTTTTATCGGTATTATCTGAGCTGCGTAAATTTTTTTGATCGATTCCGGAGTGTAATACTGCCATCCCATGCGTATAGAAAAACAGACTGTAGAAAATATTTATCACTATTACATAAAGAATTGCGTTTGCAGGCAGGATAGCCTTGGCAATGGGAAGACCTAAAAAACCTGTGTTGGTATATACCGTTATGAGATTATAGAACTTTCTGTTGTAGGGTTCCGATTTGAGTATTCTGGGAATAACAAAGCCGAGAATAACAAGAATCACATAAAAAGCTGCACCTAAAGCTATGGCTATAAGAAGATCATTGTGCGTGGCTGTCATGTGCCCGGAAAGTATCGAGCCGAGTATAAGGGCAGGATTGCACACATCTACTACTATAGCAGAAAGCTTTTGAGAAGTTCTGTCGTCTATTACATGTTTTTTATACAGATAAATTCCTATTACCACTAAGATGCAGATGACACCCATCTGCTGGAGTATTATTGAAACGCTCATGGGAGCTCCTTCTTTCAAAGCTAAATTGTCAATTAAATGGGGTATCATCGAAACAGTTCTATGACAGACATTAATTGACACAAGCGGTATTGTAGCACTGTATAAAATTATTTTCAATGTATTTTTATGCTCAGTTTAGGGCTGGATACTATAATCGGATCATGCCCTTTTTATTTGACTTGATTTATGATATTTGTTATACTTGGCATTGTGCAACAGGGCACATAGTATGCTCTTTGAATAGAAAATGGGGCAGATAATACATCCGTGACTGATTTTTAGATTTGTTGGAGATTTATTGATTATGGCAAAAATTTTAATTGTAGATGATGATGTTCATATAAATGATATGCTGTCTGAAGCACTTGGAGCCCAAGGTTATGAAGTAGTAAAAGCATTTTCGGGTTCGGAGGCATTGATGGTTTTGGAAAAAATCAAGCCGGATCTGGTGCTTTTGGATTTAATGATACCGGGATTAAGCGGAGAAGAGCTTCTGCCTAAAATAAAGGATGTTCCGGTGATAGTAGTCAGCGCAAAGGCAGACATAAATGATAAGGTAGGTCTGTTATTAAACGGAGCAGCAGATTATATCACGAAACCGTTTAATATGCAGGAATTACTGGCCAGGATTACTGTACAGCTGAGAAACGCAAAAAAGACTGCATATGCATCAGATCAGAATGTATTAACATTTGAGTCGCTGACTTTAAACTTGGATACGCATATACTGTATACGGAAAATTCCAATGTATCACACGAGTCTGTAGGTGTCCCTATGGCAGAGTCTTCAGAAGAATTTGGAGTTTCGGATTTTGAAAATAATCTTTGTAAAAAGAAAGAAATAAAAATTACCCGCACAGAATTTGCTATATTGAAGTTACTTATGCGGAATCCGGAACAGGTGATTTCTAAGCTGACAATTCTTGAAAAAATAAGTTTAGATACACCGGACTGTACTGAGGACTCCTTAAAAATTCATATACATAACTTAAGGAAAAAGCTAAAAGAAGCGACAAGAAAAGAATGGATAAAAGCCATCTGGGGTATTGGCTTTATGATTACATCAAAATCTTAACCGAATCTTAACTTTTCTCTTAACCGGTTTCTTAACTTATTTGGTATAGACTGTTGTTAACGCATATATCGCTGATAAATCATTTATTCTATATGATGAAAATACCAACTTACTTTGTTAGCTGCAAGATAGAAAGTAACAATGTTTTTGGAAATTTGATTATATAAATGTGGAAACGTTATATGTAAAATAACAGGAGGAATATATTGAAATGGAATATGTATTACGTACAAATGCATTAACCAAAAAGTACAAAAAATTTGAAGCCTTAAAAGGACTTTCAATGAATGTTCCCAAAGGTTCGATCTATGGATTTGTGGGAAGGAATGGAGCAGGAAAAACCACACTTTTCCGTATAATCTGCGGCCTTCAGTTTTCTACAGGCGGAGAGTTCAATCTTTTTGGTACAAATTCTAATGATGCCGGTATCTTAAAAGCACGCAACCGGATGGGTGCTATAGTTGAGGCACCGTCACTTTTCCCTGAAATGACAGCAAGGGAAAATCTTGAACATCAGTATAAGCTTCTGGGTATGCCAAATTATGATGGAATTTCAGAACTGCTGAGTCTTGTAGGGCTGGAAAATACTCAAAATAAAAAAACTAAGAATTTCTCATTGGGTATGAGACAGAGACTGGGAATAGCAGTAGCTTTATGCGGTAACCAGGATTTTTTGATGCTTGATGAACCGATAAACGGACTCGATCCCCAGGGTATTATTGAAATGCGTGAGCTTATTCTGAAACTCAACAGGGAAAAAGGCATTACGTTTCTTATTTCTTCACATATCCTTGATGAACTGGCAAAACTTGCAACTCACTATGGATTTATTGACAGTGGGAAAATGGTCAGGGAAATGAGTGCCGATGAGCTTGAAGATGCCTGCCATAAGAGCCTGAAGGTAAATGTATCAAGTACGGCTGCACTTACAAGAGTTCTTGATAAAATGAGTTTGGAATATAAGATCCTGAGTGATAATGATGCAAACATCTATGGGAGACCGAATATCAGTGAGCTTGTAAAGGCTTTGGACAAGGAAGGCTGTAAATTGAATTCGTGTTCTGAACAGGAAGAAACCTTGGAAGGATTCTTCATCTCTTTAGTAGGAGGTGGCAGCAATGAGTAAACTCCTACGTGCGGATCTATCGGTATTATTCAGGTCTAAACTTTTTTATGGAATGATATTCTTATGTATTTTACTTCCGACAGTGACTAATTTAGAAGTGTATTTAAGTGAACCCGGCGCACCTTTGCTTGCCCCGTCAGAAACATTAACTATGTTTTTATGCATGCTCGTGGGTAATTTTATCGGTGGTCTGGCTTTGGTGTTAATTTCTGCTGAATTTACATCGGGAGAAATACGAAACAAACTGATAATGGGGCATAAGAGAAGCGATATATTCTTTTCGTGGATCATAGTGTATTCTGTAGAGATGCTGATAGCCATCATAGTGTTCTTTGGAGTGTTTCTGGTATCGGGCGCAATTATAGGGTACGATATGTCAGTATGCAATATTGGGGACATGCTGATGAACATGCTTGTTATAACGGTTATGTTCTTCGGCAATTCCCTTGCGCTTTCCATATTGATAACGGTAATTCTTCCAGATCCGAAAGCATTTATAATTTTTTATGTTTTATATGAAGCTCTGGCTGTACCCGGTATATTATTGTATGAAATGTATCCTGACAGCATAATTGTCAAGATAATAAATCGATGCTTCGCATTAAGTTATCTCAGCCTTGAAGACAGAACTTTAATAGTCGGATTTGATGAACCTTGGTTCACAATTGCATGTTCATTAGCTTTTGGACTGGTGTTAATGACAATCGCCAAGCTGAGATTTGACAGGAAAGACTTGAAGTAAAATCAATCAGAGGGACGGTTCTCTGATTGAAAATTGGATTGATGAAAATGACGTAATAATCAGGCTTTTGAGCCCTTTGAAAATCAATCGCAGAACCGTCCCGGTGATTGATTTGAGAAGCAGACGCACAAGGTGAAATTTTTTATGATATATGTGATAATGGGATGTTTGCTAATAATAACTATCTTCCTGGCAGTTAAGCTTTATCTTTTAAAGAAAACTGCCAGGGAGATAGCTGTGTCTTTTGAAGAAGTATTAAATGAGGATACGAATACCGTTATCCGCATCTCAGGCGGGGATAAAGATATGCGTGATCTTACAGACAGCATAAACAAACAGCTGATTGAATTAAGAAAGCAATATCTGCAGTATAACATGGGAAATTCCGAACTCAAAAATGCCATAACAAATATGTCGCATGATATCCGCACGCCTCTTACAGCTATATATGGATATCTTGATATGATAGAAAATACTGATGATCCTGAGAAAAAGTCAAAATATATTTCAATTATCAGAGAACGCACCGAGATAATGAAGCAGCTGACCGAGGAGTTGTTTCAATATTCCATGGTGGTTTCTGATGATAAAGCTTTAGAACTTGAGGATGTATTTGTAAATCAGGTATTAGAAGAGAGCATAAGTAGTTTTTATCCGGCTCTGACAGAGAGAAACATTGTACCTGAAATAAATATCTGTATTGAAAAAATATATAGAAGACTAAATAAACAGGCATTGTCCAGGATTTTTTCAAATCTTCTGAACAATGCCGTGAAATACAGTGACGGAGATCTTAAAATAAAACTCATACCTACTGGCGAAATTATTTTTGAAAATACTGCAAAAGCACTTTCATCTGTAAAAGCGGAACAGTTATTTGATAGATTCTTTACTGTAAAAACTGCTTCAAACTCAACAGGGTTAGGACTTTCCATAGCGAAAACCTTTGTGGAGCGTATGGGAGGAACCATAAAGGCAGACTATAAGGATAATGTGTTAATTATTCGCATTCTTTTTTAATTTTCAATCAGAGGGACGGTTCTCTGATTGAAATTTGAATTGTTGAAAATGCAGTAAAAACAAGGCTTTTGAGCGCTGTAAAAATCAATCGCAGAACCGTCCCGGTGATTGATTTTTTATTTATTGAGAAAACTTACATGTCTCATCCTGTTTACAATAGCCATAAAATCTACCTTTCTGGGATATGCAAGGAATCTGTCACAGTCGGGGAAGTTACCGGAATATACTATATCAATATCATTTTCTTCAATTTCACGATAAAGTTCTTCGGTTTTCTGAACGATATCTACAGTCTCATGTTCCGGCTCGGCGAACAATCCTCCTCCTTCTCTGGTTTCAAGAAGTCTAAGCATAAATCCGATTGCGGTCCTCTGTTCGTTGCATACAATGTCATGTACAAAGTTCGCATTGATCTTTTCTTCTCCAATGATGATAAAACCGATATCAGGTACTTCAAGTTTTTCACGGCCAAACTGTTTTGGGTAAGGAGAAAATCCAGCAGTTGAAAGGATACGGTGCTGGTACCAATCCTTAACCTTAGGTACTGACGGATCGCTTGTTGTTAGTTGTCCTACTGATTGATTGCTAGTTTTTTGTCGTGTTTCGTAGGATTTTTCAGTATTATCTGTATGCTGTGGTATCTCGAGTTTATCTGAGGTTGCCAGATACTCCGTGCCTGTTTTTTGAATTGGGCTGGATGCTATGGTATTTCTTCTATAAATTTCTCTGGCTTTTTCCGTAACATTAGATATCAGATATTCATCCATCAGATAGACGTTATCAGCTATAGCCAGATATTCACCGCTGCCGCCGATTACGAGTATTGTGGAAACATCACAGGATTCATGAAGTTCATTTACTCTTTCCGTAAATGGAGTAATCGGCTCCCTGCGGATGAGTTCCTTCATCAATGCATCCCTGATCATAAAGTTAGTAGCACTTTTGTCTTCATCGATAAGCAAAAGCTTAGCTCCGGCATCCATAGCCTCGAGGATGTTTGCAGCCTGGGAAGTAGAGCCCGATGCATGATCGGTTGAAAAATGCTCGGTATCTCCACCCGGAAGCCGGGATATAAAAGGAGATATATCAAGATTCTTAACACTTCTTCCATCCTCAGCCGAAATGGTCATGGCTGAAATATCTGTAACACAGAGTTCTCTGCCATCACCCAATATATGGTCATAGATACCTGCAGAGATAGTGTCAAGCACGGTTGATTTCCCGGAATATCCTCCGCCGGTGATGACAGTTACTCCTTTTTTGATACCCAGACCCTTTATACCGCATACTTCGATTTCCTCATCAGCAGGTGCCATAAATGGTATTGCGCCTTCCATAGCTCCACCTGTTTTGGAATCTCTCGGTAATATGCTGCCGTTAGCCAGGAAAGCGCAGTAGTCACTTTCGCTTAACCATTTTCTTAAGTCTTTTTGCTTTTTATAAAGTGTGCTTACATTATTATTTCGTTCATGGTCAAAATACTTGATGAATAAAGAAGCTACATCAGGTAAATTTCCTACCAATAATTGTACAGCCTTTTTCTTGTCATTCGGCTTTAGCTGTACCTGGAACCTCATAGATAAGCACATCTGAGGAGTCCCAAGTTCTTCTTCCGGATAATTTGTTATTTTATATCCTCCGAGATTTTTGTAGTCCTTTCTGGGTCTCATGGTAAAAAATGCAGTATTTCTAACAAGTATTTCTCCCTTCGGGTGAGCCATATAATAATATCCGGTCTCTTCCGGGGGCTTGTTGCGGTTGTAAAGTTCCGCATTCAGATCCTCCAAATACGGGATAAACTGACGATAACAGTCATCCGCAACAGCTGTACTGTAATCGGTAATCCCCAGCATTTCAGCCGGAATCTGGCAAAGAATTGTGGGTCTGTCATAAGCCATCCTGTTTGTGGTTTCGATAGTGAACGATACATCTCCACCGGACCAATATGTTGGATCGCTTCCCGTAACAGGAAACTCAGTCGGATTGCCCGGAGTGCAGGCTGGGATAAAAATCAGACCCTCATACATTTCCCGCCAGTTTTTCGTTTTGTTTTCCATGCTCATTAATAAGCTTCTAAGTCGTGTCATTATTCTTTCACCCTATTAACCTTTCGCTTTAAAATTCTGTTTTTTAACAAAGTTAGCACTATTCACAGTCTGAACAAAGAGCACTCATAAACCTTCCGGCTACGCCGTAAGCCGCCGCATACGCGGCTTGTGTTTACTCGTGCCTTTTGTCCAGCCTCCATAGTCAAATATGCAAATATATCTACCCGCAAGTAAAACTTGCGGTAGACATTCTTGCAGATTGACTGTGAATAGTGCTATTTGGGCAAAAAAATACCGTGACAAACAGCCACGGAAATAAAAATGGATATTTTTCTAATAAAGCAATGTCAAAAATCCAATTCCCGAGGTAATGTCTTGATATTCAGTTTGCTCACTGTATTTGTGCCCATCATGTCAATTACCTCCTTTAAGAATTGAATCTAATATTTTCGTTACGTGAACAATAGCAATATAACATTATAAATAATATTCGTCAAGTATTATTTTGTGACATTTTGCAAATTATTTTCAATTTCAATATTTATCTCACTGATTTAATAAAATTTTAGATGATTTTTCATATGAAAATGTATATAATATAGCTAGTGTCGGCCTATTAGTGAAGCCGGATTCAAACAATCCGGTATGCTAAAGAACTGCCCATCGTGTTGGAGATGCTCACACGGAGTTGGGAATATAAAATATGTGAATAATGAGGGATGAGGAAAAAATGACTACAGTATTGTGTTTTGGTGATTCTAATACATACGGATATAACCCGGTGAACGGACAGAGGTATGCCGAGGATATACGATGGACCGCAAGGCTACAGGACCTGCTTGGTAAAGAGTATAAGGTAATTGAAGAGGGTTGCAACGGAAGGACGACCGTGTTTGACGATCCACGGGAAGATTGGAAGAAGGGACTGCCCTACTTAAGGCCCTGCCTTAATACTCATAAACCTGTAGATATTGTGATATTGATGCTGGGGACTAATGATCTTAAGGAGTGGTTTCATGCTTCGGCGGCTATGATAGCTGAAGGGGCTAGTCAGCTTGTAGATGTGATTAAAGATTTCACAAAGATAAAGCAGGGATTTGTACCTAGGATCATATTGATGGCACCGCCTGAAATAGGTGAGAAGATAAAAGACTCACCATTTTATGGTAACTTTAGAGAAGATGCAATAAGCCGTTCACGGGAATTCTCCAAATTATATGAGAAAGTTGCAAAAGAAAAAGGATGCGTTTTTGTAAATGCAGCTGAATATGCGAAGGCATCTGATGAAGATTCTGTCCATTTAACTCCTTTGGGACACAAAAATCTGGCAGATGTTCTTGCATTTATAATACTTAATACATAAGTCAAAGGATAGTGGGTGCACCGAATTTTATAGTTGAAGTCATGTCCGAATCTAACCGGTATCATGTTACACAAAGGAAATCATGGAATATAAAAATGCAGGAGTAAGGAAATATTGGATTGTTATACCAAGGGAAATCGCATTTTAATTGCGGTTTCTTTTTTTGAAAAAAAATTTAAAAACATCTTGACAATGTAAAGATTTATGCTATAATGTTGACAGTGTAAAGATTGAATTAGACAAATTAACAGAATACTATATGTAATGGGAGAATAACGTGAAAAGGATATTTAAGATGATCAAATGGTTTCTTTTGGGGCTGTTAGCCTTGATAATTATTTTGGTTATTGTATGGTTCTGTATAAGTTCCGGAAAGATAAGGACATATACTGAACCGAACAGCTTGTCGGAAAAGTTTGTAATGGATATAAACGGTGCACCAAACGGATTTTTTATTAATAGCAAGAATATA
Organism: Lachnospiraceae bacterium; assembly: GCA_017542245.1. Taxonomy (GTDB): domain Bacteria; phylum Bacillota; class Clostridia; order Lachnospirales; family Lachnospiraceae; genus RUG11977. Next base: position 24,047 of record JAFXXN010000135.1, read on the forward strand.
GATAACCCGGTACTGTTACTTGTATCAAGCGGTCCGGGTACAGATGATTATGTATTTACAGACAAGTATGAAGATATGCAGCTTGAGAATGATTATACCGTTGTATATTGGGATTACAGATGGATGGGTATAGCGTATGACGGGGATGCCAATGTAGATGGTATCACACTTGATAATTTGCTGGATGATACTTATCAGGTTACTGAATACCTGAAGAAAAGATTTGATAAAGAAAAAATCTTTATTATGGGTTTTTCAGGGGGGACGCAGATAGCCTTGCGTGAGGTCAAGAGGCATCCTGAAAACTATTATGCTTATATAGGTATGGCTCAGACGGTGACGGATTCTTACGATCGTGATACCTTAATGTATAACTTTATGAAGAAGGTGTTTAACGAGAAAAATGATAGCAGTGCGCTTAAAAGACTTGAGAATTCGGTCGAAAAGGTTGAGGGCGAAAATGTCAGATGCACCGAATGGTATAATTTCGTAGACCTTGTACATGATGCGGGTGGTGGAACCATACGTAATAAATCAGAATTTACCGGTATTGTAATTCCTATTTTAACCTGCAGTTGTTATACAGTATCAGAGAAAATAAACTATATCAGAGGCATGAAGATGTATCGAAATACGCCTCTTAGTAAAGAATTAAAAGATTTTGATTACAGGCAAAGTATCAGATCATTGGAAATACCGACGTTCTTTATCAGTGGAGAGTATGATTATAACTGTCCGTGGGAGCTGGTGGAAGAGTATTGTAATATACTTTCTGCACCGGAGAAAGGTTTTTATAAGATATCAGGTGCGGCACACAGTCCTCTGTGGGAGAACCCTGAGGAAACATGTAATATACTGAAAAAGATTAAAGTTATATGTAATAGTTAATATATAAATTGATAAATTTGTGAGTTAGCTTGGAAATAAAAGAAAATACAAAAGAGAATAAAAACGGAAGGATAAAATTATGAGCGATAATTACCATCATGGAAACCTGCGCCAGGCACTGATAGATGCCGGTGTAAAGATAATCAACGAAGACGGAGAGGGTAAGCTCTCATTAAGAAAAGTAGCTGCAGCCTGTGAAGTATCACATGCGGCTCCGTATGCGCATTTTAAGGATAAGGAAGAGCTGTTGGCAGCTATAAAAAGCAGTGTGACTGAAAGGTTCATGGGGGAACTTGAAAGTGCTATAGAGAAAGCTAAGAGTGCAGAGCAGGCCATTCTTTTTATGGGACAAACCTACGTGTCATTTTTTAGCTCAAATCCGGATTATTTCAAGTTTTTATTTGCAAGCCAGAAACTGGTGGCTCATTTAAGGATGGATAAAGAGTATCCGGATGATTATCCTCCGTTTTTATTACTTAAGAATACATACAAGAAGTATCTTGAAGAAAAAAACATAAAAATGGATTATAAAGAACAGGAATCCGGTTTACTAAAAATATGGTCTACGGTACATGGCTTGAGCTCAATAGCATGCATGACGGGCGTTGAGACATCTGTTGACTGGAACAATATTGAGTTAAATTGATGAGGTGTAAAAGGAGAGCAAAATGATAGGAATATATTTGAGTGGAACAGGTAATACGAAACATTGTCTGGAAAAACTTCTCTCGATAGTGGACAATTCAGCGGAATTAATTCCAATAGATAGTAAAGAAGCGATAGAAAAGATAAAAACAAACGACGAAATATATCTTGCATATCCCACACAGTTTTCAAATATTCCTTTCATGGTAAGAAATTTTATACAGAAGAATAAAGAAATATGGCAGGGAAAGAAAGTATTCTGTATGACTACGATGGGACTTTTCTCAGGGGACGGAACCGGATGTGCGGCAAGGCTTCTGAAAAAATTCGGAGCTATTATTATAGGTGGCATTCAGGTAAAAATGCCTGATGCGGTATGTGACAGTAAAATGCTTAAAAAACCATTCGAGGAAAATCAAAGGATAATAAAAGAAGCAGATTTAAGGCTTGAGGAGACAGCGGGAGAGATAAGAAAAGGAAATTACCCAAAAGAAGGCTTAAGCTTCGTTGCACATATGGCAGGACTATTTGGTCAGAGACTATGGTTTTACGGTAAGACAAAAGGATACAGCAAAAAGCTAAAGATAAGTGACGCATGCACAGGTTGTGGATTATGCGCAAAGAACTGTCCAATGGGTAATCTAAGGGTAGAAAATGGGAAAGCTGTATCTTTGGATAAATGTACGATGTGTTATCGTTGTATAAGCTCATGCCCTAAGCAGGCAATTACTCTGCTTGGGAAACAGGTTGTAGAGCAGTGCAGATATGAGAAATTCGCTCAACCTGGTAACGTAAAAAAAGCTGATTGACAAGATTCCGGCTTTGTGTTATAAATGAAAACGTAATATAACAAAAAGATGCAGAGCATCGTTTTGTTACTGAGGAAACGCTGAAGGCGTTTTCGAGGTAAAACTGATAAATAAAGAAAGACGAGGTATTTTATGTTAAGCGTGGTAAGATAACCATTGCATGATCAGCTATGTACGACTTGATATGCTTTCGGCATAGCACGAGAATTGCATTAAATTAATTTAAGGTTGGCAGTGTTTACTGGTGGCTTTGTTAATTGCGCTTAATATCATGGATAAATACCTCACTTTTAGCAGGAATGGTTTGAAGTGCTTTTTGTATTGCTTCAATATCATTACTGTGTAACTAATGAATTTTTAGACCATGATATCTTTGCGCCGAGATGTCATGGTTTTTTTGTGCGATAAACGAATGCCATCAGTTGCAAGTCTGCTTACAAACTGAGGGCAGAGCGAATGGTCATCTCGAAAGCTATGCTTTTGAGATAACCCATCGGATCGAGTAAGGGTCAGTCTACTCGAATTTATAGAAAGGATGATGAAAATGAATACAAATAATATTAATACAAATAATATTAATACAAGATGTGAAAATTACAGAAACTTTTTTACGAAAGAATATTTAATGGGACCGAACAGTTTAAGATTACTGGATGAAATGCTTGCAAAATATCCCTTAAAGGAAGGTAGCCGAGTTATGGATCTGGGATGCGGAATGGGGATTACCAGCTTGTTTTTAGCAAAAGAGGCAAAGGTGAATGTATTTGCAACAGACCTTTGGATTTCCGCTACGCAGAATGCGCAAAACTTTAAGAAGTGGGGTGTTGAAGATCGGATCATTCCTATCCATGCTGATGCTAATGATTTGCCGTATGCACATGAGTATTTTGATGCTATCGTGAGCATAGATGCTTTTCATTATTTTGCAGCTAAGAAGGGAGTCTTTGAACAGAAGATACTTCCTTTCTTAAAAAAGGATGGTGTACTGGTAGTTGCTATGCCCGGACTTAAGAAAGAACTTACTGAGGAGCAGGCGGATATGATGTTGGAGTGGTTTGAAGGAAACAGAGATGATCTTGATACCTTCCATTCAGGAAAGTGGTGGATGGACTTATTTGGCGATAGCGATGACTATGAGGTGGTTATGGATTTTGATCTTGACTGCTTCGATGAAGCTTGGAATGACTGGTTTAAATCAGGACACGAATACGGAATAAAAGATAAAAGTTATTTCAACAAAGGACTGGGAAAATACCTGTCATTTGTCGGTATAGTTATACGCAGAAAACATTAAGATGGTTACAAAATGCTTTTTAATACCATCTTCATAACGATGGAGAATTATAGAAATGAATACAGAGCAACAAATAGAATTTGACAAGATAAAAGAAATATGGGCGGGACTTGCGATTACAGGTTCAGCCAAAGAGAAAATAGCAAAAGTAACTGTATTCCTTGATGAATTAGAATTGAATAAAAACTTAAGGGATACTACCAACAGCAGGAAAATGATAGAAACCCTCGGAAATCCTCCTCTGCAGGATGTGACGGAGATTAGAGAGATATTGCTGGAAGCTTCAAAAGGCGCGTGTCTTACGCCGTATCAGCTTGAACGTGTGGAAAAGGTACTTGTTGTAGTAGAGCGATTAAAGGACTATTTGACAAGAGGCAAGCAGTACGAAAATCCTTTGGCATATTATGATGAAAACCTTGATGAGTTAAAAGATTTAAGGGAAGAAATATGCAGGCAGATCAGGTATGAAGCGGTGGATGATCATGCTTCTAACGTTCTGTATGATGTAAGAACCAGGATAGCACGTGCAGAAGAAGCTGTAAAACAGAAGGCAGAGCAGGTTATAAGAAACAACAAGGATTGTATGGCAGATACTTTCTATACATTAAGGAACGGAAGAGTATGTGTTCCTGTGAAAAAGGAGTACCGTTTTAGGATACCGGGAAGTGTGATAGATAAGTCGGCCTCAGGAAATACAGTTTTTGTGGAACCGGCAGCACTTGCAAAGTACTATGAGGAGCTGCAGTTATTACGCGTGGAAGAGGAGAACGAAGTATACAGGATTCTATACACACTTTCAGCACTTGTATCAGATTCTGAACCTATCATGGAAGAAAATATGAATATGATTGAAAAACTTGATTTCATATTTTCCAAGGGAAAGCTGAGCATGGATCTTGACTGTATAGAACCGAAGATCAATCTGGACAGAAGGATAGTTTTAAAAGAAGCAAGACATCCATTGATGGACAGGCAGGTGAATGTGCCGCTTAATTTCAAGCTGGGAACTGTTATTGAAAGTAATAATGTTTCAAATGATGAAAAGAAAACAATCCGTGGGATCGTCATCACCGGACCTAATACCGGAGGGAAAACCGTATCGATAAAAACGGTAATGATAAACAGCTATATGGCTCAGTGCGGGCTCCATGTACCGTGCAAAGAAGCAGAGATCTGCATGAATTCCAATTATTTAAGTGATATCGGTGACGGACAGAATCTTTCTGAGAATTTATCAACATTTTCGGCACATATTAAAAATGTACTTGAGATATTGCAGAAAATCAATAAAGAAAGTTTTATTATCATGGACGAGTTGGGCTCAGGTACTGACCCGGCTGAAGGTATGGGTATAGCGACTGCCATATTGGAAGAACTTTGGAAAAGCGGAGCTAATTTCTTGGTTACTACTCATTATCCCGAGATTAAGGAGTATGCAAAAAAACATGAGAATATTATTAATGCCAGAATGACCTTTGATCGTGAAACACTTATGCCGACATATAGGATGATCATAGGAGAAGCTGGGGAAAGCTGTGCTTTCTATATAGCAGATCGTCTGGGAATGCCTGAGAGTATGCTGAAAGTAGCGGTGGAGGCGGCATATGGCAAGGAAGCTTTAAAAGCATACAGTTTTCGAAGCAACAAAGATGTTTCCAAAATTGAAAACAGGAAAATCCGAAAGGATAAAAAAACTGTAAATACACCGAAATTAACTGCGCAATTTAAGATAGGCGACAGTGTAATGGTATATCCGGACAAAAAAATAGGCATAGTCTGCGAGCAGGAGAATGATAAGGGTGTACTCAGGGTTCAGATAGCCGGACGCAAGATATGGATCAATCATAAACGTATAAAGCTTCATGTAAGCGCGGATGAACTGTATCCGGAAGATTACGATTTCTCGATCATTTTTGATTCTGTCGAGAATCGTAAGATACGTCATGATATGGAACGTAAGTATACGGAAGAGATAATTCAATCGGAGTGATTAATCTATGATTGAAGCATAAACTATTAACTAGAAATAAGTTATTTGAAATATCTTTGTTTAAAAAATATGGACGGTTCTACGTTGGAAAAATCGCGTAGAACCGTCCATTTGATTGAAATATGAATTTTTTTATTTTATGCTAATCCAGATTGCCGGACGTACACCAAAATGGTCCCATTCATTTTCAGGAATAAAAAATCTCTCGCCATATTTGTTTAAAGCCCCGTGCATATATACATATGTAGCCTTTTGCTCCATAGTTCCCAGGGTTCTAAGCCACCATGCACAAGGAAGTTTTCCTTCATCTGTTTTTAATCCTCTGTCATTATGTTCGGCTACACCCTGACTTACAGCATATGCGGTTGGAGAGCATATACGGGAATATGCTATAGCATCTTTATCATTTGTACTTGGAAATCCATAATCTTCTTTTAATAAATCATCAAAGGAAAGCAGGAAGACATTATCTTCAGTATCATTTCCACCTTCTATCAATTTACCGTCAAAAGTTTCATTATCTGGATTTTCATTCGTTGTAGTGATAATCTGTTTTTTCTCTTTATCACCAAATGCTGAATTATAAAAGTCATCATTCAGCCATTTTCTTAATGTACATTTTTCCCATGTGACGTCAACTAATTCATCATTATAGTTTTTACAGTCAAGAACATATTTACTTAGTAGCAGAGCTTTTTCATTTTCCTTGTCAACATACAGAATTTTCCAAGCAATTGGTTCTTGACCGTTAGAGAGATCGTTATCCTGTTCATAACTACCAAATTCTATAATTGCTCCAGGGTCATAGCTTTGAGCGATAACAGGTTCATCGGTGACAACAGGTTCATCGGTGACAACAGGAGTATCCTCGGGTTTTTCTTCGAAATCTTTTTTAGAATCATCTGATTGTTGTTGCGGGGTAATTTCATTCTTTTCGGTGGTTTCATTATTACTTACATTTGAATTGTTGTTACTGTTGCCATTGCCAGTGTTGCTATTTCCATTACTACTACTATTACTACTTCCACAAGCCATGGTCATACATGTAACTGCTAAAACAAGTAAGTATACTATTACTTTTTTCATTTCATCCTCCATAATTTGAATTGATAAAATAATGTACTTGTGATTGGTAACCTAAGTTAAGCAATCAAAAGTAGAACACTAGTATATAAAAGTTTTTTCTAAATGTCAATTGTATTTTTTCCAATTTAGTTAATAAATAAGATTTTTTTAGTGAATATTTTCTAAATGCGAGGATATACTTGGGTATAAATATAGAAAGCCAAAACCGGTTTTTTACATCGGTTTTTGGCTTTAATTAATTATACTTTCACAAATAAATCATCCAAGGTTATAAATTTGTCAAATGACCATTTGTACTCATTACGTGTGACTCCAAAGGTGGTTATAAGAACCTTGTGCACAGCCTTTTTTGGTGAAATGATCTCATGGAGCAGAGACATCCTATGTCTTAAAAACATATCGTAGTCTTTTGTAACGGTAAATTCTTTACTATAAAATTTTATTTCACACATATCGACTATATTATCATTTCGGTCTATCAAAAGGTCAATCTGTGTTCCTTCTTCATCGTCTATCCTTTTAGACCATGCTGATTGTCTTGTAATAACACCGCGTATGCCAAGAGCTTCCTTGATCTGGCTAATATGATTAAAGCAAACATTTTCAAATGCAAATCCACACCATGAATTGACCTGGGCTGAATTTTGACTTTCCTGCCAGATAGTGTCTGTTAATGAATCCTGCTTGTCTACAAACTTTAAATAGAAAATACAGAATGGATCGACAAGCTTATAACATTCAGCCCGCTTTCCTTTACCAAACGGAACATATTTGATTATAAAATCACTGGCTACCAGGGAATCAAGTGTTTTCGTAAGATTTCCACCGTTTGAATGATCGATCTTTTCTGCAATTTCTTTTCGGGTGTAGCCGGCATTTTTAGTACATAAAAAGCGTATAATATCAGTCACATACTCTGGATTATTGAATGTTGAAGAGAACAGTCTTTCAAATTCATTTTTCAGTACTGCGTTTTTACTAAAAAATACCGTGTCAATATTCTGTGCAACGCTTTGCCCGCTCTTAAAATACCCAAGATAATATGGTATGCCACCCAATGCCATATAACTTCGCACAATGTCATATCTTGAGAGATTTACTCTGTTTTCTTTAAAAAATTCTTCACATTCATATAATGAAAATGGTGATAATTTAATTTCACGGGTCAATCTACCATAAAGACCTCCGGTATTGTTTATCAATTTATCAACAATCCATGAGGTGGCACTACCGCAAACTATCAGCATAAAATTATGCCTGTGACCATACCAGCTGTTCCAGAACGCCTCCAATCCTGTAATAAATCCGGATTTTGCAGTATCCATCCATGGAAGTTCATCGATAAAAACGATCTGTTTGCCTCCATCATCTTTTGATTTTAAGAACTGTGCAAGCATGAAAAAAGCTTCCAGCCAGTCATCAGGACGTTTACTTTTCTTCATCCCATGAAGTAATAGCGAATTGTAAAAATGTCTCAGTTGTTTCTGCAATGGACTTTTTCCATCTTTGCTTTCCATTTCTATTGGTGAAAGACCGGCGTGTCTGAAGGTTATTCTATCACCAAAAACCTCGTTTACGAGATATGTTTTACCAACTCTACGCCTTCCGTAAATAGCGACGAATTGCGGGTTTTCCTTTTCGTAAAGTTCAGTTAATTCTTCAATTTCTGCTTTTCTTCCTATCATAGGGTTTGTCACCTCATTTTGAAATCGGGTTTTGGCCAATATAATACAAAAGTGTTTATTTTAGGCTACTAAATATAATTATATATCAATTCTAGCCGCATATCAAGTGTTTTTATAATGTTTTATCAAAAAATCGGAAAAATATGGGTAAATATGGTATGACAAACAGAAATATTAGCGTGTCGTTGAACAGAAAAACGGGTCTACGTTTGAAATCTACGTAGACCCGTCGTTTAATTAAATTGATATTTTATATCATTCAAGCGTTATCATTTACTATTTCAACAGTATTTTTACGGTCAAAAGCTGATGCTTTGATGTTGTTCTTTTCAACCCATTGGCTAAGAATATTTTTAACACCTTCTATTGTACAGGGATTATCCTGAGGATGGTTCCTATACAAGTCAAATTTTTCTTTCTCTTCCGGAGTTACTTCCGCAGAATCAGCCGGTAAAGTAGCAGCCTTTACTTCCGTGAGGGTAAGTGCCTTATGGAAGATAAGTTCATCACACAATGCCATATTCTTCGAAACTACTGTAAATGTATGTCCCGCTATACGGAAACGGTCTCCGATTGCAAGGCTCTTATCTTCACCACATTCAAACTTAAGTACAGGACGAATTCCTGACCAGAGATAATCGCAGCCTTCAGGCCAATCAAATGTATTTCCGCCTGCATTAACAAGTGCCACAGTCTCTTCATCTTTAAGGCAGTACCAGATGTTTTCTGCACCTTTTCCTGCACATTTCTTAGCAGAAGCTGCCTTATCGATCGGTAAAATTGTCACATCGGTGATTTCCAGTTCACAGCAAACTTTTCCAGTTCCATTCTCTATCATATCTTTCCTCCATATATTTACATTTTATGGCTTTATATTACCAATCACTGATAGATTTGTCAAGCTTTTAGTGAAACCTTGTTTTCCCATTTTTGATTATTTTTTACTTAACAAGTCCTGCGGCAACAGGATTTATAGGCTGACCCATTTCATCTACTGTATTGTCAATCCAAATCCAGCCCTTAAGACCTGATGCTGTCTTAATATATGCTCTCATAACATAGAAATTCTCGTTGTCAGGGTAGATGATCTTCTTTACGGTAAATTTTTCACCTTCACCGATACAACCTATAGAATCTTCAACATTACAATACTTATTTGCAAAAACTTCAATATATGTTGCTGCCTTAAACTTAGTCATCTTGTTCTCTTCATATGTTGCCGGAGCTACAGTAAGTATACCTGATTTGCTTGTCTTCTCAACAAAACCATTCTTAGTAATCTTGTAATTTCTGTTCACCCAGATTTTTCCAAGAGCAGGTAAATATTCTTCAACACTAACCTTGATATACTTGTTGTTTGCCTGTGCCGAAGGAATATATGCATGAGCTGCTTCAGGATAGAATTCGCTTACAGCATTAAGCTTACCATCATTATATCTGAACACCTTCATTCCCAATAAGATATTATCTACGCTTGCATAATATTTTGCAACGATTTCTTTCTGCTCATTAGCAGGATTTACATCAACTACTGACACCTCAATATTATTTAAGTGATCAAGTTTATCGTGAAGCCTGTTTCCTTCAGTCACCTCAGGGTATCTTTCAATCAATCCTCCTTCCTCATATGCTGTCTCGCCGTTTACCGTCATCTTGAAGCTGTAATTTATATCTCCACCCTCTAAAGGATTGATATCCTCGTAATATGTAACGATTTCCTCTGTTCCGTTTCCATCCAAGTCTGCGATTAAAGTATTATCACTCGCTTTTGTACCAAATGCACCTGCTACTGAAACTAAACCTGCTACCATCATTCCACCTACTGCAATTTTCAATCCGTTAAACATAATTTTTTTCTCCTTTTCTTTTGTTTGATTTTTTATTTTTTGTTTTATATTCGAGTTTGATTTATTTTTTTCTTTCTCCCTCGTTGTGGCTTTATAATACAACGTAAATTTGACAAATTCAATATTCACATTTCGCCCAAAGCGTAGTATAAGCTACACCTTCTTAAGAAAGTGTAGCTTAATTTACACTATACCTACAAATTGTAAATTACTTGAAAGTCAGAATGTTGGTTCAGCGATTGTATTGTCGCGTCAAATCAAGAGAATTTTGTGAACAATTGACCGAAAAAAATTGACTGGACCCACTTTTTATGGTATAATATTTTGAACATTTTAAAGAGAATGTTTATGTAGAAAAGAAGTATACAGTCCTCTAAAGAAGAAGTATGGTAAAGGTCATGAAACGGATATGAAAATAATCAATCTCATAGAGAATACAGAAGGTGTAAAAGAATGCTCATTTGCGCATGGCCTTTCGTTTTACATAGAGACTAAGACGCATAAACTGCTTTTGGATCTCGGCCCTTCTGAAGAGACAATACATAATGCCGAGGCTTTGGATATAGATCTGTCTGAAGTGGATACGGTCATATTGAGCCATGGACATTATGATCATTCAGGCGGGATAATCCCGTTTACAAAGATTAATTCCAAAGCGGTCATCTATATGCAGGATTTAGCAGTGGATGATTATTATGCGGACGATGGGGAGAGCGCCACAGAGAGATACAGATATATAGGTATTGATAAAGATATTATAAAGCTTTCTCAGGCAAATTTTGTAAGCGGAGATATCAAAATAGATGATGAACTTGAATTGTACACCGTAAAAAACAGAAGTCATGAGCTTCCTTCTACTAATAAGAATCTTTTGGTACGTAAGGAAAACGGTTTTTCAAGAGATGATTTTCAACATGAGCATTTTCTGGTTATACATGATGAAGGTAAGAATATTCTGATGTCAGGATGTGCACATAACGGGATATTGAGTATTCTTGATGCATATATTGATAAATACCAAAAAGCGCCGGATCTGGTGATAAGCGGATTTCATCTTATGAAGAAGACGGATTACACGGATTGTGAGATTAGAGAGATTGAGCTTATTGCACAAGCCTTGATGAAATATCCGACAGAGTTTATAACATGTCATTGCACAGGAACTGCTGCTTTTGATATTATGGAAAATATCATGGGAGATAGGCTAAAGTATGTACATTCCGGGGAAGAGATAATTTTGTAAGGAAGGGTCTGAAAAATAAATATATGAAATTAGTGATAATAAGACATGGAGATCCCGATTATGTGAACGATTCTCTTACTGAGAAAGGCAAAAGAGAAGCGGAGTTGCTTGCAGACAGGGTATCAGGGATGAAAATAGACAGAATATACGTTTCGCCGCTGGGACGTGCCAGGGATACGGCAAAGGCATGTATCAAAAAAATGCCGAATGTCTGCGGGCTGGACTTTGATGTTAGTTCTGAAAGCGAAACATATATTGACAGTGCTACGGGAGAAGAAAAGAAAAAGATAGTTCCTGTGACATTAGAATGGCTTCGGGAATTTAAACCTGTGATACACAGGCCGGACCAGCCTGAAAAATGGAACATTTGCTGGGATTGGATGCCTGAAGACTGGACTAGGGAAGACATTTTTTATGATTTTGAAAAATGGACTGAACATCCGGTTTTTTCAGCATCTGAAATAGGAAAAGAGATCAATTATATTTATGGCGAATTTGAAAATCTTCTTAAAGAACTTGGATATGTAAGGGAAGGAAGATATTTCGGGGCAGAAAAGCCAAACAATGATACGATAGTTTTTTTCTGTCACTTTGGATTGGAATCGGTTTTGCTGAGCTATCTGCTGCATATTCCAACCATGCTTCTGTGGCAGGGATTTATAGCTGCTCCTACCAGTGTGACTACCGTTTGCACGGAAGAGAGACGCGAAGGTAAGGCTTATTTCAGAGTGACAGGGTACGGAGATGTTTCGCATCTGTATATCGGCGGTGAACCTCCTGCATTTTCAGGAAGATTCTGTGAATGCTATACAAATGTGGACGAAAGGCATTAAGAAGATATTAAGAAGACATAGATGGGGAGAAGGATATGGCAGAAGAAAAAGATCTGGAGTTGATAAGAAAACGCCTAGATTCGGTTTTTGAGGCATTTTCTATAGTTGCAGAAGACACACATGTGTTTATATGCGACATGAGATATGATTATTCACGCTGGTCTAAATCCTTGGTTGAAACGTTTGGATTGCCGTCTGAATATATGTATTCGGCCGGAACGATCTGGGAGGAGCATATTCACCCGGACGACCGAAAGGCATACAAAGAAGGAATTGATGCGATATTTAACGGAACAGAGTCAGGACATGATACTCAGTATCGTGCAAGACGTCCGGACGGTGAATATGATATCTGTACATGCCGTGGATTGGTAATCAAGGATGATAACGGAAATCCCGAATATTTTGGCGGGGCTATAAGAAATCATAGACAGAAGAGTCGGACCGATACCTTGACAGGACTGCGTAATCAGTATGGTTTTTTTGAAGATCTGCATAGGTATATCCGTGATAAGATACCTGTTCGCATCGGAATGACCGGAATAGGGAAATTGACGGAAATAAATGAGGTTTACGGGTATGATGTCGGTAACAAGATCCTTCAGCGTTTGGGCAGATATCTGATGGATCATGTTACAAGCAGAGGAGGTACTTACCGTCTTGACGGTTCACGGTTTGCTATAATTTCTACGACACAGAGTGAGGAAGAATTAACAGAGGCATATGATGAAATACGTACCTATTTTCGTAAAGGAGTACGTATTGACGACATAGATGTTTTACTGGAATTACAGGCAGGTATGCTTTCACTTAATGAGTTTAATGTGGATGAACAGACCGTATATTCCTGCCTGACTTTTGCATATCAGGAATCAAAGATAAGAAAGCATGGCGATCTTGTTACATTCCATAATGATATGCTTGGAAGTAACCGGAAAACCCTGGCTAAATTACATGCGATCAGAGCTTCCATAATACAGGATTTTAAGGGATTTTATCTTCTTTATCAGCCAATTGTTGATGCTTCAACGGAAAAGCTGATAAGTGTAGAAGCATTATTACGCTGGAAGAATGATGAGTATGGGGTGATTCCGCCCGATATGTTTATTCCTTTCCTTGAAACAGACTCTATTTTCCCTACGTTGGGAGAATGGATTATTGAAAGGGCTCTTCTGGATACAAAAGAATTGATAAAATATGTACCCGATGTTATAGTAAATGTTAATCTTTCTTATTCTCAGATTGAAAAAAAGGGATTTGCAGATACTGTATGGAGATTGCTTGAGAAAACGGATTTTTCACCGAAACATCTGTCTCTTGAAATAACTGAACGCTGCAGATTGCTCGATATGGAATTGTTAAGGAATGTTATCGTTGCACTTCGGGCAGGCGGAGTACGTGTTGCACTGGATGATTTCGGAACAGGTTTTTCTTCTGTAGGGCTTGTTAAGAATCTTCCGTTTGATACTATAAAAATTGACAGAAGTTTTGTTCAGCAGATTGAGACCGATGAAAGAGAAAAACGGTTGTTAAATAATTTTACCGACATAGCAGGTACCTTTGGCGCTGATGTATGTGTAGAAGGAGTTGAAACTTCGGGAATGAAGAATATCATCAAGGATTACGGTATTCACAGTTTCTAGGGGTATTATTACTCCAAACCGTTAGCTATTGAGAATCTTTTAGAAATGGTTAAAAGCGGATCGGATTGTTTCGCAAAATAGAAGAATAAACAAAAATGAATATGAGGCTGCAGCGATTAAGTCCTTACAAGGGTGGAGGTGACAAGACATATGACAAATTCTTACTGTGGGAAGAATTGTGGTTTTTGTACATCTTATACCGAGGGAAAGTGTATCGGCTGTCAGCCTCAGATTTATGTTCCGTTACATAACTCGATTTATATATCCGGTGCAGATAATGCAGAAAAGATGTTGACAATAGATGGGCACCGGGAAGAATCGGGAACGGAACAGGAAACGGATATAATTGAAGAGACACCGGCAAACAACGATAGAAACGAAATACGGTTCAGTGAATTCTGTCAGATTGCCTTTTGCTGCAAGAATAAAAAGATTGAAGGATGCCATGAATGTCTGAAGACTTTTGCCTGCCAGAAATATTCCCAAAAAGGAATCATGAACACTATCATAGAATCAAAGATGGAAGCATGGGGAATGGTGGATCATGGACTTAAAGAGGCTGTTCCTTTCCTTATGATATTGCTTTTCTGCAATATCATTGGAGCAATTTCGGGTATTCCGCTGAATGGATTCGGAGTTTCAGCTTCTGCTGTGACAGGCCTGTTTTTTTTAATGTCTGTTTTGATTTCCGGTGTACAGACATATGCATATTTCAGGCTGCGTAATTTTAATTCGGAGTTTTTTGCTGTAACGGTTTTATCGGCAGTTTATATTCTTTCAAAGTTATTTCTGAAACTTCTGGATGTAATAGATTACGGGATTATCGGCGTAATTCTTTCGATGGCAGCCGTTGCGGTTCAGATTGTTTCCTCTATGTTGTGTTATAAGATTTCATTTGATGCTTATGCAGAACTTATAAGTCCGGTTGATCCGACTCTTGAAACACGGTGGTTAAAGGTTTGGAAGATTACACTTATCTTTTATATTCTGGCTTTTATAGTAGCTTTATTTCAGATTGGATCTTTGGGAATATCTGGTTTTATTCTGTGCTTTGCAGTTGCATCCGCTATTTTGAATATTATTACATTTATACTGATGATATCTACTATAAAAGTATGTAGGAGTGACTGATAAATCACAAAAAATATGATAAATGGTAACTATTCCGGCTTAAGGGTGATGAATAGTTACTTATTTTTTTAATGTATTGTTATTTAAAAGGAAATATGATAAAATAAAAATTTAGCATGGTGCCTTAAATTGGCATAAGAGAAAGGACAGAAAAGATGAAAGTAGCAAAGATGCTAGGTGAGCGATTTAAAAATGCTCCGAAGGATTGTGTTATCGAAAGTCACGCTCTGATGATGCGCGGCGGGTATATGAAGTATTTGGCAAACGGTATTTTTTCGTTATATATGCCTGCTAAACGGATCATGCGCAAAATAGAGCAGATCATACGCGAGGAGATGGACGCGGTTGACGGACAGGAAGTAATGTTCCCTGTGGTAATGCCGGCTTCACTTTGGGAGGAATCAGGAAGGTATACAAGTATAGGCAGTGAAATGGCCCGGTGGAAAGACCGCTCCGGCAATCCTATGGTACTGGGCATGACACATGAAGAAGCAGCGGTTCATCTTGCACGCGATACTGCTTCTTCTTATGCTGATTTTCCTTTTATGATATATCAGATTCAGACTAAATTCCGTGATGAACCGCGTGCAAGAGGCGGACTGATCCGTGTAAGGGAGTTTACGATGAAAGATGCCTATTCTTTCCATACTTCTCAGGAGGATCTTGAAAACTATTATGCCCGTGTGTATGATTCCTATAATCGGATCTTTAAACGCTGCGGTTGTAAGAATTTTATCTCGGTACAGTCTGATTCCGGAATGATGGGTGGAAATATTTCCCATGAATTCATGCTTTTAACAGAGATAGGAGAGGACACTCTGGCCATCTGTGACTGTGGTTACAGGGCAAATATGGAGGCTGCAGAGGTAAATGTTACTAATGAGCCAGGGGAGATTACAGAGCTTAAGAAGGTTTCCACACCAAATGTTAAGACGATAGAAGATCTTACCAAATTCCTTAATACGGATGAAAAGAAGTTTGCGAAAGCAGTTGTATATCAGAAGAATGAAGATGATACATATGTAATAGTTTTCATCAGAGGTGACCTGGAGGTTAACGAAACTAAGCTTCGTAACTATCTTGGCTATGAGATACATCCGGCAACCGAAATTGACTGTAACAGTGGTATTGTTGCGGGATTTATAGGGCCTGTAGGACTGCCTAAAAATATTGTAACTGTTTTTGATAAGTCACTGATCGGTATTGAAAGTCTTGTATGCGGTGCAAATGGGCCGGATTATCATTTTACGGGCATGAATATGAAACGTGATGTCGGAGATGTAAGTTATGCCGATGTTGCTAAGACATTTGCCGGAGCAATATGTCCGAAGTGCGGACGGCCGCATATTCATATTGAAAAGGGTATAGAGATAGGAAATATTTTCCAGCTTGGAAAGAAATATACCGAATCTATGGGGATGACTTATCTTGATGAGAACGGTGAGCGTAAGACTCCGATAATGGGATGTTACGGTATCGGTGTCGGAAGACTTTGTGCATCGGTATGTCAGGAAAGCCATGATGATTATGGGCCGATATGGCCGATCACTATTGCACCGTGGCAGGTCGAGATATGTTCATTGCGTGCCGATGACCCTGAAGTAAAAGAAGCTTCGGACCGTCTGTATAAGGAACTTCAGGCATTAGGTGTCGAGGTACTGTATGATGACCGTGACATTCGTCCGGGAGCTATGTTTGCTGATGCGGATCTGTTCGGAATTCCTTTAAGGGCGGTTATAAGTCCGAAATCACTTGCAGCAGGAGGTGTTGAGATAACAACACGAGATAAGTCTCTTAAGGAGAATGTGCCGGTTGAAAATGCAGCAGGATGGTTACGTGATAAAGTTACAGAAATGTTGAAAAGCGCAGAACAAACCAAAGGGGATTAAGTGTTTTGAAAAACGTAAAGAATAAGTTTGAATATATGACGGAAACGCCGGTCCCTAAGCTGATAAAGGAACTGGCCATTCCCACAGTCATAAGCATGCTTGTGACAGGTATATATAATACCGCCGATACATATTTTGTCGGAAGAATCCCTGATATAGCTATTCAGGCAACAGCAGCTGTCGGGATAGTATTCCCGGTAATGGCAGTCATTCAGGCATTTGGATTCCTGTTTGGACACGGTTCGGGAAATTTTCTTTCAAGAATGCTCGGAGCGGGTAAAAAACAGGAAGCAAATGAGATGGCAACTACCGGATTTGTCCTTGCCATTCTGATAGGCGTACTGGCAGCAGTTTTTGGCAATATTTTTATTGACGGGCTTATAGGGCTGCTTGTCTCTTCCGACGTTTCCGCTTCAACGGTTGAGATGACAAAGAGTTATGCAGGGATCATACTTTTTGGAGCACCGTTTATGATGGGGCAGTTCGTAGTAAATAATCAGCTTAGATTTCAGGGCAGTGCGGTATATGCCATGATCGGACTGGTATCCGGAGCAGTCATAAACATGGTACTCGATCCGCTTCTTATTTTGGGTTTCGGAATGGGAATAAAAGGAGCGGCCATTGCTACAGTTGTGGGTCAGATAACAAGCTTTTTCATATTGCTTACAGGAAGCAGAAAAGGTGAGAATATTCGTGTTAATATCAAGAATTTAAAGATAAATTCCTATTATATTCTTCAGATAATTAACGGCGGAATCCCTTCGCTGTTCAGACAGGGGCTTGCAGCTATCGCAACTACGCTTCTTAACAGAACTGCAGGAGATCTCGGAGGGGATGCTGCTATTTCCGGAATGTCTATTACAACAAGGGTAATGATGCTGTTAATATCAGCGCTTATAGGTTTCGGTCAGGGTTACCAGCCGGTCTGCTCATTCAATTATGGCGCAGGGAAAAAGGATAGAGTAAAGGAAGGTTTCTACTTTTGCGTTAAGTGGGGAACCATTTTTCTGCTTGTGATCGGAGCTGTGTGCTTTATCTTCGCACCCGGTATTATCGAACTGTTTATTTCAGATTCGGATAATACTGATATGGCGATGAGGCTTAAGGTTATAGAGGTGGGAAAGACGGCACTAAGATGTCAGTCTGTTATTTTGCCGCTTAATGCTTTTATCGTTATGACAAATATGATGCTGCAGTCTATCGGAAAAGGTGTCAGAGCTTCAATTACTGCTTCGGCAAGGAATGGATTGTTCTTTATTCCTGCAGTACTCATACTTCCTGCAATTTTTGGTCTTACAGGTGTTGAGATTACACAATCGGTAGCGGATATATTTACTTTCGGGATCAGTATCCCGTTTGCAATAATAGAATTAAAACAGATGGGGCAGGAGGTAAAGGAATGAAGAAAAAATTATATTGTATGCGTTTTCTTATAGTATCGCTGATGATCTTTTGCTTTTGGATTCCGACAGGGATAAAAGCAGATGAGCCTGATGTCTTTGACGAAATGGGAAGATGTTCGCTTACTGCCGATATTTCGGATGACGGGAGCAGCATTACTTTTACAATAGGAAATGCCGTTAGCGCAGATGGATTCAGAATATATGTAAAAGAGCCCGGAAGTTCTAAGTTTACCGGGATTAAAACGTTAAAAAATTTCGGTAAAAAAGAGGTAGTTTATACCTACACCGTTTCACAGACAGGAGAGTATGTTTTTAAAGCAAAGGCTTACGGGAATAACGGATCCGGTACAGTGTGGGGGAAATACAGCAAGAAGGTAAAAGCTTCATTAAAAGCACAGGATGATACCCTTCCTGCATCTATTTCGCCGGAAGGCTATACTTTACAGCAGGTTGTGATCTTGAGCAGGCATAATATCAGAGCACCGCTGTCTACCAAAGGATCCACTTTGGATCAGGTAACACCATATAAGTGGTATAAATGGTCTTCAGGAGCCAGCGAGCTTTCACTTCGCGGCGGGGTTCTTGAAACGGAGATGGGACAGTATTTCAGAAAATGGTTGGAGAATGAGAAGCTTATCCCGGAGAATTATCATCCCGAGGGTGAAGAAGTACGTTTCTATTCGAATTCAAAACAGAGGACTATTGCTACATCAAGATATTTTTCAGCAGGTTTCTCACCTTCTACAAATGTAGAAATAGAATATCATATGGATTTTGATGTTATGGATCCGGTGTTTACTCCTGATTTTAATTTTACAAGCACAAGGTATGCTGAGGATGTAAGGGCGCAGATCAATAGTCTTTTTGCGGAAAAGGTAGCCGGACTTGAAAGCAATTTTGAGCTTATGGCCGGAGTATTAGATATGAAGAAGTCGGACTTATATAAGGATTATAAATTCTCAAAGGACTTTAATATATCTGTGAATTTGGGTGCAGAACCCGGGACGGACGGTTCGCTTAAACTCGGTACACAGATAAGCGATGCACTTGTTCTTCAGTTTTATGAAGAAGAGAATCCCCAGAAAGCGGCGTTCGGAAAAGATCTGACTATTGAGCAGTGGGCACAGATTTCAGAAATTAAGGATTTATATGGAGATGTTCTTTTTACAGCTCCGATAGTAGCGGCAAATGTAGCATATCCTCTTGTTAAAGAAATATATTCGGAAATGAATACGGAGGGAAGAGTATTTACGTTCCTTTGCGGACATGATTCAAATCTCGGAAGTGTTCTGTCAGCTTTAAATGTAAAAGATTACGCCCTTCCTTATGCTATAGAAAAGAAAACCCCTATAGGCAGCAAGCTTGTTTTCTCGAAGTGGACTGACAGAAAAGGAAGAACTTACTGGTCAGTGGATATGGTATACCAGTCGGTGGAACAGTTAAGGACCCAGCCAATCCTTGATCTCAACAATCCGCCTGTCATCTATCACATGGAGTTTTCAGGGATTAAGCAAAATAAGGACGGACTGTACAGGGATAAAGATATAAAGAAATTGTTTACCTATGCTTTCAATAATTATGAAGCTCTTTATAATGAATATATAGAAGATGCTGCATGATTTTAATGTTGACATCATGGGTAAATAAGTGTATATTAGTTGCATTGTGGATTAAAAAAATAAACATAATATTTTCACAAAGAATTCACGATTTACTTTTATTATGTTTTAAGAATTTTTTAATTCAA
Organism: Lachnospiraceae bacterium; assembly: GCA_017542245.1. Lineage (GTDB taxonomy): Bacteria > Bacillota > Clostridia > Lachnospirales > Lachnospiraceae > RUG11977. The sequence goes on from JAFXXN010000135.1 coordinate 44,180, forward strand.
AAATATTTAGGGAGAAAAAACAAAAAATGAGTGAAGAAACCAACGAGAAAATGAGCCTTAGCAAGCAGAGAAAGCTTGCCAAGCAGAAAGAAATTGCCAAAATCAAAAGGAACAGGGTTATCGGAAAGGTAGTTCTTGTGGCTGTTATCCTGGCAATTGTAGGAGTTGCCGCATGGCTGATAGCAAGATATGCTATCAAAAAATCCAAAGAGGTAACTGCCGATACAAATTATTCTGCTCAGATAGACGATAACGGAATGATCAAAAATGTTAAGGCAGCCGATTACGTTACGGTTCCCGATTACAATAATATGACAGTTGCCAAAGCTGATATCGAGTACAGTGATGAAAAGGTTGAGTCTGATATCCAGACTATTCTTGATAATAATAAAACCCTGCAGTTATCTCCGGAGCTTGTTGCCAAAGATGGAGACAAGGTTAATATCGATTATGTAGGAAAGATTGACGGAGTTGAATTTGACGGCGGTACAGCAGATGCTTATGATCTGACTCTTGGTTCAAATAAGTTCATAGATGATTTTGAAGCTCAGATTGTCGGACATAAGCCTACCGATAAATTCGATGTAGAAGTAACTTTCCCGGAGGATTATACAAACAACCCCGATCTGGCAGGAAAAGATGCAGTATTCTCTGTTTCACTGAACGGTATCTATGTTGCACCTGAGTTTACTGATGAGTTTGTTCAGGAGAAGCTTTCAGAATATGCTACAACAGCAGAAGGATATCGCCAGTATCTTAAGGATACAAATTATGAAAGTAACCTTAAAACTTTTGTGAAAGATTATCTGACAAACAATACTACTGTAAAGTCGTATCCTTCAGCTTATCTTAAGCAGGTTAAAGGAAATTACAAGGCTACCGAGATGGATAGTTATGAATATATGACCTCTCTGTATACACAGTACTATGGAAGTTCACCGTATTCATCATTTACGGATTACCTTTCACAGGCATATTCAAAGACTGAGGAAGAGTATGACGAGTCTATTGAAGAGTCGGTTTCATCAACTATGAAGTATAATCTTGCATGCCAGGCTATAGCTGAGGCAGAAGGCATTACTGCAAATATTGATGAGGCACGTGAATACTATCTTGATCATGGCGAGACTGAGGATGATTTCAATACTTATCTGGAGAAGTATGGAAAGGGATATATGGTACAGTCTTACTTGAATGAGAAAGTTGTTAAATCACTCTGTGATCGTGTAAAGGTTCAGTAAAAACAGAGCTTTTAACAATATTGAAAAAATAAGACATAAACCGGCGGTGGGAAATGGGTTTTTGATTCCTTTTCTCACCGCCTTTTCTTTAAGGTGGAACGAAAAGTTATGGCTATATATGATGAGATAAAGAAGAAATTCATTCTTCCGAAGGCATTTGAAGAATGGAAAGATTTTAGGAAGAATCTGACTGATATAATCATTGATATAAAAGAAAATGAAGGTTCAAAATCAGTTTCGGTGATAGGTGCGGGTCCTTGTAATGATGTTGACCTTCACAGGCTGTGCAGTTCTTTTGAGGCCGTTACGTTAATTGATTGTGACGCAGCTGCGATGGGAGTTGCATTAGGCAGGCTTACAAATCCTGAGATATGGAAGATGAATCTCATTGAGCTTTCGCTGACCGGTATTAAGGAAAAAGATATTTCACTGTTCTGCGAGAATACTTTATCAGAACTTCGGAAATATGGGAGAAAACTGACGGCATCCGACTTTTATATGATATTTGAAAACAGATTGGATGAGCTAGGTAAAAAGATGATAGTATCCGGGGATGCACTGCTGAAAAAACTTCCTAAGAGGGATATAGTTGTCTGTAACGGTGTGTTCAGCCAACTGTTTTCTACAATTTCTTTTTTTATAAGATCGTGTGCGGCAAGCATGCCGGATAATATACTTGATGAGATAGAGGCTGAAACAGGGAAGCTGGAAGAGAAGCTTCGGGAGTTTAGCCGTAAACTTGTTCCCATAATTACAGAGGCAATTGTAAGATCAGCACAAAAGTATGCGGTTTTCGGTAATGAGTACTCTGAAATAAATCCGGTAGAAGGTGCCTGCCGCTGTATAAGTGCTATAAGAAAAAATGAGGAGATTGTCAGGGAGTGTACTGCATTATGGGATTTTAACCGTACCCATGGCATAAGGTATGATATGCTTATACAGGTTGTTAAAGGAAGAACTTAAATTCGTTTGGAAATTTTTAAAAGGGAAATAAACAATACTGTAAGACGTATGGAAAATGGATCTGAAAGAGTTGAAGGATTTGTCTTTATTACATGGGTTGATTCAGCCGGAAGGATCCTTGGATTTCAGATAATGGATGAGTATGAGGATGATGGTTTTTGTGTAAGATATGCAAATAACGGAAGCAAATTCGAGGCACAGGCTTATCTGCTTAATAACGGTGACCCGTATGTGGATATTTTCTCTGTTTCGGGAAATCTTAGCGGCGCTGATTTAAGCGGAACGTTGACCATACCTGCGGATGATTTTGGCAGAGACTATTCGGAACTGGTTATAGAGTTTAAGGATCTTAACATTCTGAATCTGATAAACGGTGAGATCAATATGAAGATAGTTGGTTCACCTGCAGATTTCTTAAATAATATGTATGCATTATACATGATAGGAGATTGGGAGCTTAAAGATTGTAATAGGTGTCTTGATGAAACGGAACTGTCCGAAGCACAAATTGAGATTGCAATTAATATGAGTGCAGATAAATGGGAGTTTAATGCTTCAGCCTCAGACAAAACTGAAAAGCTGGTATCAACAACAATTAAGATTGAAAACGGATCTGCCGGGGATATTGATATTCCTGACAGTACAACTTCAGTAAACAGTGGGAGCAGATTTGAGGCATTTTGGAATAAGATGGATTGGTCAATTTTCAGAAATAAGCTTAAGGATGCAGAAGCACCGGAAGATGTATTTGAGGTAGACTGGTCAGATATAGAGGATATCGAAAGATTCTTTGAAAGAATTAACCGTACTTATTCTTCATACTGATAATATAACAAAATAGAAGGCGTTTTCGAGGTAACATTGAATATGCCGTCTGGTCATTTATCTAAGAAATGAACCGGGCGGCTTTTTCTGTACCTGATCAATCTGATCATAATCATAGAAAAAATAAAAAAAATACTTGCATATGAAAAAAATCTGTGATAAAATATCAAAGGTTGCGCTGACAGCGCAACCCAAAATATAAAAAGCTCCTATGCACGGTGCAGCAGATGCTGTCGCAGAATGGGGCAAAATTAACCAAACGGAGGAAAAAAACATGAGTGTAATCTCAATGAAACAGCTCTTAGAAGCAGGTGTTCATTTTGGACATCAGACAAGACGCTGGAACCCTAAGATGGCAGAGTACATCTACACAGAAAGAAACGGTATCTATATTATTGACCTTCAGAAGTCAGTTGGTAAGGTTGATGAGGCTTATTATGCAGTTAAGGATATCGTAGCAAACGGCGGTAAGGTTCTTTTCGTAGGAACAAAGAAGCAGGCTCAGGATGCTATTAAGTCAGAAGCAGAGCGTTGCGGAATGTACTATGTAAATGAGAGATGGTTAGGTGGTATGCTTACCAACTTCAAGACTATCAAGACACGTATAGCAAGACTTAAGGCTATCGAGAAGATGTCTGAGGACGGAACATTTGATGTTCTTCCTAAGAAAGAAGTTATCCAGATAAAGAAGGAATGGGAGAAGCTTGAGAAGAACCTTTCAGGTATCAAGGAAATGCCTTCTGTTCCCGATTGTATTTTTGTAGTTGATCCCAAGAAGGAGAAAATCTGTGTTGATGAGGCACATTCTCTTGGTATTCCGCTTATCGGTATTGCTGATACAAACTGTGATCCCGAGGAACTTGATTATGTTATCCCCGGAAATGATGATGCTATCCGTGCAGTAAAGCTTATCGTAGCTAAGATGGCTGATGCTGTAATCGAAGCTAATCAGGGTGTTGATGCTGTAGCATCATCTGAAGAAGCTGAGAGTGCAGAGGCAGATGCTGAAGTATCAGAAGAGGCTTAATATCGTATAATACAGGAGGAAAAATAAATGGCAGCTATTACAGCAGCAATGGTTAAGGAATTAAGAGAAATGACCGGATCCGGAATGATGGATTGTAAGAAGGCTCTTGCAGAGTGCGACGGTAATTTCGATGAGGCTATAGAGTATTTACGTAAGCGTGGTCTTGCTCAGGCAGAGAAGAAGGCAAGCCGTATCGCAGCTGAGGGTGTTTGTGACTGCTTTATTTCAGCAGATAACAAGACCGGTTCTATCGTAGAAGTTAACTCTGAGACAGATTTCGTTGCTAAGAACGATAAGTTCAGAGCTTACGTTGAGCAGGTAGCTCAGCAGGCAGCAGAGACTAATGCAGCTGATATCGATGCTTTCCTTGCAGAAACATGGAAGTTCGATACTACAAAGACCGTTGATGAAGCTCGTGCAGCTCAGGTTGCTGTTATCGGCGAGAACCTTAAGGTTCGTCGTTTTGTTAAGTATACTACAGAGGGATTCCTTGTTAAGTACATCCATATGGGTGGCAAGATCGCTATCCTTCTTGACGTAGATGCACCTTATAATGACAATACAGTTGAATGTGCAAAGAACCTTGCAATGCAGATTGCAGCTATGAATCCTTCATATGTTAAGAAGGAAGAGATTTCTGCAGATACTCTTGCTAAGGAAAAGGAAATCGTTGTTGACAGCTCTCTTGCTGATCCTGCTTCACTTCCTAAGCCCATTCTTAATGCAGTTATCCAGGAAGCTCTTGACAAGAATCTTTGGGGAGCAGATGATAAAGCTGCTTACGAAGCAGAGAAGAACAATAAGTTCTGGTACAACTTCATGTCAAATGAAGGAATGCAGGTACTTAGAGATATCGCAGCAACTCATAAGGCTGAATATCTTGAGAACAAGATTTTTGCAGGTCTTGTTGAAGGACGTTTCTCAAAACGTCTTAAGGAAATCTGCCTTGTTGATCAGGATTATGTAAAGGCTGAGGATAAGGAAAACGTTGGCCAGTACATCGCTAAGGTTGCTAAGGATAACGGATGCACATTCAGTGTAAAGAGATTCGTTCGTTTCGAAACCGGTGAAGGTCTTGAGAAGAGAAATGAAGATTTCGCTGCAGAAGTTGCTAAGCAGATGGGACAGTAATCTAATTAGTTTAATATGATGATAGTTACAGGAAATCGTAGGCTTGCCTATTGATTTCCTGTTTTTTTATTTGTGTGATGAACAAACGGACCGAGTAGGAACGAGACTTTTCGACTGCAATAAACGAGTGCCCATAAAAAAACTTCCTCTTTAGCAATCCGGAAGGAATCCGTGATTAATCATAAAGAGGAAGTTAAGGATATAATTATGGATGAATTCTATAAAATGTATACAGTTGTCAGATCTTAAAGTATGAAACAGCTTCTTTAAGTGAATCTGAAAGTTCATTAATATGAGTGCTGTCCTGACTTACTTTTACAACATTCTTGGAAATAACGCTGATGGAAGAGGATACTTCTTCGTTAGTGGCTGCAGTTTCTTCGGAAATGGCTGACAGATCACTTACAGCATTGGTTATAACAGCTTTAATATTGTTCAGTTCATCTGTAATTGAAGATACTGAATTAATCTTCTGTACAGAGTTTTTGATTTCGGAATCAAGAACACCGAATTTGTTGTGAGTGATACCAAGAAGTTTTTGCTCTTCAGCAATGATCTTTTCAACTTCTTTGGACTGTGCAACACATTCTTCGGACTGAGCGGATATTTCGGATACGATTTCGGTTATCCTCATAGCTGAATTGTTTGACTGCTCTGCAAGATGCTTAATTTCTTCTGCAACAACACCAAAACCTCTTCCGCTTTCTCCGGCACGTGCTGCTTCTATGGAAGCATTGAGCGCCAACAGATTTGTCTGGTCGGCAATTTCTGTGATAAATCCGATCATCTCTTCAATCTTACTTATTGAATTATTGGTATCGGTAATTTTTTTGGAAATAGTCTCAATAGCTTCGGCCGATTTTTTACTGCTTGAACTCATGTTTTCTATACAGCTTGAAGCTTCGTTATTAGCGTTAAGCATTTTTTCGGAACTTGAGTTAAGGTGATCGGTATTTGAAACTATTTTTTCTATCATGGAACCCATGGAGATTACATTTGAATTGATTTCCTGAACGCTTTCAGCCATGGTTTCGGTAGCTCTTGAAAGGCTGTCCATCGATTTTGATATATGATCGGTTCCGTCTGCTGACTGCTTTGCAAGTACTGCGGTAGAATCTATGGAAGCTTTTAACTCTTCAGTAGAGGAGCGGATCTTTGAAATGGATTGATTTAATGCATTTGACAGCCTCTTGGCAGATTCAATAAGGGAAATGGTTTCATGAATCTTTGATTTTGCACGGATATTAACTGACTCGCCGTTTGAAAGCTTCTTTATATTATTGGCAATGTTCTTAAGAGGAGTGGATACTTTCCTTGATAATATGATAGTGATAATACTGATCGCTACTAACATGGACACTCCCACGATAAGAACCGTAAGAATAAGACTACGTTTGGTATCGTTTATCGATGTACATGGTTTACCGGCAAAAGCCATACCTTTTATACTGTCTTCTGTACCTAAAGGCATATAGTAAACATAATAATCAATTCCGCTTATAAAAACATCTTTGGCAAAATAATCATTTCCGCTTTTGACGGTATTCCATATGTTTGAATCGGCTTTCGTCCCTTCTATACGTTTACCGGTTTCGTCTTTTATGGTAGTCATGAAACGGACATCGTCTTTGAATAATGTGAATTCAATACCTATAGTTGACATCCTGTCAATATAATCAGTCTCATATTCACAGAAGCCGTCAACCAGGTCATTGTCGTTTATCAGATCATATTCATAATATTCCCTGAGTCCTTTAGCTGCCAGCCTGAGCTCCTGTTGAATATTGTCTTCAAGGTTGTTTGTTGAAACAATTGAGATAACAGTACCTAAAATGAGTAATCCGAGAACTAACGGAATGATGGCAAACATTATCATCATTCGTTTAAGGTTAAGTATGCTTTTTTTATTCACAAATCTACTCCTTTCTGCCAATAAATGCCTTGAAAGTACAATGATTCTGAGTAAAAATCATATTTATTTAAATATAGCAGAAGAGTGTAAATAAATCAAGTAAAAAGAGCATATTTTTTTATTTTGCCTGGGCCTGTCTTAAGGCATTTCTTATGGCCAGTCCGGATATTTCACGTTTGTATAGCAGGGTGCTAAAAATATAACATAGAAGACCGCCTACAAGTATTATTCCGTATGAAAATGCTATTACCAGAGCCGGATTATCACCGTTCATAAGGGAAGAGGCAACATTTTCGTAGAACATAAAGTGTTCGTTCATACTGAAAAGCATAAAGACAAGTACTGTACATATACATATTATAAGTGCTGCAATATACATTTTAAATGAAAATGCCATATATAACAGAAGAAATGAAATAATGATAGCAGCATAGATAAGAACACTGTAGTGTTTTGCGTAGGTACTGCCGGATTCAGCCAAAAATGTCGGATCGGCTCTTAATACTCGTATGATTACAAGGACTGTAAATGCGGTGAGGCAGAAGATCAGGCTTATTAAGGTTGAACCGACTGTCTGGATTTTCTTTTTATAAGGAGAAACCTGAACTATTTTTGCTACACTCGGCGAAAATACGAGCTGGAAAGTATAGAGGCCGGAAAGTGATATATACAGTGCTCCCAAAGTACTGTTTGAAGTGGACCCCATAACTTCAAACATTATTCCCAGTGCAAAGAATACTAAACTTAAAATACACATGAGTTTAAACTGTAAGCCGTATCTTATAATCTTAAAATATAATTTTATATCTTTCATAATAACTCCAATCTTTTGTTATCAAACTATATCATAAAAGCTGCTGTTATAACCTTTTATACAGTCTTTTAAGAGCAGCGTTGCTGTCAGTATACTTAATGCTTCTATGATTACCACGGGAACGATCAGGATGATGTTAAACCCTTCATCGGTAAGCGGGATCAGGAATGAGATTGTCAGGAGCAAAAGAGTATTCAGCATAGAGGCAAGGTATGTTATAAAAACCTGTGAAGCCATGGATACTGCAAATCTTCTTGCTATTATCAGTATAATCCTTGATGTAAGGTTTGTGATGGGATAGAGAATAAGGAACAGTATAATGGCAAGGGGTGATAATCCTTCTTCGCTGAAAACTATCTCTGCAAGCAGAAAACCAATAAACCCTGAAAGATTTATAAATGCTTTGATGTACATATCTGTTTTCAGGGCTTTTTCCAATAATTCCCGGCCCTTGAAAGAAGACTTTACCAATTCCATCCCACGCTGTTTTCTGGCGCTTACTCCTCCGAATATAAAATAATCGAGGAAAATCGTTACTGTGGAAGAAAAAGCGGTAACTATAAATGCTCCGGTAAATCCTAATGCTTGGTCAGAGAAAAATCCGACTCCCAAAAGGGAAATGAATACCAGAATTATAATTATTCTGTAGATTTGGGAGGTAAAAGCTCTGTATTCTGAAAATCGTTTCATTGTTTGTCACCTCTGATTATTGTATAAGCGAGTTTTTCTTCATAATAGCAACACTTATCTTGAAGAGACTGGCTGTTTCTGTTGTGATGTCCATGCCTGCCAGTTTATCCAGATCTTCAGCAAGGCAGATACCTTCAAAACCGTAGTTTGATGAAGAAATGGTATAGAGAATTTTCCTGGCTTTTTCAGTATCAGCTGCTTCGCCTTTTACTGCTATGTATTTTTCTTTGAGGTCTTCTACGAATCCCTGCTCAACTATACGGCCCTGTTCCATGATTATGGCATAATCTGTTACATTTTCCATATCGGAAATATTATGTGTTGAGAAGAATACGCTCTTGTTATCACCGGAACTTAAGTAATCTCTTATAAGTTCACAGAGTTTGTCGCGCATAAGGGGATCGAGAGGGGAAGCCGGCTCATCCATGATAAGTAAATCGGTTTCTCTTGCCAGGACACCTGCAAGCATGAGCTTGGTTTTTGTTCCGTCGGAAAGAGCGCTTACTCTTTTTGATTTATCGAATGATCCGGGACCGAAGATTGCAAGTTCTTTACATCTGTCTCTGAATTTTTTACTGTCAAAGTTTTCAAACAGGAGAGTGGAGATTTCTTCTACCTGGCCTACTGTCCAATGGGGGAGAAAGAAGTTTTCTGTTCCGGTATAACCAATTTTCTCTTTTACGGAAGGATCTTTATCAATATCTTTCTCACTATATTTTCCAAAATAGTTTATGGAACCTGTATAATCAAGGCGGATTCCTGTAAGTATATTTAATAATGTAGTTTTTCCTGCACCGTTTTCGCCGATAAGGGCTGTTGCGAATCCTTTGGGCAATTTGAACGAGGGTACATCCAGTGTGAAATTTTTAAAACTCTTTTTGATGTTTTTGGCTTCGATAACGTTTGTGAAATCCATAATTACTCCTTTTAGTCTTATTTGTTTTTGTGTTTAAGTATTCTGTTATAATTCCATAGCTATAAGTGTTTTTAAAGTATCAATAAGTTCGGTATCGCTCATGCCTGCGATTTTTGCTGCTGCTATGGCTTCTGTGAGCGAAGCTTCGACCTTTCTTAAGTGCTGTTCTTTCAGCATCTCTGAATCCTGAGCATTTACATAGAAGCCTTTGCCCTGCGAAGCTGTTACAAGCCCTTCGGCTTCAAGCTGTTCATATGCTTTCATAGTTGTAATGACGCTTATGCGAAGGTCTTTTGCCAGCTCTCTGATAGATGGGAGAAATTCGCCCTGTTTATATTTCCCGGACAGGATATCGGTTCTGAAGGAATCGGATATCTGTTTATATATGGGAATACCACTTGTTTGAGAAATCTTCAAATGATCACCTCTTTTCTTAAATGAGTGAATTGAACGCGTCAACTGTTTATGTGTTATATATACACTAATCACAGTTAAATGTCAAGCACTTTTTTGAAAAAATTTTTTTACTGGCATTTTCGGTCAAAAAAAGATTTTAATAAAACGTTACAGTTGCGTTTATTACACAATAGTCGGAATTGAAAAATTCAAATTTACTGTTAATAATATCCAAAAAATAAGCCTGAAAAAGAGATTTACTTGGTAAAAATAGTAAAAAAATTTCGTAAAAAAGTAAAAAAGATGCTTTTAGAAGTAAAAGAATTCCATTTACTTATAACATGGTTTTAGATATACTACTAATCGTAGCGAGGAGGAAATTATCTATGAAAAAGATAAAAAGGATTGTTCTTACGCTCCTGCTAATAACGGTTTTTACTTTATTATATGGATGCAGCAAGGATATCGAAGGTGAGAGCTGGGCATATAATTTTGAAAAAACTAAGGAAATACTTAGATTGAATTCCGACGGAACCGCTTCATATGTAATAAAGGTATACGAGAACGGTGAACAGGTAAAAAAGACTAAAGAATATAAATCATATAAAAAAGATGATTCATATATAACACTTACAGATAAGAACGGAAGTGAACTTAGGCTAAGATATTTTAAGGACGATTCCGGGATCACTGTATATGAGACAACTGAGTATGAGCCTATCCTCAGAAAAGATGAAAACGGGATAGCCGGTGTCTGGGCAGATAAAAATAACCATGATTATTTTTATGATTTTACAGTGGACGGCAGTTTTTATGAGGATGGATATTTCACCGGAAAATACACGGTGGATGCAGAAAAAGGAACGATCAATTTTGTATATGATGGTGATTCATCAAAAGCTGTACTGTATTATAAGCTGGAGGGTGATTCTCTTACTATAGAATACCCCTGGCCCATGGTTCCTACAGAGAAACCTGAAGGTTCCTGATAAAACAGATCGTTTAGCGGTTAAACCGCTTTCGATAAATACAAAATGGCCAAAGGCCGATTTCTATCTATTATAAGGAGGAGAACTATGAAACGAATTCTTGCACTTCTGTTGACGCTGGCTATGGTTTTCTCATTGGCAGCATGTTCAAAGGATGAGAAGAAGACTGACAACCCTACAAGCGCACCTGCTACAACAGATGCACCTGCAGCAAGCACAAGTGCTCTTGACAAGGAGATCACACTTACTCTTTGGGATATCGCTACTGAGGGTGACGGAAATCGTCCCGCATACGATAAGGCTCTTGCAGATCTTAAAGAGAAGTATCCTAAGGTAACTATCACAGAGACAGTTACAGAGAACAACGCTTACAAGACAAAGATTAAGTCAGCTATCGGCGCTAACGAGCTCCCTGACATCTTCTTTACTTGGGCTGGTGCATTCCTTGGCGACTTTGTAGACGCTGGTAAGGTTCATTGCCTTGATGATCATTTAAAGAAATACATCGACAACGGCGAAATGACAGAAGCTCAGCTTGGTAACAGTACATACAACGGAAAGCATTACGGTGTTCCTACAACTTACAACATCGTTACTCTTTTCGCTAATATGGACATCCTTGCTAAGGTTGGATATGATCATATTCCCAAGAACATGACCGAACTTAATGATTGCTGTGAAAAGCTTTTAGCTCAGAACATCATTCCTTTCGGCTGTGCTGGTAAGACAGATGATACCTGGTGTGTAACCGAGTACCTTGAGCCCATCATCGAGAAGACAATCGGTGCTTCAGCTCTTAAGGGTATCATGACATTTGGTGATACTTGGAATAACCCCGGTGTTGCTTCATCAGTTGATTTACTTCAGGACATGATCAAGAAGAATTACTTTGATCCCGATGGAATCGCTCTTGGTAACGAAGAAGTTAAGCAGAACTTCATGGCTGGAAAGTATGCATTCTATCAGAACGGTTCATGGAACTGTGGTGATTTCTCAAATGCAGAGAAGGTTAAGTTCACAGTTAAGGCTGGCGAGTTCCCTGTAGTTGATGAATCAAAGGGTAAGCTTGGAATGCTTATTGGTGGACCTTCAGATACTATCGCAGTTTCAGAAGGACCTAATGCTGAAGCAGCTGCTGAATATGCAGTTGAATTCGGTAGACTTATCTGCCACTATGGTTACCTTGAGGGTAGTGGACTTCCTGCATGGAAGGTATGGGGCGACACAAGCTCAGTTAAGCCTTTAGTACAGGATGTTGCAGCTATTTGTGCTAACGCTGTTGACTATGTTCTTTTCGGCGACAATGCTATGCCTGCTGATAAGGCTACTATCTACCTTGAGTATGTTCAGGGTGTTTACGGCGGAACTTATAACGGACAGCAGTTCATCGATGGATTAAAAGCAGACATCGGATAATGTTCAAACGTTAAAAAGTATTATTGTATGATTACAATGGTCTTCCCGGCAACTCCTTTTGGGAGGAGCCGGAAAGACCTTTTATAATGACTGGGAAGGTATCCATATGAAACATAAACAAAAATATCTCACAATATTTCTGTTTCTTCTTCCTGCACTGATCTTATTCGTTGGCTTGCTTATCGCACCAATTATCATGTCAATCTATTACAGTTTGTTTGACTGGAATGGATTAAGGGCATTAAATCCGGGAGAAGATTTTGTTGGATTAAAGAATTATGTAACATTATTTGGCAATAGAATACAATTTGGCAATGCTTTAAAGAACGCATTTATTCTTGCGGGTCTTTCTGTATTCTTACAGCTTCCTTTCTCTTTGGCACTTGCACTTGCTTTGGGAAAGAAGATTAAAGGAGAAAGAGCATTCCTTTCAATATATTTCCTTCCTGTTCTGATATCAACCGTAGTTATAGGTCAGTTATGGCTGAAAATTTACAATCCTCAGTACGGTATACTTAATTCATTACTACGTGCATTGGGGTATGACGGTGAAAATATCAGATGGCTCGGAGATCAAAGCACCGCACTGGGTTCTGTATTTATACCGACACTGTGGCAATATGTAGGATATCATATGCTTTTGCTTTATGCCGGTGTAAAGGGTGTTTCTCCGGAACTTAGAGAAGCAGCAAAACTTGATGGCTGTACTGACTGGCAGGTTAACTGGCATGTAGTAATCCCTACCATAAAGCCGATCATTAAAGTTAGCGTTATATTTGCAGTTACCGGATCACTTAAATCATTCGATTTGATATATGTCCTGACAAACGGCGGACCTATGAAGGCGACTGAAGTTCCGAGTATTATCATGATCAATCAGCTGTTTAAGGCTAATCAGTATGGTATAGGTAGTGCGATTGCAGTTCTGCTGATCATATTGTGTTTCTTCTTTGCTATTCTTATAGGATTTGTATTTAAGGAGAGGGATATATATGGGAAAAAATAATCAAGCCGATATAGAAAAAGATGCTTTAAAACTTGATACTTCCAAATACCATGTAAGAAAGACAAATAAAGGTCTGCGTGTGCTGGTATTTATTGGATTGATCATTTGGGCATTCATTAATCTTTTTCCTATTTACTGGATGTTTACATTTTCATTGAAAACGAATGACGAGATATTCGGTGAAAATGTAGCAGGACTTCCGAATGAATGGAAATGGGAAAACTATGATACTGCTTTCTGGGGAAAAGGAGGCAGAGATTTAAAAGCTGCAGGGAACATAGAAGGTACAGAGGTTGATACAGGATTTCAGCTTCCGAAGATTATCAGACAGTTTATCAACAGTGTTATCATAACAGTTACTACTATACTGATATCTATCTTTGCGGCTATGATGGCAACCTTTGCCATGTCGAGAATACAATGGAAGCTAAGTAAGCTGGCGTATTCGATGTTCATGCTGGGACTGACAATTCCTATCCATGCATCATTGCTTCCGGTATATAAAACAGTTTCAAGTCTTGGACTGATCAATACTTACACATCTCTGATACTGCCGTATTCGGCATTTTCACTTGCCATGTCGATACTTATCTGTTCCGGATTTATGGAGGATATACCTAAGGAACTTGATGAAGCGGCTTATATCGATGGCGCCGGTCTTTGGAAGACATTCATAAAAGTAATCGTTCCTTTGATGAAGCCCGCGCTTGCTACAATCGGTATATACACTTTCCTTCAGTGCTGGAACGAACTGATGTTTGCAAACCAGTTTATTTCTTCAGGTGATAAGATGACACTTCCTGTAGGTGTACAGCAGCTCTCAGGACAGTACCTGACAGAGTGGGGACCTATCGGTGCAGCACTTGTTATAGCAACGTTCCCTACACTTCTTGTTTATATATTCTTCAGTAAACGTATTCAGGACAGTTTCATCGCAGGAGCGGTAAAAGGTTAAATATTTATAATGAGATAAGAGGAGTTTCGAAAGAAGCTCCTTTTCTTTTTGTGCGATAAGTGAATGTCCATAATGGAAGCTTGCTTGTGGACCAAGGGCTGAGCGAACGGTCAAAAAATGAGTTGCAATAATCAATTGGCTTGTGTATACTATATGTAAATTAATTACTGCGCTTGTAGGACAGGGCTTTTGATATGCGGGGAAAAAGAATTAAGGAAAAAGTTCAGAATTCGATAAAAAATAATGCTCTCTCTTTGAAACTGAGCAGGATTTTTATTTGTGTTGCCCTGATATTGATCGTTTTTTCGTTGATTTTCATATTTTATATAATTACAGTGGAAAGAAAACAGTATGCCCAGAGAGAAGCGGAGAATGTTCTTAATTCACTTTCTACCAATATCAGTTCGGATATTGAAAAATATAATAATATAAGTAAGCTTATCATGGTCGAAAACAAAGTTAAGACCTATCTGAAGGCAGAAGCGGGCACCCGAGAGATGCTTTCTCTTTCTGAAGAAGCAAGACTCGGAATACTGGCAATTCTAAATATAACATCCTACGTTGATTCGGTTTTTGTATTCAGAAATGATCTTCAGTACGCGGCGACGCTTAATTCTCTGGAATACAGACTTGACTGGGACAGAATAGCTCAGCCTGACTGGAAATCAAAGATACTGGCGATGAAAGGAAGTTCATCTTTATCTCTTAACGGTAATGGGGCTATTATAAAAACAAAACCGGCCACTTTACTGACTATCAACAGGGCGATATATGATAATGTTACACAGAAGCAGACCGGATTATTGTTTATGAATCTTTCCACATCCTTTATGGAGGCTGAGATTAATCAGCTTAATCGTGAAAACATCTGCATTTGTACGGAGGACGGCGTATATCTGGCCGGAAATTCCCAAATGCTTAATTACTACTCGGGTGATTATTCTTCTGAGAATATCTCTATGACAGATGTTTCCAAATCGATGGATGCCATGAAGATTTTTGGAATTAAGACAAGAAATTATCCTATAGTAATCCTGTATTCGATAAGAAATGAGAGATTTTTATTGCCTATAGAGATGCTGTATATTATTCTGCTCCTTCCCATGATATATTTCCTTTGTGTATTTGTTGCGGGATCTTTTATAAAGAAGTATATAACAAATCCTATATTTGCACTTACTTCCGAAATGGAGAAAAAACGACAGAAGGAAGTCATTGAAAAGATTGACATCGATCTTCCTCAAAATGAGATAGGCTCGCTTAAGGACAGCTATAACAACATGGTTGACCATACCAATGAACTTCTCGAAAGACTTATTGAAAAAGAGCAGACTATTCAGAAGGCTGAGATGCGGGTGCTCCAGGAACAGATCAAGCCTCATTTCCTATATAATTCACTGGAAACAATAGGATATCTTGCAATGGATGCAAAAGCGGAAAAGGTACATTCTGCCTTGGAAACTCTTGGAAGTTTTTACAGGAATTTCTTAAGTAAGGGTGACAGGGAGATACCTTTGAAGAGAGAAATTACCATTATAAAGGATTATCTGTCGTTGCAGAAATTGAGATATGGTGATATAATAAACGATGAATATGATATTGCGGAAAATACACAGGAGTGTATCATACCTAAGCTTATTCTTCAGCCTTTGGTTGAAAACAGTATCTATCACGGCATCCGTTTAAAAGGGGAAAAGGGAACCATTAAGATAAGCAGTTTTCTTGATGAAGACGGGCTGCATATTATTGTAAGAGATACCGGAGTCGGTATGACTGATGAACAGATAAAAAAAGTCCTTTCAAAAGAGAAGATGGAAGCATCGGGATCTGACGGCGGCAGCTTTGGATTATGGGGTACTATCGAGCGTATAAGATGTTATTGTGATGACGATGATGTGGTACAAATAAGAAGCGATCTTGGAGAATTTACTGAGATAGAATTTGTTCTGCCGAATTCTCCGAGACCGAGAAGCGATATTGATGTTTGACAATGGGGAAAAAGGGAAGAGGATATCTATATGTACAGAGTAATGTTAATAGATGATGAGGAATCTGCCAGGAAGCTGATGAGAGCCTCCATTGACTGGGAAAGCCTGAATATGGAAGTTGCAGGTGAGGCAGCCAGCGGAATAGAAGCAATAAACGTTATTGACGAGATAAAACCTGATATTGCTTTTGTGGATATTTCCATGCCGTTTATGAACGGTATTGAATTTACTGAAATTGCAACAAAGAGGTATCCGAAACTTATCATTATCATTATGACTGCTATCGATCAGTTTGAATATGCCAGAAAATGTGTGAGCCTTCCGGTATTTGAATATATGCTGAAACCTATGGTACGTGCAGAAATTTATTCTACGCTTGCCAATGTTAAGGCAAAGCTTGATGAGAGACAGAAGACGGCTGAACCGGTTGCGGAACCGGAACCGGCAGTTGAGATGGAATCCTCTACTATCGATCAGATAAAGAAATATATTGAATCCAATTATACGGATTCAAAGATAAATCTGACTTCGGTGGCGCAGACTTTTGGCTTCAGCTCAAGTTATTTAAGCAGGAAGTTTAAACAGGAAACCGGAAAGAATTTTGTTGAATATCTTACCGAATGCAGAATGAATGCTGCGAAAAAGCTTGCTCAGGCAAATATGAAAATGTTTAATGCTTCAAATGAAGTAGGTATACCCGATCCGAATTATTTCGGAAGATGTTTTAAGAAATTTGTCGGTATGAGCTATTCCGATTATGTAGCATCAAAACATGCATGATAAAAAAACCTCTTGACAAAGATATTGTAAAAGTGTACTATATGTCCATATTCTTTTTGGCGATGAAGATGTGTAAGTAGTTTTGCAGAGAGATTCCTTAAAGAGAACCGGATGAGGTGAGAGCCGGGAGGAGGCTGCAAAGTGAATTTCAGCATCGGAGCTTCTGACGAAGTGTTTTCAATCAGAGGGACGGTTCTGTGATTGATTTTTAAACAAATCGTTTACATCTGATCTGTGACTATAAGCGGATGTGTGCTGCGCATTAAGCAGAGATTAAAGAGCGGTTAGAAAAGTTTTTCAAAACCGAATCTGGGTGGTACCGCGGGTTATTCTCGTCCCATAATGTTAATCGTTATGGGACGTTTTTTATTGAAAAAATACTATTGCCGGATGACCGGTAAAGAAAAAAGATTTAGTTAAAGGTGCCGGTGAATAGTATAGAAAAATATTTTTAGGAAAGGTACGGTAAAAAGTATGCAGAACTTGGACGAATTGAAAATTTCGATCAGTACGATCAAAGATGAGATCGTGAATGGTGTTAAAGAGCTTGCAAGCTCAAAGGCACTTTATGAATTTAAGAAGACATTCCTTGATTCAAAGGCAGGCAAGATCAATGCCCTTATGAAGGAAATGAAAAATATCCCCAATGAAATGAAAGCTGAGTTCGGAAAGAATGTTAATGAATTAAAAACCTGGGCCGGAGACAAATTTGATCAGCTGGATGAGGAAATGAAAAAAGCTGAATCTAAGGCACGTTATGAGAATGAGAAGATTGATATCACAATGCCTTCAGTAAAGTGCAAATGTGGTAAGCTCCATCCCGTAACTCAGGTACGTAACCAGCTTATAGATATATTTGGTACCATGGGATTTGAAGTTTATGACAACTTTGAGATTGAAAATGAATATTACAACCTGACAGCACTTAACATTCCTCAGGACCATCCGGCTCGTGATATGCAGGATACTTTCTATATATCACCTGATTACCTGTTGATTTCACAGACCAGCGCGGCACAGATTCATGTTATGGAAAATAAGAAGCCTCCGCTCAAAATTCTTTCACCCGGTAAGGTTTTCCGTTCGGATGATGATGCTACACATTCACCTATGTTCACTCAGATGGAAGGCCTCGTAGTAGATAAGGGCATCACACTTTGTGACCTTAAGGGCATGCTTGATGTACTCGTAAAGAAGATATTCGGCGAAGGTACTACCACAAGACTTCGTCCTTCATATTTCCCGTTTACCGAGCCCTCGGTAGAAGTAGATGTCAGCTGTTTTGAGTGCGGTGGCAAGGGCTGCAGACTATGCAAGGGTACAGGCTGGATAGAGGTACTCGGCGCAGGTATCGTAAACAAGAAAGTATTAGAGAACTGCGGTATCGACTCAGAAGAATACAGCGGACTTGCATTCGGTGTAGGTATCGAGAGACTTGCAATGCTTAAATACGGCATCAATAATATCAAGTTACTGTACGAGTCAGATTTAAGAGTACTTGAGCAGTTAGATGACTAAAATCAATCAGAGAACCGTCCCGGTGATCGATAAATATAATTAGGAGGAAAAATCATGTTAGTACCCATAAGTTGGTTAAAAGACTATGTAGATATAGATGTAACCATGGATGAGCTCGAGAAAAAGATGTTCGACTGTGGTTTCGAAGTAGAAGAGAAATACGAGATAGGTAAAGATATCTCTAAGGTAGTTGTAGGCGAAGTAGTAGAGTGCGAGCCCATCCCCGAGACCCACCTTCACGTATGTAAAGTAAATGTTGGCACAGGTGAGAACCTTCAGATCTGCTGTGGTGCAGATAATGTTTGCGTTGGAAAGAAATTCCCTGTAGCTCTTGAGGGAGCACAAGTTTATGCTACTGCAAAAGATCATGTGACCATTGAAGGCGTTATGACCATAAAGAAGGGCAAGCTTCGCGGCTATGAGTCATTTGGTATGCTTTGTTCAGGCACGGAACTTGGCGTAACAGAGGATATGTACCCCGGCGCAGGCTACAACGGACTTCTGGTATTACCCGATGACGCAGCACCCGGTGCAGATGTAAAGCCCATCTTAGGACTTGATGATTATATCTTCGACGTATCCATTACAGCAAACCGTCCTGACTGCCAGAGTATCTTCGGCTTAGCCAGAGAAGTGGCAGCAGTACTTGAAAAGCCTGTAAAGGAGCCGGCACTTAACTATACCGAAAACGGAAAAGCAAAAGACGGTTTCAAGGTAACAGTAGAAGCACAGGATCTTTGCCCTCGTTATATCGGACATTATGTATCGGATGTAACTATCGGCGAGTCACCCGCATGGATGAAGAGAAGACTTGCACTTGTAGGACTTAAAGCCATTTCAAATATCGTAGATATCACTAACTATGTATTAAAAGAAATCGGCCAGCCTATGCATGCATTTGATGAGAATTACCTTGAGGGAAATGCTATCAATGTCAGACGTGCAAAAGATGGCGAGAAAATCCAGACACTTGACGAGAAAGAATTTGCACTTAATAATTCAAACCTTGTAATCTGTGACGGCGTAAAGCCCGTAGCACTTGCAGGTATCATGGGAGGTCTCAATTCCGAGATCAGAGATACCACAAGCGGAGTAGTATTTGAGTCAGCAAAATTCGCTCGTGACAATATCAGAAAAAGCTCAAGAGCATTAGGACAGAGCTCAGATTCCAGCGCACGTTTTGCAAAGGGCGTTGATGAATATTCAACAGTTATGGCTATGAAGAGAGCACTTCACTTGGTAGAAGAGCTCGGATGCGGAAAAGTATCTCCCACGCATGTAGAGGTAACATCCGGCAACTCCGTAGAGCCCACTGAGATGAAGGCTAAGATCAGTAAGGTAAACAAGGTGCTCGGTATCGATGTACCCGCAGCTGATATTGAGAGAATCCTTAAGAACCTTAATTTCGCACCCGTTATAAACGGTGATAACCTGACCATTCAGGTACCTGCATACAGAGAGGATATGGAATCATATCCCGATATCGCAGAGGAAGTTATCAGAATGTACGGCTATGATCATGTAACACCTACATTCCTTGATACAGCAAAGGTAACTGCCGGCGGCATGAATAAGATACAGAAGGCAGAGCTTAAGTTAAAGAAAGCGTTATGTGCAACAGGCGCATCGGAAGGCATCCATTATTCATTCTTCTCACCTGCTGACCTTGATCTTCTCAGGATAGCAGCAGATGCACCTGAGAGAAATGTAATAAAGATCCTTAATCCTATAAATGAAGACCTTTCTATCATGAGGACAACCTTAGCAGCTCAGATGATCCGTGCTATGGCCCGTAACCAGAAGAAGGGCAGATTTGACGGCAGAATTTATGAAATCGGAAACCGTTTCTTCCCGAAGGCACTGCCTATCACAGAGTATCCTTATGAAAAGAAGACTTTATGTGTAGGTGTATTCGGTAAGGACGAGAGCTTCTTTACATTAAAGGGTATCGCCGAAACAGTAGCTGAGACCTTCTGTTTAGAGTTTAAGTTTAAGGAAGGACAGAAGCCTTACCTTCATCCTTATCAGACAGCTTACATTTACCTGGGTGAGGAAGAGATAGGATACTTAGGAAAAGTAACCTATGAGATTATGGACGAACTCGATGCCAGAGAGTCAATGTATGTAATGGAGATCGATCTCGACAAGATCAGTGCTTACTATGGCACAGTACCGAAGTTCACTCCTATCCCTAAGTTCGCTGAAGAGTCAAGAGACCTGGCACTTGTTATGGACAAGAAGGTTACCTGCGGTGAAGTGGAGGATGCCATCAAGGAAGCATGCAAGTATGTTAAGGAAGTAACACTTTTTGACGTATATGAGGGCAAGCAGATCGGTGAAGACAAGAAGTCCATGGCATTTACAGTAAAGTTTGTTCCGGGTGAAGAAGAGTTCACCGGAGAGATGATCGACGGATATGTAAAGAAAATACTTAAGAATCTTAAGAATAAACTGGATGTAGAGCTGAGAAGCTGATCCGTTCAGAGGTTGATCAGGGGGACGGTTTTGTGATCGGTTTTAAAAATCGATTGCGGAGCCGTCCCTCTGATTGACTATTTTCTACAGATGTGTTATTATATAATGTCGGGATAAAAAATAAAAATATTTTATTGAGAGGGAAAAATGAAGTATTTTGGTATTAAAAAGATTTTGGTTGGATGTGTGATGCTTACAGCGCTTTCAGTGGGAACTTCCTGCTCGCATGAAGAAAAAAATGTACTGCCGGATGTAACAGTTGCCCCTGTTCAGGATAGTGCTGCGAAAGAAAAAAGCGTTGTTACGGAATTAGGCGATAATGGTGCTGAAGTTACGGATGCAGTACAAGATGATGTTAAGAACGATGCTTTTGAGAATGATAAAGATGACGAAAAAATCATCGCTCAGGACAATGATGAAACTGAAAACAATGATACGGAAAAAATCCGTTACGATGAGGATTTAAATCCGGGAAATAATACCGAAGAGACTGAGACACCGGATGATGAGGACGAAACTGCAGATAGTGACGATGCTCAGCTTGACGATGACGAGACGGAAGATGATTATTCCGAAGATGATGATCATTATCCGGATTATGATGAAGAAGAGGAAGACGACGATGATATTCCGTATGACGACGATGAAGATGATGAGAACTTTGTAAACGACGGTACGGAAGATAATTCATATTCGGATACTGTGGAAAGCAATGCTTCTTCAAAAGATAAGACAATTGATGCTCAGACCATCAAGAAACAGCTTAAGAAATTATCATCATCCACGGACATTCCTACAGTATGCATATATACCAAGAACTGTGCGGAAGTGGTTTCAAGGGAAGACTATGTGGATTGTTATGTGTATACCATAAACTGTGATAAAGAATATAAACTGAGCGGTGATGAAGCAGGTATACGTGTAAGAGGAAATTCGACAGCATACGGTGGAAATGTAAGTCAGATAAGGAAAAATCAGGTTCCTTACAGGATAAAATTTAAGACAAAAACAAATATGTTTGGGCTTAATTCCGATGCTAAATGCAAGAGCTGGGTTCTTGTAAAAGCTGAATCAAATCTGGTTAAAACGGAAATAGCTCTGAGACTTGGCAGAACAATCGTAAGAGAGTACTGTTCTGACGGTTTACTTGTACATGCGTATCTGAACGGTGTATATAAGGGGACTTACCAGCTGTGTGAACAGAACCAGGTTAATAAGCACAGGATCAACATTTATGAAACTCCCGAGAATTATAAAGGGACAGATACAGGGTATCTTGTAGAAATAGATAATTACGGGGAAAAACCCTGCTTCTGGATCGATTACGGAAAAAACAAAACAACCGATATAGCAGGCAGGACAAAAACTTTTAAGACGGTATGCTATTCAATAAAGAGTGATATTTATTCAGATGAACAGAAACAGTTTATAAAGAATTATGTGAGCAACACTTTTAAAATTCTTTATGAAGCATGTGAAAAAAAGAATTACTATTTCCTTGATGAGGATCAAAAACTTGTAAAAGCCAAGAAGAAACAGCTGAACAAAACGGACAGCGATGGGAATCCCATTGATCCGGCCATGATCGTTGCCGAAAAGGTGATAAATATTGACTCTGTGGTTGATATGTATATCCTGCATGAGATTGTCAAGAGTTACGATGTGGGTGAAGGAAGCTTTTATATGTATGCTGACTTCTCACCTTCAAGCACCGATTCAAGATTGACATTTACCTGCCCTTGGGACTTTGAATGGGCATATGCAGGCTCGACTTCGGAATATCATGCCGCATTGTTTAACACTGATTCCTTTGCTGCAACCTATGAAGAAAGATCAAATCCCTGGTTTATTGTTCTGATGAAGCAGGACTGGTTTGTAGAGAGGGTTAAGGAGAGATGGACTGAGTTAAGGAAAAAGCCGGGCAAAGGTAAAAAGAATGCGATTTCTACCGCAATGGATGAAGTATTGGAGATACTTGAAACATATAAGAAGGATTTAGGAAAATCAGGTTCGGTAAGTGCCGCAAAGAGCCTTGTTTCATGGGTAGAAAAACGTATCAGTTTTATGGATAATGAATTTTTGATAAAAGACTAATAAACTGTAAATCTTTGCAGAATGCAGGAGAATGACCGGAAAAGGTGGGGTGTGAATGGTTAACGGCATAAGACTTGACGATCAGAGTATTGGAAATAATTATAATGATCTAAGAAGCCAGGTTCAGCAGATAGAAGGGGAAAATGCGGTTGAAGCAGGCAGACAGGTAAGCGAGAATGCAGCGGAAACTTCAGCAAATGCTACTTTCGGCGGGATAAATACGACTGCAAGAATGGCTTTGGAGGATGCGGGGCTTCCTGTTAATGAAAGGAATATGAGCCTTGTCAGGGAGATGATTAATAATCAGATGTCCATTGACAGGGGGAGTGTAAGCAGGCTTGTAAGTCAGGTAAATGTATTCAGGGAAGCAGATGTTTCCACGCTTCTTTTAATGAATAAAAACAATATCCCCGTTACGCATTTTACGGCGGCTCAGCTGCAGGCTTATATAAATAATGAACAGAATCTTTCGGAGCAGATCGGAGACGCCATAAATACTCTGATGGAACTGCTTGATACCGAAGCTTCCGCTCAAGGGACAATTACTGCCAATATGCAGGTACTAGAACTGCTTTCCGAAGGGAACGGTGTTTTTACGGAAAATATGGCGGCACTGGGAAGTGCTGACAATATTATGAATATGGCAGAAATGGCCGGTAACGGACAGGACAGTGTTTTATCGACATTAATGACCGGGCAGGGCAGTGCAGGAGCAGTTTATGCAGCCGGAGCTCAACAGGCAGCAGTGGTCGCAGATGAGACAGCTGTTATGAATATGCTTGAAACGGGAAGTGTAAGCAATGTTATTGCGGAGCTTGGCACGGATGCTGAAGGCAGCGGAGCAAACTGGATGAACGGTTTCGGAGCCGACAATGACTCGTTGGGTAACTTTAATGAATTTAATACCGAAAACAGTCAGACAGGCTTAAATGGAAATATGCTTGCATCATCCGGAGAAGGAAAGGGCGGCGAGACGAGTCTTTCAGCTTTGCTTAATGAAAACGATATTCAGGATCTGAATAACCTGTTTAATAAGGTTTTTGGCGAAAAAGCAGAGTTTGGCGGAGACAGGAACGCAGCTGAAGTACTTAAAGAGATTTATCAGAATGCTTCGGGAATGGACGATACTAAGCTTCAGGAACTGTTTAAATCGGAAACATATCAGAAGCTTGTAAAGAGTGCCCTTAATTCGAAATTTACGTTAAAAGCCTCGGACATAGACTCTTCAGAGGCAATAAATGATTATTATAAGGAAACTTTTGCGGCTCTTTCTAAACTTTCGGATATAGCCGGAAAAGAAGGGGAAGTTGCTGAAAAAATGTCTAAACCCATGGATAATATGAAGTTCATGGATACTCTTAATAATGTATTCCCTTATATCCAGCTTCCTTTAAAACTAAATGACGGACAAGCTCACGGTGAGCTTTATGTGTTTAAGAAAGGCAGAAACAAGACCGATCCCGGGGATACAAAGAGCGTTTTGCTTCATCTTGATATGGACAGTCTCGGGCCTACCGATATACATATGGAATTAAAAACAGGTTTTTTGAAACTTAGGTTTTATTGTACCGACGAAGCTTCGAAAACATTGCTTTCGGAGAATTTCTCAGGTCTTGAGGAAGTATTAAATGCTAAGGGGTTCTCTATAAGTTCGGAGTTTAACATAAGAACGGAGGATACCCGGAATATGGTTGAGGCCTTGTCCGGTGACGGATCCGTTCCTGAATTTAAATATAATTTTGATGTTAAATTGTAAACTGTAAATGCTGCCATGTTTTTTGAAAGGAGATTGCATGAAGACCGGAAACGGAATGAGCTATGATGATTCTGATTCATTCAGATGGACTGACATAGTGCTTGGAATATGCTTTTTTTTCGGGCTGGTCGGATTGGGGCTGTTTATTGCGGTAAATTTCCGTCCTCTTTATTACTGGAGTATTGATCTGTTCGATATTGAGCAGGAGAGCGGGTTTACCCGTGAAGTAATTGTTGAAAATTATGATACACTTATTGATTATTGCTGTCCTTTTCATTTCGGAGAGTTAAATTTCCCCGGGTTAAAATCATCCGTATCCGGACTTTCACATTTTTCCGAGGTAAAAACTATGTTTATTGTTTTTTATATCCTCGGGGCGATAGGTATAGCCGTCTGTATCTACGGTTTTATTTCAAGACATCGGGAAAAGGTATTTTCGCATTTTAAAGCCTGTGCCATAACTTCCTTGGTGATACCGGCGATAATCGTTATTGTGAGCCTTATCGATTTTGATGCATTTTTTAAGTTTTTCCATAAAATTGCTTTTAGTAATGAAGACTGGTTATTTGATCCAAAGAAGGATCAGGTTATTGAAATCCTTCCGGAAGGCTTTTTTATGCTCTGCCTTATGGTTATAGCCGGTACTGTGCTTATAGGGGCGGCAGTAGTTCTTGTCATCTATTTAAAAAAGAAAAGAAAGAAGAGATGGGGCGGAGATCTGATCCCTAAAAAAATGAATTTTTATTATTAACAGAATGTTTACATATTTATTAGGAAAACATACTTGCCTTAGAGTACGGAAAATGCTATAATTTCATCTGCTTTGTTGATTTTTTTATGTACGGTAAGTGTTGAATTACTCATCAAAGTATAGTATTATAGCAATAAGGCGGTATAAACATGAATGATTATATCATAGTGTCGGACGGAACGATCGACCTTGACAGAAAAACGGTTGAGAAACTGGGAATCAGAGTTATCCCGATGATATATATTCTTAACGGTACGGAGCACTTTTTTGATCCTTCGGCAGAGGATTTTGATTTTAGCGGATTTTATGAACAGGTGAATGCAGGTGTTCCTGTTTCAACCTCACAGAATCCGCCGCGGATTTTTACTGATTTCTTTCTGGAACTGCTTAAGGGTTATAAGAAAATCCTTTATATCTGTTTTTCTTCGGGACTGAGCGGAAATTACGGATCGGCTTATATTGCTGCTGAAGAAGTTATGCAGGATAATCCGGGATGCGAGATAAAGGTGATCAACTCCCTTTGCGCTTCTGTTGGTGAAGGATACCTGGTAAGGGCAGTCTGCGAAAAGAGAGATGAGGGAGCTTCATTCGAGGAAATTACAGAATATGCCGAGAAAATTAAAAGGGATGTATGCCACTGGTTTGTTGTAGGAAATCTTGAACAGCTTAAAAGGGGCGGCAGGATTAACGCGGTGGAAGCCAAACTGGGCTCGATACTTAACATACATCCGATCCTGACTACAGACAGTGAAGGAAAGCTTATGGTTTCCGAAAAAGTCAGGGGTATGAAAAAGGCAATACATGAACTGGTGGATAAGTTTCTGAAATATTCTGATGAAAGTATTATGCATAGAGTGATAGTTGCTCATGCGGGGGCCCCGGAACTTGCTGAACAGCTTATTTCTCTTCTGAAAGAGACTGGACGTATAAGTGAATTCCTTACAGAGGAGATCGGACCGGTGATAGGAGCCCATACAGGCGCACCTATGTGTGCAGTGGTATTTACAGGGACTCAGGAGGAGTAAAATGGTTAGTGATTCGGTTATAATAGCATTTTATACATTACTTGTCATTCTGGCTACGGGACCGTTAATGGTAGCAGTGTTAATGAAAATTAAGGGTAAAGTGAAAATGCTGCCGTTCCTTTTGGGAATGCTTGTGTATTTTACATTTTCCGTAGTCTGCGTGGCTTTTATAAATGTTATGTTCCTTAATAAAGGCCGAGCCACAGAGCCGTTCATTACCGGAAATGTATTTGTTTACTGCCTGTATTTTGCCGTAGTAGTAGGATTTCTTGAAGAACTGGGTATTTATATTGCCTTTAAAAAGATCCGTGCCGATCACGATGATAAAAGAGAGACCATCATGTACAGCTTGGGCCATGCAGGTCTTGAAGCACTTTTGCTCGCGGGACCCGCAGTGCTGGTCTATATAACCTGCGGAACCGCCATAAATGAACTCGGGGTAGAAGAGTTCATGGTAAAATGGAGTGATGTTGAGAGCATGAATCTGCAGGAAGTTGTGGATACGGTCACCGGTTTTTCAATTTTTGACGTAATCCTTATGGGATTAGAAAGACTGATGTACTTCTGTATGCATATTTTCCTCTCAATTATGGTTTTTTATGCAGCAAAAAAAGATGCAAAAGTTTATCTCTTTATCGCTGTAGCATTAAGAGGATTATGCACGATTCCGGATTCACTCAAGAATTTCGGAGTGTATACCGGGCAGAGCCAAACAGCTTTGATCATGCTGGCATATACGGTTGTTATTATCGGATTTGCAGGCTTTATTGCTGTAAAACTGTATAGAAGTTTTGACAAAGTTGAAATGCTTTTGCCGACTGCACTGTTTTCAAAGAATATACATAAAAATGTATAAAAATACATAAAATGTCCTTGACAAATTATAAATATAAGTGTATATTCATTGTCAAAGTATTTTTATAACAAAACTGAAATTATTATTTTATGCAAAGGAGTTATAAGACATGAAAGAGAAAGTAATCTTAGCTTATTCGGGCGGACTTGATACTACTGCTATCATTCCGTGGCTCAAGGAGAATTTTGACTACGAAGTAGTTTGCTGCTGTATCGATGTAGGACAGGAAAGCGAGCTTGACGGATTGGATGAGAGAGCAAAGCTTTCAGGAGCTGAAAAGCTTTACATCGAGCATCTTACAGAAGAGTTTGTTGATGACTATATCATGCCCTGTGTTAAAGCAGGTGCTGTTTATGAACATAAGTATCTTTTAGGTACATCCATGGCAAGACCTCTTATCGCAAAGAAACTTGTTGAGATAGCACGTAAAGAAGGCGCTACAGCTATCTGCCACGGTGCAACAGGCAAGGGCAACGATCAGGTTCGTTTTGAACTTGGTATTAAGGCACTGGCTCCTGACATCAAGATCATTGCTCCCTGGAGAATGACTGAAAAATGGGGAATGAGCTCACGTGAAGAGGAAATCGAGTACTGCAAGAAGCATGGAATCGACCTTCCTTTCTCAACCGATAACAGCTACAGCCGTGACCGTAACCTGTGGCATATCAGCCATGAAGGCCTTGAACTTGAAGACCCGGCAAATGCTCCGAATTATGATCATCTTCTGGTTCTCGGGGTTTCACCTGAGAAGGCACCCGAAGAGGGTGAGATTATCAGCATGACTTTTGAAAAAGGCGTTCCTACAAGCCTTAACGGTGAAAAGCTTTCGGCTACAGAGATTATTAAGAAGCTTAATAAGCTTGGCGGAAAGCACGGTATCGGTATTGTTGATATCGTAGAGAACCGTGTTGTCGGAATGAAGTCACGTGGTGTTTACGAGACACCCGGCGGAACAATTCTTATGGCTGCACATGAACAGCTTGAAGAACTTATCCTTGACAGAGATACAATGACTGTTAAGAAAGAAATCGGCAATAAGTTTGCTGATGTAGTTTATGAGGGCAAGTGGTTTACTCCTCTTCGTGAAGCTCTTCAGGCATTTGTTGAGAGTACACAGCAGTATGTTACCGGAGAAGTTAAGATGAAACTTTACAAGGGTAACATTATCAAACAGGGTACAACATCACCCTATTCACTTTACTCTGAAAGTCTTGCAAGCTTTACAACTGGTGAGCTTTATGATCATCATGATGCTGAAGGATTCATCAATCTGTTCGGACTTTCACTTAAGGTCAGGGCAATGAAGATGGCTGAGGCTGAAAAGAACAAATGATTATCTTTTAAAAAGTTAAAGCCCGGGATATAACATATCTTGGGCTTTGTTTGTGCGATAAGCGAATGCCCACAA
This sequence comes from Lachnospiraceae bacterium, assembly GCA_017542245.1. Lineage (GTDB taxonomy): Bacteria > Bacillota > Clostridia > Lachnospirales > Lachnospiraceae > RUG11977. Next base: position 73,112 of record JAFXXN010000135.1, read on the forward strand.
TAAGAAAAAAGTAAAGGAGAGTTTATATCCGTTTAAAATTTTGGATATATGTAGATTTCAATGAAGAATCGAAAGAAAAGTAAAACCGTTTTCAAAGTGATCCTCGGTCTGCTTGCGGCAGCGGTACTGTTTGTGATCGGATTTTTTATTTTCAGTATGGTGACGGAATTCAAACCTGAAGACGATACTGCTTTGGAAATTGTATCTACCCAGAATGTGATAGATAAGAACGAAGACCTTTCTATCGTAACACTTAATATTGGTTACTGCGGATTGGATGAGACCCAGGACTTCTTTATGGATGGGGGAAAGAATGTTAATCCGTCCTCAGAAGATAAGGTCAGAGAAAATATTACAGCAGTAGATGAACTGGTAGGTCTTCTTGAATCCGATTTTATTTTTATCCAGGAAATAGACAAAAACTCCTCCAGATCTTTTCATATCGATGAAACCGAGTTGATCAGGAAAGAATACGGGACCAGAAGCTATGCCCAGAATTATGTTTGCAAGTGGGTACCGTATCCGCTTCCCATGATAGGAAAAGTTGACAGCGGTATCATGACCATGTCAAAGTACAAGACAACAGGCGCAAACCGCATAAGCCTTCCGAATAATAACAATTGGTTTAAATCCATGTACATGCTGAAACGCTGTCTGCTTGTCAACAGATTCCCTATTAAGGACTCTGACAAAGAGCTTGTTCTGATAAATCTTCATTTTGAGGCATATTCAGAAAATGAGACTAAGGAACAGCAGATGAAAACATTAATGCAGTATGCTGTAAAGGAATATGAAAAAGGCAATTATGTAGTTATCGGCGGTGATTTTAATATGTCATTCCCTAAAGCCGACAAGGTTCTCAAATATATAGAGGATGAAAAAATCTGGCGTCCGGGCGAACTGACCAGTGATATGATACCTAAAAAATGGAAAATGTGCACAGACCTTAAGACAGCCAGCTGCAGATCGTTAAATAAAGCATATAACGAGGATGAGGAACATCAGTTCTATATCATTGACGGATATATTATCTCACCTAATGTAAACTGCGATTATGTGTTGACTGTTAACGGTAATTTCAGACACACGGATCATAATCCCGTATTTATGAAATTCAGCTTCAAATAGGAGTATCTACAGATAGATGAAAAGTTTGTTCATAGCAGAAAAACCCAGTGTTGCTCAACAGTTTGCGGATGCGATCAGTCATAATTCAAAACAGAATTTTAAGAAGAATGACGGTTTTATGGAATCAGAACAATGCGTGGTCACATGGTGTGTCGGCCATCTGATAACCATGAGCTATCCGGAAGCTTACGATCCTTCTTTGAAAAAATGGACTTTGGCTGCAATCCCGTTTATCCCGGATAATTTCAAATATGAGGTTATTCCGAATGTTAAAAAGCAGTTCGATATAGTAAAGGGACTTCTTAACCGCAAAGATGTAGAAAAAATCTATGTATGTACCGACTCGGGACGTGAGGGAGAATATATATACAGGCTTGTAGATACTATGGCAAAAGTTCCTGCTGAAAAGGAAAAGCGCCGTGTATGGATAGACTCACAGACCGAAGAAGAGATAATGCGAGGAATACGCGAGGCTAAACCGTTAAAAGAATATGATAGTCTTTCGGATGCCGCATACTTAAGGGCAAAAGAAGATTATCTTATGGGAATCAATTTTTCAAGAGTGTTAAGCTTAAAGTATGGGTACAGGGTAAACAAGTTTCTGAAGGAAGAAAAATACAGTGCGATAGCTGTAGGCAGGGTTATGACCTGTGTCCTTGGAATGGTTATCCGAAGAGAAAGGGAGATAAGAGCCTTTAAGAAGACTCCTTTTTACAGAGTTATAGCAAATTGCAGGTTTCCTGAAAACAATGCAGAATCCCTTGCATGTGAATTCAGGGCTGTTGAGGGTTCGAAGTATTTTAATACTCCCTTTATGTATAAAGAGAATGGCTTTAAGGAGCTTGATACAGCCCAAAAGCTGATTGCCGAAGTAAGCCGCAAGGAGCAGGATGCTCTTGTGTTTTCTACGATATACGGAAAAGGAAAAGAAAGCGTCGAGGTACAGGCCGATGATGCGGATCTTCAGAAGAAGAGCATTGATTCGGGAATGAGTATAAACGGTTATAGGAATATTTGTGATGAAGGTTTAAAAGCAAAGGTGGTTTCTGTTGAAAAGAAGAAGGAAACTAAGAATCCGCCGTTGCTTTTTAATCTTGCGGAATTACAGAATGAATGCTCTAAACTGTTTAAGATAAGTCCTGATGAGACCCTTGCTGTTACGCAGGAACTTTATGAGAAAAAAATGGTTACTTATCCGAGAACCGATGCCAGAGTCCTTTCTACGGCCGTAGCAAAAGAAATCAGCAAGAACATTTCAGGCCTTAAGAGTTTTCTGCCGGTGAAAGAATTTGCAGAAGAAATCCTTGCAGGGAATAACTATATCGGTCTTGAAAAAACAAAATATGTAAATGATAAGCAGATAACCGACCATTATGCCATAGTGCCTACAGGACAGGGACTTTCGGCGTTCAACAGTCTTAAACCTTTAAATAAAAAGGTCTACGAACTTATCTGCCGGCGATTTTTAAGTATTTTTTATCCGGCAGCCGTTTACAGGAAAGTGACTCTTACCGTTGAAGCCGAAGGCGAGATATTTATTGCGAATTTTAAAGCTTTGGAATCGGAAGGATGGCTTAAAGTTGCTAAAGTTAACAGACCGAAGGATACTGAAGAAACAGATACTCCGGGCAGTCAGGACAGCCTTACGGATCCGGCCGATCCTTCAGGAGAAAAGACAGGCGACGGAGAAGCGGAAGCTGAAGAGATGGGAACCGATATCCTTGAAGTAATCGGAAAATTAAAAAAAGGCTCTGAACTTGATATAAATGATTTTCTTATCAGGTTCGGGGAAACCGCAGCTCCCAAAAGATACAGTTCAGGTTCCATGATCCTTGCGATGGAAAATGCAGGCCAGTTTATAGAGGATGAAGATCTCCGTGCACAGATTAAAGGAAGCGGTATCGGAACAAGTGCGACAAGAGCGGAAATCCTCAATAAACTTGTAAGAATAGCATATCTTTCAATAAATAAAAAAACACAGATCATAACACCAACCTTAAAGGGTGAAATAGTATACGAGGTGGTAAATGCTACGATCAGGAGTCTTCTTAATCCCGAACTTACAGCCAGCTGGGAAAAAGGTCTCACAGGTGTTGCTGAGGGAAGCATCAAAGAAGAGGAATATATGCAAAAACTGTCGGCATATATCACCAAAATGACAAATGGCGTGAAGTTACTTTCAAATGACGCAGCTTTAGAAAAAAATTTCCAATACGCAAATAATTTTTACAGTAAGTCCCGAAAATAGGACAGATCATAGAGTATCATTCTGATCAGAAAGGAAAAGATTTCTTTTGGATAAAGACCGGCAATGTGCCGGCTGTTTGATCGGGAGGATATGATATGAAGAGTAAAGTAATAAGAAAAAAGATCTTTGCGACTTTTAAGGCTGTAATCTTTTCGTTTTTCTTTGTTTTATGGAGTGTCGGAATGTTCATAGGCGGAATGTGGGGCATGGTTGCCGTGGCAGTTGGAATTCCGGTCGCTCTGTGCATGACCGTATGTGATTAAAACTGTATAAAATATGTTGGAAATTATAGACATTTGACAGATTATGTGATAAAATAAAATGTGGTATTATTTTAGGTTTACCGGATTTATACATTACAGGAGGCGTATATGGAGCCTGCAAAGAACGAGAAAACTATTGAGAGAATACCGATAAGCCGTGCTGTTCCGGGTATGGAGCTGGCCCGTGATATTTATTCAAGAAACGATCAGATGGTTCTTGGACGCGGGTCTATTTTAGATGCGCAGAAAATATCAAAGATCATGTTTTATTCTGTTGATACCATTACTGTTTATAAACTACCCACCGAGGCGGAAAAGAGTCTTACGGAGCAGCTTAAAACCAGTGTTGAATTCAGGGAATTTTCACAGAGATATGATAAAACGGTTAATTCGTTTAAGGATTCTGTGAACAAGGTGATATCGGAGAATCACGAAATAGATGGGGATGAGCTTTTAGGCGAGATAGAAGAGATCATTGAGCAGACGGGAAGCAACTCAAGGATATTCAATATGCTTCATTGCATAAGGGATTATGATGAAATGACATATGTCCACAGTGTAAATGTATCCCTTATATGTAACTGTTTTGCAAAATGGCTGGAAATGAATGAAGAGGAAACCAGGCTTATTACTTTGGGCGGTCTCCTTCACGATATAGGAAAGATAAGCATACCGAGGGATATTCTGTTAAAACCGGATACCCTTACCGCAGAAGAGTATGAGATAGTTAAAACCCATACTATAAAAGGATACGAGATATTAAAAGAAAAAAAGATTGATGACAAGATAAAGATGATTTCTTTACAGCATCATGAAAGAGCTGACAGGACAGGTTATCCCTACGGAAAATCCGGAGATGAGATAGAACCTTATGCCATGATAGTTGCGATAGCGGATGTATATGACGCCATGACCAGTGACAGGGTCTACAGGCCGAAGATATGTCCTTTTGATGTTGTTAAGGCTCTTGAAGACGGAAATCAGAAATATACTGCCGGTTTCCTGATTCCTCTTTTGGAACAGATATCGGAGGTTTATATCAACCATACGGTTCGCCTTTCAAATGACTCGATCGGAAAGGTTGTAATGATCAACCGTAACGAGCTTTCGAAACCTGTTATACAGGTTCAGAATGAATTCCTGGATCTTACCAAGTTCAGAAAACTTAAAATAGATGAAATACTTTAATATTTCATAACAGAAAAGAATCCCGGAGGAAATCAATGAGTGATGATAAAGTGATCAGGGACAGAAGATCCGTCAGTTCCTGGAAAAAATACGGCGGTTACGGCGTAACAGCCTTTCTTGTTGTCGCTGCTGCAGTAGTGCTGGTTTTTGTCCTTATCCGTATAGATGCATTCAGTGATACGGTAGCTACCATCAAGAGAGCAATGGCTCCCGTCATCATCGGTATTGTTATTGCCTATCTGATGAACCCGCTGCTGGTTTTTATAGAAAACGGGTTAAAGAGTTTTGTTTTAAAACGCTCGAAAAAAATAATCAAGGCTAAGAAGTTCTGCAGATGCGTCAGCCTGTTTCTTACCATAATTATTTTTATAGGGGTTATAACTCTTGTTTTATATATGCTGGTTCCGAAGATAACGGATACTATTGCCGGCACGGATGAACAGCCCGGACTGGTAACAACTATTCCCGAGCAGGCCGATAATCTTAGGGAATGGGTTGAAACAAAACTTGACGGAGATTCAAAAATAGCTGTTTTTGCAAGGGATGCATTTGACAGCATTACAGAGTATCTTGAAAATTTTGTAAATGAAACATTTATTGGGTTTGGCTTTGTGTCCTCTTCTGACAGTAAGGAGAAAACTGATATTCCGGCGGAAAACGGTACTGCCGAGGCCGGAGAGATAAAAAAGTCCGGAATGAGTCCTGCATCGCAGGAGAAAGAAGCTCAGGAAAAGGCTGAACGTTCGGATAAGACATGGAACACTCTGACCAATATCTTAAAAGTTTTATGGGATGCATTCGGAGTTGTTTATGATATTGTACTCGGTATCATATTCTCTGTTTATATACTGCTTTCAAAAGATACTTTTGGAGCTCATGCGAAAAAGATTACATTTTCAATCTTTAAGAGAAGAAGTGCCAATGCTATCATAAGGGTAACAAAACAGTGCCATAGAAAGTTTACCGGAGCCATTACAGGTAAAATAGTTGATTCGATAATCATCGGCGTTATCTGTTATATAGGAATGCTGATACTAAAACTTCCGTATAAGGAACTGATAAGTGTTATTGTTACGGTTACGAACGTAATACCTTTCTTCGGACCGTATATCGGCGGTGTACCGTGTATATTCCTTATCATGTGTAACGGATTTGCAAATGATGACCTTTGGCCGACATTGTATTTTGTTATATTCCTTGTTCTTCTTCAGCAGTTTGACTGTAATATACTGGATCCGAAGATTGTCGGGGAATCTGTGGGGCTGTCAGCATTCTGGGTATTGTTTGCCTGCGTCGTGTTCGGCTCGCTGTTCGGATTGCCGGGTATGCTCTTGGGAGTGCCGACCATGGCATGTATATACATGATCATTAAAGAGATAGCGGAATACCGGCTCAAAAAGAAGGGGCTGGATCCGGATACTCAATACTATATGAGTGTCGACAATGTTGACGAAAGGGAAATGATAGTTATTAATCCCGATAATGCTCCGATAGCCATTACCGTATCTGAATATGAAGAAAAAATGAAACGGGATGCGCAGGTTGTGGATGATGATCCGGAACATAACGAGGAAGATACCCATGACTTGGCCAACGGGGATGATTCGGAAGATGAGGATGATGAATCCGGCAACTGAAAGTTAAGATAAGAAATTATTATTAGATAGGATTATTAAAATGAGTAAAATTTTTAATGTAGATAATAAGTTTTTTTCAACAATTAATAAAATCGTGGATATGATGTGGCTCAGTTTCCTGTGGTCAATATGTTCACTGCCGCTCATCTTCCTTGCGATGGTTTTTGTTATAGAATATGATAAGGTGGGCGTTCTGATCCTCGTATTGTTCCCTATAGGATCCATAACTGTCGGGCCTTCTTCGGCAGCACTCTATTACGCTGTTGTCAAGTCTGTAAGACATGAGAGAAGTTATGCAACGAAATGCTTCTTCCATGCGTTTAAAGTAAATTTTAAGATCGGAGCTTTGAGTTCTCTTATTTTCGGTTTCATAGGAGCAGTTCTTATATTTGACATCATTGTAGCCCCTTATCTTGGCTCCAGTGAGGAATTTTCATCAATTACAAGAGGTATATTCCTCGGTATAGGCGTTTTTGACGTATTTGCGCTTGTATGGGTAAATCCTTTGCTTTCCCGTTTTGAACTTAAACTAAAAGAACTTATAAAAAACAGTCTGGTTCTTGCGGTTAAAAACATTTTCAGGACGATACTGATGTCTGCTTTGTGGATAGGAATGGGATATTGTTTCCTTCATTTCTTCGGGTATATCTATCAGTATCTTATCTTCATTCCATTTACCGTTCCAGCACTTTCGGCTTTACTCAGGTCGTTTATAATCGAACCTGTATTTAAGAGAATTACCGGAGATCCGAATGAGGATTCGGAAAAAGAAGTTGATGCGTGGTATGCGGAGTAAAAATTGGGATTATAAGAGTCTGTGACAGGACTAATACAGATATAAATAATGATATGGAGGTCAGATATGGATAAAGAGCTGTATGATATTCTTGATTGGAGCACGATGGAGGCACTGGAGTATTCAGAATGTGATGATCCTCATGCGTGGCTGGGACCGCATAAAATAAATAACGGCGTGATATACAATGCATTTATGCCTACAGCAAAGGCTGTGTCGGTGAAATTTAAGGACAAAACCCTTGATATGGTGCCTACCGATGAAAAAGGTAATTTTTCATTGTTCATAAAGGATAAGAAGATCAAAGAATATAAACTCGTCGTAACTTTTGATGATGATTCAAAGACTGAGATATATGACGCATATGCTTATGAACCCATGTTTGATTCAGATGACGAAGATAAGTTTATCCGCGGTATACATTACGATGTATATGAAAAGCTTGGCGCTCATGTAAAAACCGTTAACGGTGTCAAAGGCGTATATTTTGCTGTCTGGGCACCGAACGCAGAGAGAGTGAGCGTGGTCGGAGATTTTAATATGTGGGACGGAAGAAGATATCCCATGAGAAAACTTCGCGCTTCGGGCGTGTTTGAACTGTTTATCCCCGGGCTTGACGAGGGTACGGTATATAAGTATGAGGTTAAGGCAAAGAACGGTCTTGCTTTCTTAAAAACGGATCCTTACGGAAACAGATTTGAATTAAGACCCAATACCGCAGCTATTGTTACCGACCTGTCATTTGAATGGACGGATGAATTGTGGATAGAAAACAGGAAAAATCAGAATATTGATAAAATTCCTATGTCCATATATGAAGTTCATCTCGGGTCTTGGTTACGCAAGGGTGAAGGTGACAATGATTTTTACAATTACCGCGAGATAGCTGTCAAACTGGCCAAATATGTTAAAAAGATGGGATATACCCATTTGGAACTTCTTCCTGTTATGGAGCATCCGTTTGACGGTTCCTGGGGCTATCAGGTTACCGGATATTATGCAGCAACATCCCGTTACGGAACTCCTCAGGATTTTATGTATTTCATGAATTATATGCATAATGAAGGAATAGGCGTTATACTTGACTGGGTTCCTGCTCATTTCCCGAAAGATGCTTTCGGACTTGCCAAATTTGACGGAGGATGTCTCTATGAACATAAGGATCCGCGTCTTGGAGAACATCCTGACTGGGGTACACTGATATTTGATTTCGGACGTCCGGAGGTTTCAAATTTCCTGATAGCAAATGCTCTTTTCTGGGTGAAGAAATATCATGCAGACGGCATCAGAATGGATGCTGTGGCTTCAATGCTGTATCTTGATTACGGAAGGCGAAACGGTGAGTGGGTCGCAAATAAATACGGAAGCAATGAGAATCTTGAAGCCATAGAGCTGTTAAAGCATTTAAATTCTATTTTCCATAAATGTAATGATGGTGCAGTTATCATTGCCGAAGAATCCACTGCATGGCCAAGGATAACCGGAAAGGTTGAAGATGACGGACTCGGATTTGACTTAAAGTGGAACATGGGATGGATGAATGATTTCACAGGATATATGAAGCAGGATCCGTTATTCAGAAAGGGCTGTCACGGTATGCTTACTTTCAGCATGATGTATGCATACAGTGAAAAGTTTGTGCTTGTACTTTCTCATGATGAAGTGGTTCACGGCAAATGCTCTATGCTGAATAAGATGCCGGGATTTATGACTGATAAATTTGCAAATCTGCGTGCAGCATACGGATTCATGATGGGACATCCCGGGAAAAAGCTTCTCTTTATGGGACAGGAGTTTGCACAGGACAGGGAGTGGAGCGAGGCAAGAAGCCTTGACTGGAATCTCCTTGATGTGGAACTCAACCAGAAAATGCAGAAATTCTGTGCAGATCTGAATAAGATATATATTACAAAGCCCGCATGTACCGAACTTGATAACGATCCTAACGGATTCAAGTGGATGAGCTGCCTTGATGCTGACCACAGTACCGTAAGTTTCATCAGATATGACGGAAAGAAAGAAGATACACTGCTCTTTGTATTTAACTTTACTCCTGTAGTATATAATTATTTTATTCAGGCTGTTCCTTATGCAGGCAACTATAAAGAAATATTAAACAGTGATTCGGAAAAGTACGGCGGTTCGGGAAGAGTTAATTCAAGAGTAAGAAAATCACGTCCCATGCCGAAAGACGGACAGAACAATTCAATAGAAATGGTACTTCCGCCTCTGTCTGTATGTATATTTGAATATAAGCCTGTACCTGTAAAAGCAGAGACTGAGGATAATACAAAAAAAGCACCTGAAAAAAAGAAAACAAAGGTTACACCTATAAAGCCTTCGGCTAAATAGTTTAAAGGGGGATAATTTTCCATGGAATTATCACAATACTTCGGTTCTAATACATTTAACGATGCCGTTATGAGAGAGAGACTTCCTCTTGCAGTTTACAAGGCATTGAGAAAGACTATCGATAACGGAGAAGAACTGAGCAGTGAAATTGCCGATACCGTGGCAAATGCGATGAAACAGTGGGCTATCGAAAGAGGCGCAACTCATTTTACTCACTGGTTCCAGCCCATGACGGGCGTTACGGCTGAGAAGCATGATTCTTTTCTTGCAGTCGGAGATAACGGAAGAGTTCTTATGGAATTTTCGGGAAAAGAGCTCATAAAGGGTGAGCCTGATGCTTCTTCATTCCCGTCAGGAGGACTGCGCGGAACTTTTGAGGCAAGAGGATATACGGTATGGGATTGTACTTCTCCTGCATTTCTTCGCGAAGATGCTTCGGGAGTTACTTTATGCATCCCTACTGCTTTCTGTTCTTATACCGGAGAAGCCCTTGATAAGAAAACACCGCTTTTGCGTTCTATGGAGGCTATAGATAAGCAGGCTACAAGAATTGTACATCTGTTTGGCAAGAAAGATGTTAAGCATGTTGAAGTATGTGTCGGAGCCGAGCAGGAGTATTTTCTGATAGACCGTGAAAAGTATCTTAAACGTGATGATCTGATATTTACCGGAAGAACGCTTTTCGGAGCAAAGCCCCCGAAGGGTCAGGAAATGGACGACCATTATTTCGGTACTATCAAAGAGAGAGTTTCCCTGTTCATGCATGAACTTAACGAAGAGCTTTGGAAACTGGGAATCCATGCAAAGACACAGCATAATGAAGCAGCACCCGCACAGCATGAACTTGCCCCTATATTCAGTACCGTTAATATTGAGACCGATCATAACCAGCTTGTTATGGAATGTATGAAAAAGATAGCTTTGAGGCATGGCCTTGCATGTCTTCTTCATGAGAAACCGTTCGCAGGCGTAAACGGTTCCGGAAAACATAATAACTGGTCCCTTGTTACCGATCAGGGTGAAAATCTTATGAAGCCTGGAAAGAAGCCTCATGAAAACATGCAGTTTCTTCTTTTTCTTGCAGCTGTTATAAAAGCGTGTGATGAAAATGCGGAACTCATTAGAATGTCGGCATCATGTCCGGGTAATGATCAAAGACTCGGAGGAGCAGAGGCACCGCCTTCGATAGTGTCGGTATTTATCGGAGAACAGCTTGAGGATATTCTTGCGCAGCTCATTAAAAACGGAAAAGCTACCAGCTCCATAGAGAGAGAAAAACTCAGGATCGGAGTAAGTACTATTCCGTATATAAAGAAGGATGCAAATGACAGAAACCGTACTTCGCCTTTTGCGTTTACGGGAAATAAGTTCGAACTCCGTATGGTAGGCTCTTCGATGTCAATAGCCGATGCCAACACTGTACTTAACAGCATAGTTGCAGACAGTCTCGCTGAGTTTGCCGATGAGCTTGAAAAGGCAGCAGATTTTGATAAAGCTGTTGTTGAACTGATCTGCAGAACCATAAATGAACATAAACGTGTTATATTTGACGGCAACGGATATTCCAAGGAATGGGTTGAGGAAGCAGAGAGAAGAGGTCTTCCGAATAAGGAATCATATGTTGATGCCATAGAGAGCCTGACATATGATAATACTATTGAGATATTTGAAAGACAGGGAGTTTTATCGAAGCAGGAGCTTGAAGCCAGGGCTGAGATAAGTTATGAACTGTATTCAAAAACTGTAAATATCGAAGCCAGGACCATGATAGAGATGGCTTCAAGGAAATTTATCCCTGCAACCGTAAAATATGTAAAGCTTATAGCCGACACCATTAACGCAGTATCGGCCGCTCTTGATGAGACGGAAGCTGATAATACAAGAGAGATGCTCGGAGAATGTCTCGAACTCTTAGGAGATGCAAGACGTGCATTAAAGCGTCTGAATGATAACGTAGGTACAGCTTCACGAATTGCGGATGAACAGGAAAAAGCCCGTTATTTCAGGGATTATGTGCAGAAAGCAATGCGAGACTTAAGAGAACCCATAGATATGCTTGAAAGTCTTGTAGATGCAGAACTGTGGCCTGTTCCGACATATGGCGAGATGATTTTTGAAGTATAACAAATAAAATAAACCTATATTTTAAAAGGTTTTCAAAGGAGATTTAAATGATTCAGGCATGTAATGTAACCTTAAGACTTGGGAAAAGAGCACTTTTTGAGGATGTAAACATAAAGTTTACGGAAGGAAACTGTTACGGACTCATAGGTGCCAACGGTGCCGGAAAATCTACTTTCCTGAAAGTACTTACCGGAGAGATAGAGCCTACCAAGGGTGAGGTTGTGATGACACCCGGACAGAGACTGTCCTTCTTAAAGCAGGATCACTTTCAGTATGATGCATATTCGGTTTTGGATACCGTTATAATGGGAAATCAGCGTTTGTATGACATCATGAAAGAGAAGGAAGCGATCTACGCCAAAGAGGATTTTACTGACGAGGACGGCATTAAAGCCAGTGAACTTGAAGGAGAATTTGCAAGCCTTAACGGCTGGGAGGCCGAATCTGACGCGGCACAGTTATTAAACGGTCTTGGTGTGGAGACGGAATATCACTATAAACAGATGAGCGAACTTAACGGTCCGTTAAAAGTGAAGGTACTTCTTGCACAGGCATTATTCGGGAATCCGGATATACTTTTACTTGATGAGCCTACCAACCACCTTGATCTTGAAGCTATCAGATGGCTGGATGAGTTCCTGATCAATTTTGATAATACCGTAATAGTTGTATCACATGACCGTTACTTTTTAAATAAAGTCTGTACACAGATTGCTGATATTGATTACCAGAAGATCCAACTCTATGCCGGAAATTATGATTTCTGGTATGAATCCAGCCAGTTGATGATAAAGCAGATGAAGGAAGCCAATAAGAAGAAGGAAGAGAAAATAAAGGAACTTCAGGAATTTATCCAAAGATTCTCAGCCAACGCTTCCAAATCAAAACAGGCTACTTCCAGAAAGAGAGCTCTTGAAAAGATAGAACTTGACGACATCAAACCCTCTAGCAGAAAGTATCCTTATATTGATTTCAGGCCTAACAGAGAGATAGGAAATGAGGTGCTTACCGTGACCAATCTCTCTAAGACAATAGACGGCGTTAAAATCCTTGACAATATATCTTTTGTAATGGGACATGATGATAAAATAGCTTTTGTAGGTGCCAATACACTTGCAGCCACAACTCTGTTTAAGATTTTAATGGAAGAGATGGAACCCGATTCGGGAAGCTTTAAGTGGGGAGTTACAACACAGAGGTCATATTTCCCTAAGGATAATACCGAAGAATTTAAAGGGTCGGAGACAATTGTTGATCACCTTATGCCTTTCTCACCTGTTGATGACCAGCAGTACGTAAGAGGATTTTTAGGAAGAATGCTCTTCGCCGGAGAAGACGGTGTAAAGAAGGTTAATGTTCTCTCGGGAGGAGAGAGAGTAAGGGTTATGCTTTCAAAGATGATGATCTTAGGCTCAAATGTTCTTATAATGGATGAACCTACCAACCATCTTGACATGGAATCGATCACAGCCCTTAACAACGGTCTTATAAAGTTCCCGGGAGTATGCTTATTTACAGCACTTGATCATCAGTTTATCCAGACCATAGCTAACCGTATTATGGAAATAACCCCTGACGGAAAACTTATAGACAAGATTTCTACTTATGATGATTACCTTGAAAATGACGAGATGGCAAGAAAACGTCAGGTATTAAGCGTAAATAATGAGGATGAGGACTAATTTAGGATAAAACAGATGCAGAACAGGTTAACACTGGGAGTTTCAGGCAAAAAAAGCAATTTAAAGATAGCGGTTCCCGCAAAGGGACTTGAGTGGTGCAATATTCTTATCCGTGAAAAGGGTGGGGATTGGACCACTTTTAAGCTTGCTTCCGACGGACTGTATCCTTCTATTTTTACCGGTGAACTTAAACTGGATGATAATAAGGAATACGAGTATATTTTTGAATGTGAGAGAGGATATTTCCTTGATGACCGTTCCAGGAGAGTTGTAGATCCCGGGCAGTATGGAAAGCTCGGATTTACTGCTCAGGAAAAGGATCTTAAGAAAAGAAATATACTTTCTGATACTCTCGGTAAGGTTTCAGCAATAGAGAATACGGAATTCGACTGGAAAAAAGACAAAAGACTGTGCATACCTGCATCTGATATGATAGCTTATAAACTGCACGTAAGAGGATTTACGATACATGAATCTTCCGGAATAAAGCATCCCGGAACATTTAAAGGAATATGTGAAAAGCTGAATTATCTGCGTTCACTCGGTATTACTACACTGATCCTTCAGCCATGTTATGAATTTAATGAGCTTATGGATTATCATATGAATATCGGTTGTGAGACTGCAGGAGATGTTTTACGTACAAGGATCTTTATGCAGCCTCCCGAAACCATGCCTCAGTCAAGGCTGAATTTCTGGGGATACGGAGCACAGGGTATGTATTTTGCACCCAAATCAGGGTATGCTTCCGAACCTGAAAAAGCATGTACAGAATTTAAGACCATGGTTCGTCTCATGCACAGTGCGGGAATAGAAGTGATCATGGAAATGGATTATTCGAGTGATTTAAGTGAAAGTTTTATTCTTGACAATCTTAGATTCTGGACTATGGAATACCATATTGACGGATTCAGGGTGAACGTTGATAAAATTCCTGTAAAACTGATCGTAAATGATCCATATCTATGTAATATTAAGCTTATCGGAAGAAATTTCAATCCGGATTTATTCGGACGTGAAGATTTCAGAAACAGGATAATTGTGTCAAATGACGGGTTCCAGGATGTTATGAGGCGTTTCCTTAAAGGTGATGAGGGACAGCTTCACAGTGCTTCGGAACTTATCCAGGATAACGGAAGACGTTTTGGACGTTTAAATTATATGGCCGATCATGACGGATTTACGCTGAATGATGTTTTCAGTTATGATGAGCGTCATAATGAAGCTAACGGTGAACATAATCATGACGGTCGCGAAGCAAATTACAGCTGGAATTGCGGTGCCGAAGGAAATACAAAAAAACGAAAAGTGCTTGATTTAAGAAACAGAATGATAAAAAATGCGTATACATTATTGTTTTTAAGTCAGGGATCACCGATGATTTTTGCAGGGGATGAATTCGGTAATACTCATGAAGGCAACAACAATCCGTACTGCTGTGATAATGAACAGGGCTGGGTTATCTGGTCAAAATCCAAAAGAGCGGGAGAGCTAAAGGAGTTTTTAAAAGATCTTATCCGTATAAGAAAAGATCATCCGATATTCAGAAACCCGAAATTCCTTTCAGGAAATGATTTCTCATATACGGGAGTCCCGGATATATCTTTTCATGGAACAAAGGCATGGTATCCTGATTTCGGTTATTATTCGAGAACACTTGGAGTTTTACTTAACGGTGCATATGCTCAAGGGAATGACAACAGCTTTCTGATACTGATAAATACTCACTGGGAGGCTCATGAGTTCCTGCTTCCCATAATGAAGAGGGGAGAATGGGAATTCCTTTTCTCGACTCATAGTATGATAAAGAGTATAATGAAAAATACTCATGAGCAGAAAGAACTGGTTCCTCCAAGGACAATATGCCTGTATTCTTATAAAGAAAAGAAACGGCATTTCCCCGAAGGAGATACAGAGACTGAAATAACAGAAAACGGGAAAAAAGACATATTTGAAGAAAAAGGTACGGAAACTGAGGCAACTGTATGAAAGGGATTAGTTCAAATACCTTAAAAATACTGGCTGCAGTTTCCATGGTTATAGATCATATAACGTTCTGTTTTATCCCAAAGCTAACCGTTACAGGTGATGAAAATCTGATATGGTATCTTGGACGGGGAATAGGACGTTCTGCATTTATCATATTTGCATTTCTTCTTGTAGAGGGGTATTTTTATACCGAAAATTTCAAAAAATATCTGTTAAGGATGTTTATTGCAGCCGTTATTTCAGAAGTACCGTTTGATCTTATGTGCGGCACACTTGACGGCTGGCTGATTTTAACATCACAGAATGTTATGTTTACATTCGTTATCGGGCTTCTTTTGATTGAAGCTTTGGAGTTTTTGAGGAAGACTTATCTGGAAAAATCTGTCCTGAAATATAACATTTTTGCTGGAATAACCTGTGCATTGGGTTTTGTTGCGGCATTTTATCTTAGGGTGGATTACGGAATGGTCGGTATCGGACTTATCCTGATTTTTTATTTCTTCAGAAACAGGGGATGGAGACTGAGTGTTGCTGTTGTTATATGGGCCATCGTATGTCTGTTCCTTGAACATCAGCTTGAATGGGCCGGACTTATAGCTCTTGTTCCTATAATGAAGTTTTATAACGGGAGCAAAGGCAGGGGCCTTAAATGGTTTTTCTATATATTTTATCCTGTACATATGCTTCTGCTGGGATTAATATGTATGGCGGTATATAAGTGATTTTAAGTTAAGATAAGAGAAAGGAACATCAGTGAAAGAGATATTTGAGAGTTCTGATTTTGGACCGGCAGCTCTTTCTCATGATTTTATAGAAATAGAATCGGGCGGGAGAAAATATTACGGCGGTTCTCAGAATTTTTACGGAACTGACAGGGAAAAACGATGCGGATGCGGCATCACAGGAGCGGCTGATGTTCTTATGTATCTTGAAGCGGTCGAAAACGGAAATTATACTATGCCGCTTGATAAATTCTTAAGACTGTCGGAAGAACTTAGAAAAAAGTATATTCCTATTATTCCGGGGCGGGGAGTAAATGCATTTTTGCTTGCTAGCGGGATGAACAGGTATTTCAGGGCCAAGAGCATGAAATATCGTGCAAAATGGAAATGTACTTCTTTTAACAAATGGGAAACAGCAGTAAAAATGCTCAATAACGATATCCCGGTTATTGTGGCTATCGGAAATAATTTCCCGTTTGTATGGGGCAAAAAGGCCCTTAACCTGTATGTAAAAGATACTATAAATTCAGGAACTGAAGAGATATATAAGAGAGAACAATCGGTTTATGGGCATTTTGTCGTTATAACCGCTATAAAAGGAAACTGCCTCACTATATCATCGTGGGGGAGAAAATATTATATCAATATAGATGAGTTTGATCGTTACGTAGTGAAACACAGCACTCATATATACAGCAATATTCTTGTTATTAAGAAAAATAGCTGATTTTGTTAGCACTCGATAAAATTGAGTGCTAATTTTTGCTTGACATTTTGTTGCAATAGTATTATTATAGTAGCAATGAAATATGAAAGGTAGATGCTAAAGGGCATCAATGGGTATTATTAAGATGAGTACAGAGAAAGGTAATCTATCAATTAATTCCGAAAACATATTCCCTATTATCAAAAAATGGCTGTATTCCGACCATGATATTTTTTACAGAGAGCTTATCTCAAACGGTTGTGATGCTATCACAAAGCTTAAAAAGCTTTCCATGATAGGTGAATTTGATGAGCCTGACGGTGAGGAATATAAGATTGAGGTACGTGTTAACCAGGAAGAAAAGACTATAAAAGTCATTGATAACGGTATCGGTATGACAGCCGATGAGGTTAAAGAATACATAAATCAGATTGCATTTTCGGGAGCAGCTGATTTCCTTGAGAAATATAAGGATAAGGCAAACGAGGATCAGATCATAGGTCATTTCGGACTTGGTTTCTATTCGGCTTTTATGGTTGCCCACAAAGTGACAATTGATACTTTATCATATAAGAAAGATGCTGCTGCGGTTCACTGGGTTTCAGAAGAAGGCATGCAATTTGAAATGTCGGAAAGTGACCGTAAGGAGAGAGGAACAGAAATTATATTGTATTTAAATGAGGACAGCTATGAGTTCTCAAATGAATACAGGGCAAAAGAAGTACTTGACAAATACTGTTCTTTTATGCCTGTTCCGATCTATTTTGTAAACGAGAACGCTAAGCCCGAAGAAAAGAAAGAAGATAAGAAAGACGAGACTAAAGAAGAGGGTGAAACAGAGGAGAAAAAGGGACCGAAGCCGATTAATGAAACAGCACCTCTGTGGACTAAACATCCCAATGACTGTACTGAAGAAGAATATAAGACTTTCTATCGCAGTGTATTCCATGACTACAAGGAACCTCTGTTCTGGATACATCTGAACATGGATTATCCTTTTAACTTAAAGGGTATTCTTTACTTCCCGAAGCTTAATCTTGAATATGATAAGCTTGAAGGTGTTATAAAACTTTACAGTAATCAGGTATTTATAGCAGATAACATTAAGGAAGTAATTCCCGAATTCCTCATGCTTCTAAAGGGTGTCATCGATTGTCCCGACCTCCCTTTGAACGTTTCAAGATCGGCACTTCAGAATGACGGATTTGTTAAGAAGATATCTGATTATATTACCAAGAAAGTAGCCGATAAGCTTACCGGCATGTTTAATGTAGATCGTGAGAATTATGAGAAGTACTGGGATGATATCTCACCTTTCATCAAGTATGGCTGTCTGAAAGATAACAAGTTTAAGGATAAAGTTAAGGACACCATGCTCTTCAAGGATCTTAATGGCAAATACCTTACATTAAAAGAATATCTTGATTCGGTATATGCTAAGGACAATGCTGAAAATACAGATGGAGAAGCTTCAGAAAAGGATACGGAATATTTTGATAAGGCTGTAGAAGGGACGGAGAAAGAAGCAGCTGCAGATAATTCCGAAGAGAAGACCGAAGAAGATAAGCCGGAAAAGGTTTCAGGTGAAGTAGTAGGTGAAGACGGCGAGGAAACAGAAGGAGAGAAAGAACCAGAAAAACAGAAGGTTTATTATGTATCCGATGAGAAACAGCAGAGTCAGTACATAAAGATGTTTAAGGATGAGGGAATGAATGCAGTCCTTCTTACTCACAACATCGACAGTCCTTTCATTTCTCAGCTTGAAGCCGATAATGAGAAGATCGCTTTCTTAAGAGTCGATGCCGATCTTACCGATTCACTTAAGGCTGATGTTGACAAGAAAGAACAGAAGACCATTGACAAAGAGCAGAAGGCTTTAGAGAAGATATTCAGGGAAGTTTTAAAGAATGACAAGCTCGAAGTTAAGGTTCAGAAGCTTAAGAATGATAAGGTTTCTTCCGTTATTACCCTTTCAGAGGAAAACCGCCGTATGAACGACATGATGAAGATGTACGGCATGGGCGGTATGGACACTGATCTTTACGGCGGACAGGTTACACTTACACTTAATTCCGAGAATGAGCTTGTAAAATATATTTATGATAACAAGAAGGGCAAGAATACCGAACTTATAGTTCATCAGCTTTACGATCTTGCCATGCTGAGTCATAAACCTTTGGCACCTGAGGCAATGACTGAGTTTATAGATAGAAGCAATGAGATCATGAAGATACTTACCGCAAAAGAAGCATAAGTATCCGTTACCTACGCTCGGCATGCCGGGAGTACAGGGGAAGATATGAATAGCAGAGAAGATTTACTGATGCAGATCTGGCGTGACTATTATGACGAGATACTTGATGTCAATCTTGACAGAGGAACGTTTGAAAGTCTGATCGACCCAAATGCCAAGAACGCCAGAAAGGGGTTTATAGAAATTGAAATAATGCTTATGTCTCAGAAAATGGTGCATCCGGATGACCGTACCGTATTTGGCCAGTTCTTTGATAAGAAGGTCATACTGGAAGGAATGAAGAACGGAACATTTGTCAGGAAACTGAATTTCAGGATGCACCGTGGAGACGGCAAATATTTCTGGGTTAAAGTTAAGGGCATAATGCCCTCAAAGGGTAATGAGGAAGAAAATAAATATTTCGTCTGTTTCAGAATCCTTGACAATGCTTCCGATGAGGATATGAGTTATCGGAAGCTGCTCAGTGTTTCACTGATGCATGAAAAAGAAATATCAAGTCAGCTGAAGGGACTTTTTGAAAAATTTGCTTCAGAAATGAAAAGCCCGTTAAATGACATTGTCGGTCTTGCAGATATCGCTCAGAATACTGTTTCAGATACGGCTAAAACTATAGAACGGCTAAAGCTTATAAATGAGAAGACTGCCGAGATAAACAATCTCATGGAAGAAATGCTGGCTGAAAGCCAAAAGAAGAATGAGGAAGTAGCTCTGCGTGATGATGAGAGTTTTTGCGAACTTGTTGCCAAGACGGGAAAGAACATGCGTTCCGGAGCCGACGACGCAGAGAATGATAGAAGCGGTGATGAAGAAGATCAGGTAAGCGAGGTTGAGAGAACTCTTCAGAAGATAGGAGTGGGAGCCACACCTTCAACGGCCGATCCCGAAGATTTTGATTTTACGGGAAAGAAGCTTCTTATTGTTCCGGACAGTGAACTTGGCGGAGAAATAATGCTTGAACTTCTTACGGAAAGAGGCGCCGTAGCTACTACAATATGCAGCGGGAAAGAAGCTGTAAGAGATTTTATCATCAAACCGCCTCATACTTATGATCTTGTATTGGTAGATATCGGTGTAGAAGATCTGGACGGATATTCGGTCGCTCACTGTATAAGACTTTCCTGTAAGGAAGATGCAGGAACTATCCCGATATTTGCATTGTCTACAAAGGGAGTTGCGGAGTCGATAGTAAATACAAGGGAAAACGGCGTAAACATGATCTTTTCAAAACCTGTGGACTATGGAATGCTTTTTCTTAAAATGCATGAGGCGATGGGATAAAAGCGCAAAAAAATAAAAGCTGAGAAAGGGACTTGAACCCTCGACCTACTGATTACGAATCAGTCGCTCTACCGACTGAGCTATCCCAGCTTATTGCGTACTTATTAACTATACAGATTAAAACATGAATTGTCAATATTTTTTTTGATATTTGTGAAAATGATTTTTTGGAAGGATATAATAAAGTGAAGATTTCATTGGATGACCGGAATTCGGATGATATTAAACAGAAAGAAAATGCTGCCAAAACCGTTCTTGATGAGAGTGCAGATATATATCGCAACAGAGAGCAGAAAACAGCATCCGAAACTTTTAAGGATCTTAAGGGAAAGGCAAAGGTAAGGTATTTTGTAGATTACTATCTTGGTAAGATAATACTCGTGACTGCTATTCTTGCTATTATAGGAAGTGTACTTTATACAACTCTGAAACCTAAGCCGTCTCCTGTTTTTTACACAATAATAGTAGTTTCACCGTTTACTCCGGCAGGCTTAGACCAGTTTAAGGCTGATCTCGAAGATATGTTTGTTACCGATCCTAAAAAGGAAGAGGTAATAATGGATAACAGCTACAGTTCCATCGTGGCAGATTATAACTCCAGCATAGCTTATACCATGCATATGGCAGCCCAGGAAGTGGATATGCTTATCCTTACCAAAGATGAATTAAAATATCAGGTTAACAGCAAAGCACTCGTCCCGATAGAAAGTGTTATTTCAAAACAGGTATATGAAAAAATTCCTGATTCCGCTAAACACAAGGTAATTCCCACATATCCTTTGGATAACGGAGATTTTGAGGAAGGGGAAGAAGCTGTATACGGACTAAATATTGAGAGTTTCCTTACAAAAATAAACGGTTTTGAAACAACTGATAAATATGTTATTGCATTCACAGGTATCTCTCAACATGCCGATAAGTTTGATGATGTTGTAAAATACATATTTGATATCAAGTGATAATAATATGCCTGCGAAAAAATACAAAAACGCAGGCATATTTTATGTGATAGTTGTGCAAATTGTACAAAAATAAAAAATATATAAAAAAGTTCTTGAAAAATAATAAATTATAGATATAATAATATCTTGTTAAGGGCGTCGGACGAACACATTTGGGTGTCGGCTGATGTCTTTATTTTTTATCCTTATCTCAAGTGAAGGGTGTATCTCTTTTAGTTTTTCTGCAAGTTTTATGGAACGGGTGTTACTAAAGTCAGTATTGATGATTATATTATTAAGATTCAGAACCGAACGACAATACTTAAGTATAAAATCGCATGCTTCAAATGCATATCCCTTTCCGAAGTATTTTTTAAAAAGAGCATAAGAAAGCTCAGGCTCATCCGTTCCGTCTATTCCGGCAATACCTATCATTCCACCCTGCTTTAAAAATATTCCCCAGATACCGTATCCAAGAAAACCATAACTGTATCTGATATATGCTTCGTGCCTGAGTTTGAAATCTTTTGGGCTTAATCCTGCCATGGAGATATCATTCAACACATCCGGATAGGATTTTATAAGGCGTCTGTATAAATACATGTCTTTATCTGAGAGTTCCCTTATGATAAGCCTTGGGGTATTTCCTATTGTACCCGCAAGACCGTAAGCATGGCAGTAAGTAAGATCCAGCATGGCAATATCACATTCATCCGAATATTCAATAATATAACTGATATCATCATGGCAGTTTTTAAGAGTTCCTTTTAATATAGGAACAGAGTGAGAATCTGCCCATCGAATGATATCATTGGGGATTTTATATTCATTTTCTAAAATGACCATTGGAATATTCATGCCTTACTCCATATAACCAAAATGATATATCAAATTATTTACCAAATAATAGCACAGTAAGATCATTATTTCAACTCGTTATGTTTAGGATTTTCTTGTTCAGAAGATAGATTTTCTTAAACATATTACAATAAAGTGTATACAAATATGATTTTTTATTATAGACTATGTTTACTGTTTGATGTGACAGAATTGCCGCATATGAATAAGGAGGAGAAGGGTAATATGAATTCTAAAGAAAGTCAGCTTTCCGTGATCAGGACTAATCAGATAGGCTATATTCCACAGCTCCCTGTAGATATTACAGTATTGTCGGAAGAAAAGCTTACGGTTAGTGACAGTAAGGGTAATATCGTTTTTTCAAAGGACAGGGTTGAGCTGAGTCTCGATGAGGCTTCGGGAGATAACGCAGCTCTTATAAGTCTCGGGGTTTTACCGGAAGGAGAATATACAATCGTTTCCGGAGATACTGAAAAGAAGATTAAAGTTTCGGCAGATGCTTATGATGAGGTTACAGGTGCACTTATAAAGGGCCTTTATTATCAACGCTGCGGCTTAAAACTTGAAGAAAAATATGCCGGTATATATGCACATCCCGCATGTCATACTGCAGAATGTACCGAATGGGAAGACAGAAGCGTAAAGAAGCTTGTTTTGGGCGGATGGCATGATGCCGGAGATTACGGAAAATATGTCGGTCCCGGTGCGGTTACTGTTGCGCATATGCTTTATGCATACAGGCTTTTTCCGAATGGCTGTACGGATAAGCTTAATATTCCCGAAAGCGGAAACGGCGTTCCCGATATATTAAATGAAGCACGTTGGGAATTAGAGTGGATTCTTAAGATGCAGAAGGATGACGGTTCATTCTATCATAAACTTACCAAGGATCATTTTGCTCCGTTTATTATGCCTGAAGATGACAAAGATCCGGAATATCTTCTTCCGGTTTCTCATTGTGCAACCGAAGCGGCCATAGCCTGTCTTGCACTTGCTTCAAGAATATACCGTACTTTTGATAAAGATTTCTCGGAAAAGACTCTTTCGGCAGCGCTTAAGGGATGGGAGTGGGTTGAAAAGAATCCTGAATTTAAGCCGTTTATGAGCCCGAAGGAAGTTCGTACAGGTATGTACGGTGACTGGAGTGACAAGGATGAACGTTTCTGGGCTGCTGTGGAACTTTATGCCGATACTTTAGATGAAAAATTCAAAAAAGCTGCCGAAGATATATATGCGGCAGCAAAAGATCCCGAGGAACTTGAAAAGATCAGAGAAAAAATGCCGCCTTTTATGAAACCTATTTTCCAGAACAGAAAACCGGGTCTCGATGTTACTCAGTACGGATGGATGGATGTAAGCGGACTTGGAGCAATATGCTGTCTGTTTGAAATAGGAGAAAAAGGCGGAAAAGTCCTATACGATGAGGTAAAAAAAGATTTCCTTGACAGGAGCAAAAGCATTATCGATACCTGTAAGACTTCAGGTTACGGAACATCATTAAAGAGTGACCAGTATGTCTGGGGAAGCATTCTTACTGTAATGAGCAATGCCATGTCCATGATTTTCAACAGCATGCTGACCGGAAACAGGGATTTGCTTGAATATGTTAATAATCAGTTTAATTATGCTTTGGGACTTAATGCACTTGATATATCGTTTATTACAGGTTTCGGTGAGAGAAGGATCATGAATCCGCATCACCGTCCTTCGGGAGCAGACGGTATAGAAGAACCGGTTCCCGGACTTATTTCCGGAGGTCCGAATAAGCGAATGACTTACCCTGAAACAAAAGAACTATTGGGAGAGGATACTCCCCCTGCAAAGTATTTCAGGGATCAAACACCTTCAGCCGATACCAATGAGATAGCGATTTATTGGAATTCACCGGCTATATTTACAGGAGCATTTCTAAATTCTTTGAAGTAAAAATACATATTTATTTATGGAAATATCCCCCGCCTTCGCTTAGAGGCGTGGGATATCTTTAGTTTTGTAATATATTTAATTTTGCGGACACATACGCTGCAGGATACGGCTTCCGTTTTCTTTCAGCCAATTGTCCCAGACATGGTAATCAGGATAAACTTTGAGTACTTCATGGTAAAATCTGTCTGAATGGTTCATTTCTTTTCGATGTGCCAGTTCATGTACTACTACGCTGTCAATAACTTCAGGAGGAGTAAGCATGAGTAGGCAGTTAAAGTTCAGATTTCCTTTGCCGGAACAGCTGCCCCAGCGGGTGCGCTGGTTCCTTATGGTGATGTTTCCGTAAGTAACACCCATGATCCGGGCATAGTATTTTACCCTTTCGGGAATCAGTTTCAAAGCTTTATCGGCCAGATCCTGAAGCTCATCTGCTGTCAATGGGATAAGATTCGGAGCTTTTTCATTTTTTACTATCATTTTATTAACATGGGCCTCTATCCAGGCCCGTTTTTTATTTACAAGTTCGGAAATATCTTCATTACTTACAAAATAGGGGGCTCTGACTATAACTTTTCCATTACCTTTAACTTCAATCCCTATAGTTTTTCTTTTGCTTTTGATTACGGTATATTCCATTTGAAACCTCTTTCTAAGGTACTTAATAAATATATGTTATTATATCAAATGTAATGTTAAAGGTCAAAAAAATCTTGCTTTTACAGGGGACTATGGTAGAATGATACTAAGGAAAAAAATAAGAAAAATTTTTTAAATGGGGCTTAATATGAAGACTGTTACATTTGCTATAACTCCAGCCGATGTTATGGGGTTCGCCGGGTTTCTTGATAATCTGAGGACTGATGATGTTTTTAAAGAATGTATAGGTGTTCCGGACGGTACTTCTATACAGATGGAAAGATGCTTTGCTTTTCCGTTTAGGGAATATGGAGATGCAAAGGAAGCCTGTATTGAGGTTGGCGGAAACTCTATGAAGCTGATGCTGATATTCCCGAATTACAGGGTTGTTTATTCCCTTATAGCTGAGAATCAGTGGCGGAATGTTGAAATGGAAGTGTTTGCGGGAACTTTAGTAAAATATAATTATGATTTCTTTAACCGCCTTAATGCACAGCATATTAAAGAGATTGACTGCTTTTTCAGAAGCAAGCTTATTGCCGGGAGAGATAATCTGTACAGTTCCTTAGGCTCAGATGCAAGTAATCCGGAATTCCTGAAAAATTATATATACAGTGTGATACTGGGTAAAAATAAAAGATATTAGAACATTTTGTCTTTTACAGTATAGTACATTGTTATTTAAGAAAATCGATTTATTATATAATAGTGAAAAGTAAAGAATTGCTTTTCACTATTATTTTTTTATAACGAACCGATGCTTATAACGGAGGCATTATGAAAGCTGAAAAGAAAATAAAAAATGTGAATTCTAAGAGCAGATTATCATGGCTTTGGGAAAATATGGAAGGAATGCACGGGGTTTTTATCATAGCGCTGATAGGAACCGTAGTATATAATATCATGCAGCTTATCGTACCGTTTTTTTCGGGACAGATAGTACAGCTGCTTCAGGATATTCCCGACAGCCAGAGTATATCGGCATATAAGGATGACTTTTTAAGATTGATAATCCTTATGGTCGTTCTTACTCTTGTACGTGTAGTGATCGTATATGGCGACTGTATGGCATATGAACATGTTTCGCAAAGAGCTTTGTACAGAATAAGAAACTTTCTTTATGATAAAATCCAGCGTCAGGATATGAAATTTTATGGGACTTACCGTACAGGCGATCTTATGACAAGAGTAACGGGTGACCTTGACGCTGTAAGACATAATATAGCATGGGTAATCAGAATGATCGTTGAATCAGTCACTCTTTTTACGGCAACGGCTGTTTATTTCTTTATAATGAACTGGAAACTGGCAATATGTCTGCTACTTGTTTCACCGCTTATTTTTGCAATCGTTTTCAGATTCAGAAAAAGCGTAGCACCGAAACATGCTCTGCTTAGGGAAAAGCTTGCCGGCATGAATACCGATGCACAGGAAAATATTTCGGGAAACAGGGTTGTACGTGCATTTGCAAGAGAAAACTACGAGATAGAGAAATTTGATAAGTCAAACAAGGATTTTGAAGAAACAGGTATAAATACCCATATGACATGGCTGAAATATTTCCCTGCGGTAGAGACTATTGCGAATATCCTGCCCGTTATCCATCTGATCATAGGCGGTATATTCTTTATGAACGATGAACTTTCAATGGGTGATTACGTAGCATTTTCCGGTCTTATCTGGGCTATTGCCAATCCTATGAGGCAGATGGGAAATATTATGAATGAATTCCAGCGTTTCTCCGCTGCTTCTGCTAAGGTTATGGAAATATACTATTCTGAACCAGATATAGTAGACAGGCCTGATGCAATACCTCATCCTGAAAGGTTTAACGGTAAGGTTGAATTCAAACATGTTTCATTCAAATATGATGACGGTGTTTATCCTGTGTTAAAAGACATCTCGTTTGTTGCTGAACCGGGAGATACCATAGCGATAATAGGAGAGACAGGATGCGGAAAGACTTCGCTTATCCAAATGATACCAAGGTTCTTTGAGGCTAACGAAGGTACTGTTCTGGTGGATGATGTTCCGGTAGAAAACTATAAGTTAGAGGATCTGAGAAAGAATATCGGTCTTGCAACTCAGGATGTCCTGCTTTATTCGGATACTATAGAAGGGAATATTGCATATGGTGCATCGACCATGAAACCAGATGAGGTCACAAAGTATGCCAAATATTCCGCAGCGGCTGACTTTATAGAGAAGCTGCCTGAAGGGTATGATACTATAGTCGGAGAGAGAGGAGTAGGTCTTTCAGGCGGACAGAAACAGCGTATCTCGCTTGCACGTGCGCTTGCAATAAAGCCTTCCATCCTTATTCTGGATGATACAACATCGGCAGTCGATATGGAAACAGAGAAGGTCATTCAGCACAGTTTGAGAAACCTCGATTTTTCATGTACAAAGATTATCATTGCACAGCGTATTTCTACTACCAAGGCTGCGGATAAGATACTTGTATTAAAGGACGGAAAGATCATAGAAGAGGGAAGCCACGAAGAACTGGTTAAGAAGAAAGGGTATTACGCAGATCTGGTTAACCTTCAGATCGGTGAGACAGCATAAAAATTTTTAAGGAGAAGACATGGCTAGAAAAAATACATACAGACAGGATGAAAGACTGGATGAGCCTTTTGATATAAGGCATCTGCTTTTAGCTTCTGCTTACATAAAAAAATATATAAAACAGATGGGACTGGCTCTGTTTCTGAGTATTCTTGGCGGTGCTCTCGGATTACTTGCGCCTATAATTACCCAGAAAGCTATTGATGAAGCACTGATCCCTCATGACATGAAGATGCTGATCGTACTTGCGGTACTTCTTGTTTCGGTATACGCAGTAAGTATAGTCTTTACAACCATCAGATCAAAGATGATGGTAAAGGTATCGCAGAGGATCATCTATGACATAAGAAAAGATCTGTTTGCACATCTTCAGAAACTGTCATTTCAGTATTATGATGACCGTCCCCACGGCAAAATCCTTATCAGGGTTGTAAATTATGTCAACTCTGTTTCGGATATGCTTTCAAACGGTCTGATCAATATAATCCTTGAAACCATAAACCTTATCATCATAGTTATATATATGCTTATGGTTGATGTTCAGATGTCACTTGTAGTTATGTGCGGTGTGCCCATCCTTGCAGTATTTATGTTATGGATGAAAAACAGGCAAAGAAAAGCATGGCAGGCAGTTTCAAATAAGAGTTCAAACTTAAATGCATATCTTCAGGAAAATATTGTGGGTGCAAGGATTACCCAGATATTTGCAAGAGAAAATGAAAATGCAGAAATCTTTGCAGGACTGTCCGAGGACTGCCGTAAGACCTGGATGAAAGCGGTACGCTGTAACAACCTTATGTGGCCCGGTATCGATGCGATATCCGTACTTATCAGAGCGGCAATTTTCGTCTTTGGTATAATGGTATTTGAGGAAGGAGCAAAATCCATCGGTACCATCATAGCAATCTCAGGTTATTCGGCACGTTTCTGGCAGCCGATCATGAACATGGGAAATATATTTAATAACTTCCTTAACAATATGGCATATCTTGAGCGAATCTTTGAAACCATGGGTGAGAAGGTTACGGTTGCCGATGCCGAAGATGCGGTACAGATGCCTGAAGTTAAAGGGCATGTTGAGTTTAAGAATGTCAGCTTCTCATATGAAGAGGGTAAAGAGGTCCTTCATAATGTGTCATTCGATGTTAAGCCCGGCATGAGCATAGCTCTTGTAGGACCTACCGGAGCAGGTAAGAGTACTATTGTTAACCTTATTTCGAGATTCTATAATGTCGGAAAAGGTGAAATACTGATAGACGGGCAGGATATATCTAAGGTAACATTACAGTCGCTTCGTTCTCAGATGGGAATCATGATGCAGGACAGCTTCATCTTCTCAGGTACGATAAGGGATAATATTGCATACGGAAAACTTGATGCTACCGATCAGGAAATAAAAGATGCAAGCATTAAGGTATGTGCCGATTCGTTTATTCAGAAAATGCCTTCGGGCTATGATACGGAGGTAAAGGAGAGAGGATCATTACTCAGCCAGGGACAGAAACAGCTTATTTCATTTGCAAGAACACTGCTTTCCGACCCTAAGATACTGATACTTGATGAAGCAACATCCAGTATTGATGTTCAGACTGAAAAAGCTCTTCAGGAAGGCCTTAACAAGATGCTTAAGGGAAGGACAAGCTTTATTGTTGCCCATCGTCTTTCTACAATACGTAATTGCGACAGGATAATGTACATAGATGACGGCGGTATCGTTGAGACCGGAAGCCATGATGAACTTATGGCTAAGAAAGGTGCTTATTACAGACTTTATACAGCCCAGATAGAAGAAATTGCGTGAGTTGACAGAATTATGAATTTAGCTTATACTGTTCAGTAGGTGTTTGAAAAAACTGAAAGGATAAGATAATGGATTCCGGGGACAATTCAAAGAAAAAGAAAATAATTAAAATAGTAGTTCTGACAGTCATACTGTTTCTTGTGGGTTTATGGTTTATTCTGTCCAGGGACTCATATTATGCTGACGGCGTCTTAAACAGTGAGAGGGATGTCTATGCGACGATTAATGATGCGGTCAGTAAGGGCAAGGGGGAGATATATTTTAAGACTTCGATTTCCCCGACATTTATCGATCTTTTTGCAATTATGGATAATGCTACCGCAAACGGAAGTTATGCGGGTTGTGAACTTTATGCATTAAGATACGAATATGAGTACTGCCCTGAGGGATATGATATACACCTTCATTTAAGTGAACCTTCCAAATTTGCCAGCTGGATGACAGAAATGAGGGTAAAGATGATCGCCTCGAAATTTGAGGATCTTGATGATTATGAAAAGATAAAGGGCGTTCATGATTATCTTGTTTTATTAAACCGTTATGTAGCTTTTGAAGGCGGCGCGTACAGTGCTCTCTACAAAGGAAGGTCGTCATGCAGCGGCTATGCTTTCAGTTTTTATGCGATCATGAGGGAGCTTGGAGTTCCTGTAACAATGGAAACAGGCGGAGCTCATGCATGGAACAGGGTTCAGCTTAACGGTGAATGGTATAATATTGATGTTACCTGGGATGATAACGGAGTAGACGATGTCAGCTATAACTATTTCTTAAAATGCGATGCTGACTGGAGGGGACATCATCACGGCGGAGCCACCGCGACAGCTTCTGTTGCACCAACAGGAAAATCGGCCAGAGAATACTACGGCATGGTTCCAAACTATATCCTGATCGGGGAGATAATAATTATATCGATCTTTGTGATCCCTGTAGCTATACTTGCTATTCATCTCTTCAAAAAGAAAAAACGTGAAGCTCCTATTGAAAAAGGACAGGCGATGGTTACGGGAAACTGGATGTTTTTAATGCCGCAGTTTGCAGCATCTGCTTTTGATGCAGGTCTTAATGAGCCCGCTGGGATAAATCAAAATGCTGAAAATAGCGGAAATATGGGAAGATTTGAAGTCATCCGTAAATTTTCAGCCGACCGGCGGAAGAAAGATATATGGGGCCTTGAGAACGGACGTTTCTTTAGGGAAATTGTTGATGAAACGGCAAATAAGAATGAACGACTTGAGATTCCTCCCAATGTGTTCTTTGATGAGCTTGATTTCCTCATTACCGTGAGCCGCAGCAATAATTCAAGGGAACTGTGTGATTCACTGATGAAAGCCAGGGCTGACATAACATACCAGGACAATTCACCGAGGCCGGTGTAAAACCGGTTATCATAACAAAATTGAAGATATCCTCAGCCTCTTAGCATAGCAAAGGTGAGGGATATCTTCGTTTCAAGCGGGGTTCAAGCCACGACCGAAAGAACGATAATGACCTGTGAGGGGAGATAGAATCCCCACATAAGAACAGAAGAAAAATTCTTAATTGTCTCAAATAATGAAGACCCGATATTAAAGAAACTGTCGAGATTATATATCAATACGTTAAAATCACAAAGGATAAATAATGCAAGTCCCATAAGAAACATATATGGATTCGGGAAGAGGCATTCTTTATCCTTTTTTGTTTTGTCCAAAACGGTTATCGCAAGTTTAAAAATGTTTGATACAAAGGAGATTCCGTAAAGGATAACAAGAATAACCAAAGGGGTCATGTTCTGATCGTTCCCAAACTTCAATATGCCTGTAAATTTTAAGATAAGCCCGATAGTAACAGCGGCCAGGATGCGAAGAGAAGCCGTGATAAAAGTAAGCTTTAGATTTCCATTGGCTATAACATAGAGATAGATTGTGTGTACAAGACAGAAACTTATAAGACCGGGGATGATATTTCCGGGATGAAGCAGCAGGAAATAATCGGATACCGCGGTAAAGAACATAGCGGCTGCAAGGATATACACAGCTCTGTTTCCGCCTTTATAGCATTTAAGAATGCTTATGCCGAGGCATAGTATGATTGAATAGTATTTCAGATAAGAAGGGGTCAGAATACCGGTTCCGGTTATCGTCATATAGTAACTGTTCTGTAAAGGATTGCTGAAAGCCGAGATCATATCCAAAGACATAAAAAGAAGGAATAATATGATTTCTATGAGGATAAATATGCGTATATATAAAGCAGGTTTCTGTTTTTTGATTAAACGGCCGTTTGTTTTCATCTGTTATCTCCTGGTATTATTTCTATTTAATCTACATCATTACCCTCAAAAAGGCAAGGGTAAAGTTTCTTTGTGTTGACTAATTTGTCACAAATGAGCTATAATATCCCAAAAGAATTATGGTCTGTGTGAGGTATGACATGCCGGTATTTGCGTTAGATGAAAACAGAATAGCTTTCCCGGATCCGAAACAGGGCGAGCCTGACGGACTTCTTGCCATTGGCGGAGATCTGTGTGTAAACCGTTTGCTTCTTGCATATTCACACGGGATATTTCCATGGTATTCCGCAGGAGATCCGATCATGTGGTGGTGTCCTCAGGAAAGATATATAATCAGACCTGAAAACATACATGTTTCTCATTCAATGAAGAAATTTATGAGAAAGCATGATGTTAAGGTCGTACTAAACAGGGATTTCAAAGATACTATACACAGATGCAGGATAAAGAGGGAATTTAATGAAGGTACCTGGATCACCGATGAGATGGAGGAAGCATACTGCCGGCTGAATAAGGAAGGGTATGCTGTAAGCATAGACAGTTTTGTGGACGGAGAACTTGCAGGAGGACTTTACGGCGTAAGTTTCGGAAAATGCTTTTTTGGGGAAAGCATGTATTCGGAGAGTGCGAACGGATCGAAGCTGGCTTTGGTAGGGCTTGCCGATATCATGCGTAAAAAAGAGATGAGAATGATCGATTGTCAGTTCCATACAGATCATCTTGAAAGTATGGGCGGAGAAAAAATAAGCTATGAGGAATACATGAGCATAGTGAATGATGTTGAATAGGAAAAACTGTCGGACGGAAAGGAAAAATATATGGCTACAAAAGATGCTGTTAAAGAACGTACGGATACAAAGACTAAGGAACCCAAACGTTATAATGTTGTGATGTGGAACGATGATTTTACTACTATGGAATTTGTGGTATCAATTCTCATTAACATCTTTCATAAGGATCAGGCCACGGCTGAGATGTTAATGCTTAAAGTTCACAGACAGGGAAGTGCCATTGTCGGACAGTACAGCTTTGATGTAGCAAGCACAAAGACCAGGCAGGCTATGGAAAGAGCTAGAAAAGAACGTTTCCCGTTCAGAATGACTGTTGAGGAAGAATAGAAACAAATTTTTTTTGAAATGGAGTAAGAAATGAAGTTAGATAAAAGAGTTGTCGAAACACTAAAAAGGGCAGCCGCCTATGTGGTGACGAAAAATTATGAATATGTAACTCCGGAGACTATACTGCTGGCTCTCTTAAGCGATGAAGTTTTTGCAGAAGCATATGAAGCATGCGGAGGAAAGGTAGAAAAGCTTAAGAAAAACTTGGAGATGAATTTAGAGCGGTATTCCGAAAAGATTGATAATACCAATTGTGAATTTTCGGATGGAGCAAACAGTGTTTTCCAGCTTGCTTCGAATACTGCTTTAGCCAGTGGAAATTCAGTGGTGGGCATACGGCATATAGTTTACGGATTGTGGCAGCAGGAGAAGAGCTATGCTGTGTATTTTATGAGGATGCAGGGCGTTGACCGTCTGGATCTGCTTGAGGAATTAAGTGTTTTGGATGATTCCAACAGTCCGGTCAGTGATGATGGGGAAGCAATCAAACAGGGCATCGATGAAGAAGCTGATGAAAATGATATATTTGAAGTTGAGATTGAGGATGGAGATGAAATCGACGATGAAGACGAAATAGAAGATGAAGAAGACGATGAAGACGAATCCGACGATGAAGACGGAGAAGGAAAAATGGTTATGGCTTCCACATCCGGGAAAAGAGTGCCGGAC
The DNA here is from genome assembly GCA_017542245.1 of Lachnospiraceae bacterium. GTDB lineage: Bacteria > Bacillota > Clostridia > Lachnospirales > Lachnospiraceae > RUG11977. Next base: position 106,268 of record JAFXXN010000135.1, read on the forward strand.
AAGGGATGGAAGCAGTATGCACCATGCATAAATGATGCCTTAGAGTATGTAAATCCGCTTATAGGACGTGAAGAAGAACTTGAGAGGACTATCCAGATACTGTCGCGAAAGGACAAGAATAATCCGCTGCATATAGGAGAGCCTGGAGTCGGAAAGACTGCCATTACCTACGGACTTGCACAAAGGATAATGGACGGAAAAGTACCTGAGGAGCTTAAAGGCAGCAGGATTTATTCGCTTGATCTCGGAGGAATGCTTGCGGGAACCCAGTACAGGGGTGATTTTGAAAAGAGGATGAAAAAGGTTTTAGGAGAGCTTGAAAAGGAAGAAAAAGCAATCCTTTATATCGATGAAATACATAATCTGTCAGGTTCGGGTGCAACAGGGGAAAGCTCTTTTGATGCTGCAAATCTTTTAAAACCTTACCTGGTTAACGGGAAAATAAGGTTTATCGGAGCCACAACGTTTGAAGAATACAAGAAATATTTTGAAAAGAATAAAACGCTGGCAAGACGTTTTCAGAATATTGAGATAAAAGAGCCTTCAGAGGCCGAAACACTTGAAATACTAAAGGGTCTAAGGAAGAAATATGAGGATTTCCATAAAGTGGTTTATACGGAGGATGCTCTTGAATATGCAGTTTCTATGAGTGCCAAACATATAAATGAGAGATTCCTTCCGGATAAAGCCATAGACCTTATAGATGAGGCGGGTGCGTATAAGAAGCTTCATCCGTGAGAAGGAAAAAATTTCGTGGTAGACCGGGATATAATCAGCCTTGTACTTACCAAAATCTGCAGGGTTCCGCTTGAGACTGTGAAAACGGATGACACGGAAGGATTGAAAACACTTGAAGACAGGATAAAAAAGAAAATATTTGGTCAGAATGAGGCTGTGGCACAGGTGGTAAATGCCATTAAGTTTTCAAAGGCAGGTCTGCTCGAAGCAGACAAGCCCCTTGCAAGTTTACTCTTTGTAGGTCCTACCGGTGTCGGAAAAACCGAAATTGCAAGAACTCTGGCAGCGGAAATGGGAGTTAAGCTCATAAGATTTGATATGAGTGAATATGAAGAGAAACATACGGTTGCCAAACTTATCGGTTCCCCTGCCGGATATGTGGGATATGAAGAAGGCGGGCTTCTGACCGAAGAGATAAGAAAGAATCCGTTTGCGGTACTTCTTTTGGATGAGATTGAAAAAGCACATTCCGATATCTATAACATACTTTTGCAGGTAATGGATTATGCGACACTTTCGGATAATCAGGGAAGAAAAGCAGATTTCAGAAATATCGTGCTTATCATGACATCTAACGCAGGAGCTAACAGGATAGGAAAGAAAGAAATCGGATTTGAAAGTACTGCCGGAAACAGCGGAGTGATAATGGAGGAGGTTAAACGTACTTTCCAGCCGGAATTTCGTAACAGGCTTAACAGGATAGTCGTTTTCAACGGCATGGATGAAAAAATGGCAAAAAGTGTTATAGAAAAGAAACTTGACGAACTGAAGTCCATGCTCAGTGCAAGATCTATCGATATGGAAGTGGATGAAAAGGCCTTTGAGCTTATCCGCCGAAAGGGCGTAACAGAAGAATTCGGAGCAAGAGAGATAGACAGAGTTATCCGAAACGAAATAAAGCCTCTGTTTGTTGACCACATTCTGTTCGGAAGCCTTAAGGACGGAGGAAAGATAAGGCTGGAAGCAAAGGGTGAAGAGTTTACTGTACGGACGGACTGAAGGTATTCTAGAGGTGACATTGATCGCAATATATTGACACTTATAGTAAGAAAGGGAAAATAATACGTTATATAACATCATTGACAAAAGATTCTGCATATTATAATATTTACAAGGTAGCTGTTGTTACCTAATATTTTCTGGAGGAAAACGAAATGGCAGATTTTAGTGAAATGACAATAAGCGAGATGTATGACCTTTCACAGACTATTGCAGCAGAATTATTTGAAGGAAAGACATATCCTTGGGAAGTTCTTTCCGAGATAGGTGATTTTATTCTTAAGCTTGGTGCTACACTTGATCCCGAGGAGTATGATAAGATAGGAGATAACGTGTGGATTGCAAAATCAGCCACTGTTGCACCTACGGCAAGCATAAACGGCCCCTGTATCATCGGAAAGAATACGGAAGTTAGACAGTGTGCATTTATCCGTGGCAAGGCTATCGTTGGAGAAGGCTGTGTCGTAGGTAATTCCACCGAACTGAAAAATGTTGTCCTTTTCAATAAAGTTCAGGTTCCGCACTACAACTATGTGGGTGATTCGGTTCTTGGTTTTAAGTCTCATACAGGAGCAGGTGCTATTACTTCAAATGTTAAACAGGACAAGACACTCGTTACAATAAATTATTATGGAACTAAGGTTGAGACAGGACTTAAGAAATTCGGAGCCATGCTTGCAGATAATGTTGAAGTAGGATGCAACTCGGTTCTTAACCCCGGTACTGTTGTTGGAAGACGTTCCAATATTTATCCTTTGTCCATGGTAAGAGGGTTTATTCCTTCAGAGTCTATTTTTAAGACCAAAGACGGCAAAGTGGTTGTTGTAAAAAAGGATAATGTCTGATCTGTTCATTGACAAAATAATATAGATTTTTGAAATCCCGTACATCTTAAATGATGGACGGGATTATTTCTTTATGCCATGGCATTTATTGAAGGCTGCCGGGTAAAAAATATAGTAAATAAGATGAATTTTCAGTGCCGGAAAATGAAAATACTGGTAAAAATATTTCTTGCCAAATAATGTAAAAAGTTGTATTATATTTTATAATTGTCTATAATGTTGCCAAAAACATTCAGACCAAGGAACATTAGAAAGGATATGAGCACTATGACAGGATTATCAAAGAAGGCTATGGCAGTAAAACCGTCATCTACTTTGGCTATTTCGGACAAAGCCAAGCAGATGAAGGCAGCAGGTATCGATGTGGTTAGTTTCGGCGCAGGAGAGCCGGATTTTCCCACTCCCAAGAATGTTTGTGATGCAGCAATAAATGCTATCAATGAGGGATTTACAAAGTATACGGCAGCCTCGGGAATTCCGGAGCTTAAGAAGGCAATATGTGATAAATTTGCCCGCTTTAACAAGCTTCATTACGAGACTAACCAGATAGTTATTAGCAATGGAGGAAAACATTCGCTGACAAACATTTTTGAAGCCATTCTTAATCCCGGGGATGAGGTTATCATTCCTTCACCCTACTGGCTGAGTTACCCCGAAATGGTAAAGCTGGCCGGAGGTATTCCTATCTATGTTCGCTGTTCAAAGGAAAACGGTTACAAGATCACGGCTGAACAGTTGAGAGAAGCATGTACATCGGATACTAAAGCATTTGTTCTGAATTCCCCTAACAATCCTACGGGAATGATCTATACAAGGGAAGAACTTGAAGCTCTGGCAGAAGTTATCGTAGAAAAAGACATCTACTGTGTTTCCGATGAAATGTATGAGAATCTGGTATATACAGATGAGGAAGTAGTAAGCATAGCTTCCTTTAATGATGAAATATATAAGAGAACAATTACTTGTTCCGGTATGGCAAAGGCATATTCCATGACGGGCTGGAGACTCGGATATATCGGTGCGGCTCCTGAGATAGCAAAAGCTATAGGCAGCATTCAGAGCCATCAGACATCAAATCCCAACTCTATAGCACAGAAGGCCGGAGTTGAGGCATTAAACGGACCTCAGGATACAGTAGAGTCCATGAGGAAAGAGTTTGCAAAACGCTGCGACTATATGTTTGAGAGGATCAGCGCTATGCCGCATGCATCCATTATCAAACCGAGCGGTGCATTCTATGCTTTTGTTGATATCAGTGAAGCATTTGGTTTAAAATATAAGGGCGAGGCAGTTGGAGATGTATTCAAACTGGCTCAGATCCTGCTTGATGACTATAAGGTTGCTGTCATTCCGTGCAAAGATTTCGGTTTTGATACACATATCAGATTAAGCTATGCCACAAGCATGGAAAATATAACCAAGGGTCTTGACAGGATTGAAAGTTTCCTGAAGGCACTTGAGTAATTAATATTCGAGAATATGGAGAAGTACGGAAATGAAAAAATTCACATCAAATGAGCTTAGAAAAGCTTGGATAGATTTTTATAAGGCGCGCGGACATGTTGACTGCGGCGCCGTTTCGCTTGTTTCAGACGGATCGACAGGTGTTTTGTTCAATGTAGCAGGTATGCAGCCGCTTATGCCTTATCTGCTCGGACAGAAACATCCTTTAGGAACCAGGCTCTGCAACGTACAGGGCTGTGTACGTACGAATGATATCGATTCCGTAGGTGACAAGAGCCACGGAACATTCTTTGAGATGATGGGCAGCTGGTCACTCGGTGATTATTTTAAGGAAGACCGCTGCAAATGGAGTTTCGAACTGTTAACACAGGTTTTCGGATTTGATGCAGATCATCTTGCAGCTACAGTTTTCGCGGGAGATGAAAATGCACCCCGTGATGAAGAAGGCGCTGCCTGCCGTGAAGCATCAGGATTTAAGAGAGAAAATATCTTCTATCTTCCCGCAGAGGATAACTGGTGGGGCCTTGAATTCGGACCCTGCGGTCCCGACAGTGAGATGTTCTATGTAAAGGACGATGTACCTCCCTGCGGTCCCGACTGTAAGCCCGGATGTCATTGCGGTAAGTATACTGAGATCGGTAATGACGTTTTCATGCAGTATGAAAAGCATCAGGACGGAACACTTACCCCTCTTGCACAGAAGAATGTTGATACCGGATGGGGACTGGAAAGAAACCTTGCATTCCTTAACGGTTTTGATGATGTATATAAGATTGATCTTCATGCTCCTTCAATCAGCTATATCGAAGAAGCAAGCGGCATCAAATATGACTCTGACGAAAAGATGACCAGATCCATGAGAATCCTGGCAGATCATACACGTACAGCTGTTATGCTTATCGGTGATGAGGCAAAGCTTCTTCCTTCAAATGCAGGAGCGGGCTATGTACTCCGCCGTCTTATCCGCCGTGCGATAAGACATGCAAGAACCCTTGGCTTAAAGAAGGAGAACATCCTAAAGGTAGCTGAGACTTACATCTCCGTATATAAGGAAAGCTTCCCCAGACTTACCGAAAACAAGAGCTTTATCCTTGATGAACTTGGAAAAGAGATTGAGCGTTTTGAGGCAACTCTTGAAAACGGCCTTAAGGAGTTTAAGAAGATCCTTTCTGATAAGCAGGCTGAAAAGAGCACAAACATTGACGGAAAATCCGCATTCTATCTTTATGATACCTTTGGATTCCCGCTTGAGCTTACCGTTGAGCTTGCTGAAGAAGAGGGCTTAAAGGTAGATGAAAAGGGCTTCGCGGAAGCTATGGAAGAGCAGAAGCAGAAGGCCCGTGAAGGCAAGAGCTTCTCACAGAAGCTTACCGGACAGAACTTATTTGATTCAATTGATGATTCCGTAAAGAGTGAGTTTTTAGGATATGATGCACTCGGCTGTGACGGTACTATCGTTGCCATGGCAGGTTCCGACGAACTCGTAAGTGAACTTAAAGCCGGTGATGAGGGAACTGTCATTACTGACAGGACAACCTTCTATGGCACTATGGGCGGTCAGGTTGGCGATATCGGTGAGATACTTGGAACTGACGGTTCTAAGTTCGAAGTAACCGAGACAATCCATGTGGCAGGCGGCAGAACCGCTCATGTGGGTAAGGTTGTATCCGGAAGCTTTAAAACATCCGATAAAGTATCTTTAAATGTAAATAAAGAAAACCGTGCAAAGACCTGCAGAAACCATTCGGCTACACACCTTCTTCAGGCAGCACTCCGTGAGGTGCTTGGAAATGATGCCCATCAGGCAGGTTCATTCCAGGATCCCGAAAGGACAAGATTTGACTTCTCTTACGGTCAGGCTATGACAAAGGAGCAGATTGAAAAGGTTGAGGCTATAGTTAATGCTAACATCGAGAAGGATCTTCCCGTAGTTACCGATGTCATGAGCATTGATGACGCAAAGAAGACCGGTGCTATGGCACTGTTCGGCGAAAAGTACGGCGATTCCGTAAGAGTAGTATCCATGGGAGACTTCTCCAAGGAACTCTGCGGCGGTACCCATGTAAAGCATACAGGCGATATCGCTTCTTTCAAGATCCTTTCAGAGTCCGGTGTAGCAGCAGGCGTACGCCGTATCGAAGCTATTACGGGTTCGAACGTAATGGCATATTATAAGAAGATCGAAAATATGCTAAATGAGGCAGCAGCTGTAGCAAAGACACAGCCCGCATCCCTCATGGAAAAGATACAGCACCTTATGTCAGACAACAAAGCCCTTTCATCAGAGCTTGATTCATTAAAGGCAAAGATGGCAAAGGATTCCTTAGGCAGCGTACTTGACTCAGTTGTAGAAGTAAAGGGAGTTAAAGTTTTAGCAGCAAAGGTGCCTGGAGTAGACATGAACGGACTCCGTGACCTGTCTGATAACTTATGCGAAAAGATGGGCGGCGGCGTAGCAGTCCTTATTTCAGAAACAGACGGTAAGGTTAGTCTGGTAGCAAAGGCTACAGACAACGCAATCGCAAAGGGAGCTCACGCAGGTAACCTCATCAAAGCTATCGCGCCCATCGTAGGCGGCGGTGGCGGTGGACGTCCGAACATGGCTCAGGCAGGCGGAAAAAATCCGGCCGGAATTGATGACTGCATAAAGGCAGTTCCCGGTGCTGTTGAATCACAAATAAAGTAAATCAGTCACGGGGACGGTTTCTCGATTGAAAAGCAGAACTTAAGTCAGAAGGAGATCGATGTGAAAAGATTCGGAGTTATCACAAATAAATCAAAGGATGGTAACTTAGAGGTTACTAAAAAAATTGAAGAATTGATCTCCTCGTTAGGTGGAGAGTGTGTTCTTTTCGGTGATCCGCTAAACGGTTTTAAAGATGGTTTTGAGAATGATAAAGTTGTATTCGATAAGAAATGCCGAAATCTTCTTAAAAACCTTGAATGCATAATCGTTCTCGGAGGCGATGGGACGATCATTGAAACGGCCAGGGCTCTTGACGGAAGAGAAATTCCCATAGTCGGTATTAATCTCGGAACTCTCGGTTTTCTTTCATGCATTGAGAAGAATCAGACAGAGTATGCGATAAAAGAACTGGTGGAGGACCGGTTTTCGATTGAAGAAAGAATGCTTCTTAAAGTAACTTCCTCAAGTAACGGGAAAATCAGTACATGCCTCGCATTAAATGATGTTACGGTTACCAGAGGCGGGTTTTCAAGGATTATCAGAACTGATGTTTTTGTAAACGGTGAAGCTGTAGGTTCATATCTCGGAGACGGATGTCTGGTTTCAACCCCGACAGGATCTACCGGTTACAACCTTTCGGCAGGCGGACCTATTGTGACACCCGAGGCAAAGCTCATGTGTATTACGCCTATATGTCCCCATACTTTAAACAACAGATCTATAGTTGTTTCAGGAAATGATAAAATAAGGATAGTGATAGGTGAGAAAAAGAAGTACCAGGATATCGAAAGTTTTGCAACTATAGACGGACAGATGGCAGTACGGCTCAATATCGGGGATTATATAGATGTTGAGAAGGCAGATGCTGTAACAAAATTTGTCAGATTTCCTGAACAGAGCTACTTTAGTGTTTTAAAAGCTAAGCTTGACAGATAAGAACCCTGAAAAAAATGGGAGGACCAGATGAAATCCAAAAGACATGATGTAATATTGAGTTTGATCGAAAACAACGACATAGAAACTCAGGAAGAACTGCAGGAGAAACTTGAAATTGAGGGTTTCAAAGTGACTCAGGCCACTATTTCACGTGATATAAGGTATCTTAAGCTGACCAAGATTGCTGGTGAAAACGGAAAACAAAAATATACTTCGGTTAATAAGAATACCTCCGATTTTTCAGAAAAATATATAAGAGTTTTGCGTGAAGCTGTAGTCAGAATGGATACAGCCCAGAACATTCTTGTAATAAAAACCGTGGCAGGTATGGCGATGGCAGTTGCGGCTGCTGTCGACTCATTGCATCTTAACGGAGTAGTCGGATGTATTGCGGGAGATGATACTGTTTTCTGCGCGATAAGTGATATTGACGGCACTTATAAAGTTAAAGACAGGATTGAACATATACGGACTGAAAAATAAAGTCAAAAAGTTGACAACTAAAAAAAAATCAATATAATTATATTCAGAGAAATATCATTTATGAAATCTTACGGGTAAAACCGTTAAACGATGATAAATATTTTGGGAGGACAATATGTCAGGACATTCAAAGTTCGCAAATATTAAGCACAAAAAGGAAAAAAATGATTCAGCAAAGGGTAAGATCTTTACCAGAATAGGAAGGGAGATCGCTGTAGCTGTTAAGGAGGGAGGACCGGATCCCAATAACAACAGTAAGCTGAAGGATGTCGTAGCTAAAGCAAAGGCAAATAATATGCCTAATGATACTATCGACAGGAGCATTAAGAAGGCAGCAGGAGATTTAGGATCTGTAAACTATGAGTCGGTTACATATGAAGGATATGGTCCTAAAGGAACAGCCATAATAGTTGAAGCTCTTACCGATAACAAAAACAGAACTGCAGCAAATATAAGAAATGCTTTTACCAAGGGTTACGGAAATGTAGGTACCCCAGGATGCGTGTCATTTATGTTTGATAAAAAGGGACAGATCATCATCGACAAAGAGGAATGTGAGATGGATGCCGATGAACTTATGATGATCGCTCTTGATGCAGGCGCTGAAGATTTCAGTGATGAAGAAGAAAGCTACGAGATCATAACAGATCCCGATGATTTCTCAAAAGTGCTTGAAGCACTTGAAGCTGCAAAGATCCCCATGCTTGAGGCTGATGTTACCATGATTCCTCAGACCTGGGTTGAGCTTACAGATGAAACTGACATCAAGAATATCAACAAGACACTGGATCTGCTTGATGATGACGATGATGTACAGAATGTATATCATAATTGGGATGAATGAAACAATAGATTTTTAAGAATTGCTTTTGAACATATTTTATTGATTTTACATATTTTTATTACTTCGGAAACTGTTTCATGCGGTTTCGAGACTATTTTGTAGGAGTGCTATGCTTTCGAATATACATGTTAAAAATTTTGCTATTATTGATGAGGCAGATATAGATCTGGCTGATAATCTGAATATTTTTACGGGAGAGACCGGTGCAGGCAAATCCCTGCTTTTAGGTGCTCTAAATATGGCTCTCGGAGCCAGGACGCCGAAGGATATAATTAGCACGAGTACGGAATATGCATTGAGCGAGCTGACTTTTACGGATATTTCCGAAAAAGTCAGGCAGAAATTAAACGAAGCAGGGATATCGGCCGATGATGAGGTCGTTATCTCAAAGAAGCTCATGAACAACGGAAGAAGTATTGTCCGCATAAACGGAGAAACGTCAAGTGCCGCTTATGTTAAGGATTTAGCAGGACTGCTCATAGATATATACGGTCAGAATGAACATCAGTCATTGCTGAAGAAAGACAATCAGAAAGACATACTTGATGAATATGCGGGTGAGAAGATCGCAGAGCTCAAAACAAAGGTGAAAAAAGCTTATAACGATTATAAAGCTTTAAAAAATGAGGCTGACGGACTTAACAGCGATGAACAGTCGCGGAAAAGACGTATCGATCTGCTTGAGTATGAGATAAAAGAGATTGAAAACGCCGGTTTAGAGAAGGATGAAGAAGAAAGGCTTAAGGACAGACATCGTTTCTTAGCAAACGCCATGCTTATTTCGGAAGGTTTAGAGGAAGGCTATGAAGCACTGAACGGAAATGAAAGAGCCAGCGACAGCCTGTCCGAGGCAATCAGGGCACTTACAAAAATATCCGGATTTGACGGTGAACTTGAAAAAATTCTTGACAGTCTTTCAGACATAGACAGCTGCCTTAGTGATGTTATCCGTGATATAGGGGATTACAGGGACAAGCTTCCCGACGACAGGGAGGAACTGACAGAAGTTGAAGAAAGGCTCGATCTTATATCAAGGCTTAAATCAAAATACGGAAACAGTATAGAACAGATTGAAGATTATTTTGAGAAGGCAGAAAAAGAACTTGCCAATCTTCAGGATTTCGAAGGATACAGCATCGATCTTAAGAACAGACTCGAAAAGGCTGAAAAGGAACTTGAGAGTTTGACGGGAGAGCTTACCGAAAAAAGAAAAAAAGAAGCCGTCAAGCTTGGAAAGAAGATTTCCGAAGCACTGATGGAACTTAACTTTAATCAGGTTGAATTTAAGATAGATATTTCCGAAAAGAAGGAATATCATCCGGACGGAAGGGACGAATGTACTTTTATGATATCGCTTAATCCGGGTGAAAGCATAAAACCGGTTCAGGAGGTTGCCTCAGGCGGTGAACTTTCGCGAATTATGCTCGGAATAAAGTCAGTAATGGCCGGAAAGGACAGCGTAGGGACTTTAATATTTGATGAGATAGACGCCGGTATAAGCGGACGTACGGCTCAGATGGTTTCGGAAAAGCTGTGCAGAATAGCCGGAGAGCATCAGGTAATCTGCATAACACATCTTCCACAGATAGCATCCATGGCGGATAACCATTATGAGATAAGCAAGACTATACAGGACGGAAAGACAAGAACCGGGATCAGAAGACTTAAAGACAGCGGGATCAAGGATGAACTCGCAAGACTTATCGGCGGAGCTGAACTTACGGAAAAAGTATATGAATCTGCTCTTGAAATGAAGACTCTGGCTGATAAGAGAAAGACAGAAATAAGAAATGACAAGAAATGAACCAGATAAGCTGTTTATTACAGCATTTAGTTATTCGGATATAGTTCAACACATAAGCAGGGAGGTTTAAGGATGAAGAACATTTTATTTACTGCATCAGAGGGTGTACCTTTTATAAAGACAGGTGGTCTTGCAGATGTTATAGGATCGTTACCTAAGTATCTGAACAAGGATGAATTTGATGTAAGGGTTATTCTGCCTAAATATACCTGCATGAAAGAAGAACTGAAAGCCGGTATGAAGTATATGACCCATTTTTACATGGATCTTAATTGGAGAAGACAGTATGTCGGCATTTTTGAGACCGAATATGAAGGAGTAAAATACTATTTTATCGATAATGAATTCTATTTCCAGGGATTTGCACCATACGGAAATATTTATGAGGATATCGAGAAATTTGCTTTCTTCTGCCGTGCGGTTCTTTCGTCGCTGCCGGTTATAGGCTTCAGACCCGACATAATCCACTGCCATGACTGGCAGACCGGACTTATTCCCGTATTTCTTCATGACAACTTCCAGAGCAATGATTTCTATTGGGGAATCAAGACCATTATGACCATACATAACCTGAAATTCCAGGGTATCTGGGATAAAAAGGTAGTAAAGGAGATTACGGGTCTTTCGGATTATTATTTTACTCCCGACAAATTGGAATATAAGGGAGACGCAAACTATCTTAAAGGCGGCATAGTTTATGCCGATTATGTTACTACGGTCAGCACCACATATGCCGAAGAAATAAAGATGCCTTTCTACGGAGAGGGACTAGACGGACTTATGAGGGCTCGTTCAAACTGCCTCTGCGGTATCGTGAACGGACTTGATTATAATGAATATAATCCCGAAACCGACAAGCTGATAGTAAATAATTTTAACTCTAAAAATTTCAGGGTTGAAAAAGTAAAGAATAAGATAGCACTTCAACAAGAGCTTGGCTTAGAGGAGAATCCGGACAAATTCATGATCGGTATCTGCTCAAGACTTACCGACCAGAAGGGGCTTGATCTCGTTGACTGTGTAATAGAAGAGATATGTGCCGAGGATACTCAGTTCGTAGTACTCGGAACAGGCGATCCAAAGTATGAGAATCTTTTCAGGCATTTTGCCTGGAAATATCCAAACAGGGTTTCAGCGAACATTTTCTATTCAAATGAGCGTTCGCACAGGATTTATGCAGCCTGTGACGCGTACCTCATGCCTTCGCTGTTTGAACCGTGCGGACTTAGCCAGCTGATGAGCTTAAGGTATGGAACCGTTCCGATTGTCAGGGAGACCGGAGGTCTTAAGGATACTGTAGATCCATACAATGAATATGAGAACTCAGGAGACGGTTTCAGCTTCTGTAACTATAATGCCCACGAGATGCTTGCCACGATAAGATACGCTAAATCTGTTTACTATGGTAAGAAACGTGAGTGGCATAAGCTTATTGACAGAGGAATGGCTACAGATTTTTCATGGAACAATTCCGCAAAGCAGTACGAAGAGCTTTATAGGAGGCTTTGATTTTATGATATACAGACTGCTGCTGATATGTGGCAGTCTTTTTCCTTGCAGACAGGTTTTATAACAAAATAGAAGATGCGGAGCATCATTTTGTTACCGATGAAACGCAGAAGGCGTTTTCGAGGCGATATTGACTTAGGAGGAAATATGAAACATCTTGCTGAACTGGTAGAGAATTTAAAATCTGTTTTAGTATGTGAGTTACCTGAAAGGGAACTTAACGGTGCAGTAAGTCGTCTAATATATGATACGAGAGCAGAGTTCGAAGAGAATTCAGCTTTTGTGTGTATCTCAGGTGCATCATTTGACGGACATGATTTTGCCGCTGAAGCTGCCCGCAAGGGGGCAAAGTATATCTTTTCTGAAAAAGAGATAGGAGATATTGAAGGAGCTGTTGTGATCAGGGTAAGCGATACCAGAAAAGCTCTGTCGCTTCTGTCGGCAGCATGGTTCGATCATCCTGCTGAAAAACTGACCACCATAGGACTTACCGGAACCAAAGGTAAATCCACTACCTGTTATATGATCAGAAACATCCTTGAAGCGTCGGGGAGAAGCTGCGGGATCATAGGAACTATCGGGATAGTCATAAAGGATAAAACTTATGAGACCCATAATACCACTCCGGAATCATACAGCATCCAGGAATATATGAGAAAAATGGTAGATGCCGGATGTGATACACTTATCATGGAAGTTTCTTCACAGGGACTGAAACAACACAGGACTTACGGGATAAACTTTGACTATGCCGTATTCACAAACCTTTCAAAAGACCATATAGGCGGAGCGGAGCATAAAGATTTCGAAGAGTACAGATATTGTAAATCATTACTGTTTAAACAGTGTAAAACCGCGATCGTAAATACAGATGATGCCAATACAGCATATATGCTTGAGGGAAGCGATGCCAAAAGAGTAGGTTTCGGTATGGGAAGTAACCTTAAAGAGGGTGAAAATGTCCGGACAAAAGTCTTAGACGATTTCTGTGGGGAAATACTTAAAGCGACAGAACTGAGGCTGTTTACCGAAAACGGAGTAATGGGCATAGAGTTTGACTATGAAGGCTTGCTGAAAGGAACCGCAAGGCTTTCCATACCCGGCAGGTTCAATGTTATGAACGCATTGTGCGCTATAGCAGTATCATCACATTTTACCAAAGATACAGCACTTATTTCCGAAAGCCTTAAGGCTACTCATGTCAGAGGAAGACTGGAACCGGTAAAGATTTCAGACAAATGTACTATGCTTATAGATTATGCGCATAATGCCATGGCGTTGGAAAGCGTGCTTAAAACTTTAAGAGAGTATAAGCCTAAGAGGCTTGTCTGCCTTTTTGGATGCGGAGGAAACAGATCGAAGGACAGACGTTATGAAATGGGTGAAGTATCCTCTAATCTTTCGGACCTGACAGTTGTAACTTCCGATAACCCAAGGTATGAGAAGCCGGAGGATATAATAAACGATATTCTTATCGGAGTAAAACGCGGGGACGGATATTATATTACGATTCCCGACAGACGCGAAGCCATTAAATATGTGATAGATAATGCCCTGGAAGGCGACTGTATACTGCTTACCGGAAAGGGTAATGAGGATTATCAGGAAATAGAAGGTGTTCGTTATCATATGGACGAGAGGGAGATTGTAGCTGACATTTTGAAACGAGGGTGAGTGCTTGTACGCTGACATTATAATAGACATTTCCGTTGAAAATCTTGACAGGACGTTTCAATATCATATACCTGAAAATTTTGAAGATTCGGTTACTGTGGGATCTAAGGTGAATATTCCGTTTGGAAAGGGTAACCGGAAGATCACGGGATATGTTGTCGGGATTTCAGATGAAGCCAAGATAGACGTGACAAAGATTAAGGATATTGACTCAGTCTGCATTAAGGATATATCTATAGAAGACAGGATGATAGAACTGGCTTTCTGGATGAAGGAACATTTTGCATCAACGACCAATGAGGCATTGAAATGTGTACTTCCTGTAAAGAGGGCAGTAAGGAGTAAAGTAGAAAAAATCATACTTCCTGCCGTATCAAAGGATGTTTTGGGAGTAGAGCTTGATCTTGCGGTAAGAAAGCATTATACCGCAAAGGAAAGGTTTTTAAGAGAGCTGATATCCGAATATGATGATGGACTGAAATACAGTCTTATAACAGAAAAACTGAATATCCTTCCTGCTACAATAAGTTCAATAGAGAGGAAAGGTCTTATTAAGGTTGAGAGCAAGACCGTTTTCAGAAATACCCTGGGCAAAGCTGCAGATGATGCAGAAGCAGATAATGATGCAATAGTCTTAAATGACGAACAGAAAAAGATCAGTGATTCCATAACGGAAGATCTGAAAAACGGGATAAAAGGGAAATATCTTATTCACGGAATAACCGGAAGCGGAAAAACAGAAGTATATCTATCGGTGATAGATGAGGTAATAAAGCAGGGAAAGAGCGTTATTATGCTGATACCCGAAATAGCTCTTACCTACCAGACGGTAAAGCGTTTCTATAAACGTTTCGGAGACGGCATTTCCGTGATAAACTCCAGACTGTCGGCCGGAGAGAGATATGATCAGTATTTAAGGGCCAAGAACGGAGATACGAGAATTGTTATAGGACCCAGGTCGGCAATCTTTTCTCCGTTTGATAATCTGGGCCTGATAATAATAGATGAGGAGCACGAGGGAAGTTATAAAAGTGAGAATTCTCCAAAGTATGATACTAGGGAAGTCGCTTTTCACCGTGCTGAAAAGGAAGACGCTGCCGTAATACTGGGTTCGGCAACTCCGTCTCTTACTAGTTACCTTCTTTCAAAAGAAGGCAGGATACGCCTTTTTGAACTTAAGCAGAGGGCCGGCGGAGCAGAACTTCCGGCAGTACATATTGTTGATCTTAAGGAAGAACTTAAGCAGAAGAACAGATCGATCTTTTCAAGAAAATTAAGGGAGCTTATGGAAGACAGGCTCCTTAAGGGTGAACAGATAATGCTGTTCATCAACCGGCGCGGGCATTCCGGATTTGTAAACTGCAGAAACTGCGGAACTGTCATGAAATGTCCTCATTGTGATGTTTCACTGACATTTCATAATCCGGGAAAACTGATATGCCATTACTGCGGATTTGAAAAGGAAATGACAGTAAACTGCCCTGAATGCGGTTCTCCGTATATCGGGACTTTCGGAACGGGAACACAGAAGATAGAAGAAATGCTTAACAGGGAATATCCTGATGCCCGTGTATTAAGAATGGATTATGATACTACACGTGCTAAGGAAAGTTATGATGAAATTCTTTCGAAGTTTTCAAACCGTGAAGCGGATATCCTGGTTGGAACACAGATGATAGTTAAAGGACACGACTTTCATAATGTTACTTTGGTGGGGATAATACTCGCTGATATGTCACTTTATCAGGAAGATTACAGGAGTGCTGAGAAAACATTTCAGCTGCTCTCGCAGGCAGCCGGACGTGCGGGGCGAGGAAAAAGAAGCGGAGATGTCGTTATACAGACCTATAATCCCGGGCACTACGCAATTGAAGCTGCGGCGGTCCATGATTACGGGAGATTTTACGATGAAGAGATAGCATTCAGGCGTTTGATGAAATATCCGCCCGCATGGAGCATGCTGAAAGTTATGCTTTGTTCCGAAAACGAGCCTGAACTTTTAAAGGAAACCGAACGTGTAAATATGTTTCTGAAAAAGGAAACGGAACATATAAATAACTGCGTAAACAATGGGAAAATTACCGGTACGGAGCGGGAAATTAAGTTGTTTGGCCCGTCAAAAGCAGGTATTTACAGGATAAATGATATATACAGGATTATATTTTATCTAAAGGGAAATGACTATGATATGCTTACAGAAATAAAAGATAAGCTGATGACGCTTCCCGTTGAGCATAAAGATGTCAGTATGCAGTTTGATTTTAATCCGTATTGATATCGATCAAATAAAATTTCAAGGAGAATTTAAATGGCACTGAGAAATATTAGAACAGAAGGAGATCCGATCCTCGGAAAAATATCGAAACCCGTATGGGAAGTTACCCCAAAGATCAAAGAACTTATCGGGGATATGCTTGAGACTATGTATAATGCTAACGGAGTCGGACTTGCCGCTGTTCAGGTCGGAATCTTAAAGAGAATTGTTGTAATAGATGTTTCTGAAGAGGGAAATGATCCCATTATCTTGATAAATCCTGAGATAATAGACAAATCAGGATCGCAGACGGGAATGGAAGGCTGCCTTTCTGTACCGGGTAAGAACGGGATCGTGACACGTGCGGAACATGTAAAAGTAAAAGCATTTGATCAGAATATGAAGGTTTTTGAAATAGAAGGCGATGAGCTTTTGGCAAGGGCTTTTCAGCATGAACTTGATCATTTGGACGGAATTCTTTATACTTCGAAGGTTGAAGGTGAATTAGAGGCGTCTGAAGACTGAATCATAGTAAAACGCTGAAGGCGCTTTCAAGGTGATAATGACAACGGATAAGAGGTATGCAGAATGAAAATTGTCTTTATGGGTACCCCGGATATAGCGGCCGGAGTTCTTGAAACCCTTATCGCTTCAGAACATGATATTGCTGCGGTAGTTACACAGCCGGATAAACCTAACTCAAGAGGAAATGCCATCATCTTCTCACCTGTCAAGGATGTGGCTCTTAAGGCCGGGATACGCGTATTGCAGCCTGTGAAAGCTTCATCGGACGAGTTTGCCCTGACCCTTAAAGAGATTAACCCGGATATAATAGTTGTTGTAGCTTTCGGCCAGATACTTAGGAAAAATGTGCTTGAACTGGCGAAATACGGATGTATAAATGTACATGCTTCACTTTTGCCTAAATACAGAGGTGCATCACCTATACAATGGGCTGTTATCAACGGGGAAAAAGAAACGGGTATAACGATCATGCAGATGGATCCAGGTATTGATACGGGAGATATCATTTTGCAGGAAAAACTGGAGTTAAGGGAAGATGAGACTGCAGGAAGCCTGTTTGACAGACTAACCGAGATGGCCGGTCCGGTCCTTTTAAAGGCTTTGAAACAGATAAATGACGGGACAGCCGTGAGAACCCCTCAGGACGAGAACGGTGCAACATATGTTTCAATGCTGAAAAAGTCCATGGGAAGGATAAATTTCAATCATAAGGCAGAAGAACTTGAAAGACTTATCAGGGGACTTGTTCCCTGGCCCGGAGCTTATACGTTTGTAGATGGAAAAATGCTTAAGATATGGAAAGCGGTTGTGGCTTCGGAATGTGATAAGGTTGAAGCATTGCCGGGACAGATAAGAATAGTGGATAATGCATTTTTTATAGGAACTTTAGACAGACCGCTTGAAATCTTAGAACTTCAGAACGAAGGGAAAAAACGTTTGCCGGCCTATGATTTTTTAAGAGGAACATCTATAGAAGACGGTATGATGACCGATAATATCTGATATATTGAAGGGGGATAATTTGA
Organism: Lachnospiraceae bacterium; assembly: GCA_017542245.1. Lineage (GTDB taxonomy): Bacteria > Bacillota > Clostridia > Lachnospirales > Lachnospiraceae > RUG11977. The sequence continues at coordinate 124,054 of JAFXXN010000135.1, forward strand.
GCAGCAGGAGCGTAGCACTTGAAAATGTTATTTCAATCCTTGAAGACAGAAAGCCGCTGCATTTAATCCTTAAGGAATCACTTGACAAAATGAGTGACAGTAAGGACAGGAGTTTTACTGCAAGGCTTACAAGAGGATGTGTTGAGAGAAAGATTTTTCTTGATCACTGCCTTAATATTCTCTCTAGTGTAAAGGTTAATAAGCAGAAGCCTGTTATCAGGAATATACTCAGATGCGGATTGTATCAGATACTGTTTATGGATTCTGTTACTGATTTTGCCGGATGTGACGAATCTGTAAAACTGGCTGTTAAAAAAGGCTTTGGAAATCTTAAAGGATTTGTAAACGGAGTTTTAAGGAATGCCTGCAGAAGCAAGGACGAACTGTTAAAGGAACTAGAAAAGGAAGGAACGGAAAACTTTTCCGTGAGATATTCAGTACCCGGCTTTATAGTTGAAGACTTCCTTTTAAGATTCGGGAAAGAAAGAACCGAGAAGATATTTGAATATTACCTTAAAGAAAATCCGATATCCATAAGATGTAACTGCTCAAAGATCACGCCTTTGGAATTATTCTGCCGCCTGGAAAAAACAGGTGTGGAAAACGGATTTAAGGTAAGCCTGAACCGATATATGGACAGCTGCTTTGTCATTCATACGGGTGAAGCACATTCAGTAAGTGAACCGTACAGGTTTTCGCCGGATTCAGTTAAAGAACTGGCCGGATTATTTGTTATCCAGGATTTTAGTTCCTCTCTTGTCGGATATGTGGCTGATAAAGCAAATATTTTTTACGAAAAAAACAAGGGAAAGGTACTTGATCTGTGTGCCGCCCCCGGCGGGAAAAGCATGCATATGGCAGATCTGGGTTATGAAGTGACTTCGTGTGACATTTCCGAAAAAAAACTCGGGCTTATCAGAGAAGCTGCCGGAAGATGCGGTTTTGATAATGTAGAGGTTATGCAAAATGATGCTTCTGTTTACAGAGCATCGTTTGAAAATGCTTTTGATATAGTTCTGTGCGATGTTCCATGTTCGGGACTTGGCATTATAGGGAAGAAGCCTGATATAAAGTACAACATGTCCCCTGAAAAAAGTAAGGAACTGGCAGATCTTCAAAGAAAGATAGTAAAGAATGCAATAGGTTATCTGAAAGAAGACGGGATACTTATATACAGTACCTGCACTCTTACAGCATGTGAAAACATGGAAAATGCCGAGTATTTTATCAGATCCTGCGGACTTAAGGGTATTCCTGTAAAGAAGTTTTTACCCAAAGGCATTGAGCCGGAAAAAGAAGACGACTGCTTTATACAGATCCTTCCGGGAGAATACGGAAGCGACGGATTCTTTATCTGCTGTATGGGGAGGAATAAATGAATAAAAAAGATCTTCGGTCTCTTAGTCTTGATGAATTAAAGAATGCAGCTGAGGACTGTGGTGAGAAAACATACAGAGGAAGTCAGGTTTACGAATGGCTGCATAAAAGATGTGCCGACGGACTTGACGAAATGACCAATGTTCCGAAGAGTTTTCGAAACAGAATTTCGGAAGATTACGAACTTTATGATCTTGAAGTTATAAAGGTTTTAAGAGATGAAGAAGACGGGACATGCAAATTTCTTTTAAAAACCGTTGATGATAATGTGATCGAAAGCGTTCTGATGAAATATGAACACGGGTTTTCAGCATGTATTTCTTCACAGGTTGGATGCCGGATGGGATGCAGCTTTTGTGCATCGACCATAGGCGGAAGGATCAGGGATCTGACTGCCGGAGAAATGGCGGAACAGATATATGCCATGCAGAAAAGCGAAAATGTTAGGATTTCGAATATTGTTGTCATGGGAACCGGTGAACCTTTCGATAATTATGATTCCTTTGTGAGATTCTATGAAATCATTACCGGTAAGGAAGGACAGAATATCAGCGGCAGAAACATAACCGTTTCTACCTGCGGTATTGTAGAGAAGATAAGGGAACTTGCCGACAGGCATTTTGCACTTACATTGGCAATATCTCTTCATGCACCGTATGATGAGCTGAGAAAAAAGATAATGCCTGTCGCAAACAGGTACAGTATAGAAGAAATAATGGATGCATGTGATTATTTTTTTGAGCGGACAGGAAGAAGGGTAACCTTTGAGTACAGTCTTATCTCGGAAGTAAATGATTCGCGGGAATGTGCGGAAAGGCTTGCAAAACTGCTTAAAGGGAAGAACTCACATGTGAATCTTATCCCGGTAAATCCCGTTAAAGAAAGGGATTATAAGAGAAGCGGACAGGAGAATATATCTGCATTTAAAAAACTACTTGAAAAAAATGGAATAAATGTTACTATTAGAAGAGGAATGGGAAAAAACATCGATGCTGCGTGCGGACAATTAAGGCGCAGCTATATAAAAGGAGAACTATAAGAAGGATTGTGAGGTGATAAGGGTGCAGGCATTTGCCAAGACTGATGTGGGGATAATGAGACAAATGAACCAGGACTTTTGCTATGCCAACACATCCAGAGAGGGATTGCTTCCAAACCTGTTTATTGTGGCTGACGGTATGGGCGGACATAATGCCGGTGATTTCGCTTCACGTTTTTGTGTTGATAAGTTTGTAGAACTGGTGCGAAATGCAGGAGCAGGTGTTATAAGCAGATTAAGTTTCATGGAATCGGCAATTAAGGAAACAAATGAACAGCTGATAGTAAAAGCTGCGGAGAATCCCGAACTGGACGGGATGGGTACAACATTTGTTATGTGTACGATTTCAGATGAAAATGAGATGGACGTACTTAATATCGGTGATAGCAGGCTTTATCTGATCGATACGGACATACGCCAGATAACCGAAGACCATTCGCTTGTAATGGAGATGGTTAAAAACGGTGAGATAAAGAAGGAAGAAGCTAGATTTCATCCTAAGAAGAATGTGGTAACGCGTGCTATCAGCGCTATAGGACTGGTTATCCCGGATATGTTCAGGGTTCCGGTTAAAAAAGACGATATAATCCTGCTCTGTTCCGACGGGCTTTCAAATATGATTGCAGATTCTGAAATATATGATATAATCAATGAGAATCGGGATGATCTCGAGAAAACTGCAAATACGCTTGTTGACAGAGCCAACCGTAACGGAGGACGGGATAATATAACGGTTGTTCTTGTAAAAATATAGATAGATCAGAACAAATATACGGACTATCAGATTATTTGTGAGGAAAAGAAATGATTAAAGCAGGAATGTACATTAGTGACAGGTATGAGATAATCGACAAGGTCGGTTCCGGCGGAATGGCGGATGTTTATAAAGCACTCTGCCATAGACTGAACAGATATGTCGCAATAAAAATCCTTAAACCTGAATATTCTACAGACGCGGGCTTTGTCCAGAAGTTCAGAGGTGAAGCTCAGTCGGTTGCGGGACTTTCTCATCCTAATATTGTCAGTGTATATGATGTCGGTGAAGATGACGGGCTTTATTACATCGTAATGGAGCTGGTAGAAGGTATAACACTTAAGAGATTTATTGAAAAGAGAAAGAAGCTTGATGTAAAGGAAGCTGTCGGTATTGCCATACAGATAGCAATGGGCATGGAGGCAGCGCACACCCATCATATCATACATAGGGATATCAAGCCGCAAAACATCATTATATCCAGGGAAGGAAAGGTTAAGGTAGCAGATTTTGGTATAGCTAAAGCAGCTACTTCAAACACTATTTCCCAAAACGCCATCGGTTCAGTACATTATCTTTCACCTGAGCAGGCCAGAGGCGGGTACAGCGATGAGAAGAGTGATATATATTCTCTGGGTGTCACGCTGTATGAGATGCTTTCCGGACAGGTTCCCTTTGCCGGGGATAATTCGGTATCGGTTGCACTTCTTCATATACAGAGTGAAGCGGTCCCTGTAAGAGAACTTAACCCTGATGTACCGTTAAGTGTTGACAAGATCATTCAGAAGTGTATGCAGAAGAAGCCTGAACGCAGGTATCAGACCGCTGCAGAGCTTATAGTTGACTTAAAACGTTCAGTGATAAATCCTGACGGAGATTATGTTAATATTTCTTCAAATGCGATAGTAAATTCATCTCCGACAAGAAGTATTACAGAAGAGGAACTGAATACCATTAAGAGTGCTGCAAAGACACCGGCAACTCATATCACTTATACCGACAGGAAGACAAAGAAAAAGGTTAAGAGAGAAACTGAGGAGCTTGACAGTATGGATTCCGGACTCGAAAAAGTCCTTACTATTGTCAGCGTACTTGCAGCCATAGCTCTTTTGGTTTTCATTATCTGGATTGCAAAAAGACTGTTCTTCACCGAGGGTGGGTCAAATCCTATAGATATATTGAATAATACAACAGGTACACCTACTCCGACCACAGCTTCTGAACTGGAGATAAAGGTTCCTGTTTCACCTACGCCTTCACCTTCACCTACTCCTGTAGATTCTGTATTGAAAGAGGTTCCGAGTGTAATCGACCTTACTATAGAGGATGCAGAGAAAGTATTAAAGGTTGCTTCACCTGATTTCCAGATTAAGTGGACGGAAGAAGAATATTCAGACGATGTGGAAAAGGGAAAGGTTGCTGCACAGTATCCGCCCGCACATAGCACAGTACCCGCAAACGCTACCATAAACCTTACTGTAAGCGCAGGATCTGAGCTGAAGGAACTGAAGAGTGTTAACTGATATGATGCAAAAGCAGCTACCGAGCTTTTGGAAGCATGGGGCTACCAGTCGACGATAATTCAGGATTTTGATGACGATGTAGCTGCAGGACGTGTTATTAGAACAGAACCCGAGGGCGGTTCACTCTGTTCGATCGATACAGTGGTTATAATCCATGTCAGCATGGGACGTGAAATAAAAGAAACAGATTGTCCTGACATAGTAGGCAAGAAACAGGCAAAGGCAGAAAAGCTGCTGAGAGATGCAAAACTTGCTCCCGGAGAAGTTACATTTGAGTATAGCGATGCATTTGATGCCGGTCTTGTCATAAGCCAGGAATTTGATGAGGGAACTACTCTTGAGGAAGGTGACTCTGTTGACTTTGTTGTAAGTCTCGGACCTGAACCTACAAAAACTCCCGAACCTACAGAACCGCCTGAAGGCGGAGACGGCGGAGATGGAGAAGAAGGCGGTGGCAACACCGATATCACCGAAACTCCCGAACCTACAGAAACACCTGAAGGTGGAGACGGCGGAGAAGACGATGGCGGAGATGGACCTGTTCCGGAAGGTTGATCGGTTCTGCCTAAAATATATGGGGCTTGAAAGGGCTGTCGCTTTAAATAAGCGGGCAGTTCTTTCTTGCGTTAATGATATATGCCCGGATATGTTGCTTAAAGGACAAAATTTAACGGATTACGGAAAGCGGATCGAATGTTAGGTAAGATTATTAAAGGAGTTGCCGGAGCATATACGGTAACTGCTGAAAATGAAGAAAACTATATCTGCAAGGCAAAGGGGATATTCCGTAAGAATGGGGTAACGCCGCTGGTAGGTGACAGAGTTGAATTTGAAATAACCGATCCTGCTGACTTTGAAGGTAATATCCTAAAGATTTATGAGAGACGGAATGAACTGATAAGACCTGCCTGCTCAAATATCGATCAGGTACTGCTGGTCTTTGCGGCAGCGGATCCGGAACCAAACTATAATCTTTTGGACAGATTTCTGATCTTAATGATGAAACAATCGGTTTCGGTAATTGTCTGTTTTAACAAGAGGGATATAGTTGATAATGACAGGATCACGACAATAATTGAAAATTATAAGGCGAGCGGAATAAAAGTTTTGTTCACGAGCGTTCTTTTCAATGAAGGTATAGAAGAGATAAGGAAAGAGCTCAAGGGAAAGACGACTATACTTGCCGGCCCTTCGGGGGTAGGAAAATCATCCATGATGAACCTTCTCTTTCCGGATGCAGGAATGGAAATAGGTGAACTGAGTGAGAAGATAAAACGCGGTAAACAGACGACCCGCCATACCGAGCTTATCAGGATAGAAGAGGATACGTATCTCTGTGATTCACCGGGATTCAGTTCAGTATATCTTAGCGATATGTCTTCAAAGGAACTTAAAGAATTCTTTCCGGAATTTAATGCATATTCGGGAAAATGCAGATTCCTTAGTTGCAATCATATAAATGAACCGGATTGCGCCGTTAAGGAAGCTCTTGCCTGCGGCAAAATAAGCAAAAGCAGGTACGATAATTATTGCTTATTATACGAGGAACTTAAATTAAGGGAAAAGAGGTAGGATAAATATGAATAAACTCGCACCTTCAATTTTGGCAGCTGATTTTTTTAAGTTAGGCGAGCAGATTACTGAAGTTGAAAATGCCGGAGCGGAATATCTCCATATAGATGTAATGGATGGCAGTTTTGTTCCTAGTATTTCTTTTGGACTGCCTCTTATCACATCAATAAGAAAAAAGACAGGACTCACATTCGATGTACATTTGATGGTAACTGAGCCGGAGCGGTTTGTCGATCAGTTTGTTGATGCGGGGGCAGATATAATCACCGTTCATGCAGAGGCATGTACTCATCTTAACCGAACCCTTATGCATATTAGGGAGAGAGGTATAAAAGCAGGAGTTGCCCTTAATCCTGCAACATCACCGGATGTCTTAAGATATGTTTATGATTATCTGGATATGATACTGGTAATGTCTGTAAATCCCGGATTTGGGGGACAGAAGTTTATTCCTGAAACGATAACGAAACTTAATGATGTGAAAAAGCTTGTTGAATCAAGCGGAAGAGATATAGATATCGAGGTTGACGGTGGGATAACGCTTGAAAATGTTGATATGATATTAAAGGCAGGAGCCAATGTCATAGTATCGGGCAGCAGTGTATTTAAAGATGATATTTCTTCTAATGTAAAAGCTTTCCGCAGCATACTCGGGAAGAAATGATATAAGAAGGTGCTTATTATATGGCACCCGGCAATGGAGAAAAGAATGAAACTTGATGAAATAAAAATTGGTTCCCTCTTAGAGATAAATATAAAGAGAAACGGTTCTCAATATAAGACTGTAAGTAAAGTAGAATATGTTGATGAGAGGTTTGTCGGTGTCACACCGATAGCCAGTGAATACGGTCTTTTCAGATTTACCGAAGAGGATGAAGTAGATCTCATATTTAATGAACAGGACCGGTACTGGAAATGGGAAAAGGTAAAGGCAGGAACTGCACGAAGAAAGGACGGAAGCAGGCTTCATGTCTTTTCATCAACGAGTGAGGGAATCCATTATAACAGAAGAACTCAGTTCAGGTTTGAAATAGGAACTGAGATAATGATGAAGTATGAGAAGCTGAAAAACCAGGATGTCAAGAACGATGCAAAAACGGAAGATGAAAATCTTCAGTCTGAAATGGATAAGGTTTTTCTCATGCTTGATGAACAGTATGAAGAGATTGAGTGCCGAGGATATCTGAAAGACTTAAGCGAGGGCGGAGCTTCGGTTGAATCGGATGTGAAACTTGATGAGGGAATGTTTATCAGTTTTGAGATAAATTCCGAGATCGGACCTGTATACCTGAGAGGTGTCATAATCAGATGCAGGGAAGATAAAAGAGGATATTTCGATTATACTTACGGAGTATCCTTTGTTGAAACAAGTAAAAACTATATGCAGTATTTTTATCGCGAGCAACGGAAACAGCTTTACGAGAATAAAGAGGAATAGTCTTTAAACGGAGGCATGACGTGAAAAAAATAAATCGTTTGTGTATCTGTACTGTGATAGTTATTATTATCATAAGTATACTAGCAGATGTTTCGGCATTTGCTTTTGGTACAAGCTCAGGAGTGAAATACGATGAAATGTCTGTAGATCCCACCTCTAACGGTGAGGGTTATTCTGCTGTGCTTTATGATAATACAAACGGCCTTCCTACTTCGGAAGCAAATGCCATAGCAGAGACTTCGGAAGGCTTTATCTGGATAGGCAGTTACAGCGGTCTTATCCGTTATGACGGAAATAATTTTGAAAGAATAGCTTCTACTACAGGGATATCAAGTGTAGTCAGCCTTTTTGTCGACAGCCGTGACCGTTTATGGATAGGTACGAATGACAGCGGTGTCGCAGTCATGGAAAAAGGAGAATTTACTCTCTTTGATATTGATGACGGACTTCCTTCTTCTGCTGTAAGGTCTATAGTCGAGGATGTTGATGGAGATATCTACATAGCTACAGCCCACGGAATCTGTATCATCGGAAACGATATGAAGGTAAGGGACCTGGATGAAGTTCAGGTAAAAGGGCTTTACATTGACGAGATAAGGATTACAGATGGCGGAGTTATTTACGGTAAAACCTCTGACGGAAATATATTTACGATAGAAAATGACAGGCTTTCAGGTTTTTATTCGGGCTATAATCTTGGCATAGATAATATAAACTGCGTTTTCCCTGATCCCGACAGAGAGGGCTATGTATACCTGGGTACGGAAGAATCCCAGATTTATCACGGAAGACTGGCCGGTACTTTATTGGAAGTTGAAAAGATTGATGCCAAGCCGCTTAAGAGCATATATTCGCTTGAAAAATTTCAGGATCAGGTATGGATCTGTTCGGATAACGGTGTAGGCCTGATCGATTCGGAAGGGGTTCATAAACTTGAAAATCTGCCTATGGATAATTCTATTGAACATACCATGGTAGATTACGAAGGAAATATCTGGTTCACATCCTCCAGACAGGGTGTCATGAAGATAGTACCGAACCACTTTACGGATATATTTAACAAGTATAAGCTTGATTCGGCGGTTGTTAACGCCACGTGTTTTTCGAGCAATACACTATTTATAGGTACAGATAAAGGCCTGATCGCTCTTGGAGAGAACAGCGTCATTGATGATGTACCGATAAGCTTTTCAAATCCGGAAGACAAGTTTTCAAGCTATACAAATCTCGTACAGCTGCTTGATGGCTGCAGAATAAGATCGGTGATCAGGGACTCAAAGAACAGAATATGGTTTAGCACTTACAGTGACCGCGCCCTAATCTGTTATGATAAGGGAGTTATAACAAGATTTAATGAAGATATGGGACTTCCTTCCAATAGGGTCAGAACCGTCAAGGAGAGGTCTGACGGGGTAATTATGGCTGCTGTCAGCGGCGGTTTGGTGCTTATCGATAATGATAAGATTATTGATAAATATGATAAGATTTCGGGACTTGACAATACCGAGATACTTTCTGTAGCCCAGGCAGATAACGGTGACATGATAATCGGTACGGACGGAAGCGGTATTTTCATTATCGATGGCCATGCAATCAGGAACATCGGTAAGAAAGACGGATTAAAATCCGAAGTTGTTATGAGAGTGAAACGTGACCGGACCAGAAATATCTACTGGATAGTCACAAGTAATTCCATAGCATACATGACTGCGGATTATGAAATCCATACTATTGAAGGATTTCCATATACCAATAATTTTGATCTGTATGAGAACAGCCAGGATGAAATGTGGGTTCTGAGCAGTAACGGCATATATGTCATCCCGGTTGAGACTATGATAAAGAATGAGATCATAGAGCCTGTTTATTTTAGCAGATCGAATGGACTGTCCTGTATAGCTACCGCAAATGCTTACAGTGAACTTACCGAAAGTGGAGATCTTTATATTGCCGGTACCACTGGAATATCAAAGGTAAACATAGAGAACGCATTCCTAAATGTTGATAACATAAAGATGGCAGTTCCTTATGTTTCGGCCGACGGAGTGATGATATATCCCGATTCTGACGGAAAGATAACAATTCCGCATGATACAAGCCGACTTACTATCTACCCGTTCGTCTATACCTATGCACTTACCAATCCTAAGATAACATATTGGCTTGAAGGCTTCGATGAAGAACGGACCACTGTCAACCGTGATAAGATGGAACCCTTGAATTATACGAATCTTGCAGGCGGGACATACTCTCTCCATATGGTAATGCAGGATCCGTTAGGAAAGGGTGGTAAGGAAATAAGCGTTAAGATTGCTAAGAAAATGATATTTTACGAGACAAAATGGTTTTTGTGTCTTGTCGGAGTCATCATTATCATTATCGGTTATTTAATTATCAGATTAGTAGTTAAACATAAGACAAAACGTCTTTTAAAGAAAGAAAAAGAAAACAGGGAACTGATTAAAGAGATAACCCAGGCATTCGCAAAGACCATAGACTTGAAAGACAAGTATACCAACGGCCATTCACAAAGGGTTGCGGATTATACCGCGATGCTTGCAAAAGAACTCGGGTATAGCGAAGAAGAAGTTGAAAAGTATTATAATATCGCCCTTCTGCATGATATCGGAAAGATTTCCATTCCTTCGGAAGTATTGAATAAGGAGGGCAAACTTACCGATCAGGAGTTTAATATTATCAAATCACATTCTGCCAGAGGTTATCAGGTTCTTAAAGATATAAGCATTATGCCGGAACTTGCCATAGGTGCCGGAGCACATCATGAAAGGCCTGACGGGAAAGGCTACCCCAAAGGACTTAAGGATGAGGATATACCCAGAGTGGCACAGATTATCGCTGTGGCGGATACCTTTGATGCAATGTATTCAGACAGACCTTACAGAAAACGCATGAATTTTGAAAAGGTTGTCTCTATAATAAAAGAGGTTTCGGGAACGCAGCTGACGGCAGATGTTGTTGATGCATTTTTAAGGATTGTGGAGAACGGCGGCTTCCGTGCACCGGATGATAACGGCGGCGGCACAACCGAGGATATTGACAACATCCACAAAAAACAGCAGGCAGCAGAAGCTAAGGAAAAATAAAAAGAGGAGTATCGTAAAATGAAATTAGGAATCGTTGGACTGCCGAATGTCGGCAAGAGTACCTTATTTAATTCTTTGACAAAGGCGGGGGCTGAATCGGCTAACTATCCGTTCTGTACCATCAACCCCAATGTAGGAGTGGTAGCTGTACCGGATGAGAGACTTAATGTGCTCACGGATTTATATAAGTCCGAATCAAAGGTACCTGCGGTAATAGAATTTGTTGATATCGCCGGACTTGTAAAAGGTGCATCAAAGGGAGAGGGACTCGGAAACCAGTTCCTTTCACATATACGTGAAGTTGATGCGATAGTGCATGTGGTAAGATGCTTTGAGGATTCAAATATAGTCCATGTCGACGGAAGCGTAAATCCTGCCAGAGATATAGAGACCATAAACTTGGAACTTATCTTTGCAGATCTCGAAGTTATAGAAAAGAGGATAGCAAAGGGCGTTAAAGGTGCAGCAAATAATAAGACTTTGGCAAAAGAAGTAGCTTTGCTTAATAAGTTAAAGGAACTTTTAGAGTCAGGAAAGCTTGCAAAGAGCTTTAAGACAGATGATGAAGAAGAACAGGCCATGTTTGATTCGTTTGACCTGCTTACAGCAAAGCCGGTTATATTTGCAGCAAATGTTAAGGAAGACGACCTGGCTGATGACGGTGCATCCAATCCTCATGTACAGGCGGTAAGAGAATTTGCCGCAAACGACGGGGACGGCGCATTTGTAGTAAGTGCGGAGATAGAGCAGGAACTCTCAGAACTTGAAGATGACGAAAAGAAGGCATTCTTAGAGGATTTGGGAGTAGAAAAGTCAGGTTTGGAGAAACTTATAGTCGCTTGTTATGATCTGCTTGGACTTATGAGCTTCTTAACGGCAGGACCCAAAGAGAGCAGAGCATGGACCATAAAGAAAGGCACAAAGGCTCCCCAGGCAGCAGGAAAGATACATTCTGACTTTGAGAGAGGTTTTATCAGAGCAGAAGTAGTAAACTATGACAACCTTATTGCCTGCGGCGGATATAACCAGGCTAAAGAAAAAGGCCTTGTACGTTCTGAGGGTAAGGAGTATGTAGTCCAGGACGGAGATGTCATTCTGTTTAGATTTAATGTATGATATAGACAACCGGAGGAATTGACATGAGTCTATGGGGAAATGATACAGCGGTACGTTTTCCGGGTATCGGTTTGGAAATACCTAATCTTCCCAGGGGAATAGCGATAGGTTCATTCCAGATAGCATTCTATGGAGTGGTGATAGCATTCGGAATGATGATGGGTCTGGTAATGGCCAGATGGAAAGCAAAGAAAACAGGACAGGATGACAACATTTATTTTGACTGTGCTCTTTGGGCAATACCGCTTTCTGTTATAGGTGCCAGAATATATGAAGTTGTTTTTGACTGGGAAAGTTACCAGTGGGATTTTTGGAAGATCATAAATATACGTAACGGCGGTCTTGCAATTTACGGAGGTATCATAGTAGCATTCCTTTCTGTGTTTACTTTCTGTCATATAAAAAAGCTCAGATATACACTTATGGCAGACACCGCTATTCTGGGACTTATCCTTGGTCAGATAATTGGACGCTGGGGCAATTTCTTTAACCGGGAGGCTTTCGGAAAATATTCGGACGGATTTCTTGCGATGCAGATAGATCTGTCCGAAAAAAACCTAAGCTATATATATAATCCGGCTCTATGTTCTGAGGCTACGCTTAGGACCATGTATGAGGGTAAGGAAAATGTTCTGAACAATATCCTTGAAATAAGAAACAATATTGTGACATTGGCAGACGGAAGACAGTTTATACAGGTACATCCTACATTCCTGTATGAGTCTCTTTGGAATCTTTTTATCCTGTGTATTATGTTATGGGTATGGCCCAGAAAGAAATTCAACGGTGAGATAATCCTAATATATCTTGCCGGATATGGTTTCGGAAGATTTTTCATTGAAAACATTAGAACAGATCAGCTGTTTATCTGGGGAACCGGACTTGCAGCATCACAGGTATTGTCCGCTTTGCTTTTTGTTGTGGCAACGTCGTTGCTCATTTTTTTCAGGATCAGGGCAGTAAAACTCGGTATCCCGGTATCTATGGAACTGATACGTAGCAAGGCTGACAAAAATATGAAGAACGGAAATGCTTCCGTATCGGAGGAGAAAGAAGTAAAGGAAGAGGAAAAGAAAGAGAACCCGGAAGAGAAGAGGAAAGAAGACGGTACGTCTCCCGGAGAAGATGATCCCGGAGGGGACGATCCAAGAAAAGACGATTCCGAAGGTGCTGAAGAAAGCACTGAAAAAAGCAATGAAGAAAAAGAATAAATATACATTCTTGTGGTGAACAAATGTTCGAACACAATATATGGATGTTGCACAAAAAACGTGCATACATCCATATTTTTTTTAAACAAATTATGCAAAAAAACTCATTTTTCCTATTGACTTTATAAAAAACAATGATATTATAATATTATGTGGTGAGTTGTGGTATGAAGTAACACAAAGTGGGGAGGAAACGGTCATGTTCATGGGTGAATTTAATCATACGATTGATCCTAAGAACAGGATTATTGTCCCTGCTAAGTTCAGAGATGAACTTGGTGAGAACTTTGTTATATCTGCCGGACTTGACGGATGCCTGTATCTGACAAAGAAATCAAGCTGGGAAGCATTTTCACAGCAATTGTCTGAACTTCCATTCACCGCAGAAACCAGAAAGCTTCAGAGACATTTCATGAGAAATGCTCAGGAGTGCGAACCGGATAAACAGGGCCGTATACTTGTTCCTCAGAACCTTAAAGAAATGGCCGGACTTGATAAGGAAGTGGTTCTTCTTGGATCCGGCAGCAAAGTTGAAATCTGGAGCAAGGAAAGACTTGATGCCGAAACCGGTGATGCAACCATGGAAGAGATAACCGAGAGCATGTCTCAAAAATATGGTCTTAGATTTTGTTAAGGATGAGCATGGAAAGTAAAGTCAGCTTTAGTCATAAACCGGTACTTTTAAATGAAGTGCTTGAAGGTCTTAATATCAAACCGGACGGGATATATGTGGATGGTACACTCGGCGGCGCGGGACATTCCGGAGAAATTGCAAAGAAACTTGAAAAAGGACTTCTTATAGGAATAGACCAGGACAGCGACGCGATAGCGGCTGCAAAAGAAAGATTAAAAGAATTTGGAGATAAATGCAGAGTAGTTAAAAGCAACTACGAAAATATGGAAGGCGTCCTGAAAGAAATGGAAATCCACGGTGTGGACGGCATACTGCTTGACCTTGGAGTTTCCTCATATCAGCTGGATACTCCGGAACGAGGCTTTTCCTACAGGTTCGACGGACCTTTAGACATGAGGATGGACAAGGAAAACGAGATGACTGCCGAGATGCTTATAAATACTTATTCGGAGCAGGAACTCTTCCATATAATAAGAGACTATGGAGAAGACAGATTTGCAAAAAACATTGCAAAGCACATAGTAGAAGCGAGGCAAAAGAAAAGGATAGAAACCACATTTGAACTGAATGAAATAATAAGAGCTTCCATACCGGCCAAAGTGAGAGAAACGGGAGGACATCCTTCTAAAAGAACTTTTCAGGCGATAAGGATTGAACTGAACAGGGAACTTGAGGTTTTGGAAAACTCCATAAACAGCATGATAGACATGCTGAATCCCGGCGGAAGGTTATGTGTGATAACATTTCATTCATTAGAGGACAGGATAGTAAAAAGTGCATTCAATAAAGCTGAAAACCCATGCACGTGTCCTCCGGAATTCCCGGTATGTATATGCGGGAAAAAATCAAAAGGAAAACATCTTACCAAAAAAGCTGTGATACCTTCCGAAAAAGAGATGGAGGAGAACAGCAGGAGCAAGAGCAGTAAGCTGAGAGTATTTGAAAAATGTTCTTGAAACGAGAACGGAAAGGGAAAACGCGTTAAGCGTCGTGTAAGAAAATGGCAGAAGCAAGAAGGAATAAATTCAGCTATGACAGAAATTACTATGAGCATACCGGATCAGCACCGGTAAAAGAAACAGCTTATGATTTACACGATGAAACAGAATACGAGGTAGATTTCTTAGAAGATGGCAGCATCTTCGAAGAAGAATACACAGAACTGGATTTTGAAGGAACATCTCCGAAAGTAAGAAGAGTCCGCGTAAATCCTATCAAGAGCGTTCCCGGACAGAGAGAAGTAACAAAGGAAAAAGTTAAGAGAAAATACAACTTCAGTTTCCTTACTATCATGATGCTTGCAGTTTCACTTGTTGCTCTTGTAGGTGCAAGCTACAGATATATAGAGACCAGAGCGGAAGTTATCCAGGCAAATAAAAGGATCACTGCCGCAAAGACGGAACTTAAAGACATTCAGAACATTAATTCTACACTTAAAAGTCAGCTTGATGTTGAAACTGACAGAAACTATATATATACATTTGCCGTTTCAAAACTGAAGATGATTTACCCTAAAGAGAACGATACTGTATATTATGAAAAGCCGGAAGAAGGATATGTACGTCAGTACAAAGAAATCCCGGCTGTGAAATAAAAAAGTTTACATCTTACTGGGTGAAGGAACTGGATTTTTCCTTCACCCATTAAACAGTTATAAAGGTGAACTGTTTGCGAGGTTTATAATGAGAAGAAAAAGGCGCACGAAGAGATTTAACGTGGTTATGAAGAACAGCCTTTATGTAGCTTTTATTGTAGTCATATTACTGTGCATCGCTCTTACGGGAAGGCTGGTATGGATAAATAATAAAAAAGGAAACGAATATGGGAAGAAAGTCCTGTCGCAGCAGGCATATTCCAGCAGAACCATAGTAGCCGAACGAGGATCGATAACAGACAGAAACGGCATAACAATAGCAAGAAGCGAGAAGACATATAATGTTGTTCTGGACCCGGATGTAATACTGAGTCATGATTATTACATGAAGCCGACCCTTGAAGCAATGGAAGAATGCCTGGGATACAACAGTGAAGAGATGCAAAAGATCATAAACGATAATCCCAAGAGCAGATACCTTGTTTTTGAAAAAAATATAGATTACATCAAGGTGTCGAACTTTAATAAGTATAAATCATCTCATAAATTTGTTGTCGGAGTATGGTTCGAAGAAGAATATACAAGAGTATATCCTTACGGGAATTTTGCTTCCCATGTTATCGGCTATGCAACACGAGACGGTGGAAGCTACGGGCTTGAACAGTATTATAATGATTATCTGACAGGAACCGAAGGACATGAGTACGGATATTACGATCCGGAACTTAACAGCCAGAAAACACTGAAAGATGCAATAGACGGATACACACTGACTACTACACTGGATTTTAACATACAGACCATAATCCAGAAGAAGATAGAGAATTTCCAAACCGAGATCGGATGCAACAACATAGGCGTTATAGTTATGAATCCGAATAACGGTGAAATATACGCCATGGCTTCAAACTATGAATACGATCTTAATAATCCGAGATCCCTTGAGGGTATGTTCACGGAAGAAGAACTCGAGGAAATGACAGAAGAAGAAAAGACCAATGCTAGATATAAGATGTGGAGAAATTTCTGTATTTCCGATACTTATGAACCGGGATCGACTTTCAAAACAGTTACTGTAGCCTCAGCTCTTGAAGAGGGCGTTATTTCGACAGGAGATCATTTCAACTGTGACGGCTATACCGAAAAAGGCGGATGGCGCATCGGATGTAACAAAAAGAGCGGTCACGGCAGTCTTACTCTTGCGGAGTCATTAATGAAATCATGCAACTGCGCATTGATGGAAATAGCCGATAAACTCGGTTCGAATAAGTTCTTCAATTATCAGAAGCTTTTCGGATTTGGCGAGAGAACCGGAATCGATCTTACAGGCGAGGCAACGGGAATTATCATTCCGAAAAGTAATCTGAATGTAACAGAACTTGCAACATGCAGTTTCGGAACCACATTTAACGTAACGATGATCCAGATAGCCGCAGCATATGCTTCCATTCTGAACGGCGGCGATTATTATGTACCTCATGTTGTTAAGGAAATAAAAACATCCGACGGCATAACGGTAAGGAAGTCGGAGGATGCGCCATTAAGGGAAACGGTAAGCAAGACTACTTCGGAGTTCATACATGATGCACTTTATATGACAGTAGAAGCAGGTACGGCAACACCGGCAAAGGTTTCAGGATACCTTATAGGCGGAAAGACCGGAACGGCACAGAAAAGACCGAGAACAGAGAAGAAGTATGTAGTATCTTTTGTAGGCTTTGCCCCGGCGGATAATCCGCAGGTAATGACATATGTAGTCATAGACGAGATCCATGATGAGACGCTTGCAGGAAGCAGCTCACCTGCAACAAGAATGACTTCTGAGATAATGAATGATATATTACCTTATCTTGGAATGTATCCCGAGGGAGAAATAGTTTATAATGTTGATCTGGAACTTCTTCAGGAAATTGATAAGAATGCGGAAGATGAAATAAATGAAGGCGTTATACCTGAAGATTATGATGAATCAGAATCAACAGGTGTGGAAAATGAAGAGGGATTTAGTACTGAAGGCTGACAAAATGCCTGTTAACAAAATATGTATTGGAGAGAACAAGTATTGGAGGAGAATATGGACTTTAACGGTAAAAGAGTATTAATAATAGGAGCAGGAAAGAGCGGTATTTCAGCCGCTAGGCTTTTGAACGGACAAAATGCAGAAGTAACACTGTATGATGACAAGGAACTGGATAAGAATGAGGTTCTGCAGAAAATAGGAGCCGGCTATAGAGGTGAGATAATCTGCAAAGAACTTCCTGACAGTATAGCTTCGGGTTGTGAGTATCTCATTATAAGTCCCGGAGTACCTATTGATTCGCCGCTTGTGCTTAAAGTAAAAGAGTTTGGAGCAAAGGTGATAGGAGAAGTAGAATTAGGATATTTCTTTACAAAAGGTAAAGTGGTTGCGGTAACTGGAACAAACGGAAAAACCACTACTACGGCTCTTACCGGGGAATTGATGAAGAAAAAGTATGCCAATACACTTGTAGGAGGAAATATTGGTATACCCTATACAGAGATATGTCTGAACAGTACGGATGACGGTGTGATCGTAGCTGAGATGAGCAGTTTTCAGCTTGATACCATAGATACTTATCATCCGTATGTAAGCATGATATTAAATATCACTCCGGATCATCTGGACCGACATCATACTATGGAAAATTATGTAAATGCCAAGCTTGCATGTACAAGAAATCAGACAGAAGACGAACTCTGCATACTCAATTATGAAGATGAGATATTAAGGAAAAAAGCAAAAGAAATAAAGGCTAAAATCTGCTGGTTTTCTTCAAGAAGTGAGCTTACCGACGGTATGGTCTACAAAGACGGCGTGATTTATGAGATGAGGGACGGTGAGCCTAAAAAAGTCATAGATGTAGCAGAAATGAAGCTTATAGGACGTCATAATTACGAGAACGTTATGGCCGCGGTTGCGGCAGCAAGATTCATGGGTATCTCCATGGACGACATAAGGGATGTTTTAAGGAATTTTAATCCTGTAGAACATAGGATTGAATATGTGGCAACCATAAATGATGTTAAATATTACAATGATTCGAAGGGAACCAATCCCGACGCTTCCATTCAGGCGGTTAAAGCCATGACAGGACCTACATTCCTTATAGGCGGCGGATACGATAAAGGTTCTGTATATGATGAATGGATCGATAGTTTCGAAGGAAAGATAAAAAAGCTTATCCTTATGGGACAGACCAGGGAAAAGATAGCCGAATGTGCAAAGAAACATGGTTTTACGGACTATATGTTTGTTGAAAGCATGGAAGAAGCAGTGAATTACTGTAAGAAGAATGCGGTACCCGGTGATACGGTATTGCTTTCACCCTGCTGTGCAAGCTGGGGCATGTTTAAGAATTACGAAGAACGCGGAAGAATTTTTAAAGATTTGGTAAAGAAGGATTGAAAATATCGTGAAGAAGAGCAGTGCAAAAATCAAAATAAAAACCGTATTAAGCCATTATGACGCTATACTGGCTATACTTGTGCTGTTCATATGCGTGTTTGGACTGATAATGATATATTCTGCAAGCTCTTACAGAGCGCAGTATTACTATCAGGATTCGAAACTCTACTTCAGAAATCAGGGAAGATTTCTTTTGGCCGGTGCAGCTTTGATGATACTTATATCATTTATAAACTACAGAGTTTATTTTAAATGCATCAAGATCAAAAAAATCAAGATACCGGTTGTTTTTTTCCTTTTCCTTATATGTGCAGCCCTTCAGTGGTTTGCACTGTTTAACGGACATGAAGCCGGAGGATCGTCAAGATGGATACAGTTCGGACCGGTCAACCTTCAGCCTTCAGAGCTTTCAAAGGTATGCTTTGTTCTGTGCGGAGCTTTTGTTGCAAGATGGTTCAGGTTTGTACTGAACAATAAGAATATGCTCCTGAATTTCCTGGGATACTGCGGAGCTATGGCAGTTTTTGGAGCCATACTGATACCTGTTGCACTTCAGAACCTTTCTTCAGCGATAATACTTGCCGGCATACTGACGGTTATATATTTCTGTGTCAGTATGGACAAAAAGTACTTTATTCTGGTTGTCATACTGCTTGTTGTGGCGGTTATATTCCTGATAAATGCTGAGTCGTACCGTTCAGCCCGAATAGAACATTTCCTAAATCCTGAAACAATGGATCCCGGTGATCAGATACTTCAGGGCATGTATGCCATAGCTTCAGGCGGCCTTTTCGGAAAAGGACTGGGCAACAGTGTACAGAAGCTCGGAAACATTCCCGAAGTTCATACAGACATGATATTCACGATCATCTGCGAAGAGTTGGGAATAATAGGCGGTATAGCTCTTATAGGGCTTTTCCTCCTTCTTTTGTGGAGAATATTTAAAATTGCATTAAACGCTCCGGATATGTATGGTTCGCTTATAGCGACCGGAGTTTTCGCACAGATAGCATTACAGGTTATGATGAATATTGCCGTTGTAACCAACAGCATGCCGGCTACAGGCGTGCCACTTCCATTTGTCAGTTACGGAGGCAGCAGTCTTCTGATTTTGATGGCAGAAATCGGTGTTGTCCTAAATGTTTCAAAGAGAACCGATGAAGTTATCCCGGATGATGAAGAATACGACGAATTTGAAGAAGAGTAGTAATATCAAATATGGAGGGCACAATGAGAAGTAACAAAGGTTTCATTATCAAAATTTTATTATTGTGCCTGATAATCGCGGGGGCAATTTTCTATTTTGAAACATTTCAGCTCAAAAGTCTTGAGATAGAGGGCGGATCACATTATACAGAGGATGAGATCAGGTCTTTCCTTATAAAAAGCAAAGCTGATGAATTCACACATATCTTTTATCTTAAAAATGTCGTTTTTTCAGAACCGGATCCCATTCCTTTTATTGAAAAGTTTGATTTTGAGATAGTTGACAAAAACACAATACATGTTACGGTTTATGACAAAGTTGTCATAGGATGTGTAGAACATATGGGACGATATATGCATTTTGACCGTGAAGGTATAGTGGTTGAAAGCTGTGATGAACCGGATACGGGAGTCCCGCTTGTTACCGGAATAGATTTTACCAAGGTTGTGATAGGCGAAGCACTCGAGGTTGAAGATTCAGGAATCTTTAGCAGAATACTTGATCTTACGCTTTTGTTAAATAAGAATGAGATACCGTGCGACAGAATTCATTTCGATATTAGGGGTAATGCAAAACTCTATATAGGAAAATCGGAAGCTCTTCTTGGCGGTGGGGATATACATGACTATCAGATAAGCGCTTTAAAGAAGGTTTTGGAGTCGGCAAACGGGCGAAATTATAGGTATGATCTGCAGAATTATACACCTGAATCAGGTGAAGTTGTGGGTAAACCTATAAATAATGATGAATAATTTGAAAAATTAAAAAATTATACTTGATATTTTTTTATAATAAATGTATTATAGTATTATGTGTGATTTCTATTCATAAGGAGGGCAAGACCTTGGTCGAGATTACTAACGAAGAAAGTAACTATGGTGCAAAGATAATTGTAGTAGGTGTCGGCGGTGCCGGCAATAATGTTGTTAACCGTATGATAGAGGACGGTATACAGGGTGTTGAATACATTTGTGTAAATACTGACAGTCAGCAGTTAAGAAAATGTAAGGCTCCGAATGCTATCCAGATCGGAGAAAAGCTTACTAAGGGCCGTGGTGCAGGAGGAAATCCGGAAGTAGGACGTAATTCTGCAGAAGAGAGCAAGGAAGTACTTACAGAAGCTATTCATGAGGCAGAGATGGTATTTGTTACCTGTGGTATGGGAGGTGGAACCGGTACCGGAGCAGCACCTGTCATAGCACAGATTGCAAAAGATATGGGCATCCTTACAGTAGCAGTAGTATCCAAGCCCTTTACCCATGAAGGCGATGTACGTATGAACCAGGCTATGGAAGGCATCGCAAATCTTAAAGAAAATGTTGACACAATGATCGTAATACCTAACGAGAAGCTTCGTCAGTTATGTGATAAAAAAGCACGTTTCCCTGAAGTTTTAAGAATGGCAGATTCTGTTTTAAGACAGGGTGTTCAGGGTATTACCGATATTATCAACGGTATGGGCGATATCAACCTTGACTTTGCAGACGTATGTACAGTTATGAGAGATAAAGGAGTTGCACATATCGGTATTGGCCGTGCAACAGGCGATGACAGCTGTCAGAATGCTGTTCAGCAGGCTATTGACAGTCCTCTTCTTGAGACAAGCATCGAAGGCGCAGACAATATCATCATCAACTTCTCGGGAGACCTTGTATTTGACGATGTTATCAATGCATCAAATTATGTTAAGGAAATTGTCGGACCTGATACAAATGTTATCTTTGGTGAAGTTTATGACGATTCCGAACCGGATACATGTTCAGTAACCATTATCGCTACAGGTATAAAGAACAGCCCTGACGTTGCAGGAAATGTACCTTCCATGAGTCAGCAGCAGGCAGCGGGTTCAAGAGGCGGTCTCGGTTTCCTGAATATGTCAGGAGCAGGAAACACAGCTGCAAGAAAAGCACCTTCAGCACAGGGAGTTCAGGCTGCTTCACCGGTAGGAACATCAGGTACGTTAAACAGACAGCCTGCATTTGGCACCAGACCTTCTCAGAACAGACCTGCAGCACCTGCTTCAACTCCGGCAAACGGACAGCAGTTCAGAGGAACTAAACCCAATGCAAATTCAAACCAGAATGCGTCGGATGGCAGTTCAATATTGATTCCGGAGTGGATTTCCAGACAGAATAATAATTAATACTGATACGACACCTGATTTGATTCATTTCAAATCAGGTGTAATTGTTTAAGCGAGGTTTATATGTTTTTACTGCTGGTTGTGGCATTTATAATATTTAACGGAGCTGTAACCGTAGAAATACTTTTGTTTGGCGCAGGAATCGGTGCAGCCGTTCTGCTGTTTGCAAACAGGTTTATGGGATACAGCCTGAAAAGCGAACTGAAGGTATATACCAAATCTCCTTATATAATAGCATACTTTTTCCTGCTCCTTTATGAGATTATAAAAGCAGGTATTGTCGCAGGAATATTGATTTTTAAAGGAAACAAAAAAATAAATCCTGTGCTTGTATCCTTTGATTCTCCGTTAAAGAGTGAATTTACAAGTACTATTCTTGCAAATTCCATCACACTTACGCCGGGGACTATTTCGGTATCGTTAAAGAACGGTAAATTCAGGGTACACTGTCTGGATGAGTCTCTTTCAAAAGGACTTGATTCATCGAACTTTGTTTCTCTTCTGAAAAAGATAGAAAAATGATTCTATAATCATCTTTAAGGGTTAGATACATGGAAGAATATGTTGATATAATTTTAAAAGGTTTGATCATTTTTTCTTCCTGCCTTATATTTATACTGTTCATCAGAGCGGTTATCGGTCCGACAATAACGGACAGACTTATGGCAGTAAACATGATCGGAACACAGGTTATCATAATCATAGCAGAACTGACTGTGCTTCTTGATGAAGTATGGCTGGCGGATATTGGTATGGTATATGCTCTTATAAGCTTCTTGGGAGTAGTTGTACTGACAAAGATTTATATAGGCATATACAGAAAAGAACACCCTGAAATGTTTGAAAATAAAAGCGCAGCAGTAGCTTCAAAAGTTGAGCCGCTTTCAAAAAACAAAGAAAAGAAGCGGAAAAGGAGGAAGAACGGATGAGCACCATACAGATTGTCATTGCTGATGTTTTCCTTACTATAGGAGCATTGCTATGCCTTATTTCTACTATAGGCGTTTTTAGAATGAAATTTGTTATGAACAGAATGCATGCCGCAGCTATTGCCGATACAGGCGGACTGTTTTTTATCATAACCGGTCTTGTGATACTTTGCGGCTTTACTTTTATGACACTAAAGCTTTTACTTCTGGTAGTTATATTTTGGATAACATCACCTGTTTCAAGTCATCTTTTAAGCAACATGGTCAAAAGCACCATGCCGGAAGCGATTGAAAAGAATGCAGTTCAAAAAACACTTGAAAAGTAAAGCATTAAAGGTTATTATATATACGTATTTTTATATTTTTGAGGTTATTTATGAGTAAAAGAGTAAAGATAATAATATTTTCAGTAATCGGTTTATTGGTAGCAGCAGTATTTGTATTTATCATATTGGAAAATGTTTCAAATAACAAATATACGATTGTAAACAATACAGATATGAATATTACTTCCTTAAAGGTTGTATTTGAATGGGAAGAAGATGGGACAGAGATCAGCACCATCTACGAAGGCTCATTAAATAAAGGCGATACGAAACAGGGACATTTTGATACTGTTGATTTTTCGGGAGACGGCGGAGAAATCGGTGTTTATGTAACATTTGAAGGGCATGATGAACTTGAATGTTATGACGGTTATATTCTTGGAAAATTTAACGGAAAAGTTAACCTTGAATTTTATCAGAATCAGGGGCAGTATCGTTTAAAGCAGAATGCGAGTGTCGGTCTGTTTAACAATACTGAGAATACCGCACTAAAAAATTCAGAGATTGAATTTATTTTCGACGAAGACGGAGACGACTGGGATTACGTAGAATGAGCATAAAAGTTACTATTATTTCATTGGGTTGTGATAAAAATCTGGTAGACAGCGAGAAGATACTTGCTCAGTTATCCGAAAGAGGCTATGAGATAACCGATGTTCCGGAAGAAGCGGATGTGGCTGTTATAAATACATGCTGTTTTATTCACGATGCAAAGCAGGAAAGTATAGACACCATTCTTATGACTGCAGAACTTAAGAAAACCGGCAGGCTTCAGTTTCTGGTCATTACGGGATGTCTCGCAACCAGGTATTCGGATGATATCCAGGCTCTTATTCCGGAAGTTGATGCCATTATCGTTTCTTCAGCATCCGATGAGATAGACAGGGTTATAAAGGAGCTTTTTAGTAAAAGCCTTTCAAAGAAGATTGTCAAAAAAGATATCGATAAGGAACCGGTTTTATCGAAGAACAGATTATATAACACTCTGAAAAATCATGCATATATAAAGATTGCAGACGGATGCGATAAACACTGTACTTATTGTGTAATCCCTTCCATTAAGGGAAAGTACAGAAGTTTTAAATTTGAAGATATTATCACTGAGGCTGAAGAAGCTGTAAAACATGGGAAAAACGAGATAATACTTGTAGCACAGGAAACAACTCTTTACGGAGTAGATTTATACGGACATAAAAGGATAGCGGAATTGCTCAGAGAACTGAATAAGATTGAAGGTTTGGAGTGGATTCGGCTCATGTACTGTTATCCCGAAGAAATCGATGACGATCTTGTGAGTGCCATAAGAGATTGTGATAAGGTATGCAAATATATAGACATGCCTATCCAGCACATATCCGATCAGGTCCTGAAAAGAATGGGAAGAAGAACTTCGGGGCAGGATATAAAGGATACTATAAACAAATTAAGGGAAAATATTCCGAATATAGTGATAAGAACAAGCCTGATCACGGGATTTCCCATGGAGACAGAAGAAGAACATCATGAGCTTCTTAAGTTTATTAAAGAATATAAACTTGAAAGGCTTGGAGTCTTTACTTATTCAAAGGAAGAAGGGACGCCTGCCGCAAAACTCAGGCCACAAATAAGAAAGCCTGAAAAGAATAAGCGAAGGGATGAACTGATGACTGCCCAGCAGAAAGTCGTTTTTGCTCAAAACAAAGCTTTAAAAGGCAGAGTTCTTAAGGCTGTCATTGAGGGTATGCTTCCGACTGAAGGAGTTTATATCGGAAGAACCATGAGGGATGCTCCGGATGTGGATGGATGCATATTTATAAAGAGTGACAGGGAACTGGTCCTTGGCACGATGGTGGATGTAAAGATAAAAAAAGCCTCGGGGTATGACCTGAGCGGAGAAATAATAGAATAACAGGAGAATTGTTATGAATGCGCCAAATAAGATAACTTTATTCAGGATTATACTTATACCGGTCTTTATAATAGTATTCCTTTTGAGGATCCCCGATGAAAGAACATCGGATATAATTGCGTTAGTTATTTTTTCAGTTGCATCTATTTCTGATTTCCTTGACGGATACCTGGCAAGAAAGCACAATATGGTTACGGATTTCGGAAAACTGATGGATCCTTTGGCAGATAAGCTTTTGGTTTGTATTACCCTTATATGTTTTGTAAAGTTGAGAGGAAACATGACGGGTGATTTGGAAGCCTATAATTTCCCTACATGGTGTGCGATAATAATCATGAGCAGGGAATTTGCTATCAGCGGGATAAGACAGCTTGCTGCCGATAAGGGGATAATAATTGCTGCCGGCATCTGGGGCAAGATAAAAACGGTAGTACAGCTTTTCATGTGTATTGACTATATTATCATGCCTGAGTTTGTTGAAGCGGGCATGGAATGGTTTGCCATTGCGGGAGTAGTACTTATGTATCTTGCCACCGCGCTTACTATTATATCATTGGCAGATTATCTGCTTAGGAATTGGAAGGTGCTTAAAATCAGTTGTAAATGATCGTTTGTAAATACAGATAAGTTCTGGAAACTGTTACCGGGAGGAAATCATGAGAAAAGATATAAGATTTGCCATATGTTTTGTTGTGATAATGCTTCTGGTAATACTATGCATTTACAGATATCTGGCGGATAAAGAGATAGAAAGTGAGAGGAGTGGGACCGGTACAACGGGTGCCGTGCCTACTTCCATAACCCATGTGATCACAGACAGCGAAGGTGAGGTTATTCTCCACAGGATAAGATATTACACGATAAAGCTGTCTCAGATGGATATAGAAACAGCCGATGCGGTTATAGGCGAAAATGCTGAAGTTACACCCTTACTTATATGTGAGTATGTTTCCGATTCATTAGAGGATGAAGAGATAGAGATAACGGTTAAAGGTGCTCAGCTTAAGGACAGACTCTGCATTGTTGATCTGGGAAGGGATATCCTTGAAGTGTCGAAAAAGGATCGTCAGCTGGAGAAACTCATACTTGATGCACTGGCCATGAGTATAGTTGACAACTGTAAGGATGTGGAAGGTGTATCATTTTCCATAGAAAATCAGCCTTATTCATCTTCATGGATCAAACTTGAAAGTGAAGAGGTATATCTTAAAAGGTGAAAAATATAATTATTGGAGGCGGTGCCGCAGGAATGATGGCGGCATATTCGTCTGTCATAAACGGAAATGATACCATACTTTTAGAAAAGAATGAGAAACTTGGGAAAAAGGTTTATATTACCGGAAAAGGCAGATGTAACCTGACAAATTACTGTTCTAAAGAAGAATTTTTAAAAAATGTTGTTTCAAACCCGAAATTTCTTTTCAGCTCCCTAAACCGTATGGATTCATACGATACTGTGGAACTGTTCAATAATCTGGGATTAAAGACAAAGACGGAACGCGGAAACAGAGTTTTCCCCGAATCGGATAAAGCTTCGGATGTTACAAAAACACTGGAAAAAGTTCTAAGAAGCCTTGGGGTTGATATAAGGTTTAATTGCCGTGTTTTAGATATAAAAACCGAAGGAGGCAGGTTTGCTTCTGTTATAACCGACAGTTACGGGGAGATTTCTGGAGATTCCTGCATAATTGCAACCGGCGGCCTGAGCTATCCTTCCACCGGATCTACAGGGGACGGATACAGAATAGCAGATAAAAACGGCCATACGATTACGGAACTGCTTCCGTCACTTGTCGGATTAAAAACCGAAGAAACTTTTGTAAGAGAGATGGAAGGCCTGTCGCTGAAAAACATTGTTCTCAAAGTTTTTATAAATGGAAAACAGAAATTTAAAGAACAGGGTGAGATGCTTTTTACTCATAACGGAGTAAGCGGACCGCTGATACTAACGGTTTCGGCTGATTTTGCAAAAGATATTGCATCGGGAAAACAGGCAGAACTGGTGATCGACATGAAACCGGCGCTTTCCTATGAAGAACTTGATGCAAGAATATTAAGGGATTTTGGCGAAATGAGTAATAAGGCGCTGAAGAATGTCCTTATACATTTACTGCCTTCCTCAATGGTTCCGGTACTGATAGGTGAATGCGGAATCGATGGAGAGAAAAAGGTCAATTCTGTTACGGTTGAAGAAAGAAAAAAATTGGCCGATACAATAAAAGCTTTTAAACTGCATGTAAAGAACAGTGGAGATTTTTCCGAAGCCGTTGTAACAAAAGGCGGTATCAAGGTAAGCGAAGTTAATCCGGGAACTATGGAGTCGAAGCTTGTGAAGGGATTGTATTTTGCAGGAGAAATACTTGATGTTGATGCATATACCGGAGGATTCAATCTTCAGATCGCATGGACAACCGGGTATACCGCAGGAATGACTTTGGGGGCTACAATAAATTAAAGAGGAGCTAGAAAATGTCTGATAAAATAAGCATTGCTATTGACGGACCTGCAGGTGCTGGAAAAAGCACAATTGCAAAAAAAGTTGCAGGTACACTTGGATTTACTTATATAGATACCGGTGCCATGTACAGAACCATGGCATATTACTGTTTGAGGGAAGGAATTTCACCTGATGATGAGGACGCTGTATCTTCTGTCTGTGACAAAATAGAGGTAAGCTTGAAATATGTTGAAGGAGTTCAGCATGTTTTGTTAAACGGTGAAGATGTCAGCGGATTGATAAGGACTGCTGAAGTCGGTGCAGCCGCTTCGAAGATTTCTGTTTATCCCGCTGTCAGGAACAGTCTGCTTGACTTGCAGAGAAATATGGCAAAAACAGAGAATGTGGTCATGGACGGAAGAGATATAGGATCCGTTGTGCTTCCGGATGCTCCTGTTAAGATATTCCTTACCGCAAGTGTAGAGGAAAGAGCCAGAAGACGGTATAATGAATATGTGCTGGCGGGTCAGGAATGCGATATTGAGAAAATAAAGAAGGAAATAGAAGAGAGGGATCACAGGGATATGACCAGGGAAACAGCTCCGCTTGTATGTGCGGAGGGAGCAACCGTCCTTGATTCCTCGAATATGACAATAGATGAGGTTTGTGAAGCCGTTATCGGGCTTGTTAAAGAAGCAGGATGTGGAGATTTTGACATATGATCGTCAGAGTGGCTGAAAGTGCCGGTTTCTGTTTTGGCATAGAGCGTGCATTAAATACGGTTTATGAGCAAATGAAAAAAGGCAGGCAGGTTTTTACATATGGCCCGATAACTCATAATGAAACTGTTTGTGAAGAGCTTGAGGCTAAAGGCGTAAAGATAATAAATTCGCTTGATGAGATACAGAAGATAAGGGATTCAGTCATAATAATCAGATCTCACGGTGTATCGGAAGATGTATATAAAACTCTGAAAGCCACAGAATCAGCCGGAAATGAGATAATTGATGCTACCTGTACTTTTGTAAAAAAAATACATAATATAGTCAGTGAGGAATCCGGAAAAGGCGCGGAAATAATTATCATAGGAGATGGAAATCATCCTGAAGTGCAGGGTATCTGCGGCTGGTGCAGCGGACCCGTAACCGTGATAAATTCAGAGGAAGAGGCGAATGCTTTTGTTCCTAAAGGAAGCGAAAAAACGGTTGTTGTGGCACAAACAACATTTAATTTAAAGAAATTTAAAGTATTTGTTGAAATTTTACAAAAGAAGTTGTATAATGTAAATGTTGTTAACTCTATTTGCAACGCTACCGGGAAAAGACAGCGTGAAACTGAGGAATTGGCGGCAATCTCTGATGCTATGGTAGTTATAGGAGGAAGTCACAGTTCAAACACGGCAAAGCTCGTTGAGATATCGGAGAAGGTGTGCAGGAATACTTATCATATTCAGACGAGCGATGACCTGGATCTGGAGTTATTCAGATCTTTCCGTTGCGTAGGTATTACAGCAGGGGCGTCCACCCCAAAAACTATAATCAAGGAGGTTCAAGGAATTATGTCAGAAATGAATTTTGACGCGATGCTTGACGAATCAATGAAGACAATACACAACGGGGAGGTAGTCGAAGGTAAAGTCATTTATGTCAAAGAAGACGAAATTGCTCTTGACATTGGATACAAGGCAGACGGAATTATAACCAGAAGCGAATATACTAATACACCTAACCTTGACTTAAGAACTGTTGTGAAGGAAGGTGACACGATTCAGGCAAAGGTACTTAAGGTTAATGATGGTGAAGGCCAGGTTTCTCTTACTTACAAGAGACTTGCAGCTGAACGCGGAAGCGAGAAGCTTGCAAAGGCATTTGAAGACAAAGAGATTCTTAAGGCAAAGGTTACTGAGGTTCTTGGCGGAGGTATCTGCGTAGTTTATGATGAAACAAGAGTATTCATACCTGCTAGTCTTGTTTCAGATACTTACGAAAAGAATCTTGATAAGTATAAGGATCAGGAAATTGAATTTGTAGTTACAGAATTCCAGCCCAAGAAGAGAAGAATCATCGGCGATCGCAAGCAGATTCTTGTTACAAGAAAAGCAGAAGCAATGAAGAAGCTTTTCGATACTATCAAGGTTGGCGATGTTATCGAGGGAACCGTTAAGAATATCACCGATTTCGGTGCTTTCATCGATCTTGGCGGAGCTGACGGACTTCTTCACATCTCAGAAATGTCATGGGGAAGAGTTGAGAATCCCAAGAAAGTATTTAAGGTTGGTGAGACTGTACGTGCATTTATAAAGGATATTCAGGGTACCAAGGTTGCTCTTTCAATGAAGTTCCCTGATCAGAATCCTTGGGCTGAGGCTGAGAAGAATTTTGAAAAAGGCAAAGTAGTCACAGGAAAAATTGCAAGAATGACTGATTTTGGTGCATTTGTTGAACTTCTTCCCGGTGTTGATGCATTACTTCATGTATCACAGATATCTAAGGACCGTATAGAGAAGCCTCAGGATGTATTAAAGGTTGGCCAGGAGATCGAAGCTAAGATTGTTGATTTCAATCTTGAAGAGAAGAAAATCAGCCTGAGCATGAAGGCCCTCTTTGCTAAGGAAAACAGTGATGATTCCGAAGAAACGGAAGAAGCTGAAGAGTCTGAGGCACAGGATAACGGTACTGAAACTGTTACTGAATGATTAAGGCAGATAGCCTTTGACCTAAAAACAGACTTAAAGGCGACTTTAAGTCTGTTTTTTAATGGATCGGAGAATACGTGACAGATAATTACGAAGTATTCAAAAAACAGATATTGAGCCTGACCGGTATAGATCTGAACTCGTATAAAGAGAATCAGATGAAACGCAGGATAGACTCTCTGATATTAAGAAATAAAGTTAGTACATACAGTGATTATATCAGCATTATAAGAAACGACCGTGATAAATTCGAAGAGTTTGTTACATATCTGACGATAAATGTTTCTGAATTCTGGCGCAATCCCGATCAATGGGATATACTTGAAAAACAGATAATTCCGAATTTGACCGGTTTAGGTACCGTAAAGATATGGAGCGCAGCCTGCTCTACAGGAGATGAACCGTATTCTGCAGCCATGCTGTTCAATAAGTATTTTCCTTTTGACAGGATCCATATAACAGCTACGGATCTGGATAAACAGGTCCTGAAAAAAGCCAAAGAAGGTATCTATGAAGAAAAAAGCCTGAAAGGGCTTCCGATAGGATTTAAACATAAGTTTTTTAGAAACATATCCGAAACAAGTCTGCAGATTTCTGATGAGGTTAAAAGATGTGTGCTCTTTAAGGAACATAATCTGCTTAAAGATCCTTATCCGGATAATTTTGATCTGATCATGTGCAGGAATGTTTTGATATATTTTACCGATGATGCCAAAAACCATATTTACGAAGGTTTCAACCGGGCTTTGAAAAAAGGCGGTTATCTGTTTCTGGGTACTACTGAACAGATACTGAAACCTGCGGAATTCGGCTTTACTTCGGTTTCGTCGTTTTTTTATAAAAAAGTCTGATTATATTGTTATTTTGTATTGATTTTTTATTATAAAAAGTTTATAGTAATTTTTAGGGATGGAGAGAAGATGAGCATAATTGTTAAAGCAGCAGTAGATGCCATGGGCGGAGATAATGCTCCTGGTGAGATTGTCAAGGGCACTGTTGATGCTGTAAATGAAAGTGATAAACTTAAATGTTTTCTTGTAGGAAAAGAAGATGATATTAAGCAGGAACTTTCAAAGTATACCTATGACGCTTCAAAGATTGAGATTGTAAATGCAGATGAGATCATTACAAATGACGAACCGCCGGTCATGGCTATCAGAAGAAAGAAGAATTCTTCTATAGTTATCGGCCTTAATCTTGTAAAATCAGGAGAAGCAGACGGATTTATTTCGGCCGGCAGTACGGGAGCCGTTCTGGTCGGTGCACAGCTTATAGCAGGAAGAATAAAAGGTGTTGAAAGAACGCCTCTTGCTCCGGTTGTTCCGACATTGAAAGGATGTTCATTGCTTATAGACTGCGGGGCAAATGTTGATGCAAGAGCATCTCACCTGATTCAGTTTGCCAAGATGGGTTCTATATACATGGAGAATGTCATAGGTGTAAAAAATCCTAAGGTTGCCATAGTTAATATCGGTACTGAGGAAGAGAAGGGAAATGCTTTGGTAAAAGAGACTTTTCCTTTGCTTAAAAACTGTGCAGGCATAAACTTCGTCGGAAGTATTGAAGCCCGACAGATTCCTTACGGAGATGCAGATGTTATTGTCTGTGAAGCGTTTGTCGGAAATGTAATACTTAAGATGTACGAAGGAGTTGCAGGAGCACTTATCACTAAGCTAAAGGAAGGTTTGACTGCTACTCCTATAAGCAGCTTTGGTGCTCTTCTTTGCAAAAAGTCCTTGAAAAAGACGATGAAAGGCTTCAGTATGGATGACTACGGCGGAGCTCCAATGCTCGGACTTAACGGTCTGGTTATGAAAACGCATGGAAATTCCCGAGCCATTGAAGTGAAAAATTCTATATTGCAGTGTATAAAATTTAGTGAAAGCAATATACCTGATAAAATCAGGAGAAATTTACAGGAATAACGGAGGTTACTATGGAATTCGAAAAAATTCGCAAGATTATTGCAGAGGTGCTTAATGTTAATCCGGATGAAATAACACTGGATACTACCTTTATCGAGGATCTTGGCGCAGATTCACTTGATGTTTTTCAGATCATTATGGGTATTGAAGAAGAATTCGACATTGAGATAGCCAATGAAGATGCTGAAAACATCACTACTGTCAGAGATGCAGTTGAACAGATCAAGAAAGCTATAAACTGATTTTGGAGGCTGTCATTTAGACAGCTTCTATTTATGCTATTTCATGAAAGGCTTATAGATGATTACCGAAAAAAAAATAGAAGAGCTTGAGGCACGTCTGGAGTATACTTTTAAAGACAAGAGCCTTATTGAACTTGCACTGTCACACAGCTCATACATTAATGAGCAGACAAACAGAAACAAACAGTGCAATGAGAGGATCGAGTTTCTCGGAGACGCCATTCTGGAGATGGTATCAAGTGAGTATCTCTATAATAACAGACCTCAAGACAAAGAAGGAGTGCTGTCAAAGCAAAGAGCTGCGCTTGTTTGTGAAAAAGCGCTCGCCACAGCAGCAAGAAGCATAAACCTGGGAGATTATCTCCTTTTAGGCAAGGGTGAGGCTGCTAACGGAGGGGCAAACAGGGATTCTATTCTGGCAGATGCCTTTGAAGCAGTAATCGGAGCTATTTACCTTGACGGCGGCTATGAAGTTGTTTCTGCATTTATCATCAAGAGAGTTCTTGAGAACGGAAACGGCATATTTGTAGATTACAAATCGCGTTTCCAGGAGATAGTACAGGGACGCAGTAATGCTAAAATTGTATATGAGCTTGTTGGAGAGACAGGACCCGAACATGACAGAAAGTTCGAGGTTGCGGTCTCTATTAATGGTGTTATACTTGGCCACGGCACCGGTCATAACAAAAAATCCGCAGAGCAAAACGCAGCCATGGAAGCAATTGTAATGACGCGAAGACAGACAGACTTATAGCTCAGAAATTTTCATCATTTTATTAACGGAGCAGTCCATAATTATGTATTTAAAAAGCATAGAAATACACGGCTTTAAATCTTTTGCAAATAAAATTCTTTTTGAGTTTCACGATGGTATCACTGCCATAGTCGGACCTAACGGCAGCGGAAAGAGCAATGTTGCCGATGCTGTAAGATGGGTACTTGGAGAGCAGAGTGCCAAACAGCTTCGAGGCGCATCGATGCAGGATGTTATTTTTTCCGGCTCAGAAGCGAGAAAACCGATGGGATATGCGTCGGTTGAAATTACATTCGATAACTCAGACCATAAGCTTCCGATAGACTACGAGGAACTTGCTGTAGCAAGAAGAGTATACAGATCGGGAGAAAGTGAATATCTGATAAACGGGAATATCTGCAGGCTGAAGGATGTTCAGGAAATGTTTATGGATACCGGTATCGGTAAGGAAGGATATTCCATTATCGGTCAGGGACAGATAGACAAGATACTAAGTACAAAGCCGGAAGACAGGCGTGAATTATTTGACGAAGCTGTCGGTATAGTAAAATTCAAAAAAAGAAAAAATATCGCCGAGAAGAATCTGCAGGAGGCATCGGATAATCTTCTCAGGGTAAATGACATTATCAGAGAACTTGAAGAACGTATCGGACCTCTTGAAAAACAATCCGTAGTTGCTAAGGAATATTTAAGATTAAAAGAAATCCTGAAAAATCTTGAAGTTAATAATTTCCTTAAGGAGTATGATGAAAGCGGGAAAAAGAAAAAAGAGCTGGATGAAAAATACAGTATCGCCGCAGAAGAACTGAATACTACAAAAAAGGAAAACGAAAAAGCCGAAGCAGAATACAAAAGGCTTGACAGTGAGATCGAAGAGATTGACAATCTGTTAAATGATTCAAGAAATCAGCGCCAGGAAACCCTTATCGATTCCGAAAAGAAGGAAGGAGAGATAAGGCTTCTTAACCAGCAGCTTGAAAACATCACCAACGACAGAAAAAGGCTTGATGAACGTATAGAAGAAATCAAAAACGGTATTGACGAGAAGTATTCTGAAAGAGCTGAATTTGAGAAACAGGCCGGAATGTATAAGGAAAAACTTTCGGAATGTGAAAAAAGAAGAACCGAAGCAAAAAACGTTCTTGATGGGATAAGGAGCGAGTCGGAAGAGCTTTCCCGAAAGATAGAGGAAGCAAATGCGTCCATCCTTTCACTTGCAGGAGCCGACGGTCAGGTACGTACAGATATAGGACATGCGGATTCTGTTCTTGAACAGAATAATATCAGGCATGCAGAACTTTCCAGAAGGTTATTGACTCTGAAGAGTGATGAAACAGAAGTAAGCGGTACCGTAACGATACTTGAAGAAAAGTATAATAAGATCACCAAACAGATAAGTGACTATGAGAGTAAGGAAAAGGAATATTACCAAAAGCTTTCTGAAACTGATTCACTTTCTAAAAAATATAAAGAAGAATACGACGGTCTTAACCAGGATTTTATTGGGGTAAGATCCAGACTTGATGCCATAAAACAGATCGCGGAAAGATATGACGGTTACAGCGGAAGCGTGAAGAAGGTAATGGAGAACAAGGATCGTTTTCCGGGAATCTGCGGAGTTGTCGCTGACCTTATCTCTACTGAAAAGAAATATGAGACAGCTGTAGAAACAGCTTTAGGTGCTTCAATCCAGCATATCGTTGCAGAGGATGAAGCTACTGCAAAAGAGGTAATAGAGTACCTTAAGAGGGAAAAATTAGGAAGGGTAACATTCCTTCCAATAACCTCCATAGGGGACGGAAACCGCGGCAAAGTAGAAAAAGATGTATTTAGTGAGAAGGGTGTTTTAGGTGACGCAGCTTCTCTTGTTAATGCTGAAGAAAAATATTCAGGAATTGTAAAGCATCTTTTAAAAAGTTTTATAGTCATCGATAATGTCGACAATGCATTAAAGATTGCCAGAAAATTTGATTACAATCTGAGACTTGTTACGTTAGAAGGAGAGCTCTTATCACCCGGAGGTTCCATCGCGGGCGGAGCCTTTAAATCTAAGAGTAATCTTTTGGGCAGAAAACGTGAAATAGAAGAACTTGAAGCAAGTCTTGAATCAAAGAGAACCGAGCTTAATAAGATCCGAAGGGAAATGGAGAAAGCTTTGGAAGAAAAGAAACAGATAAGAGATTTGATCGAGACTGGCAGAAGCAGCCTTAAAGAACTCTATGTGAGTCAGAATACCGCTAAACTTGAACTGAAAAAAGAAACCGAACATTTGGAAGAAATCAGGAAAAGAAGTACAGGTTATAAAACTGAATCACAGTCTATAGAGCAAAAGAATGCTGAACTGAAGAAGGAACTTGAAGCCAGAAAAAAGAGTCTTGATGAAAATGAAAAGAAGCAGAAAGAGTTCCAGAAACAGATAGATGAGATAAATACCGAAATATCCGGCAGAAAAGAGGCTGAAGCAAATGCATTGACCAAATTGTCGGATATCGCCGTAGAATTCTCAAATATCGAACAGGCATGTAATTATGCTATAGAGAATATTAACCGTATTGACACTGAGACGGAGAAATTAAAGACTGACCGTGAACGTATCAAAGACGGTGAAGAAGAAAACAAACGTGAATTTACCGAGAAGAAGATACAGATAGAAAATATCACTCATCTGCTTGAGCAGAACAGGTCTAATGCCGAAATTCTCGCAAATAACATAAATGAACTGAATGAACGTAAAGAGCAGATCAACCGTGCCCATAAGGAATTTTTCAGCTCATGGTCGGAACTTAACAAAAAGACGCTCAGTATGGAAAAAGAAGTTTCAAGACTCCAGTCTTTGAGGGAGAAAACCGAGGAACTTCTGGATGCAGCTACTACATATATCTGGGAGGAGTACCAGCTTACATTATCTACTGCCGAAGAGTACAGGGATGAAAATTTCAATGCTTCTACTGCAAAGAAGGATATAAACGGTACAAGACAGGAGATAAAAAAACTCGGAGATGTAAATGTTAATTCGATAGAAGAATACAAAACCGTTTCCGAAAGATACGGGCTGTTAACCGGACAGAGAAATGATCTTACCGAATCAAAGATAAAGATCGAAGCTATCATCGCAGAACTTGATGAAGCCATGAGAAAACAGTTTACAGAACGTTTTGAGCAGATAAGGGTTGAATTTAACAATGTATTCAGAGAACTTTTCGGAGGCGGAAAGGGAGAACTTGAACTGATAGAGGATGAAGATGTTCTTGAGGCAGGAATCAGGATTATTGCACAGCCGCCCGGAAAGAAACTCCAGAATATGATGCAGTTGTCGGGCGGTGAAAAAGCGCTTACGGCTATAAGCCTGCTGTTCGCTATCCAGAATCTGAAACCGTCACCGTTCTGCCTGCTTGATGAGATAGAAGCTGCGCTTGATGATTCAAATGTAAAGCGTTACGCAAGCTATCTGCATAAACTTACCAAAAACTCACAATTCATTGTTATCACTCACAGACGCGGAACTATGTCCTCGGCTGATGCCCTTTACGGGATTACTATGCAGGAAAAGGGTGTATCTACACTCGTTTCGGTCAACCTTATCGAAGACGATCTGGATGCCTGAAAAACATAAAAAAGATTTATAAATACCGGAGGAAAGATAATGGGAGAGGAAAAAGAGAAGAAAAAAGGTTTTTTTAGCAGACTGGTATCAGGTCTTTCAAAAACAAGAAAAAGTATTGCGAGCGGAATAAGCAGTATATTCAGCGCATTTTCTTCGATTGATGACGAGTTCTATGAGGAACTTGAGGAGACTCTTATCATGGCTGACCTGGGTATAAATGCTACTGAGGCTATTATTGAAAACCTCAAAGAAAAAGTTAAGGAAAATAAGATAAAAGAACCTGAGGCATGCAGACAGCTGCTGATGGAAAGTATTGAAGAACAGATGTCGGTTCCTGAAGATGCTTATCTTTTTGAAGAAAGAAAATCCGTAGTTATGGTTATAGGCGTGAACGGAGTAGGAAAAACCACGTCTATAGGCAAGCTGGCAGGACAGCTTAAGGGACAGGGAAAGAAAGTACTTGTTGCTGCTGCGGATACATTTCGTGCAGCAGCCATCGAACAGCTGACTGAATGGACCAACCGGGCAGGTGTAGACATAATATCCCAGTCCGAAGGTTCAGATCCCGCTGCGGTCGTATTTGATGCGGTTTCTGCAGCAAAATCAAGAAAAACGGATATACTGCTCTGTGATACTGCAGGACGTCTTCATAACAAGAAAAACCTCATGGATGAGTTAAAGAAGATAAACAGGATAGTGGACAGGGAATATCCTGAGTGTTACAGGGAGACTCTGGTTGTTCTTGACGGAACCACCGGACAGAATGCACTCGCTCAGGCAAAACAGTTCAGTGAAGTAGCAAATATCACAGGAATCATAATAACCAAACTTGACGGTACCGCAAAGGGCGGTATAGCTGTAGCTATCCAGAAGGAACTTGGAATACCTGTTAAGTATATTGGCGTGGGCGAACATATTGACGATCTTCAGAAATTTGATCCCCATTCCTTTGTAGAAGCTTTATTCAGTACTTCGGATCATAATGAGGAAAATGAAGAGTAGTAAGATAACAAAATAAAAATATGTACGGGAGGTCTGAGATGGAAGAAGGAAAGAAATTGACTCCTGTTAAGGAGATACTGTTTACACTTTTAACATATGCAGTGCTCTATATTATATCATTTCTGCTTCTTATCCTGCTTATCAGGCTGCCGCTTTTTTCAGGTATAAAAGTTCTCATGTACAGAGGACTGATCATGATAGTACTGGCAGGGATAGTATCTGTCGGACTCATGATCGCATTTAAAAAGCTGAGAAAGATATCATGGCTTTCAGCGAAGGATGCCGTGCTTGTTTTTATTCTTTGCTGCAGCATCAATACGGTATTCTTTACGCTTATTCCGGTAACTGTAGAAAGGTCTGTCTCTGTGTTTATGCTCAGCTACATGGATACATATAATGACAGAACCTATACGGAAGAAGAGATAAGCAGGATCTTTATTGACAAGTATGTTTATGAATATGAGGCTTTCGGCAAAAGGTTTGAAGAACAGCTTGCAACCGGAAGCATAGAAAAGAATCCTGACGGAAGTTACAGTATTACGTCAAAAGGGAGTTTTATCGTAAATCTCTTTAAGACCATATCCGATATTTATGATACGGATAAACGACTGGTTCATCCTGAAGGGATCGGAGAATGATATGGAGAACAACACAAATAATAATCCGGATAACGGAATAATATATGAGCAGCCTGTTCCACCTGTTGTAAACGAACAAGGTAATGGTACGGTGAATAATAATTTTACACCGTATACGCAGGATACATATATACCTCCGAAATACCGGAAAGAAAAACAGCCTGTACTGGCTGCAGTTTTAGCATTTCTCATCATGCTTGCATTTTTAGGTATACAGTTCGTGGTTATGATCCCGTATATGATGGGGGCTGCTATCAATACGGTGACAAGTGCCGATGTTACCGCATTAAATTCCGAAGAACTGACAAAGGAATTAATAGACTCGGTCGACAGCATAGGATTAACTCTGCTGGCAACTGTGGTATCTGCTATTGTTGCTGTAATCTGGTATAAATTTGCATACTGCCGTGGAGTTGGTTTTACGCAGATAAAAGGAACTGTTAAAACAGTATGTAAAGACGGAAAAGTATTCGGGATAATACTTGCAGGTATCGGTATCTATTATTTGAGTAACTGGCTGATACTTCTTATCGAACTTATAAGCCCCGATCTGATGGATCAGTACTATAAACTGATTGAAATGTCAGGGTTTGAAAACGCTGACTGGAAGATTATAATACTTACCGTATTGATCGCTCCAATAAATGAAGAATGTATAATGAGAGGGCTGATCTTTAAGAAACTGAAACTTAACATGGCGCCTATAGCTGCCATTATCATAAGCGCCATATATTTCGGAATATTCCATATGAACCTGGTTCAGGGAATTTACGCCGCTTTCATAGGCCTTTTTATGGCTTATCTGGCAAACAAATATAATTCCATAATCCCTTCAATCCTTTTCCATGCAGTGTTTAACGGGTTTAACTATGTCTTGGCTGCACTGCCGCAGGAGTTTTCGGAAAACATTTTTATACTTGCAGTGGTACCTCTGGTCAGCCTGTGTTTATGGTATTTTTTGGAAGGAAAAAGAAAAATTGAGTAAATATGCTTATTTTTGTTGATTTTACAAATAAAAAAGTGTATAATTAAACAGTATAGTTATGACAGTATGCAATTAATACTGTTTTGACTGTATATTGAGGGTTTATAAAGCTGCACAAAACAGCGGTGGAGGTCAAGCATGGACAATACTACAAAAGAGTCAGGAAAGTCATTGGGTGATTTGCTGAGAGCATTGAACTCTTTCCAGGATTCTCTTGGTGAGATGATGGATGAGAATGAAGTAGCTGAATTCTCATACAAGGATAAAAACCTGGTATTTGGGTCCGGTTACAGAATAGGTATACCCGATGGCTTTAAAGTTAATCTTCAGTCGGTTAATCAGGCAGGTCAGTCGAGAGATTTCCTTGCGTGGATACCAAGTGAAACAGAACGGGATGATTTTGTCCTTAATGATGTTGATGAAGAAAAGCCTATAGAACTTCTTCATAACGGAAATGATGACGCTGACGGAAAAAGGGGATTAGATATAGTTAAGGGTGTGTATGACGACATGATAAAGGGTGGCGTCAACAAATCTAAACTGTCCCTGCAGGAGTATTCTTTTGGAAAAATTACAGGCGGTTTTATTAGGCGTGTTATGTCGTCCATGTGCTACAACTATTATGTTTTCCTTGAATTGAATGGACGTGTATTAAAGTTACGTGTAATTTTTAACAATAAATATTCAACTGAGAGTATGGATAAGGCCGTTTCAGGCTGGCTTGACACTATCACATGGGCCGGAAATGAGGCTGCTGAAGCTGAAAGAAAAGAAAAGCAGCGCGAAGAAGAAGCTAGAAAGGCTGAAGAAGAAAGAAAAGCAAAAGAAGAGGCTGAAAGAAAAGCAGCCGAGGAAGCTGCAAGGAAGGCCGAAGAAGAAAGAAAGGCAAAAGAAGAGGCTGAAAGAAAAGCAGCCGAGGAAGCCGCAAGGAAGGCCGAAGAAGAAAGAAAGGCAAAAGAAGAGGCCGAAAGAAAAGCAGCCGAGGAAGCCGCAAGGAAGGCCGAAGAAGAAAGAAAGGCAAAAGAAGAGGCTGAAAGAAAAGCAGCCGAAGAAGCCGCAAGAAAGGCCGAAGAAGAAAGAAAAGCAAAAGAAGAAGCTGAAAGAAAGGACAAGGAAGAGGCTGAAAGAAAAGCAGCTGAAGAAGCTGCAAGAAAAGCTGAAGAAGAAAGAAAAGCAAAAGAAGAGGCTGAAAGAAAAGCAGCCGAGGAAGCTGCAAAGAAAGCTGAAGAAGAAAGAATAGCAAGGGAAGAAGCCGAAAGAAAAGCTAAGGAAGAAGCTGAAAAGAAGGCTGAAGAAGAAAGACTTGCAACACTCGCAAAAGTTGAAGCCGCAAGAAAGATTGCATCAGATAAAGCAAGGGAAGAAGCTGCCAGACTTGAAATTGAAAAGGCAGAAAAAGAAAGAATAGAATCCGCAAGAGCTGCAAAAGAAGCTGAAGAAAAAGCCAAGGAAGAAGCTTTAAGGCTTGCAAAGGAAGAAGAAGAGAAAGCAAAGGCTACTGCAGCAAGGATTGCAAAGGAAGAAAAAGAAGCCGAAGAGAGGGCTGCGGCAGAGAAGCTTGCAAGAGAGAAAGCGGAAGCTGAAAGAGCCGCAAGAGAAAAGGCGGCAAAGGAAGCAGCCGAGAAAGCAGCAAGAGAAGCCGAAGAAAAAGCCGCTCAAGAAAGAGCCGCAAGAGAAGAAGCTGCAAGAGAAGCTGCTATAAAGGCGGCAGCCGCAAAGGAAAAAGAAGAAAAAGAGATAGCTGAGCGGGAAGCAGCCGCAAAGGAACGTGCAAGACAGGCTGCCGAAGCAGCTGCAGCAAAAGATGCCGAAAGGATCGCGGCCGCAAAGGCAGCTGCAGCACAGTATGAAATACAGAGAGCAGTAAATAACGGAACTGCAGAAGTTATGGGCAACAGTATGGGTGCAGCCGCTACAGCTTCACTTGATGCAAACGCTCAGAAGAATGCAGCAGCAAAAGCAGAAAGCGTGGAAGCTGAACGCCTTGCAGAAAAGCAGAGACGGGATGAACTTCGTCAGCGTGAGGAACGCAGGCATGAAGAAGAAAAGAGGCACGCTCAGTTAAAGAAACATGCCGAGGAATTAAGGATGCAGGAAGATGAAGCAATTGGTAAGCTGAAAGCCGAAAAAGAGAAACTTATTCAGGAGAGAACAGAGGTTGCTTCGGAAATCAACAACTGTATGCTTGAAAAGGCCGAGATTGAAAAACAGTATGATCAGGAAAGAAATCAGTTCATGCAGTTTGAAAATCAGGTAAGTGCAACGCTTTTTAATGCTCAGGGCAGGAAGAAAGAATTAGAGGCTCAGGCACAGGAATCGGAAAACAGATACACATACAAGGAACAGACCGAGAAAAAGAGACTTCTGAAGCTTAAAGATGATCTGAGAACAGCATTTGCAGCTGTAGAACTTGCAGGAGAGATAGAAGCCATCTTTAGGGAAAAGGCTTCTTCAGGAAACAAGAAAAAGGTTATTCTTTATCAACAGAAAACCGAAGAGAGAGAGAATGCTGAAAAAGAGCTTGATACTATCAAAAACCAGTATGAAGTTGCGCAGATCAACAGTAAGGCTACTATAGAAGAACACCAGAAGGTTAAAGAAAAGTTTGATAAAGAATTAGCCGAACTTAATGAAACAATAGAAGAAAACCAGTCTATTATTTCAGCAAGAAAAGAAAGCATGCAGCAGCTGAAAGACAGAAGCAAGGCTGTTGATGAAAGAAGATCCGTAGCAAATCAGAAGATTAAGGATATTGAAAATTCAATGCGGGAGATCGATGTAAAGATCAGGCAGGAAGAAGCAAAACATTAAGTTTTGTGAAAGGCGGAGTACAAAATGACAGTAGACGAAATTTTCTCAAGCGAGTCTGAGCACTTGTATTTCAGGCTTATAGCTGCACGAAATGCACTTAATGCAGCAAAGGATCCGGAAACAGTACAAGTACTTAATGAAATTCTTGACGAGACCCTTAATAATATTTCAAGGATCGGTACAGATGAAGAGATTGCCGCAGCTGAAGAAATAGTTGTAAGGAAAAGTAACAAAACTGTTAAAGAGTATCTTTCAAGTAAAAAATATTCACTTATTGCGACAGCAGTAATGGTTGCCGTTGCTGTTTTTGCGGCCTTGGCTCTTGTGATCATTATACTCGGAAGTAACAGTGAGTTTAAAGACAAGATCAAGCCTATCATCGCAGTTGCTCTTATAGCAGGATTTTTAATTGCAGCGTCAGTATTTATTTCATCGTTCATGAAAAAGAAGATGGCGGCCGCAAGAGATGCACTTAAGGGCAAAACGGTTATCGGATGTAAGATTGATACCGATACAGGATCGGCTTCCAAGGCATCAGGTAAGAGTGAGAAAGCCTCTAAGGCAGACAAGAGCAGGTCACCTAAAGTTGTCAGGAATTATTTTGGCATAATAAAGGTTGTTATCATTATCGGTATTATAGCCGTACTTGGTTTCCTTGCATATGATAAGCGTGAAGATATCGTAGACGGTGCAAAGATCCTTATGAACAAGATTGGTCTTTATAACCCCGGTGACAGTTATGAGATTAATCGCTGGAAAGAGATTAATGACAAACTTGTTTCGGTAAAGAACGGAGTATATTATAACGAGGCAGGCCGTCTGTTTGATACTGAAGATTATGCAGGAGCCATTGCATTATATGAAAAGTGTATAGGATATCAGGAGGCAGATACAAAACTTGCTGAATCAAGGAACTACGAATACTATACACAGGCAGAAAAAGATATAGAGACTGATATGCTTAAGGCTCGTAACGATCTTAAGAATATAACTCTGCCGTTTAAGAATACAGAAGTTCTTCTTAAGGAGTATAACAAGCATATCAATTACATCGCTTCTTACGGAAACGGCGTAGACAGATTCAATCTGCAGAACTTCTCAAAGAAGAAGGGCAGACTCTATATTCTTGAAGAAAGACTCGGCTGGGTTAAAGTTGAGGGCGAATGTGACAGAGAAGGTTACACTTATAAGATAATAGAGAAAAAATCTGATGAGGATTATATCTACTGGTATATAGCTTCGGATAATGTTTTGAAAGCTACTCCGGAAGGTGATGTAATAATCAAGAAGTAATCCCGTAATTCAGAAGGAGTTTGCTGTTTTATGGCTAAAAAATATAAAAAGAATCCATGGAGCAAGTCCGGGCCCATATACGTAGCTGCGGCTGTCTGGCTCGGATGGTCTCTGGCTTTCCCACTGTATTCGTTTTCCGGGTACCTGCTTGCGGGACTCGCATCACTTGCAGGCTGGGGAATATCTAAAATGTTCTGGCCAAAGCATACAAATGAACTTGAAGTTTCCGATGAGCCGGAAGTAATTCAGGAAAAGAAAGAAGA
Organism: Lachnospiraceae bacterium; assembly: GCA_017542245.1. Lineage (GTDB taxonomy): Bacteria > Bacillota > Clostridia > Lachnospirales > Lachnospiraceae > RUG11977. Next base: position 167,985 of record JAFXXN010000135.1, read on the forward strand.
AGAAAAAGAAGAAGTTAAGACCGATCCTGATATTAAGAGGAGACCGCGTACCGGGGACAAGGCCATAGATGCACTTCTTGATGAAGAGGAGAAGGCTATTTCCGAAATGAGACGTCTTGACAGATCGATCGAAGACGAAAAGGTTTCGGCACAGATTGTTCATCTTGAGGAAGTAACTACAAAGATTGTTAATTTCATTGTAGAAAATCCTAAGAAAAAGAGTTCTGTGAGAAAGTTCTTTAATTATTATCTGCCGACCACCCTAAAACTCCTGAATGCATACGACAGGATGGATGAAACAGGTATTTCAGGAATGAATATTGACGGCACCAAGGGTAAAGTAGAAGAAATGATGGACACTTCTCTGGCTGCATTTGATAAACAGCTGGATGCATTATATGCGGATGATGCCCTTGATATATCGGCAGAAATTAAGGTTATGGAGAACATGTTAAAACAGGAAGGCCTGAAAGACGATGAAATCTCCGGGATATCTCTGAAACTGTAAGATTACAAATTTTTAGATTAGATATTAAAATTGAGAATATAACTTTAGGAGGATAGACAAACATGGATAACGGAATCCCTACATTAACACTTGACCCTAATGCTGCTTCTGCTACAGCTACACCTGCAGCACCTACAGCGCCTGCTGCACCTGCTATGCCTACAGCAGATGCTTTTGAGCCTACTCTTACTTTTAACGCTGCTGAAGATCAGAAGAAAAAAGAAGAGGCAGCAAAAGATGAGAATGCTGTTCAGATTAATGAAGACATGCTGACAGAAGAAGAAAAGGCCATAGTTAATGATTTCGCAAGCAAAATAGACATTTCCGATTCAAATATGGTTATGACATATGGCTCTGCAGCACAGCAGCATATCGCCAGCTTTTCGGAATCTGCGCTCAACAGCGTAAAGACCAAGGATTTAGGAGAAATAGGTGAAACTCTTTCTTCACTCGTTGTCCAGTTGAAAACTCTTGATGAGCCTGAAAAGAAGGGTATTGCCGGATGGTTCCAGAAAAAGAAAAATGACCTTGAGGCTATGAAGGCTAACTATTCAAAGGCTGAAGCCAATGTTGATAAGATAGTTGAGATGCTTGAACAGCATCAGGTTACCCTGATGAAGGATATAGCACTTTTTGATCAAATGTATGATCTTAACTTAAAGTACTATAAAGAGCTTACCATGTATATCATTGCAGGTAAGAAGAGACTTGCAGAAGTAAGAGCTACCACTTTACAGGACCTTCGTAAGAAAGCTGAAGAAACGGGCGCTCAGGAAGATGCTCAAGCATATAATGATTTTGCAAATCTTTGTGAGAGATTCGAGAAAAAGCTTCATGATCTTGAACTTACACGTATGATTTCGATTCAGATGGGACCTCAGACCAGAATGCTTCAGAATAATGATACATTAATGGTTGAAAAGATCCAGTCATCAATCGTAAATACCATACCGCTCTGGAAATCCCAGATGGTTCTTGCTCTCGGAATCGAGCATGGACGTCAGGCTACTGCAGCTCAGTCAGCTGTTACAAATATGACCAACGAACTCTTAAAGAAGAATGCTGAGACTCTTAAGATTGCTACAATAGAGACAGCAAAAGAAGCTGAGAGATCTGTAGTTGATATTGAAACCTTAAAGTCAACCAATGAGAATCTTATAACAACGCTTGATGAAGTTATGAAGATCCAGAGTGACGGAAAGGCTAAACGTCAGGCTGCTGAGGTTGAACTCGGAAGGATCGAGGGTGAATTAAAGCAGAAACTTATGGAACTCAGAAATTGATGAACACTGCAGTACTTTCGCTCGGTTTTTGGGATTGTTAGGCAATTCTGAAAAAGGGAGGATAAAGTAATTGGGAAAAATAAAGAAATTTTTTCAGAAGACAGGAGTCGCTATTGCGGCTCTTGCCATTTCTATAATCGGGGCTGTTAATATCGGCGCCTTAAGGGCACCTGCCGAAACAGCAGGCTTCGGCACAGAGATATTGACCATAGCCGGCGGAATCACCATATTGGGTGTTGTTATGATCGGAGCCGGAGTTGCAAAGCTGATAACTGATTCAAAAGAGAAAAAAGAAATCGGCATGCAGAAAAATCCGGAATTGGAAAAGCCCAAACAGACTGTAAATGAGTTTTTTAATGGCTCAAAAAATACTTCCGGCAACTCTAATCAGACAAATGCTCAGGCAATAGGTGAAAAGATAGGACAGGGTGCCGAGAAGATCGGTGAGAAGATTTCGGAAGGAGCAAACAAACTCGGTATCGAGATAGGAAAGATATTCGATAATCAGCAAAAGCCGAATTCTTCAGCAAATCCCTACAGCTCTACATATAATAGCGGAAGAAATCCCTATAGCTCAAAAGACAGGATGAGTGCCGGATATGGCGGACGATATAACGGTCAGAACTATAATCCGAGCATGACAGGCGATGTCAGAAATGCGAAGCCGGTCAATAATACAGGGTATTATACCGGACAAAACAACGGCAGAAACGGTAACTCCGGATATGGCCGTAACGGCGGAGCAGGCGGATCTGGCGGATACTCCGGCAATAACCAAAATAATAGGACCGGCAATTATAATTACGGTTACAATCAAAATGGTAACAGGCCAAACACCGGTTATAATCAGAGCAATAACGGTTATAATAGAAACGGTAACGGACAGAATAGCAGCTATAATCAAAACAATAACAGGCAGAATAACGGTTATAACCAGAATCAGTATAATAGCGGTTACAACCAGAATGTTCAATATGGAGGCGGACCGAACAACAAGCCTTCGAATAACAGCAATAATCAGAATGTCCAATATGGAAACTATCAGAATAATCGTCCCACCAATACGCCAAATACAAGCGGTCTTGAGGAAAGTGCAAAGACAAATTATTTTGATAATGAGCCGGGAAGTTCTTCCTACCGCAGCGGTCCGTTGAAGAAAGAAAAAATATAACAAGGTATAATAAATGAAACTAATCTCCTGGAATGTTAACGGTCTTAGAGCCTGTATGCAAAAAGGCTTCACAGACTTTTTTGAAAAAGCTGACGCAGATGTTTTCTGCCTTCAGGAAACCAAGATGCAAGAAGGTCAGCTTGAGCTACAGTTAGAAGGATATCATCAGTATTGGAATTATGCTGAGAAAAAAGGCTATTCCGGAACGGCCATGTTTACGAAGAAAAAGCCTATAAATGTGACATACGGTATCGGAGTAGAAGAGCATGATCATGAAGGCAGGGTGATCACGGCTGAATTTAAGGATTTCTACATAATAACGGTCTATGTCCCAAATTCTCAGCGTGAACTTGCAAGACTGTCATATCGTATGGAATGGGAAAAGTCTTTTTTAGACTATATACAGGAGCTTGAAAAGAAAAAGCCGGTTATTTACTGTGGTGACTTAAATGTTGCTCATCAGGAGATCGATCTGAAAAATCCTAAATCGAATCATCAGAATGCAGGATTTACGGATGAAGAAAGAGCTTGCTTTACAAAAGTTCTTGAAGCCGGATATATTGACTCATTCAGGTACTTTTATCCTGATAAAACAGATGCGTATTCATGGTGGTCGTACATGTTTAAAGCACGTGAGAAGAACGTCGGATGGCGTATAGATTATTTTGTAGTATCATCTGCGCTTAAAGAAAGACTTATGGATGCAGCAATTCTTTCTGATATTATGGGCTCAGATCATTGCCCTGTAGAGCTTGACCTGAAATATTAAAAATTTTACTTGACATTGACGGCTATTTGAGGTAATATATCTGATGGTCGTTGAAAAATGAATGTGTGTGTAGCTCAGCTGGATAGAGCGTCTGGCTACGGACCAGAAGGTCGCGAGTTCGAATCTTGTCACACACATGAGCCTCAAGCCATTTGGTTTGAGGCTTTTATTCTTTATTCTGTGCTTATGCAGAAACATATAAAGAATATCTTTTAACATTATAAAATAATTTTGGCTTCGGAAAGGATCTACGATGAACCGCAAAAGAATCTTATGTTTACTTATTATGATGATTGTCAGCCTCGTTTTAAACATGTTCACTTTTATATCATGGGGCGGGACGGTTAAAAATGTAAAAGGAGCGGATAAAGCAAGTGAAACAACTGACATGGCAACGACGGGAGTAAATGCAGATCCTGTAAAAGTTGCAGATGACAAAACAGCTGAAAAAGCTGAAATTGCGGCTACCGGAGTAAATGAAGATCCTACACCGGAAATCGGAACATCTACAGAAGAGACTACAGAAAAAAAATCGTTTGCAGAAAAAGTAGCAGATAAGCTGTCCGGACTTCCCGATGAAATTGTATGCTTTGTCATCTCCATGGTTCCCATTATAGAGTTAAGAGGCGGACTTATAGTAGCCGCCATAAAGGAAATACCGCTTTTTGAAGCCTGCGCTATCTGTATAGCAGGCAATCTGGTACCGATTCCATTTATCCTTCTGCTTATAACACCTATATTTACATGGCTCAAAAAGACAAAGTTTTTCAAACCCATCGTAGAAAAGCTTGAGAAAAAATCAATGGGAAAGAGCGAAAAGATACAGAAATATCAGTTCCTGGGACTGGTTCTGTTCGTAGGTATCCCGCTTCCCGGAACAGGAGCATGGACAGGCTCTCTTATAGCTTCATTACTTAATATCAAGATAAAGAAAGCATTCCCTGCCATTTGCTTAGGACTTTTAATGGCAACTGTCATAATGTGCATTATATCATACGGTATTCCGTGGTTGATTGCAAATGTATTTTAAATAAACAAAGGAACATACATGAGTGAGAAAGCGTATATTACCTTACCGGAATTAAAAGAGCTTTTAAAGAAGTATAATATAGGAAAGAAACCCCTTTCAAAACTTTTAGGGTGGGGGGAAACAACCATACTTCTTTACTGTGAGATGGAAAATATCCCGGAAAATGAGTATTCCGAAAGATTATATCGTTTATACACAAATAAAAGTGAATATCTTGAACTGCTGATAAGTAAAAGGGAGAGTCTGAAACCGGTTGCATTTCGAAAGAGTATCAGAGCTCTCTATAAGCCGATACTTGATTCAAAGATTCTAACGATCGCACAGTATATATATGAAAGATCAAAAGGAAATATAACACTGGCGCATATGGATGTAACACTTATCATAGCGCAGGAGCTTACATTACGCTTTTTAGATAAGTCTTTGTTTGACGACATATATCAGCCGCAAAGAGGCAATGGAAATTCACCGTATAAAGCAGTGGTTGATGCTTACTCGGCTCATATGTTCTTCTATTATAAGAGTGAAGAAGAAAAAATACTCATATCAGAAACTATTTCCGGCGAATATGTCGGAGATCTGAAAAAAAACCTTTCTCCGGAAGAAAGAGAGATTGTAGATTACAGTATCGACATGCTTTCATGGTACGGAGAAAAAGCTTTTTTAAGTTTATTGGCAGCCGAAAGATTCAGACTGTTCGGGCCTCCTTCTGCAAGGCTTAGAAGAAACATTTCAAACGAAACTTTGAAAAAAATAAATAATGAATTTTTTGATCAGGCAAAAATAAAGAAGTTAAAGGATATAGACGGATTTATTGCCAAGAGGATAGAAGGATTAAGAAAGAAATCATTCCTTACAAGCGAGAATAAAGACGTAAAGACGGAAAATAAATAAAGATAAAAAAATAAGGACGCTTTGAAACAAGCGTCCTTGTTATATTCTCAGCCTTTTTTGAAACCGGCTCTTTTTCTTAAGGTAGGATCAAGAATTTTCTTACGGATTCTTAAGTTCTTGGGAGTGATCTCGAGAAGTTCATCATCATCGATGAATTCAAGAGCCTGCTCTAAGGAAAGAATCCTGGGAGGAGTAAGTCTTAAGGCTTCATCAGCGCTTGAAGAACGGGTGTTGGTCATCTGCTTACGCTTGCAGACATTAAGCTCAATATCCTCGCCTTTTCCGCTTTGTCCTACAACCATTCCGGCGTAAACCTGTTCGCCGGGGCCTATAAACAGAGTACCGCGCTCCTGAGCATTAAACAGGCCGTAGGTAACTGTTTCACCGCCTTCAAAAGCAATAAGACTGCCCTGCTTTCTGAAAGAAATGTCTCCCTTATACGGACCGTAATCATCAAATATTGTATTTAAGATACCGTTACCTTTTGTATCTGTCATAAACTCACCACGGTATCCTATAAGGCCTCTTGCCGGAATTGAAAACTCAAGACGTGTATATCCTCCGGAGACGGTAGACATGCTTAAAAGCTCACCCTTACGGGAACTTAATTTTTCAATGACACTGCCTGAGAATTCGTCGGGAACATCCACAACCGCACGTTCCATAGGCTCAAGTTTTTCACCGTTCTCACCCTGCTTAAAGATAACCTGAGCTTTGCTGACAGCAAACTCATAACCTTCGCGGCGCATGGTCTCTATGAGAATTGAAAGATGAAGTTCACCTCTGCCTGAAACTTTGAATGCTTCGGTTGTATCGGTTTCTTCAACTCTTAAGCTTACATCAGTATTTAATTCTCTGAAAAGCCTGTCTCTTAAATGACGGGATGTAACCCATTTTCCTTCCTTGCCTGCAAGAGGAGAATCATTAACTACGAAATTCATCGAAAGAGTAGGTTCTGAAATTTTCTGGAAAGGAATAGCTTCAACATCATCCGGAGAACAAAGGGTATCACCTATATGGATATCCTCTATGCCTGAGAATGCAACTATCGATCCGATGGTAGCTTCCTGAACTTCATATTTTTTCAAACCTTCATATTCATAAAGCTTGCTGACTTTAACTTTACGCTGTTTTGAAGGATCATGATAGTTTACAATAACTACATCCTGTCCGACTTTAATGGTACCGTTGTCTACTTTGCCGACACCGATACGTCCGACATATTCGTTATAGTCAATAGTACTTACAAGAACCTGTGTTCCGCGTTCGGGATCACCCTCGGGAGCAGGAATATACTCAAGAATAGTATCGAAGAGAGGTTTCATATTTTCAGGCTTATCGTCAAGCTCTAATATAGCTACGCCTGATTTAGCCGATGCATAAACAAAAGGACAGTCAAGCTGCTCATCGCTTGCATCAAGTTCAATGAAGAGCTCGAGAACTTCGTCTATAACTCTCTTGGGATCTGCCTCAGGACGGTCGATCTTGTTGATACAGCAGATAACCGGAAGGTTAAGCTCAAGAGCCTTCTTTAAAACGAACTTTGTCTGGGGCATGGGGCCTTCGAAAGCATCAACTACCAGAATAACGCCGTTTACCATTTTAAGGACACGCTCAACCTCACCGCCGAAATCGGCATGACCGGGGGTATCGATAATATTGATCTTTACTCCGTTATAATTTACGGCAGTATTCTTAGAAAGAATAGTAATACCTCTTTCCTTTTCAAGGTCATTTGAATCCATAACTCTTTCTTCAACAACCTGATTGGATCTGAAAACTCCGCTTTGGCGGAGAAGTGCGTCAACCAAAGTGGTCTTGCCATGGTCTACATGGGCTATGATTGCAATATTTCTTATATCTTCACGTTTCATCCTAAACCTCACAAAAAAACACAAACTATCCAAACTTCATTATTCTAACAATAAAGACAGAAAATTTCAAGTAAAAATTTTATATTTAATATAGTAGGAATTTTGGTAAAATTGACAAATATTGACCTTGAAAATGTTTCAAACAGGGTTTGACAAATATTGCAAAAACTTATATACTATAATTGTGTATTGTTACAAAATTACGTAATATTGCTTTATTACCGAGGAAACGCTAAAGGCGTTTTCGAGGTGACAATGACGTAATTAAAAGCATAGTTAACCGGAGGATTAGAAAAATGAATATTGTATGTTTAGACCTCGAAGGAGTTCTTGTGCCTGAAATCTGGATAGCTTTTTCGGAGGCAAGCGGTATCCCGGAATTAAAAAGAACCACAAGGGATGAACCTGACTACGGAAAACTCATGAGATTCAGGATAGGTATATTAAAAGAGTATGGTCTGGGTCTAAAGGAAATACAGGAAACTATAGCCAAAATCGATCCTATGCCCGGAGCAAAAGAATTTCTTGATGAATTAAGATCTATTACACAGGTTCTTATCTTAAGTGATACATTTTCACAGTTTGCCGGACCTCTCATGAAGAAACTCGGGATGCCTACCATTTTCTGCAATACCCTTGAAGTAGCCGAGAACGGTGAGATTGTCGGTTTTAAAATGAGATGTGAACAGTCAAAGTTAAGCACTGTAAAAGCATTGCAGTCCATAGGTTTTGAAACTATAGCCGCAGGAGACAGCCATAATGATCTCGGTATGATACTTAATAGTAAAGCAGGTTTCCTTTTTAAGAGTACCGAAAAAATTAAAGCAGATTATCCTGACCTTCCCGCATATGAAACCTATGATGAGCTCATGGCTGCGATACGCAAGGTACTTTGATCCGAACTGGATGTTAAAAGGCTTTTGAACAAAAATACATGAGAAGGAGGAAATATGTACGATTCATTTTTACAGGAACTTGTTCAGATAAATTTTCTCCCTTTATGTATTATAGTATTTCTTATAATTTTTATCGGATTTAATGATGCTTACGAGCATGAAGTAACAACCATGTTCGTAAGGCCCATGTTTTTCCTGATAGTATTGATAATCATTGATAATGTCGATTATTATCTCCTTGAAGGGAGAAATGTGGGGTTCATCCATGTGCTTTCCGCATTTTTGGGATATAACGTGCGGATATGCCTTATGCTTTCCCTGATTTATATTGAGATAAGGGAAGAAAGCAAAAAAATAAAAAGAATTTTGCTGATTCCGGCGTTTATTAATCTTTTAATCACATTCCTGGCATTTTTTACAAAGCTTGTTTTCTGGTACGGAGAAAACGGAGAAATAATGAGAGGTCCTTTAAGCTTTACCCCTCATGTTATTTCGTTATTGTACTCAGTAGTTCTTTTCGGCTATGGAATATACATTTTAAGATACGACAGATGGCGTGAGACAGTAGTTGTATGTTTGGCAACAGCTTTCTCTCTATTGGGAACATTGGTGGAAACACTTTTCCAGTTAAGAGGTATCCTTATCGGAGTTGTATCCTTAGATGTAGCATTCTTCTATATGTACATGCATGTAGAATATTTTAAACTTGATATCTTAACCGGAGCTAATAACCGCGTAAGTTTTTATGCCGATACAAGAAAGCTTGATTTTAAGGGAGATATTTCCGTATTTTCCATAGACTTAAACGATCTGAAGAAGATTAATGACACTAAGGGACATCTTGCAGGAGATGAGGCTATACGTTCCGCAGCCAAACTGATAAGAAAGTGTCTGCTTCGCGGCGCACATTTATACCGTATAGGCGGAGACGAATTTGTTATAGTATGCTTTGGCATTCCCGAAGAAAAAGTTAAAAACATGGAATCAAGACTTAAAGTCGAAATGCTCGGGTCAAAATACAGTTTTGCTATCGGCAGGGCAACTATGGAGACCGGTGAAAAATTCGATGACGTATATATCCGTGCCGACCGTGAAATGTATAAGAACAAGCGTGAAATGAAAGGCGAAAGAAGAAAGAGCGTAAGCCGGACATTTTAATTAACCAAAAAAATACATTGAAAAAGTAACATTATATGATAATATGATGCTGACGTCGAAAGTAAAAAAGCCGTTCAATCTAAAAAATTACGCATCATGAGTATGCGAAAAATAAAAAAAGAAAGGATTTCTGTTTATGAAGTTTGGATTTTTTGATGATGCAGCAAAGGAATACTGCATAACAACTCCCTTTACTCCGCTTCCCTGGATAAACTACCTTGGAAATGACGGATTCTACGGTCTTATTTCAAATACGGCCGGAGGCTACTGTTTCTATCGGGATGCAAAACTCAGACGTATCACAAGATATCGTTATAACGATGTACCCGGAGATATCGGCGGAAGACTTTACTATATTAAAGATGGCAATACCGTATGGAGTCCCGCTTACCGTCCGGCAGAAACAGAACTTGACAGTTACGAGTGCCGTCATGGTATGGGATATACCGTATTTAACAGCACTAAGGATGGAATAGGAGCAAAATTAACCTTCTTTGTTCCTTTAGGAGATGCCTGCGAGCTTCATAAACTTGAAGTTTCAAATAATTCACAGGAGACCAAAGAGCTTACCATATTCAGCGGAATAGAATGGTGTCTGTGGAACGCTGTTGATGATTCACAGAACTATCAGAGGAATCTTAGTATAGGTGAACTTGAAGTAATAGGAAGTACTATCTACCATAAGACCGAATTCAGAGAAAGACGTAATCATTATGCTTTCTTCACAGTAAATACTGAGGTTGATGGATTCGATACCGACCGTGATGTATTCCTCGGAGCAAGACGTGCATGGAATAATCCCGTAGCTGTAGAAAACGGAAAGAGCGGAAACACCGTTGCAAGCGGATGGTATCCTATCGCAAGCCACTCCATAAAGATCACTCTGGCTCCCGGCGAGAAGAAATCATATGTATTCCAGCTTGGCTACATTGAGGTTCCGAACGAAGAAAAATGGGAATCAAAAGGAGTCATAAACAAGAAACCCGCAATTGCTTTAATAAATAAATATAATACAACCGAAGCATGTGATGCGGCATTTGATGCGTTAAAGAAGTACTGGGACAATCTTCTTTCAATATATCATGTTGACAGCAAGGATGATAAGGTTAACCGCATGGTAAATATCTGGCATCAGTATCAGGTAATGGTTACCTTCAACATGAGCCGTTCCGCTTCATATTGGGAGACAGGTATCGGACGTGGAATGGGCTTCAGAGATTCATGCCAGGATCTGCTAGGATTTATGCATCTTATCCCTGAAAGAGCCCGTGACAGAATCATTGACATCGCTTCAATACAGTTTGAGAACGGTTCCACATACCATCAGTATCAGCCTCTTACAAAGAGAGGAAATGCCGATATAGGCGGCGGATTCAATGACGATCCTCTCTGGCTTGTTGCATGTACGGCTGCTTACCTTCGTGAGACAGGAGATACTACTATACTTGATCATCCCACACCTTTCAACAATGTTGAGGGAAGTGAGAAGCCTCTTATGGAACACCTTAGGAGGAGCATCAATTTCACTATCAATAACAAAGGACCTCACGGGCTTCCTCTTATCGGACGTGCAGACTGGAATGACTGTTTGAACCTTAACTGCTTCTCAAGTGAGCCCGGAGAATCCTTCCAGACATTCGGACCTTCTGAAGGACCTGTTGCAGAATCAGTATTTATTGCCGGTATGTTTGTAAAATACGGCAAAGAATATGCAGACATTTGTGAATACATAGGCCTTGATGACGAAGCAAAGCAGATCAGGGAAGAAGTTGATAAAGTTAAGAAAGCTACAGAAGAATTCGGATGGGACGGAGAATGGTTCCTTCGTGCATACGATGCATACGGAAATAAAGTCGGATCAAATGAATGTGAAGAAGGCAAGATATTCATCGAGCCTCAGGGCTTCTGTACAATGGCAGGCATCGGACAGGAGAAAGGATATGGTGCAAAGGCACTTGATTCAATCTATAAACATCTGATGAATGATTACGGTATCGAGATACTTGCTCCCTGCTATACAACATATCATCTTGAACTTGGCGAGATTTCCTCATATCCGCCCGGATACAAAGAGAACGGAGCTATTTTCACACATAACAATCCTTGGTGTTCAGTAGCAGCTACTGTTATAGGCGATGCTGAAAAAGCATTTGATATTTACAAGAGAAGCTGTCCTGCATTCTTAGAGGATGTAAGCGAAATTCACCGCACTGAGCCTTATGTATACAGCCAGATGATCGCAGGACGTGCTGCAGTTCATTATGGAGAAGCAAAGAACTCCTTCCTGACAGGAACTGCTGCTTGGGTAGTTGTAGACATTACACAGGCAATCTTAGGTGTACAGCCTACACTTAAAGGACTTGCCATCAAGCCTTGCGTAACAAAAGACTTCGGGAGCTACAACGTAACCCGTAAATATCGCGGAGTTACCTATAACATCAGTGTAATCCAGGATGGAAGCGGAAAAGGACTTGTTGTTGACGGAACAGCAGTTGAGGGCAACCTTATCCCTGCTGCTGACGGAAAGAAAGAAATAAAGGCAGAATACTATATCTGATAATTACTAACTAAATATATGTTTTAAAGCAGTGCCCGGATCATTCGGGCACTGTTTTTTGAAAAAAGATTTGACATCATAAGTTGATAGAAGTAAAATAGTAAGATAGGGTAGTTTTCAATACCAAAATAGCTTTGGCTAAGGAGGGCTGATAATGATCTGTAAAAAATGTGGAAATGAATTACAAAAAGGAAGTCTTTTCTGTATTTCTTGCGGAGCTGAAATTACCACAGACGACTCTGAAAATATTTCGGCATCTGATCAGCAGTACACTGAAATAGCTGAAACAGAAGCAGAATACTACGATCTGGAACCACAAAACGGTGAAGTTATAGATAGCGAAGATTTTTTGGCAGGTATGAATCATGGAGCAGAGCTGTCTGCTAAAAAAGAAGAATCCCTTATAGATAAAACTGAGAAAAAGGTGGGAGATGGGATAGAATCTGCTGTAACAGAATATTCGTCAACCGGAACCAACCTTGTGCCCATCGACAGCGCAGAAGATAAAAAGAAAAAGGAAGAGAAAAAGCAGAACACAAAAGACATTGAGCGCATCAGTGATGAATTGAAGCAGAAAAAGAAGATCCCTATGTCGTACTATTATATTGCATCTGCGGTTATATTGGTACTCATTATAGGCTGTGTGTTCCTGTTCTCATCAACTTTAAGAAATAAGCTTAAAAGAGCATTTTCATCTGATGAAAAATATTTCAGAAGTGTTGAAAAAAACTTTACAGAAGACCTTGTAGATATGCTTTCATCGGCATATGACGATGATGTTATGGCAATGTTTGATTTTTATAAATCAAATTACTCTATAAATGCCGTTGTAGATGTAAAAGATGAAGCAGAGGAATTCTTTTCCAATTTATACAGTAAAGATACCGATCTTGATTTTCTATGGATAAAAAGTGCAAAGGCTCAGATGGACATTTCCATGAAGGAAACCTTCTTAAGAGCTGAAGGAGAGATGTCTGTCAATAAAGAGGACATAATAGATGCAGATCTTATTGCAGATCTTGAACAGGGAAAGGGATATTTTAACATCCCCATGCTGAGCAAAAACTACTTTGCATATAATTACAATGATCTTATTGATTGTGCAAAGCTGAACAACGTGATAAAAACTTCTGCGGAATTTAAGGAAGCCCTTCCTACAAAGAAGGAGATTAAAAAGATAATCTCGAAATATGTTGATATTGCACTTGAAAAAATAACCAAGGTCAATGTAATCGAGGAAGCAAACTTAGAGGCCGGAGGAGTAAAAAACACATATTATAAGATTACTGCGGTTCTTGATGAGAAAACCCAGCAGAATATTTATTCGGCCGTATTAAAAGAGCTTGCAAAAGATGAGCAGATGCTTGATATAGTTGACAGGCTTCATGCTTCAGGCCGTTTCGGAGAAAAACTTACAAGAAATTCATACCTCGATTATGTACAGGCAGAAGAAAATAAAGTATTTAAAACCCATTATGACCAGCTGACTCTGAGCCTTTGGGTTGACAGTTCAGGTAATGTAGTTTCACAGGAACTTATGGATGATAATCGGAGCGGATGGCTGTTCAAGTATGTAATAAACGGGGGAAACTTCGGATTTGAGATTTCAGAGTTAAGCCACGGAGAGTCACGTTTGGGACTTATAGCTTCAGGAACCGTAAGCGGAACAAGCGTTTCCGGCAAATTCAGCATATTCGATCACGGAAATGAAGAGATATTCCTCGAATTCGCCGATATCAATATATTAAAACTGCTTAAAGGAAATCCTCAGGGAAAACTCATATTTAACCTGTATGATATTACGGGAGACAGTATCTTTAAGGACATAAGACTGACAACTGATTTTAATATTTCAGCCAAGAAATCGGAAATCGATTTTATCCTTTCGGATTCAGGAAAAACAATAGTAGATGCCGATCTGACAATAAAGAAATCTTCGGCATCGGGAATAAAAGCTCCCTCAAAGATCACAGAAGTAAAGAATAACTATGACGTGGTAGAATGGATAAATAACTTCAATTGGAAGACCGTGTTAAAGAATGCTAAGTCAGCAGAAATGACTACAAGATATTACCGGGAACTTGAAAAGCTTTCAGAATCGGAGGCGGCTATTAGATTTAGAACCGCATATCAAAATATTGGAGAGATTTTGGAAGAAATCGGAAGATTTATTTCATCTTACGATGAAAAAGGCTTATGGTGGTTCCTGGGGTGACAATAAACTCAAAGAGGTGTAATGTTGAAAACAATTGTTAAGAAAAAGGCAGCGTTGGTTCTAGCTGTCGTATGTAGCTTTATTTCCGTATTTGGAGTATCTATTTCCGCAAAAGCGGGAGAAAACGGTACAAGGACCGACCAATACGTTATGCAGTATCTTGAAATTACAGTTCCGGATACTTATATAAAACTGTCTACCAGCTTAAAAGACTCCGATCCCGACTGGCTTGCCGCAGATATAGACAATCCTTCGGAGCGAAAAGACAGCTTTAAAAGCGGAAATATTGTAGCAGCATATTTTGACCCCGAAACACATTGTACGGTATATTTCATCTCCAAAAGTGATGATGAAACCCTTAAATCATTCGATATCACGCAGTATAGTGACAGTAAGATGATTGAATATGCAACAGGCTTAGCTGATGATTTTAAAAATTCAAGTGAGACATCCATCATCGATCCTGACAAAAAGATGAAATCACAGGTATCAACCTATAAGCATCCTCAGATGAACATGTTCAAGCTTGAATTTTCCGATATAGGCGAAAACAAGGACAGCGAGCTTATTTACGGGACCATAGTTAACGGTATGACCATACAGTTCAGTATGAACACATCATACCTTGGAACAATAAGACCCGAAGTAATAACAAAGGTACTTGAAGGGGTACACCTCACCACCATCATGACCTATGAGGAATATGAGGCAAGAGTCCATAAGACATGGACTGTCATAGGATGCTTCTTTGGTGGCGATATTCTTTTGATGATAATCCTGTTTATCGTCAGCAAGTACAATAAAAAGCAGAAGAAAAAGAGAGTGGATATCATATCCAGCAGATTATTTGCTTTTCGTAAAAAGAAGCAGGAAGGCGGAGTTGATACCCAGACAATATTGTATAATGTCAAGACTGAATACGATAAAAACCTGATAAGAGCTTACAGTACCTATAATTTCTGGTTTAGGAACATAAAACGTGATATTATCATGGCAATCATCTATGTAGGTCTTGTCGGATATGCCACATATCTTGGCAGCAAAGTTGTACTTATCCTGGGCGTAGTGGCAGCATTTATACTGTTATATATAAGATTCTCCGGAAATGAAAAATATCAGGATAACCTGATAAAACGTTACGATCTTAAAAAGAAAAAAAGCATTACAGCCGAATACAGATTTTATGAAGAATACTTTACTCTGTCAGGTATCGATTCCATCTCCGAATATATCTATCCTCAGATATACAGAGTAGCGAATTATCAAGGATACATGCTTCTTTACATATCCGAGGAAAACGCTCTCGTAATCGATATTGAGAAAGTACCTGAAGAATCACGTATAGATTTCATACGGCATATAATTACAAAATCAAGAGTATGAAAAAATGAAGATATCCTCCCAACTCTTTGCGTATCGAAGGTGGGTGGAAATCTTCGTTTTATTACCGAAAAAATGCTGCAGGCGTTTTCAAGGTGACATTGAGCATTGAATAAATTATTTATAAGGAGATAATCATGAAACAATCAAGAACACACAATTGTAATGAGCTTCGTCTTTCGGACGTGGGCAAAAAAGTTACACTTTGCGGATGGTACGAAAACATGCGTAAAGTGAGCAAAACTTTGGGATTCCTTGTGTTAAGAGACTTCTACGGCACAACTCAGGTTGTAGTAGAGACAGAAGATATGATGGAAATTATCGACAGCCTCAATAACGAATCAACCATATCTGTAACCGGTACCGTACGTGAGCGCAGCAGTAAAAATGCGAACCTTCCCACAGGTGATATCGAAGTAGTTCCCGAGAAAATCGAAGTACTTGGCAAATGTATCTACAATGAGCTTCCTTTTGAGATAAACAGATCCCGTGAAGCTGATGAAAATGCAAGACTTAAGTACAGATATCTTGATCTGCGTAATCCTGAGGTAAAGAAAAAAATCGTTTTAAGAAGCAATGTTGTTGCGGAACTCAGACGTTCCATGACAGAAGAAGGTTTCTTAGAGATCACAACCCCCATTCTTACAGCATCTTCACCTGAAGGAGCAAGAGATTATATCGTTCCGAGCCGTAAATTCCCCGGAAAGTTTTATGCACTTCCTCAGGCACCCCAGCAGTTTAAGCAGCTGCTTATGACTTCGGGATTTGACCGTTATTTTCAGATTGCTCCCTGTTTCCGTGACGAGGATGCACGTGGCGACCGTACTCCGGGTGAGTTCTACCAGCTCGATATGGAAATGGCTTTTGCAACACAGGATGATGTTCTCGGAGTTCTTGAAAAGGTTCTTGTTCCTGTGTTTGAAAAATACGGTATATATAAAAGGGTTACTCCTGCACCGTTTAAGCGTATTCCTTATCGTGAGGCAATGGAAAAATACGGTACCGATAAACCCGATCTTCGAATAGATTTTTGTCTCCAGGACGCTACAGATGTACTCGGAGACATCGGATTCGAGGCATTTAACGGAAAGAATATAAAAGTCGCTGTAGTAACCGATTTTAAGGCTACAAGAAAACAGATCGACCAGCTTGTTGCTGACGTTGAAGTTCAGACTGCCCAGAAAACATTCTGGTTCCGCCTTGATGAACAGGGCGAAATCGTTGGCGGAATCGCTAAATTTGTTCAGCCTGTTAAGGATAAAGTAATTGAGGCACTGGGCCTTAAACCGGGATGCTTTGTCGGCATAGCAGCAGGAACAACAGCTGTTGCACAGAAAGCCGGCGGAGTTCTCAGAACCAAGCTCGGACAGCTTTGTCCTGAACATATGGACAAAGAACAGTATCAGATGTGCTGGATAGTTGATTTCCCTATGTATGAGATCGGCGAAGAGTCAGGTGATCTTGAATTCTGCCATAATCCTTTCTCTATGCCTAACGGTGGGCTGGAAATTCTTGAAAAAGCAGAAAAAGGTGAGATAGATCCATTGACCATCAATGCTTTCCAGTATGACCTGGTTATCAATGGATATGAGTCGGCTTCAGGCGCTGTTAGAAACCATGATCCCGAGATCATGGTTAAGGCATTTAATCTTGTCGGACTCGGTGAAGCTGAAGTTAAAGCTAAATTCCCTGCTATGTATAATGCATTCTGTTACGGAGCTCCGCCTCATGCAGGTGCTGCACCCGGAGTTGACCGTATGATCATGCTCCTTACAGGCGAAGAATCCATACGTGAAGTTATCTGTTTCCCGATGAACGGAAATGCACAGGATCTTATGTGCAGTGCTCCCGGAACCGTGTCGGAAAAGCAGCTTAGGGAAGTCCACATAAAAATCGATGAGAAGGCAGACGCCCAAACCTGATAGTTGGGCAGTCCATCTATTACCCGGATGACCCGGGACATAATATCCCCCTTGGCAGGCCTCAAAGCCATGCAGGGGAATATTATGTCCCGGGTCATCCTGATTTAGCCTCCCAAGTCAATTAAAACAGGGGCTAAAACCGTTTATTCAGTTTAAAACCGGCTGCCTCGAGCCATAATATCCCCCTTGGCAGGCCTCAAAGCCGTGCAGGGGAATATTATGACTCGGGGCAGCCTTATTTAGTCTCCTAAATCGATAAAAATCAGATGCTAAAACATTCTTATCTCCTAACTATTTAAAAAGGCCTAAAACCTGTTATACAGTTTGACTGGATAGAAATCTCCATCACAGTTTGGAGACTGAAACTGGATGGGTGGAACAAATCCCCACCTAGTTTTGCAGACTGAAAAAGGGAGGGAATAGAACAAAATCCCTCCCTGGTTTTGGTAATTAAAAGGGATGGACTAGAACAAATTCCCCTGCACGGCTTTGGAGCCTGCCAAGGGGGATTTGTTCTAGTCCATCCCGATATAGGCATAGGGGGATTTGTTCTATTTCCTCCCGGTATAGGTCTGTCAAAGGGATTTGTTCCATCCCATCCCGACATTAAACGGTGATAGAGATTTCGGTGTCAAACTCATCAGGTTTTAGGCCGCGACCTTCATAATGACCGTCGCGTGTATTTTTATCGGGAATCAGTTCGACTTCTCCGTATACATTAAAGATTTTATCGGCGCGTTCATAATCTTTAGCCGGATAAAGATTAGCTGACGGTTCTGAAGCGGTGGGAACCAGGCAGGGATCGATGTTACCGAAGAAGTAGTCCCTGTATGTTAATTCGTTGCCAGGAACATGCTTAACACCATATTTTCGGGCATTTTCACAATCGACATAGATCCAGTCATATGGCAGGAGATGGATCATGGCCCAGTCATGTGCATCGGCATTTGTTTGAGGAGAAAGGTCTTCGCCCTTGAGTTCATAACCGCCTTGCCACCGCGCGGGAATACCGCATATCCGGCAAATGGAGACGAAGGCCATGTTAAGAGTTTCAGAGGGTGTCGGTACATAGCTGTCTGTTACGGTATTAAAGATTTTTAAGGCGAGGCTTCCTATGTGGTCTCTTTTTTTATTAACTTCATACCCGGAAGCATTTTTGGTTACCGGCAGTATCCGGTTCTGCTCTATGAATTGATAGTGTTTTTCTGAGAATTTTATGCCGCCGGAGCGAGCAACGTCTTTTATGGATACTTTGTCCGGAGCAAGAGCGGTATAGGACTCGCATCCGCAGAGTTCCAGGGATTCGAATTTTTTTATTTCTTCATCTGAAAAAGTTTTCTGTTCGACAGCATTTACAGCGTTTTCTTCGGGGGTTACAAGTGCATGCTCCGAAGTAAAGGCATATGTTATCGAAAAAGGTTTGTTTTCAGACATTATTTCATTAAAATAGGCACTTCTCTGAGGATAGTCTTCAACGCTCATCATTCTGAAGAATGGGTCGGCATCAACCAATTGGCCTTCTTTGAGCCATTCTGCATTTATCGGAGCGGGGAGATGCACTCTGAGTGTTCCGGGTTGAAAGATGTTGTCTTTAATTTTTAAGCGGATATTTACCTCTATGTTGAGGTTTATATTGCCGTCTTTACATATTTTACTGATTGCATCGGTATTCATTTTTGATTTTTTCCTTGTATGATAATGAGTTGCAGCTTAAAGAGATGACATAAAAGCTGTATTTAGTTTTGATAGTATCATATTACAATAAAAGTTTTTGATTGACAATATATTTTTATTACATTAAACTATCAAAAAAACTATTGTATTCTTGTCTGAAATAGAGTAAAATGAGTTATCGGTTATGTGCTTTTCTTATTTAAGTATACGCCAGGGGGGAACTGTTATGTTGGTAAAACCGGTTGTTATACCAAAAGAGAAGCGGAGTGACTTTTATCA
Organism: Lachnospiraceae bacterium; assembly: GCA_017542245.1. GTDB lineage: Bacteria > Bacillota > Clostridia > Lachnospirales > Lachnospiraceae > RUG11977. The sequence continues at coordinate 187,595 of JAFXXN010000135.1, forward strand.
GTGTAAATATGATCACTTTAAGAATCTTACGCTTTGGATCGTAGTGATCGCCTGTCTTATTGAAATGGTATTTTTCGTTTCAGACTGTGGAAGTGTAAATGGTCTGTCTACGGATACTATTCTTTCAAGATTTTCGATAGTTGTTCCGCTTTTGATTTACATTTTTGTATTCAAGCATGTATCATCATATAAAATTATGGCACCTTTTTCTTATGTTATGATCCATGCCTGCATGCTTTCGGTAATCTGGACTTCGACGTATATCAGTAATCCGACTAATCTCAGAGAGAGCTTTCTTATCATGCACATTGTATTCATGGTAGCAGGAATCAGTGCACCCAAAGGACTGCATTGCTTTTTCCATCTGCTTATGATAGGTGAGATAGTATTGACTCTTTACCTGAATAATATCGGAGGTATTGATACCATCATTTCGCTGGACGGCGCCGGCCTTGTCGGTGTTTGTTCGTTTGAGTTTATTTTTGAAAATGCATACGCAGAGCAGTATAATATTCAGAAGAAACTGGAGGATCTGTCCTTACATGATCAGCTGACCGGTGCTTTTAACAGGTCGAAGCTCAGCATGTTATGTATGGAGGAGACGAACGAACTTGTTTTTAAGAACGCAGGTTTTATTCTTTTGGATATTAACGAGTTTAAAAAGATCAACGAAAATTTCGGACATGATGTAGGAGATCAGATTATTCAGGAACTTTATGAGATTATCAAGGTGTGTACGCGCGGAGATGATGTCTGTATAAGAATGGGCGGAGAGCAGTTCCTGATCATTGTTCCGAACCAGGGACTTGCCCGAACCAAGGAAATCGGAGAACGTATACGTTCAAAGGTTGCGAAGAAGACTGATTTTGCATGTACCTTTAAGATATCTGTCGGCGTTTCTGTTTACAAAGGCGGAGATTATCATGTAACTATCAATCTTGCCGATAAAGCTCTTAAATTTGCCAAAGAGAACGATGTTAATATGGTTGTTGCATATGAAGATATGTAAGATAAAAACCTCTTATGAGAATTAATCCCATAAGAGGTTTTTTAAGAAAGGACTCCGGTCAGAGGTTTTACCGGATTAAAGAAAAAGATTATGACACGTTTAACACAAAATCTGAAATTATATTATTTGAGAAAAATCCTTACAGAGAAGACTGACAGGATGCATGGAATTACGATGCAGGAGATTATAGATTCTCTTGCAGGATACGAGATTAAAGCTGAGAGAAAAGCAATATACAGAGATATTAAAGACCTTGAAGAAACCGGCCTTGTCATAAAGGGAAAGAAAACCGGGCAGGAATATTTTTATCATGTTGAACAGAGGGAGTTTGAGCTTGTGGAGCTTAAACTCTTAGTTGATGCTATCCAGTCTTCAAGGTTTATTACCGAGAAAAAAACAAATGACCTTATTAAGAAACTTGAGAAACTTTGCAGCATTTACGAAGCGGGGGAGCTTCAGCGCCAGGTGTTTGTCAGTGGGCGCATCAAAACGATGAATGAAAGCATATATCTGAGTGTTGATGCGATTTATTCGGCGATAGGAAAGAACAGGGATATCAGATTCCGTTACGGAAACTGGAATGAAAAGAAAGAGATGGAACTAAAGAAGGGAGGGACCTTTTATCAGATCAGTCCGTGGGCTCTTGTCTGGAGCAATGAATATTATTATATGATAGGCTTTGACAGGGATGCTGATATGATAAAGCATTACCGTGTGGATAAAATGTCCTCCATGAGCGTTACGGAAGATTTAAGGAGCGGTGCAGAGCATTTTAAAAGCTTTAACCTGGCCGATTATACTAGAAAAAACATGAGCATGTTCGAGGGTGAAGAGAAGACGGTCTCACTTGATATAGATAAGAGCATGATAGGAGTGTTTATTGACCGTTTCGGAAAAGATGAAATAACCGTAATGCATACTAAAGATGAAAATATTAGGATAAGATTCAGAGTAAATGTGAATCCTCAGTTTTTGGGATGGATTTTTTCTCTTGGAGATAGGGTTAAGATTGCCGGACCTGAGTCGGTTATTGAGCAGACACGTGATATGATAAGGCAGCTGGCCGCCTCTTATGAGGTTTGAGAAGGCCGCATTATTTAATTTCATTAAACCTGAATTAAATGTTCCTTTTAATATTGTTTTTTTTGACAAATAGTTGTATAATATACAAGATTGTGGATAAACATATAATGAAATTAAAGATGCGAAGCATCGTTTTGTTACCGAGGAAACGTAGAAATAGTTTTCAAGGTGACATTGATAAATGGGAACATTAGGATAGAATGAAAGGTTTTTGGAATTATGATACATGCAGTAATCGCCGTCATAGTTATGGTAGTTATTCTACTGATATATGGCGCCATGATGCTTTTTACTGATTATATAAAGGTTACTTCCTATGCAAAAGGGATGATCATTAACATAGCCTGGTTTTTTATGGCAACAGGATATGCTGGCTATGAAGTATATTATCCCTCGATTTTTGAAAATAAATGGCTGAATTTTGCATTTATGACAGCAGGAATCCTGCTTATAGTATTTGAGATATCAAAATTTGTTAAGCTGAGAAATGCTTTCGTGATATCTGCCGGTACAGTGACCCACCTTCTTATTTCCATTATGATACTTAATTTTATCGGAGGTATACCGGGCTGGGCAGCTACTATTTATCTTGTTGTTTCTTCATGCATTGTACTTGCTATACATATTGCAGCAGTATATGTAGGAAAAAACACGGAACCTGGAAATTTTGTGTCCAGGGTTCTTGCCGGATTACTCATGATGCCAGCACCTTTCCTGATCACCAGCGCCGGCATGCTTGCATCTCAGCTAAAAACTGATTATGTAATAAAAGCTGTACCGCTGAAGGAATTTATCAGACAGGTTTATGATTTTTTAGGAAATCCTGATTTTAATTTTTCAGTTAGATTTTTGGTTTCCGACCTACATTATACAAGAACTATCTTCTTGGTAGCACTCATAATTTCGCTTCTTTTATTTGCCATTTACATAGTCATAGACTCTACTGTAAACTACAGGAGCGATATGAAGGAGCGAAGCAGGCACAGAAAAGAAGCCGAGCAGGAGAGAGTCCGTGCAGAGATTTCGGCCAGAATCCATGCTCAGCTTGAGAAGATAGATTCCTGCATGTCATATATCAGTACAAATTTTAAGATCCTTAAAGTTAGAGACGAAGAAATGAAAGAACTTCGCCGTTTATATGATGAGGCTACAAGGATTAAGTACAGCTATAACGGTACTGCAAGCGGGCAGATTTTAAAAAGACTTACAGAGATAAAGACAGAGATTTATATAATCCGTGATCGTATTATAAATCGTATGGATCCGGAACATGCAGGCCCGACCTCATCTTCATATGATCATTCACAAGAGCAGTATAATGGAACAGGTGAAAAAGAAGCTTATAATTCCGGGGAACAGGGTGCCGGGAAAGAGAGCAAAACAGAAAATGCAGGAAATGCAGGAAACCGGGAAGATTCAGCGGGAGTTGTAAGATCACATTCCACAATTTCAGAATTCTTTAACGGCTGTACGACTGAAGAAGAGATTAAAAAGAGATATCGTGATTTATCCAAGGTATTCCATCCGGATTCATTGAACGGAGATCAGGAGACATTCCTTACCATAAAGAAGGACTATGAAGATCTTATGGCGAGATTCAGTGTAAGAGAAGGGTAGAAAATATCGTTACAGATGAAACGCTGAAGGCGTTTTTAAAGTGATATTGACTACAAAGAAAAAAACAGTTGTAAAATCAAAAAAAGCAATAAAAGGACAGAAAAAATGATAAAAGAAAAACCCGATTCAAAATCGGGTTTTTTAGTAGCGGGAAAGGGATTCGAACCCCCGACACTGCGGGTATGAACCGCATGCTCTAGCCAACTGAGCTATCCCGCCAGGAAAAGGTGTTGCTAATGGGACCTACAGGGCTCGAACCTGTGACCCTCTGCTTGTAAGGCAGATGCTCTCCCAGCTGAGCTAAGATCCCAAACGCATCAACGCATATGATTATATTATTATACGGGTCATTTGTCAAGCATTTTTTTAAAAAAGATTTTTTAAAAATCATTTGACAACGGAAGGGTATTATGTTATCCTTTCTATTTAAAGGAGGTTCGATATGAAAACATTGCTTTCAGGTGCCATTGTTTATATCGATGGCGGATTTGTTAAGAAAGATGTCCTTATTGAGAACGGTATAGTAATTTCTTTATCTGAGCCTGCTGATATAAAAACAGAAGTTCCTTCTGTTTCTGTTGTTAATTATTCAGGCAAGTATATATTCCCCGGTTTCGTTGATGTGCATGTGCATTTTCGCGAGCCGGGTTTTTTGTATAAAGAAGATATAGCTACCGGATCAAAGGCAGCTGCAAAAGGTGGTTACACACATGTTTTTACCATGCCAAATCTGAATCCTGTGCCGGATTCAGTGGAGCATATGAATGAAGAACTAAAAGCCATTCACGAAAAAGCGGTTGTAAAGGTTTATCCGTATGCATCCATAACAAAGGGTGAAAAAGGAGAAGAGCTTGTCGATTTTGAAGAGATAACAGGTTATTTTGAGATGTTAGGGGATGAAGATGAATCAAAAAACATAAGACTGGCAGGTTTTTCCGATGACGGAACAGGCGTTGAAGACAGGGAATATATGCGTGAAGCCATGGAAAGAGTGGCATCGGTTAATGGCATAATTTCAGCACATTGTGAAACAAAGTCACTTATGGGCGGAAAAAACATCCATGACGGAATAGCTGCGCAAGCTCTCGGAATTAAGGGAATATCATCAGAGAGCGAATGGAGCATGATAAAGCGGGATATAGAGATTTGCAGGGAAACAGGTTGCAGATACCATGTCTGCCATGTATCTACAAAAGAAAGCATAGAACTTATAAGACAGGCAAAAGCTGAAGGAGTCGACATAACCTGTGAAACAGGACCTCATTATCTGCTCTTAAGCGATAAGGACCTTCTTGATGCTGTGAACGCAAGCGACTCCGCTAAAGGTATAAATAACTGCGAAGAAGAAACTAAAGCAAAATACGGTATCGGAAGATTCAAGATGAATCCCCCCTTAAGAAGCGAAGATGACAGGCTTTCCCTTATAGAAGCCTTAAAAGACGGGACCTTGGACATGATAGCCACAGACCATGCACCTCATTCTGCGGAGGAAAAAGGAAAGGGGCTTGACGGACCGATGGGAGTAGTCGGACTTGAGAGTGCATTTCCCGTATTATATACCGGTCTGGTTAAGACAGGGATAATAACCCTTGAAAAGCTTGTAGACTTGATGAGTACCAGACCAGCCGAAAGATTTGAAGTCGAGCATGGTAAAAACGGTATAACGGTCGGAATGCCCGCAGACCTTACGGTATATGATCTTGACGAACAATATGTGATAGACCCCGATACGTTTGCCACAAAAGGAAGGTTCACGCCTTTTGACGGCAGAAAAGTGTTCGGAAGGTGCATAGAAACATATGTAGACGGACAGCCCAGGCTAAATTGAAAGTGAGGTATTCAATTGGAGGATATAATCAGGAAGCAGCTCGATCAGGAGCTGATCATAAACCACAATATAGAAATAGCTGACGGTGTATATGAAATGTCTCTTACAGGTGACACTTCACTGGTTTCGGCACCGGGCCAGTTTATAAACATCAAGGTACCCGGTTTTTACTTAAGAAGACCTATATCTATCTGTGAAACAGATTTAAACGGCCATAACGAACTTGTCATAATATACAAGGTAGTAGGAAACGGTACCGACAGTATGAGCAGGATGCAGAAGGGCGAAAGCCTCAGCTGCCTGATGGGGCTGGGTAACGGATTCGATGTGGAGTCTACGGGAGACCATGTACTTTTAGTAGGCGGCGGAGTCGGAACACCGCCCATGTACGGACTTGCAAAAGAACTGCTTTTAAAGGGAAAAAGAGTTACTGTAGTCCTGGGCTTTGCTTCAAAAAAGGACGCTTTCTATATAGATAAGTTTGAAGCTTTAGGAAAAAGCATCGGGAAAAATGATATAGAAGTAAGAGTTGCGACCGTTGATGGAAGCTTGGGAACAAAAGGTTTTGTGACAGACTGCCTAAGCGGCCTTGAGGATGTCACGGATTATTGTGCATGCGGACCTATACCGATGTTAAAAGCCCTTTATGGATACTATGACGGAAAGATTTTAGGACAGCTGAGCTTTGAAGAGAGAATGGGATGCGGCTTTGGAGCATGCGTAGGATGTTCTCTGAACACAAAGAGCGGCATTAAGAAAGTATGTAAGGATGGACCGGTTTTCTGGAGCCAGGATGTAATATTCTAAGGAAGAGGTAAAAAGATGGCAGATATAAGTACAGAATTAAGCGGAGTTAAGTTAGATAACCCGATAATACCGGCCAGCGGAACATTTGGCTTTGGCGCGGAATTTAGTGACCTTTATGATATTAATATCCTTGGATCCTTCTCGTTTAAAGGGACTACCAGGGAACCCAGATTCGGAAATCCGACTCCGAGGATTGCGGAATGCAGGGAAGGGATGATCAACTCGGTAGGCCTTGCAAATCCCGGCATAGACAAAGTAATCTCAGAAGAATTACCGAAATTAAGGGAGAATTTTAATAAGCCCGTAATAGCCAATATAAGCGGATTTTCGATTGACGAATACAAATACTGCTGCGAAAGGATAGACAAAGAAGAGCAGGTAGGGATCATTGAAGTAAATATCAGCTGTCCGAATGTACATGCCGGCGGCATGGCTTTCGGAACCAGTCCGGATGCGGCAGCTGAAGTAACGGAAGCTGTTAAATCAGTTACTTCAAAGCCCGTATATATGAAGCTGAGCCCGAATGTAACCGATATAACACAGATAGCCAGGGCATGTGAAGCTGCCGGAGCTGACGGAATAAGCCTGATAAACACACTTTTAGGCATGCGAATTGATATAAAAAGAGGACGCCCGGTAATAGCAAACAAAATGGGAGGATTCTCCGGACCTGCTATATTCCCTGTAGCATTAAGGATGGTATATCAGGTATATGACGCAGTAAATATACCCATCATAGGAATGGGCGGCGTTTCATCCGCTGAAGATGTGATAGAAATGATGATGGCGGGAGCTTCAGCTGTTCAGATAGGTGCGGCAAATCTCACAGACCCCTACATATGCCCGAAGATAATCGAGAGACTTCCCGAACTTTGTAAGGAACTAAAAATCGAAAGACTCGCAGATATCATTGGTAAGGCACATGGGTAAATGGATACTCTTTTCCTCTTAAACATTACCTTTAAGAGAAGGTATAATTTGAAAGATCGATGTGAATTTTGGTTTTACTAAAGCCTTCCCCATAGAGGGGATTATCTCTACAACGAAGTGGCTGAGATGCCTCACTGGCGAAGTGAAAGTGGCTGCGAAACAGAATGCAACACATTTGTTACATTACTTTAGCCTTCCCCTATAAGGGGAAGGTGGCTGCGAAGCAGTCGGATGAGGTGTAATCAATACCATTAATGAGTAAAAAATATATAATCAATAAAATCGTATACAAGCAGATTTATAAATAACAGATAAACTCTGTTATTATAAATATATATTAACAAAAAACAGGAGGCATGAACATGGACACAAAAAGAGACGTAATAATTGCCTGTGATTTTTCAGGTGCTGAGGAGACATTGAATTTTCTTGACAAATTCACAGATGTTAAACCTTTCGTAAAAATCGGTATGGAGCTTTACTATTCCGCAGGACCGGATATAGTAAGACAGATAAAGGCAAGAGGACATAAAATATTCCTCGATCTTAAGCTTCATGATATTCCGAACACAGTAAAAAAGACCATGGCAGTGCTTTCAAAGCTGGATGTTGATATGACAAACCTTCATGCCGCCGGAACAAAAGCTATGATGGAAGCAGCCATAGAAGGACTTACAAGACCTGACGGGACCAGACCGCTTCTTATAGCTGTAACCCAGCTTACATCAACCGACGAACAGAGAATGCATGATGAACTGCTTATAAGTGCATCACTTCCCGATACGGTTATGCACTATGCAGAGAATGCTAAAGACGCAGGACTTGACGGAGTAGTATGCTCACCGCTTGAAGCAGCAGTAGTAAAGGAACGCTGCGGAAAAGAATTTATAACAGTTACACCCGGAGTAAGATTTGCAGACAGCGCAAAAGACGATCAGAGAAGAATCATGACACCCGCTGAAGCAAAAAAGATAGGTTCAGACTTCATAGTAGTCGGAAGACCCATCACCCAGGCACCTGACCCTGTAGCAGCTTACAAAAGATGTGTTGAAGAATTTGTGTAAAAACATAACAAAATCAGATATATAAAAATATGGAGGATCCATGAATAACCTACTTAGTATCCTGGACTTATCCACGGAAGAAATCGATGAACTCATAGAAAAAGCACAGGACATAATCGCACATCCCGATTATTACCATGAAAAATGTAAATACAAAAAACTCGCCACATTGTTTTTTGAACCTTCGACACGTACCAGGCTTTCATTCGAAGCAGCCATGATAGATCTGGGTGGAAGAGTAATGGGCTTCTCTGAAGCACAGGCAAGTTCAGCCGCAAAGGGCGAAAGCGTTGCAGATACCGTAAGGACTGTAGGCTGCTACGTGGATATTATTGCAATGAGACATCCTAAAGAAGGCGCACCTTTAGTAGCATCGATGCATGCAGGAGTACCCATCATAAATGCCGGAGATGGCGGACATAATCATCCGACGCAGACACTTACCGATTTATTGACCATAAAGACAGAAAAAGGCAGACTTTCAAACATGACCATAGGACTCTGCGGAGACCTTAAGTTTGGGCGTACCGTTCATTCGCTTATCGAAGCAATGTCAAGATACGAAGGAATCAAATTCATCCTGATATCTCCGGAAGAATTAAAACTTCCGAACTATGTAAAGCAGGAAACACTTGATAAAAAAGGAATTGAATACGAAGAGACCAGGGACCTTGTTGAGGCAATGCCAAAACTTGACATACTCTATATGACGAGAGTACAGCGTGAGAGATTCTTTAACGAAGAAGATTATATCCGCTTGAAAGACAGCTATATTCTTACGCCCGAGAAGATGTCCTACGGCAAGGACAGCCTCACAGTTATGCATCCGCTTCCCAGGGTAAATGAGATTTCGGTTGCTGTAGATGATGACCCCAGAGCAGCATATTTTAAGCAGGTAAGAAACGGAAAGTATATCAGGATGGCACTAATACTTAAACTGCTGAATATAAAATAAAGCATCAAGCCATATTTGAAAACGATATAACAAATTTGAAGATGCGGAGCATCGTTTTGTTACCGAAGAAACTTTGATGGCGTTTTCAAAATGACATTGACCGGATAATAACACTCAAAAACCAGAAAAATAAAAAGAGGAGTTCCTTATGAATATAGATGGAATTACAAACGGACTGGTAATAGACCATATTGAGGCAGGAAAAGGAATGGAGCTGTATAATGCGCTCCATCTCGGAGAACTTGAAAGCTCGGTAGCCCTGATCAAAAACGTTACCAGCCATAAGATGGGTAAAAAAGATATAATAAAGGTAGATGAAGTATTAGATGTAGACCTCGACATATTAGGCTTTATCGACCCCAATATAACTGTAAACATAATCAAGGATAATGAGATAATCGGGAAAAAGCACATAGAACTGCCTAAGCAGGTAATGAACGTGATCAAATGCAAGAATCCACGCTGCATTACTTCAACAGAGCAGGAACTTCCTCATATTTTCAAACTTACAAATCCTGAGAAAAGAATTTACAGATGCATATACTGCGAAACTGAAGCAGAACACAAATAAAAATGCAAACAAGAGAAAACATAGATATCAAAAGAGTTATAGATCGTTTTGACCGACTTATGAACGCTTCTGATTTTGAAGAAGCGGAAAGACATCTCATATACTGGATGAATGAAGCCAAAGATATGGGTGACGACAGAAGCCTGTTTTCCGTAATAAACGAAATGACAGGCTTCTATCGTATGCGTGGTGACAGGAAAAATGCTTTTGATGCTGTAGAAAAGCTGAAACGCCTCACTTCTCAGACAGATAAATTCGGAAACATAGAAAAGGCTACCGCATACTTAAACTGTGCCACGGTATATAACAGTTTTAAGGAACCGTTAGAAGCCTTAAAGCTTTATGAGCAGGCAGAAAAAATCTATTTAGAAAACCTTGACTCTAACGATGAAAGGCTTGCCGGATTGTTCAATAATACTGCTCTGGCACATTTAGCCTTGAAAGAATATGAAAAGGCAAAAGACTATTTCGAAAAAGCAATGACAGTACTTGACCAAAATACCGGAAAAGAAAACGAAAAAGCCATTACATGCCTTAATATGGCTGATCTAACAGAAGAACAAATGGGACCTGAAGAAGGAGAAGAAGAAATTCTGAAACTTCTTGATAAAGCAGTCGGATATCTTGACATTGCATGCAAAGGCGATTATTATGAATATAAAATGACTGCCGAAAAATGCATACCGGCGTTTAAACGTTACGGATACTTTATGTATGCCATGGAACTTGAAAAGAGGATAGGCGATGGCAAGTGAAGCATCAAAAGAAAAAGGATTGGAAATATCAAAAAAATATTATGAATTATATGGCAAAGCAATGATAAAGGAAAAATTTCCTGATATCGAAGAAAAAATTGCCATAGGACTTGCAGGAAGCGGATCGGAGTGCTTTGGTTATGATGATGGATACTCACATGACCATGACTTTGAACCCGCATTCTGTATTTTTCTGCCCCAAGAAGATATAATAGATTCAAAAACTGCCTTTAACTTACAGAGAGAATACACTAAACTTCCGCAGGAATTTATGGGACTAAAAAGACAGAAAATGAGTCCTGTCGGCGGAAACAGGCACGGAGTTATTAGGACATCTGATTTCTTTACTTCAAAATGCGGGAATCCTTTCGGACAGCTTACTGTAGGGGAATGGCTTACAGTACCTGAATATTCGCTTGCTGAAGCAGTAAACGGTGAAATATTCAAAGATAATTATGGGGAGTTTTCTCTTATCCGTGATAGAATAAGCCATTATCCTAACGATATCAGATTAAAGAAAATTGCAGGCTACCTTCTTATCATGGCACAGGCAGGTCAGTATAATTATTTGCGGTGCGTTGACAGGGGAGAATCGGCCGCAGCACAGATATCTGTATATAAGTTTACGGAAGCATGTATGCATGTTATTTTTCTATTAAATGAAAAATATATGCCGTATTATAAATGGAGCTTCAGGGCACTAAAGGATTTATCAAGACTCGGTAACCTTTACGATTCCCTTGAATTCATTATTTCTTCAGACAATGAGAAAAACAGGGCACAGATGAAATCTGAAATGATAGAAGATATAGCTGCCCTGATAATAAAAGAACTGAAAAATGATTCCATGACCGAAGCCGTATGCAACGACCTTGAAAAACACGCCTATTCGGTCAATGACCATATAAAAGACGGAAACCTCAGAAATATGGACATATTTTCAGGCGTTTAATAATAATATCACAGGAATAAAAAAATGACATTAGGAAAATTTATAGGAGATAAAAAATTTTACAGCAGAGTCCTGAAAGTAGCAGTCCCTATAATGATCCAGAACGGTATCTCGAACTTTGTAAGCCTTCTGGACAACATAATGATAGGACAGGTCGGGACCGAAAAGATGTCGGGCGTCGCCATAGTCAATCAGCTGCTGTTCGTACTTTATCTTGGACTTTTCGGTGCACTTGCAGGACCGGGAATTTACGGAGCTCAATTCTTCGGAAGCGGGAACCATGAAGGAGTAAGACATTCTTTCAGATATAAACTTTATATATCACTGCTGCTTGTAATCGTAGGTATTCTGGTATTTATATCCTTCGGCGATGGGCTGATGACCCTTTACTTAAGTGAAGAAGTAGAAACTGCTCAGTCAGCTGAAAACGTACTTATGTACGGACATGACTATATGTTAGTCATGCTGATAGGACTTATCCCGTTCGCAATAGAAGAAGTTTACGCAAGCACACTTAGAGAGTGCGGTGAAACAAGAGTTCCCATGTTAGCCGGTCTTATAGCCGTAGTAGTAAATCTCTGTCTCAACTACGTTCTCATATTCGGTAAATTAAATTTCCCCGAACTGGGAGTAACAGGTGCGGCTATAGCAACGGTTGTATCCAGATTTGTACAGGCAATAGTAGTTATCGTCTGGACACACAGACATACGGTAAAAATGAAATTCGCCGCCGGACTGTACAAGAGTCTTAAGATACCGAAGGATCTTGTCGGGAAAATCACAATAAAAGGTATGCCGCTCATGTTTAACGAGCTTCTCTGGTCAGCAGGCATGGCAATACTTAATCAGTGCTACTCAAGACGTGGGCTTGACGCCGTGGCAGGATTAAATATCGCATCAACATTCAATAACCTGTTTAATGTTGTATTCATCGCGATGGGAAGTGCCGTTGCCATCATGGTAGGACAGCTTTTGGGAGCCGGAGAGCTCGAAGCTGCAAGGGATACGGATACAAAACTGATAGCATTTTCCGTAGCATCAAGTGCAGTGCTTGGAGGAATACTGTTCCTGCTTGCACCGGTATTCCCGGAGCTTTATAACTCAGAAGAAACAGTAAAAGAACTGGCCTGCGGGTTTATAAGAATAAGTGCCATATGCATGCCGCTGTATGCATTCATGCATGCATCATACTTTACGCTCCGTACGGGTGGGAAAACCTTTATCACGTTTTTATTTGACAGCGTATTTTTATGGGGCGTAAGTACACCTACAGCATTTTTGATAAGCCGTTTTACAGGTATGCCGGTACTTACCATGTTCTTCTGCATCCAGATGATAGACCTGATCAAATGCATTATAGGGTTCATACTTGTAAAGAAAGGTGTATGGATACAGAATCTTGTAAAAGAAAAATAAAAGGTATAAATGGAAAAAGATATGGAATTAAGAAAATCAGATTTTTATTATGAATTACCGGAAGAACTGATCGCACAGGATCCTTTAAAAGACAGATCTTCCTCGAGACTCCTTGTATTAAATAAATATACCGGAGAGTTTAAACATGAACATTTCAGCAATATCACTAAATATCTGAAAAAAGGTGACTGCCTGGTTTTAAACAATACAAAGGTAATACCTGCAAGGCTCATAGGAGAAAGGATAGTAGATGATATTGTTCCGAAAAAAGGATTTGAAGCACCAAAATCCGGAGCAACAGTCGAAGTATTCCTGCTAAAAAGAATAGATGCGACACGTTGGGAAACTATCGTTAAACCCGGCAAAAAGCTGAGGGAAGGAGCCAAAGTCAGCTTCGGAACGGGGGAACTAAAAGGCACTGTCGAAGAAGTAAAAGACGATGGCAACAGAATAGTAAACTTTAGCTTTAACGGAATATTCGAAGAGGTACTTGACAGGCTGGGCGAAATGCCGCTGCCACCATACATAACACATGAACTTAAGGATAAAAACAGATATCAGACAGTTTATGCAAAATATGAGGGTTCGGTAGCAGCACCGACCGCAGGACTACATTTCACTACGGAATTATTGGATGAGATCAGGCAAAACGGGATAGATATAGCGGAAGTTACCCTTCATGTCGGTTTGGGAACATTTAGACCTGTAAAAGAGGAGAATATCCTTGACCACCATATGCACAGTGAATTCTATATAGTTGACAAAGAGGCAGCAGACAAGATCAATAACTGCCGGAAAAACGGCGGAAGAGTGGTGTGCGTAGGCACTACAAGCTGCAGGACTATAGAATCGGCAGCAGATGAGAACGGAGTAGTTATCCCGGGCAGTGCGGATACCGAGATATTCATATATCCGGGATATAAGTTTAAGGTTCTCGACTGCCTTATAACGAATTTCCATCTTCCGGAATCAACTCTTATCATGCTTGTAAGTGCACTCGCCGGAAGAGAGCATGTACTTGCAGCTTATGAAGAGGCTGTGAAGGAAAGATACAGATTTTTCTCATTCGGAGATGCGATGTTCTTAACCGACGATCTGGGATAATACAGACAGCAAAACTTTTTAAATTTTAAATATGAGGCATAAAAAGGCAATGAAATATGCAAACAGGAGAAAGATATATAATCCTTTGGTAACGATAATGCTTACCTTACTTTTCTGCGCCTTTTTCTATAGCGTAAAAGCAGAAGCAGCCACTGATATACGCGTGGGACTTAAGGCATTATATTTTGGGAAAAATATAATAACCATATATAATACAGACCTTAAGATGGGCTTCTGTATCAACGATTCTTTTAAAGCAGATATAGAACTAAAATCAAAGGGCGGCTTCAGCTTTGAGCCTGAGACAAGAGAATACTATTCGGATACTGTTCTATATCCAACATATTCAAAAGCGTTGGCTGCACTTGAAAGCATTATTGATTCAGATTCGAAAGCAGATGGTCTGGTCTGTTACGGCGGAAGAAACAACTGGTTCGCTTATGTAAGAAATGTTTCAGACAAATCAAAGTATAATAAGATTTCAACAACCGAGCTTATAAGGCTTACTTTCGGTCAGCAGGCATTGCTTATAGACGGAAGCATATCCGGCGGATATCCTCAGTTTGCATCATGTGGGAAGGATAAAACAATCTCGCTCGGAAGCAGAAATTACAGGGGACGGATAGAAGTGGGAAGATATGGAAACGGGTCTCTTTCAGCCATAAACATAGTGAATATTGAAAGCTACCTACTGTCAGTTGTATCCTGTGAAATGAACACCACCTGGCACAGTGAGGCACAAAAAGTACAGGCTGTTGCAGCCAGAAGCTATTGCCTGGCAAATACCGGATTTAATGCTGATTCATATCTGAAAAAAGGTTATGTGATAGTCGATACAGATGAATCACAGGTGTATGCGGGAACAGGCAAAGAAACAGAAATATCACGATATGCCGTAAAAGCAACTTTAAAACAGATTCTTAAATCAAACGGAAAAGTCCTGCCGGCATATTTCTTTTCAACCAGCGGCGGAGCCACGGAATTTTCCACAGATATATGGGGCGGAAACAGTTCAAGCTTTATAGGCGTATTTGACGAATATGAAACAAATCCGGAAAAGGCTCCATGGACTATAAAAACTACATATTCCGAACTTGAATCAAAACTAAAAGCCAAAGGCTACAGTGTTGGAACTATTACCGGTATCTATCCTGAAATATTATCGGATTCGGGAAGAGTAAGTTCCGTAAAGATAAAATACAAAGGCGGAAGTATTTCGGTAAAAGGCTCCGTGATAAAATCGATGTACGATATGCGGAGCACAAAATTTAAAATAATCACACAAAAAAGCGAAGACTTCGATATCGTGGTAAAGGGAGATAATTTAGAGGGAGATATAGCCGCAGAAAATGAAGTATCTACTTCAGGACTATATGTTATTTCCGGGACAGGACAGATAAGTCAGATAAAAGATACAGCAGACCAGCTTGTAATAATCTCAAACGGAAACATGACAAATTTCCCTGTATCTTACCCAAATGAAAATGAAATCTGGTTCTTAGGAATGGGCTCAGGACACGGTATAGGCATGAGCCAGTCCGGCGCATACGGAATGGCACTAAAAGGCTACAAATATGATGAGATACTTAAGTATTATTATAATAATACGGAACTGACCACGTATTAATTATGTAAGCCTTCCCCTTAAAGGGGAAGGTGGCTGCGAAGCAGCCGGATAAGGTGTAAACAATCACGTTAAAAAAGTATAAAATTATGTTCTACAATAAAAACATTCAGAAGGCAGGAAAAAACTTGAAAAAACAAAATTGGAAGCCCGGAAATATGCTTTACCCTGTGCCGGCAGTCATGGTTACATGTAAATCAAAAGAAAAAGATTCAAAACCGAATATAATAACACTTGCATGGGCAGGAACGGTATGTTCTGACCCCGTTATGCTTTCCGTTTCTGTAAGACCGGAAAGATACTCACACGACATTATAGAAAAAAGCGGGGAGTTTGTAGTAAACCTTGTAACAGAAGACTTAACAAGAGCCTGTGACTGGTGCGGTGTCCGCTCCGGCAAGGATTATGACAAATTTAAAGAGGTGAAACTGACTCCGTTTAAGTCAGACTTTATGGAAACACCGGCCATAAGCGAAAGCCCGGTAAACATATACTGTAAGGTTAAAGATATACTGCGGCTTGGTTCACATGACATGTTCCTCGCCGAAGTAACAGGCGTAACTGTAGATGAAGCGTATATGGACGAAAACGGAAGATTTGATCTTTCCGCCACGAAGCTTATGGCATATTCCCACGGAGAATATTTCGCATTAGGAAAGAAGCTGGGGAAATTCGGATATTCTGTGAAAAAGAAGAAATAGAGAAAGAATCTTTTAAAGGAATTCTTTCCTGGGGAGTATGTATACTCTGACCGTGAACTGATGGAACAGATAAAGGAGGTTATTCATGGAACAGATTGAGGAAATTAAGGAATGTCCTTTTTGTAGGGCAAAGGATTTTACAGAGGCAAAAGCGAGATTTGTATCCCCGCTTGATGATGGATTTCATGGTTCGGTACTGTATCATACTATATGTTTGAACTGTGGTTCGGTAGTTCGGAGTTATATTAAAGATATTAAGCCGTTTGCTAAGAAGAAATAAGTTATATAGATTTCTGCTATTGGTAAAAGTGGGGAAAAATATGAGATTATTTGTTGCTTTGTACTTTGATGCAAATACAGTGGAAGCCATTTGCAAGCTACAATCGCTGTTAAGGGATAATGATGTGGAAGGAAATTACACAAAGCCTCAGAACCTTCATATGACACTTACATTCATAGGGGAGTATGGGAATCCGGACGATGTGCTTGATGTTCTGGAGACATTGCCTTTTCGACACATATCGCTTTGCTTTTCGGATGTGTATGTACATAGAGAAATGGTCCTTGTTTCTGTAGCACGTAATCCGGGACTGGAAAGCTATGTGAGGAGATTGAGAAGGGCACTGGCAGAAAAAGGTATCCCGTTTGATAGGAAAAACTTTAACCCGCATATCACGCTTGTCCGTAAGGCAGTCTTAAAGGATAGCCTGCCGGATAATCTGCTTAAAGATTCCGGATTAACAACAACGGATGCGGATATGGTTTCGCTCTTACAGTCCACTCAGGGTAAGAATGGGATGATATATACAGAGCTGGGGCATATTTCGGGTTAAATATCAGAAAAAAGGTGATGAAGGACGGTGTTGTGATTGGCTAAATTATAAGTCAAACCCAACATCGTCCCTTTTAATTTTTTATTCATAATATTTTTTGGAACCACCCTCATTATCCCATCGTCTAATCATCAAACAAGAAGATAAAAACGTACGGATCCGAAATGAAACAATACTTGAACAAAACAACAGTTGACAGTTCCTATGATATAGTAGGAAGAAAGCCAAACGGAGGAAAATATTATGAAGAAGAAAATATTAGCAATAGGTTTATCATTAGTATTAGCATTAGGCATGGCAGGATGTGCAAGCGCAAAGAATGACAGCCGTGATAATTATTCTGCAACAGCGAATAACAACTCCACACAGACATACAATTACAAAACCGCTCCTGACTCTGTAGCATCGGATGAGGGCTTGAGATATTTTGATCTGGAAGTAACAGAGAGCGTAAAAACAGAAGATTTTGGCGGATTTAATCAGGGAGCAGAAATCGATTGGAATACAGAGGAGTATAAGCACATCGATGAAAACGGATGGAAGGCGGTAAGCGTATCACCTTTCTCAACTTTTGCAGCAGATGTGGATACCGCATCATATGCAAATCTTCGCCGTATGATAAATAACGGACAGAGGATACCGGAAGATGCAGTCAGAATTGAAGAGTTAATTAATTACTTTGATTATGATTATAAGGCACCTACAAATAACGATCCTTTCTCCATTACGACAGAGATGGCGCCCTGTCCTTGGAATGAAAATACTAACTTACTTATGGTCGGTATCAAGGCTAAAGATATCGATATGAGCCAGAGAAAAGCATCAAATCTCGTATTTTTGTTAGATGTATCCGGTTCCATGAATGGTGAGGACAGGTTAGGTCTCGTTCAGAAATCCTTCAAGATGCTTACAAATGAGCTGAATCAGGATGACCGTATCTCGCTTGTTACATATGCATCAGGTGACAGGATTGTATTTGAAGGACTTTCAGGTGCTAACAGAAAAGAGATCACAGAGTACGTGGAAGATCTTTTTGCAAGTGGTGGAACAAACGGCTCAGTAGGTATCCAGACAGCATACGAGATAGCAGAAAAGTATTATATCGAAGGCGGAAACAACCGTATAATCCTTGCTACAGATGGTGATCTTAACATCGGTATCACAGATGAAGGTTCACTTACACGCTTGGTAAAAGAGAAGGCAAAGAGCGGTGTATTCCTTTCAGTACTTGGCTTTGGCTGGGGAAATATTTCAGACAGCCGTATGGAAGCATTGGCAGATAATGGAAACGGAAATTACAATTATATTGATTCTATAACAGAAGCAAAGAAAGTACTGGTTGACGAAATGGGCGGCACCCTCTTTACAGTAGCAAAGGATACCAAGATCCAGGTAGAATTTAACCCTGCAGTTATTAAGGGATATCGTCTTATAGGCTATGAAAACAGAACCATGGCGGCAGAGGACTTTAATGATGATAAAAAGGATGGCGGAGAAATCGGCGCAGGCCATACAGTTACAGCACTTTATGAGATAGCATTGAAGGACAGTGCGCAGGAAATCCCCGAGGTTGAATCAAAATATGCAACAAAAGCTGATGCAGAGGGTACAGCAAGTGAATACCTGACAGTCAATATCAGATACAAGGAGCCTGACGGCGAGACCAGCAGCCTAATCACTCACCCTGTAGACAGTACATATTTTAGCGAAAACATGAGCGAGAATCTTTCTTGGGCAGCAGGCGTAGCTCAGGCAGGTATGATCATAAGAAAGTCAGAATTTGCAGGAACCAGCACCATGGAGAACGTTCTGGCAAGACTTTCGAAACTTGACTCAGTAAAAGAGGATGAGTACAGACAGGAATTCTGTGAGCTTATGAAAGAAATAGATAGTTAAACAGTTATTTGCAAAAATAACTTTTACATACATAATATACTTCCTTTCTGAAGACACCCGGGTTTTGATTATATCAGAGACCCGGGTGTCTTTTTTGGAAATCAGGATTCCCGGGATGAACTTTTGAAGGAAATGCATTTGTTGTCAGAACACCGGTCATATTATAAAAACATTATGAAAAACTGAAAAAATCATTGATTTTACTGAAAATTTGTCATATAATAAGAGAATAAAATGATGAGTTTTGTGAGAACCTTTAGAAGAGACTCATATGGGGTTAGAAAAGGAAATTAACAATACGGAGAAGTATTGAGAACAATGAGAGCAGGTGGAGCTTTTTTACTGACCGATTGGGTTGTTTTAGCGATAGCAAGAAATTTTAGCCGAAGAGTGACAGTGTTCGGCTTTTTGGAGTGCAACAAGGGATCTTATAGTAAAGTTCAGGTATGAGATATACAGCTTAGGCTGTTATGTTTTGTACCTGTTTTTTATATTATAGTAAAGCAAATATAAATATAAAGGAGAAGAAACTATGGCTTACAGTGTATTGGCAAAGATGACAAAAGATGGAGACAAAAGACCGTTATACGCATCATTTGACAAGGCGTACCCTAAAGAAAAGGTTGATAAAGGCTTAAAGAGTATGGCTACCCGTTTCCTTCATGACAGGTGTGAGGGACTTAGATTTGACCTGAATACCTGCAATCAGGAAAATGGTATAACAGATGAATATACCGGGACTTCAGCTAAAGCTAATCAGATTCCTTATAATATGCAGATGGATATAGACAGGCTTACTTTTGAAAACGCGTTAAGGCGTTTTCTGGACTCGGGTAAAGCTCAGGATGCATTCGATGTTTATTTTTGCTATATTGAGATGTTCATGGGCAAGTATTCCAAGTGCCGGCATGTAGTAGAGATGCTTTCGGAATTTGAGGCTAATGGAAGTTCGCTTCTTATGAAGCATAGGGATCATTATTCCCACTCTGTATATGTATTTGCCATAGGTTTAGCAATTTTTGAAACTAATGCAAAATTCAGAAGTGTTTATACAAAGTATTACAAAAAGGAAATTGAAAGCATCACATCTGTTATAAATGACAACGAAGCAGAACTATCGGAAAAGGCGATAGCAGCTTATCACTATCTTGAATTCTGGGGATTATCTTCATTGTTCCATGACATAGGATATCCATTTGAGTTACCATTTGAAGAATTATATGGATATTTCGAAGAAGATAGAGATGATGACGATAAAGATTCAAAGGACAGAAAAACCGATAGAGGTAATCGTCCTTTCATGGCTTATCATGATATTAAGAAATACACAGGGCTAGATGATGAGAAAAAGAAATCTTTAGACAAGCTTTTTGGCAAAAATTTTGAGACTACCGATGATCTGTTTGCTTATGTTCTGTATCAGAAGATGGGTAAGAAATATCATTTCTCTAAAGACAGCATGACACAGGTGCTTTCATCTAAACCGGAACGTCCTGACTTATTTACCCATTTTATGGATCATGCATATTTCAGTGCAAATACATTATTTAGAGAATTATGGGAAACTATAGGTATAAATGAGTCAGATAAGACAAATGTTCAGGGAATGAGAAAGACTCATTTTGATGCTCTTACTGCTATTTTAATGCACAACAGTCTCTATAAATTCTCGATATCATTTTATAAGGACAAGGATATAAATGTTGCATTTAAGATGGAAATTCATCCGTTGGCTTATATGCTGATGCTTTGCGATGAATTACAGTGCTGGGATAGAACGGCGTATGGACGTAATACCAGAACACAGGTACATCCTATGGAATGCCAGTTTATGTTTGATACAACCACTATTGAAGCTCAATACATCTTTGATGAAGATGAAAGAGGTAAGATAGATGAATATTTGGCAAGAAGGGAAAAGGCTATTGAGGAAAAAGCTGAGAAACTTCCGAAGCTAAAGTCTTATTCTGATTATATAATAGATGATAGATCAGAAAAAGAAAATGAGAAAGAAAACGAGAAAGAAAAGAGAAAAATCAGTGATTTCCAGGCAGATATTGAAAAGATTGTTGTTTGCAACATAGAAGGATTTGAGCTGAAAGTCCTTCCTCCTATAACCCAGCCTAATGATAACACTAAGAAGCAGATGTTCTTATCTGATACAAATTATATCCATTTGTACAACTTTGCAGTTGCTTTGAATGCGCGTTTTGCAAAAGAAAAAGCAAGTATTGATCAAATAGAAGACGATTTCAATTCGCTTTCATTAGAGTATAAGATTTCTAATATTAATCAGGCAAAGAATTTTTCAGGTACACTTGATACTATCGGATGTTTCTATACTGATAAATCAGTTAATCTTCCACTTATTGAAAAATTCAGCAAAAAAGATCTTAGTATAATAGGACCTATTGAACATGGCAGATGGGTTAGAGAGCACAAAGCTTCAGGATGGATTTTTGGTGATAGCTATGTAAAAAAAGATGCAAATGGAAATTATACCAAAGAAGAAGATCGTAAAGCCCGCGAATGCCTGAGAATTCACAGGTGCATGATGGATGAAGAATTAACTGAAAAGAATATTCAGAACCATTATGAAACTTTACCGGAAGCAGATAAAGATAAAGATACGAAACCTTGGAATACTATGATACAGCAGATAGGTAAATTTGACGGTTTAAGATTGTATCGTTATAAAGAGGTTCAATGATGTACTATATAAGCAAATCCAAATATTGCAGATTTGTACAGTGCCCTAAAATAATATGGATGGATAAATACATGCCGGAAGCAGCAGGCTCTTCCCTTTCGGAAGACCTGCTGGAAACAGGGCAAAAAGTCGGAGAAATTGCCAGGGGTTACTTTGGAGACTATAAATGTGTTGAACATAATGATGACTTGAACGTTATGTGCCACGAAACGGAAAAGCTTTTAAAAGATGGAGCTGAGACCATAGCGGAGGCTTCATTTTTGTATAAGGACTGTTTTTGCAGTGTAGATCTGTTACACATAGAAGGCGGCAAGCTTCAGATAGTTGAAGTAAAAAGTTCAACAGAACCCAAAGATATACATTTTGAAGATATCAGCTTTCAGTATTATGTTCTTACAGAACTCGGATATACTGTGGATAAAGTCTTTATAATGCATATAAATAATGAATATGTTCGTAAAGGCGAGCTTGATTTAAAACAGTTGTTTACTCTGGTAGACGGAACCGATGAGGCGTTAAAGAGACAGGATGCGATAGAAGAAAAGATAGAAGGTATTCGAAAGGTAATCAATACCAAAGCAGAACCGGATATAAGGATAGATTTATATTGTGATAAACCTTATGAGTGTATGTATAAGGCTTATTGCCACAGATTCGTACCGGAACCGTCTATCTTCTCGGTGCATTTACTTAAGGCGGCAACTAAATACAAGTATTATCACGAAGGGATAGTTACATTTGAGGATATCATTAAAAAGCATCCTAAAATGACAGACAAGCAATATGCTCAGGTAAATGCAGTATATAATAATGAACCGCCTACCATAAACAAGAAAGCAATAAGCGAATTTCTAAATACATTGACTTATCCTTTATATCATCTTGATTTTGAGACTTTCCAGCAGGCGATTCCGGAGTTTGACGGCGTAAGACCGTACATGCAGATACCTTTTCAGTATTCACTGCATGTTCAAAGATATAAGAATTCACCCGAAGAGCATTATGAGTTTCTGGCAAAAGAGGGTGAAGATCCGAGAAGGAAACTGGCAGAGAGATTATGCAATGATATACCGGATAATGTCTGTACGCTTGCATATAATATGTCGTTTGAAAAAACGGTTATCAAGAACCTGGCATTACAGTTCCCGGATCTGTCAGCACATCTTATGAAAATTCATGACAATATGCATGACTTGATGGTACCGTTCCAAAAACAGCATTATTACAGGAAAGAATTTCAGGGGAGCTATTCGATCAAATACGTACTTCCTGCCCTGTGCCCTAATGAACCCGAGCTGGATTACCATGCTTTAGAAGGCGTGCATAATGGAAGCGAGGCAATGGCTACTTATGCCGCGCTGACGGAACATACTAAGGAAGAGATTGAGATTATAAGAAAACAACTGTTGGCATATTGCAGGCTTGATACTTTGGCTATGGTTAAAGTATTGGAAAAACTATATGAGATAACAGAAGAATAACACGTGTGGAAGGTAAACAAATATGAAGATAGAAATGGGTGAAAACCTGTTTTATTCATGGCTGCGGCACGTAAAAGGATGCACGATAGTTCAAAATAACTGGAAGACATCTCCAAAGTGGAATCCCTGCAATATGGAAGAAGTCGAAAGGTTAAAAGAAGCAACCGATAAAAGGTTTAGCAGTTATGAGGTGTTTAAGAAAAATTCATCTATAGCCCAGATTATGCAACAGGGAGAATGTGATGCCATAGGCATTGAATATGTTGAGGGCACAAAAGAAACCAACATTATAGCCGTGGATGTAGCATTTCATGAAAGCGGATTGAATTACGGTTCAAGACCTGTTACCGTGGCAAAGATTCTGGAAAAATATGTCCGTACTGCCATGTGCTTAATGGCATATATGTCGACTAAAAATGCAGAATTGATTTTCGCATCACCTAAGATAACACCTGCTATTTATAAAGAATTAAGTGAACGAGTCGGTGAATTAAATGTACTGTTTACCAAACTGGGCTATGGGTTTGTTGCTAAACTGATAGCTAATGAGGACTTTGATAAAGATATACTTGGTGCATTGATAGTAATGTATGACGAAGTGGCTGATACCACGGAATTATTTATGAGGTCATATAGGCTGTTACAGATGTTTTCCAGAGTAAGAGACGGAACTGAATCAGAATCTTTGACCGGTAAATCAGAACCCCATGATAATAAAAAGATAACTCAGATAGAAAAAACAGATGTGTATTCCGAGATTAAAATCGGAAGAATAGTACAGACAGTACTAAGAAGAATCCTATCTGAAGGTAAAGTATCTGATGAGGAACTTTTTAGACTACAGGATGAAGGATATAGCAGAGAAACATTCAGAATCAACTTCCCGGTTCTTGTAAAAGAAGACTCTGAATTCGATAAAACCAGATATTATGTCGATCCGGTAGAAGTCCGGGGGACTAAATATAAAATATGTTCTCAATGGTTCGAAACACAGAGCAATAATGACCGGCCGTATTTAATAAAATGGATTGAAGAACACATGTAATTGTACAAATATTTAAGATTATGGGAGGATAATTATGATGAAAGAAACAGGAAAATATTCTGTATTGGATTTTGAAAATTTTATAGATGTCGAATACGATGGAAAAACACTTGTAAAATTCATTTGGGAAAAAGTAGATGGCGGTGCTTTTGGAGGATATAGTAATATTGTTGGGTTACAAATAGGTTCATATGTTCTGCCTTGCTCATATGAGGAAGCAGCAGAGTATTATGTACCTAGTATATGGCAAATAGGAAATATGAATATTTCATGTTCTCCACATGGTGATTCTGTTTATGTTTTTTATCCTGATATGATTATAGAAGATGATAAAAAGATAGAATTGACGCTATACCATGCATTAAAAAAATTTGATGGCAATACAGAGATAATTGATTTCGACGGTGAATTAGAAAATAAATATAAAATCAAAGTGTTGATTGATAAAGAAAAGCAGATTGCTAATATTTCTGAGTTTTATCCACAAAGCGAAACATCGGTAAAAACAGATTGCATTAAACTGGATATGATATGATTTTTCTTATATTAGAATTATTCACTTATTATTTAAATTTCTAGATTAAACATATCTTTTAAACAAAAGTAGGGTATTTGAAAAAATTGAGGAGCACAATATGGCTAAAGAATTAACAGGCTTGGAATATCTAAAGAAAAACGAAATAAAGAACATGAAGTGTAACATGAACAAACCGTTTGCATTTATAAGTTATTCACATGATGAACATGATTCACAGATAGTTATGAATGTATTCAAAAAATTGATGATAAAGGGTTACAATTTGTGGATAGATACCGCTAATATGCCGGTGGATGAAAATGAATGGAGAAAACCTGCAATAGACGCAATGCGGAATAAAAAT
This sequence comes from Lachnospiraceae bacterium, assembly GCA_017542245.1. GTDB lineage: Bacteria > Bacillota > Clostridia > Lachnospirales > Lachnospiraceae > RUG11977. Next base: position 212,857 of record JAFXXN010000135.1, read on the forward strand.
TGCAGATTTGCATTTTATTTCAGAAGTGAAAGTTCTATGAAAAAGGCAACGATTGCAGAAGAACTTGAATCATTAAAAATGTTAGACCATATAAAGAAAATTGCTACAATAGATATATGGAAAACTGAAGATATGTCTGCGGTAGAATATTTTAAAAAACTACTAAATCTTGGTGGTGATGATTTTTATTTTTGTTCGAGCATATGTAAAATAGTTAGTAAAGAATGTAAAGCCATTAGACTTATTAGTGACGCAGGAAATGATATTTTGAGTCTTGTTGAGGAGATGGAAGATGAATTAAAAAATAATGGTATTTCTCCTGAAAGCAACGTGTCAGGCAACGTAAATAATATCCAGATTAAGCAAGAAGAAAATATAGTAAATACTATTTCGATTGACAAGACTAATAAACCTGAAAATGTTGAAAAGATTACTACTGAATTAAAGCCTGAGAAAGTATCAAAAGGATCACTAAGAGATAAATATAAAAACAAATCTGCTGCTTCTGTTGCAAAAGAATTATTTATTCCTTTGCTTCAGTCTGACAGGGTTTCAGACGATGAAATCAAAAAACTGCAACAAAAAGAATATAATAAAGAGGAATTCCATTGGAGTTATTGTGCAATCGCTCCTTTAGATAGTAATGATAAAGCTCATTACTATAAAGAAAAATATCATATAAAAGGTGTGGATTATATGTTATGTCATGAGTGGACTGAAAGAACAAAAACCTACCTTCTAGATTGGATTGAAAAGAGGGATGTAGAAAGCAGCGAGCCCCACACCATAAACAATGATGTTAAAATACAACAGTTATCCGAAGAAAAAGTTCATAAAGAAGAGAATATTGCAAAATGGGAAGATAACAAAATAGGTGAAATAGCAAATACAATATTAAGAGAATTGATCGAATCAGATAAAGTTACCGGTACTGATGTTAAAAACTTGCAGGATAAAAAATATAGCCTGGATACATTTCAATCAAGTTTTCCGATTCTTATTAATGCAAATCTTATTCCAGATGACATGAAGGGAAGATATTATTCAACTCCAATCGAAAAAGATGGAAATAGATTTTACTTATGTTCACAATGGTATGGGGAAAAGGTAAAAAAACATCAAAAAGAGTTTTTGATAAAATGGATTAAGGAACATCAATAAACATTTCATTTTTTATACGTATTTTGTAAATGATTAATTTGAAAAATATTTTAGAATAGCGAGGATAAATAAAATGGCACATTCAGAAAAAATTCTTAAGGGCGAAGATGAGAAATATAATTCTCTTTCAAGACATATATTTAATAAAGATAATAAAAATGAAGCCCCATATGTTTTTATCAGTTATAAAAGTGATAATGATGCAACTGTGCTTAGTACGATAGTATATAATTTGGTTAACCAATATGGATTAAGAGTATATTTTGATGCGGATTTCGCAAAGAAAGGGGCTTTATGGACTACTCAGGTACAACAGAATATGGAATGTCCTTTATGCCATGGGGTTTTGGCATTTATTAGTAATAGATATACTACAAGTTATGCAACAATTATGGAATTAATGTATAGCCAAACTGATGAGGCAGATACTCAGACGCCCAAAAGAGATAAAGATGAAGATATAGGTAAGCCTGTTGTTCCTGTAAATCTTGAATCAATCAAACCTTTAAATGAAAAGGAGAAAATGTATAGTACAGGTTTAGGGGATAAAACCTATGATGAATACCATGATGATGGAACCAAGGAGAAAGTTAAGAATTTAAGTTATAAGACGGAGAAACAGCAATTTGATATATATTATGATGAAATGGTAGAAAGAAATTATCTTAAGGAAAAAGGGAAAAGATTATATAAGAAAAATAAGTTAAACTGGAGAGCTTGTCAAGAGATTTTTAACGAAATGTATTTGTTATTTGGTCAGAATGAAAATAGATATAATGAAGAAGACAAGAATTTTTATGAAAATTTATACGCAACGATAATAGATACTATTGGTGAAGAAGTATTTGATGAAAAATTGATAGGTTTATTAGATTCAGAAATTAAAACTAAACCAAAAACTGAATCTAAAACCACTAGTGTATCTAAAAATGAAAATAAGCCTACTACAATTCAACATGATGATGATTATACTTCTAAAGAACATCAAAACAGTGCGTCAAAGACAATAAATTATGAACATGTGTCGAAAGACATTGAAAAATCTATTGGTACAGAAAATAACCAAAATATAAAAACATGGAAATATATAGGTAAAGGAGCGGATGCTTTGATAGAAGCGGGAATGGATGAAAGAGGTTGTCCGACTAATCCCTGCAGGGTGTTAAAAGGAAGCAGAGTAGCTTCTGAAGCTGAGAATTTTAAGACGTTACCTGCTTTCAGATTAAAAAGGAAATTAGAGGATGCTGGAATTATTATAAATGATGAATTTGTTCAGGATTATCATCCAGATACAATCTCTAAAATAATAGTTTTAATGTATGGTGGTTCAGTTAGTATGCCAGATGAAGTTAGGGGCAATAAGCTATTTGTTATAGAAAATGCTTCAGATGAATTACCAGCAAAAGCTAATATCTCTCCCGAAACAAAATTACCAAAGGAGTCTACGTTTAAAGCTGAGGACCCTGTAGAAGTTACCCCTACCATAAATAATAATGGATTATTTATTTGGAAATATACAAAGAGCGGGTCAGATGCATTGATAGAAGCAGGAAAAGATGAAAGAAATTGTCCTACCAAAAAATGTAAGGTTTTAGCTGGAAGTAAGGTTGGAAAAGAATCTCCGGGATTTATGACTTCAGTTCCGGGAGCTTACAAACTTAAGAGAGATTTGGAAGAGCAAGGGATTATCCAAAATGGAGTATTTGTTAAAGATTATGAATCCAACAGTATTTCTACAGTAATCAATCTGTTATGTGGCGGTTCTGAGAGTATGCCAAGAGAAGTTCTGAAAAATAATTTGAGGATTGTTAGTGGTACAGATGATAGCAGTATAAAAAAAGGAATTGGAGAAATGATTTGATTTTTAAGTATAATAAGAAAATGAGAAATTATGAATTGATTGGATAAATAAGAGGAGGAAAAAAATGGGACATTCTGAAGATATTAAGCATAGGACAGATCCTAATTATCTGTATCTTGCCGATAAAGTGACTGGTAAGGAAGATAAAAAACCCTACGTTTTTATTAGCTATAAAAGTGATGATGACAAAATAGTTCTAAGCACTATTGTTTATCATCTTGTAAAAGAAAGGGGACTAAAAGTATATTTTGATGCAAGTTTTGATGACCATAACGCTATTTGGGTAGAACAATTTCAAAAGAATATGGAGAGTCAACATTGTAAAGGTGTTATTGCATTTATAAGTAAAAAATATACCGTAAGTTATGCCACACTAATGGAACTAATGCATAGTCAATCTACTTTGGTAACGATAAACAAAACTCATCCTAGTGGGACGGGGTATGGTATACCTGTTGTTCCTGTTAATTTAGAGGAACTTACAGATTTTGATGATGATGAACTTGAAAAAGATACGGGATTAGGAAAAGAAGGTGGGAATCCTAATGCAAGACTTGAAAAGGAAGTTTTTGATGAAGATTTTAATGAACTTGTAAAACTTAAAACAATTGTTATAACAAGTAGATTAGGTAAAAAGAATGAATTAACATGGCGCGATTGTAATCGTATATTTAATGAATTATATGGTAAGTTAAAAGTTAATTCTAATAATTATTATGAAAAAAATGAAAGATTTTATGACGCGCTAGAAAAAACAATACGAAATGGTATTGGGGATGAAGTATTTGAAAAATCTGATATTAAAGAAGAGAAAGTTATTATAAAGTTTAAATTTGATAATGAAGAAAAAGAAATTGAAATAATAAAAGGAAATAAAGTTGATGCTATAAATCATGTAAATAAAGAAGGATATACATTTATTGGATGGTTTGATACCAAAAGTAATAAAAAATGGGATTTCTCAGATTCAATAAATGATAATATAACTCTGATAGCTAAATGGGAAAAACTTCAAGAACAGGCAGATGAGTTTTTGTATGAATTATGGAATGAAAAGCATACTGCTAAATCATTGGCGGTTATGATGCATGATGTTTTTGATTTGATTGCATCAAAGTATCCATCAAAAGTAGCCGGGATAGCAGCAAATGAGGGTATAACTTCTGTTGCATTAAAGAAGAGTGTTGATGAAAAAATTTTACCACAGAACAAATTGAGTTATTTTAGGGGTAAAAAAGAACATAAGGTACTTGATGAACTGTATTATGTTGGAACAAGCTATAATCGCGAGCAGGGAATTTCGCAACTTGAAAAAATTTTGAAAATTTGCGAAGGTAATTCAGATGCACTAAAGATACTTGCAAAACCAGGTAAAGTAGTACACGAAAAAAGTGGTAAAGAAGGTTTAGAAGGTATATTAAGGTGATAAATGAGGTATAAAGCGTGAATATTGAACAGGCTGAAGCTTTAATAGCCAGCAGTAACTTTCAAAAACTTAAATATTTTCAAGAGAAGACCAATGTTTTTACCATAGTAGGACAAACACATACTGAACACTGGCATAGTTCATTTATTCAGTGGCTGTTAGATCCGAATTCAGGGTTGCAATTAGGGCACTATCCGTTAATGAGGTTATTATCATTATATATGATAAAGAATGAGAATACCGATTTGACGCTTAAAAAAGTTTTTGACATGGATCTGGATTCGGTTCATTTTGAAACAGAAAAAACATTTATTCTTGACGACGGGAAAAAGCGATCTATAGATGTTTATGGCGAGAGTGATGAACTTATAATCATAATAGAAAATAAGATTAAAGCCAGGGAAAACATGAACGGAAGTGATGTTGGCCAGACTAAGGATTATCATGATTACGCTAAGAAAAGGAGAAAAGAAGGGCAAAGGATAATCTGTTTGTTCATTACTCCGGATTCGAAGCAGAAACCATATGATGACAGTTATACGCAAATAACATATCAGGAATTATTCGATTATGTTATCGCTAAATGCATCGAACATCCTCAGGTAAAAAAGGATGGTCTTTATCTCTTGGAACAATATGCTAATAATCTAAAAGAGCCTGTTCATGGTGCACCGATGGCTTTGGTCAATATTTCTCTTTGTAATGATATCTATGATGAACATCATGATATTCTGGATGAAATATTTGACGAAGTTAAAAGCAGCTATGATTATAGGACTGATGAGAAATTAAGCTGTGTTATTTATAAACACTATCAAAGTATTTTTGATGAAATCTTTCTTTCACTTGATGATAAGAGGTTTGGGAAGACGCCTAAGTCTACCATGAAGAGAAGTTTTGTCAGCTTTACCGATTTATATAAGGCTGGGCTTGTAAAAGACGGAATGGAATTCGAAATGGTATATGACGGAGTCTCATATAATGCAATTATTGAGTATGATAGCAAGGATAGAGAATGTTATTTACTTTTACTTGATGAGAACAAACAACCGTATCATAATTCGAAAGGTGAAAAGATAGGATATTATACAGCATCTTCTCAGGCCGGTATGGATGCTATTAATCTATACAGGAAGAATCATCAGATGGAAAACAGGATTACTTCTTTAAACGGTACTATATACTGGAAGACAAAAGATGGAAGAACTGTAAAAGATTTGATTGAAAAATTGTAACTGAACAAAAATATATGGAGATATCAGAATGGAGCAGGAAAAAACTTTTGAAGAAAAATTGAAATACGTAACTTTCCCGCTGGTTTTGATATCTTTATTTCTTGGTATAGTTGGGTTTTTATGTGCGGGAACAGGATTTCTGGATGCCTTGTTTATGACTCTTCAGATGTATGCCATGAATATGGGGGATAAACCGGCTAATGTCATGATTGAGATTGCCCGGTTTTTAGCTCCGCTTTCTTTGGCAACAGTGCTTATATCAGAAACAAAACCGCTGGCTTGTTGGGTAAGAGATAAATTATATTTCTTATTCGGTAAAACTGTTATTTACAGTGATACAGCGGACGGTGAAGCGCTGTATAAGGATATGAACAAAAGCCATCATTTTAAAAAAGTAGTTTTGACGAATAAGTCGAAAATCTATAAACGGGCTAAACAGTCTATAATCATGATGAAAAATGATGAAGATTCCCTGACCATCTTTAAAGAAATAAAAGATAAGAAAGGAGTCCGTCTTTGCCTATATTCTTTGGAACCTAACCTTATTCCTTCAACCGGAGATACTGTTATTTTCAATGTATATGATATTATCAGTGGTTGCTTCTGGCATAAATCGCTTCGGCTTACAGAGGAATTTTACGATAAGCCGGAAAAAGAATATAAAATCTTGATTATAGGATTCGATACGCTCGGCCAGCGGATATTATATAAAGGACTATTGACAAATCTTTATTCATGTAAGCAGAAGATAAGCTATATTGTATATAATATTTCAGATTCTCCGGAATTACAGATAAACTATGATTATTATACTCATACCATGAATCAGGATGAGGTAATTATACAAAATGGATGGCCTGATTCAGATGTCATTAAAAGCGCAGATGCAGTTGTTATAACTACAGAAAGCTCCTCTAAAACAATTCAGCAGATATTATATGCAACTTCGAGCAATAGCAAGGTCTTTTACTATTCCCCTTCAGGAGTCAATATTGAAGATACTTTGCTAAAAGACTCGGAAAATACAGATAAATATGAATTTGAAAGACTTTTTGGTTTTGGACATCACTATACAGGCAATAATGGAATAAACAAGCAGATTATTTCGGAAAAGATGCTGTTTAACAATGGTCTGTTAGAAGAAGCCAAGACACTTCATTATAATTATTTGGGCAGTTTTGCAAAAGAAAGCAAAGATAATGAATGGAGAAAAATGTGCGGCTTTGATAAAGGAGCAAACCTGAATGCTGTAGATTATGCTGAAATAGGATGGCAACTGCTTAATGTTAGAAGCGAAGAGGAAATGGCTGAACTTGAACATATTCGATGGTGCAGATATTATTTCCTGAATCATTGGGAACAGGGAAAGGTTGATGTAGGCGAAAAAAACAGAGAGGAACGGATACATAAGAATTTAATCCCTTACAAAAATCTTTCAGAGGATATAAAAGAAAAAAATATGAAGACTGTTAGGTTATGGAAAGCTTAATCAGTTTTAAAGAAGGGAGAATATATGGCTCTTACATATGAATTTGAGAAAAAATACTATGAAATGTATAATCTTAAATGGTTGTCTGAGAAGGTAGATGCCGGAGAAAAAATATCCTGCGTTGCTTTTTGGCAGGCCGGAAAAGAGTATGAGAATTGCTATTTTTCACAATGGTATACAAATGTTTCGTTTGTCATAAATGGTAGAGAATACCAAAATGCTGAACAGTACATGATGTCAGAGAAGGCATTGTTATTCCAAGACTATGAAAACTACGATAATATCATGAAGGAATCTGACCCTAAAAAAATAAAAGCTTTCGGTCGATTGGTTAAGAATTTTGATGGGGAAGCATGGGGAAAAGTCGCAAGAGAAGTCCTTTTCCATGGAAATATGGCCAAGTTTCAATCGGATAAGGAACTTATGGAAAAACTAATGCAGACCGGAGATGCAGTTCTTATAGAAGCAAGTCCGTATGATGATATTTATGGAGCCGGTATAGCAGTTGAAGATTTACTTGATAATGATGGATTTCTAAAGGTTCATCCTCAGAAATGGCATAAAGCTGATTCTGATAAAATTGCAGAAAATAAACTTGGATTTGTTTTGATGGGACTTAGAGAATTTTTTAAGTCTTTACAATAATTAAAGATTAGAAAAAATAAAGGAGGTAGTGTTATGGCAGCATGTCCATATTGTTCTATTGATCCGGGAGGTTTTTTTACAGCCAGTAAAGCATACTGTTCCAGCTCTGAAAATCCTGGAATAGCAAATTCTTCCTATAAGAAATATACCATGGATGGTGTAGATTGGGACAGATGTGTAAACGGTAAAAAGGTTAATGGCATAACATTTAGAGGTTGTCCTTTTTACAAGGGAAGAAGTTCAAAATCCAAAAAATAAATATTTTCAGGATACTTATAGTATGTTATTTTGTTAGCAATTGTTTAAATGATTTTATGCTAATAATGCTTCTGGATGTAAAAAAGGCATATCTAGAAATTGATATGCCTTTTGCCATATTATAAAGGCAGGAGTTGATTTTTGTGTCATATGAGATAAAGAATAATGTTTTACGGAGTAATGCTAACCAGAAAGTCTGGGTAATTGGTGATGTTCATGGATGCTTCCAGCAGTTTTTAGGGATTATAAAATCACCACTGATAGGGGAGAATGATATTGTAATTCTTATAGGAGATATCATCGATCGTGGGCCGGAAAGTGTAAGGATGCTTGACTGGGCTATGGCTAATGTAAATAAGGGTGAAAAATACATTATGATCAGGGGTAATCATGAGCAGAATATTATAGATGATTACCGGGACTTGATAGATGAGGTTGCTTATAAGAACAAGTTTAGAGAGAAGGCCGGAAGTCCGCCGGTGGATTATAGGAATCTTCCGGTATCGAAACTACAATGCAATTATGATTTCTGCGATTATATGAATGTGGCGGGGTATAATACTGTCGGATCAGCTGAGAAATATGTGGACTGGATGAAAGAACTTCCATTGTATGTTAGAGTTATATTACCGGATGGAAGGAAATTTGTTATTGCACATGCCTGGTTTGAGGGCGAGATTCAGCCGGATGGAACGGTGAAACAACTGATATCTGACGATGACATATTGTGGTACAGAGATGTTGATCTTAAAGATAATCTAGATAAAGAAGACTATCATCCCATGGAAGAAGACGAAATGCTAATCCATGGGCATACTCCTATACTTTCAATAGAAAAGTACAAGGATAAGGTAGCTAAACCAATATTCCGAGATTATTCTATAAATATAGATGGGGGATGTTTTATAGGCAGAATTTTTGGAGGCAGGTTGATAGCACTGTGCCTGAATGACCTTAAGCCATTTTACAGCAGTTAATGAAAGATAATGAAAAACATTCCATATGAAAAATATGTAGAAAATGACAGCTCTGAATGGGTATACGGATAAAGGAAGGAGCGTATCCGATTTGAAAACTGACGATAAAGAACGTGTCTTGGTAATACCGGACATACATTTAAAACCATGGATAATAGAAAAAGCTGACGACATAATGAAAGCCGAGAGTCTTAAGAAGGCAGTTTTCTTAGGAGATATAGCTGATGATTGGGATAAACAGGGCGACATTGGGCTATATAATGAAACCTACCGTATGGTAATGGAGTTTACAGAGAAATATCAGGAAGCTCTTTTCTGCTATGGAAACCATGATATCAGTTATATATGGAAAAAATTGGAAACCGGTTATTCTTATTATGCGGAAACTGTTGTTATGGGCTGGATTATGGAGATGAGGAAAAAATTAGGGCAGCGTATGGCTTTTGTTCACAGGATTGGGCAAACTGTTTTTTCACATGCCGGAATAACTGAGAGATTTGTTAACAGATATTTCCATGAAGAGCAGATTGATGATGTGGATGATATTATAAGTGCAATCAATTTCATGGGGTCAAATGAATTGTGGAAGGATGATTCTCCGTTATGGGCAAGGCCGGATTCTATGTATTACACCACGTTTTCTAAAGAATATCTCCAGATATGCGGTCATACTCCGGTAAAAAAGCCGGAGCTTAAAGATTCAAAGATACTTATAGCTGATCTGTTCTCGACATACAGTGATGGAAAAACGCCTATAGGGAATCAGAAATTTATCCTTGCAGATCCTAACGAGCAGACATGGGAAACGGTGTAATAGATTTTTCCATAAGTATTGATAAAGACGACATGAAATAGTATAATAAAGAGATAAGGTAAATTATCGGGAAAGGAGAGAACAGGATGCCGGAATACTTTATATATTATGCATCATCAAACTATCTGCAATTAAATCGATCAGAGGGACGGTTCTCTGATTGAAAAATGGATGTTTTTATCAGTGGATGGTTTGCTTATGGAAAAACAGAGATTTTTATTAGATGATTGAACACGAATACTGAAAGTGAGGTGTGTACGATATGTATTATAGGGCTGTTGCTGTATTTCAAAATTTACCGAAAGAGTTAGCATCAGAAAGTTCAAGGAAAAAGTTTGAAAATGATATGGCTACTCTATATATCCCAATACAGAGCGATTATAACAGTGGCTTTTTACTATGCCATTCTAAAATATCAAAAGCACTTTCGTTCGAAGGCGACAAAGGAATAGCAAGTTTCGGTGAATCATGTTTTTACATGATCAGAGATGTTGAGATTCCTCAACATCAGCGTAGCTTTCTTATGACAATGCCGTCTAAGATTATCGAAAAGGCTCATATACTTACTGATGATAATTATGGTTTTAGATCGAATATCCTCGAAAAACTAAGCTGCTCCGGAACCTTAAGAGATCCACAATTGCAGTTATATATTAACCTTGGTATAAAAATGGTGAAATATAAGGGGAGTCAAGGTGAACGACCATTATTAGATGTCAAAATAGAAAAAGTGAATTGATGATTTCATAAAAAATCTGAAATCTAAAGCCGGTAACGTACAAAAGCATTTGAGAACAAAAGGATCATAATGATGATAAAAGAAAAGAACTCATATATGCATCTTCACATAAAAAACCAGATTTTGGAAGTGGAAAACTTTAATAAACTGCTTCGAGGTGCAGCTAAAAAGGACGATGGGATAATAGATGAGTATGAAAGAAAGATTTTGAAAAAAATAAAAAAGGCTTCGGATAAGTATATAAGGGAAATGAAGAAAATATGTGAGAAGTAATAACAATATATTGTTGAGATTAAGTAAAAGAGGGATTAGATAATGTTTAATACTATAGAACTTTTTGCAGGCGCAGGTGGATTGGCATTGGGCATCGAAAAAGCGGGATTTAATACTTTGGGTTTAATTGAATTTAATAGAGATGCATGTGATACTCTTCAGAAAAATAGACCTAATTGGCGAGTTATCTGCGAAGACATAGCAGATATATCGAAGTTGGATCTGGAAGAATATTTTGGAATAAAAAAAGGTGAGCTAGATCTTCTCTCAGGAGGTGCGCCTTGCCAAGCATTTTCGTATGCCGGTAAGAGACTCGGTCTTGAAGATGCAAGAGGAACTCTCTTTTACCATTATGCTATTTTCCTTGAAAAACTTCAACCAAAAATGTTTTTGTTTGAAAATGTTCGCGGACTACTTACACATGATGGTGGTAAAACTTATAAAACAATGCTGAATATTTTTGAAGCAGCAGGTTATGATATTCAAAAACAGGTTCTTAATGCATGGGATTATGGGGTTGCACAAAAAAGGGAACGTCTTATTACGATAGGAATCAGAAAGAATTTGAAAGAAAAATTAAAATTTGAATTCCCGAAACCATATGAATACAAACCAGTACTTAGGGACGTTTTACAAAATGTACCGAAAAGTGTAGGGGTATCGTATGGTGAGAACAAGCGGAAATTATTCGAGTTGGTTCCACCAGGAGGATATTGGAGAGATATTGATCCAGAATTAGCAAAAGAGTATATGAAAAGCTGCTGGGAAATGGAAGGTGGAAGAACAGGAATATTAAGAAGGCTAAGCCTTGATGAACCATCATTGACAGTACTTACATCTCCTTCTCAGAAGCAGACAGAAAGATGTCATCCGTTAGAGGCAAGACCATTTAACGTTCGTGAGAATGCAAGATGTCAAAGCTTTCCAGATGATTGGGAGTTCTGTGGAAGTGTAATGTCACAATATAAGCAGGTTGGGAATGCTGTACCTGTGAATCTTGCATATGAAGTTGCTAAAGAAATATATAGAACATTAAAGAAGGGCGAATCATAATGTCTTGGGAATTATCATTTATTTCAGAAAAAGATTTTATTTATCATGTTAAAGCTACTATTGATAAATATGGAGAAAAATTGGAATCATTTGATATTGTGAGATTTAATAGGAATATTATAGATCCAATAAAAATGATTTTTGATAAAACGGTGTACCAAGCAAGCTGGGAAGAGATTGTAAGCAATGAAATATTTAGACAACGGGATAAATCAAATAATAATGATATAGGATATTTTCATCAACGTATTTTCCAGTATATTGCGGACTGCCATGTTCCGGACAATGGAAAAGAAGGTGGCTGGGATGTTATCCTTCAAAAGGAAGCTGGGATTCTTTTACCGGATGGAGATAAAGTAAGTAGAGTTTATGTAGAAATGAAAAACAAACATAATACTATGAATTCATCCGCTTCTGCAAAAACATATATTAAGATGCAAAATCAGCTGTTAAAAGATGATGATTGTGCATGCTTCCTCGTAGAGGCTATTGCAAAACAGTCGCAAAATATTAAGTGGACGACAACAGTTGACGGTGAAAATGTATCTCATAGAAGAATACGGCGAGTTAGTTTAGATCAGTTTTATGCCTTAGTAACGGGACAGGAAGATGCTTTTTATAAAATTTGCATTGCTTTACCAAAGGTAATTGAAAAGGTGATTACTGAGGGTGGAGATAATGTAAAGGTGCCTCATGATACGGTTTTGTCAGAACTCCAGGGAATAGCAGGATTAACGGGAGAGCAGGATAAAAATCTTGCGATGGCATTGGCTATTTATCTTTTAGGATTCAGCACATATTCAGGTTTTTCAAATGTGGCTTTAAATGTGGGTGGAAATGAGGGCGATAAGAGAATTAAACGTCTTTATGAATATGTGAAAAAAATGAAAATGTAGTAAGCTAAATGAACTTGAGGTGTATATGAAAGAAGTCGCATTTGAGAACTTACAAGATTCAGAATTAGTTGTTGATACTGTTTATAAAGGTGGAAAAATAAGTGGGAAAGCTTCTGAAGTTCTTTCAAAGCTTCTTCCTGGATGCAGTAATTCAGGTGGATTTCGAAAAGTACTTAGAAAAGACGGAACAGGACTCCCTGCATATGTTGTGTTATACACGTCTATGGAAGAACTTGCATGGCCAGACTACCTTGATGAAGAAACAGGAATCTTCAGATACTATGGTGATAATAGGAGTCCAGGAAAGGCTCTTCTTGACACGCCGAGAAAGGGCAACCAATTACTGGAATTTGTGTTTAGTTGCTTGAATAGTAAAGATGATTCTATAAAAAACATTCCGCCATTTTTGATATTTAAAAAGACAGGATGTGGATGGGATGTAAAGTTTCTTGGAATGGCAGCTCCTGGTAATCCCAAAATATCGCCTGATCATGATCTGGTTGCATTTTGGAGATCATTGGATCAGGAAAGATTTCAAAATTATGAAGCATATTTTACTGTTTTAGAAACTACTGAAGAAATAAGCAGAGAATGGCTAAATGCATTAATTTATGATCATGATAATAGTTTGCAGTATGCGCCTAAAGCCTGGAGAAGGTTTATTAGTAAGGGAAGAAATGGAATAATACCTCTTATAGCAAAGAAGTTACCAAAGATACCAACAGCATATGATCAATTACAGACAGATAATGAAGGAAAAGTCTGTCTTGATAAAATACGTGCATATTACGCGGATTTTCCACAAGGCTTTGAATTATGTGCAAAGTCTATTCTTGAGAAAACAGATGATAAATTTCAGGATTTTGATTTAACTAGGCCATGGAGAGATGGCGGGAGAGATGCATTGGGATATTATGTGATTAGTCCAGGGGGAAAGGCAAATCATTCACTTCGGATTGATTGTGCTTTAGAAGCAAAATGTTATTCTGAAAGAAATTCCGTTGGAGTAAGAGAAATGTCACGCCTTATATCAAGAATCAGATATCGTCAGTTTGGTGTAATGATCACTACCAGCTATGTTCATAATCAAGCATACCGTGAAGTCGTTGAGGACGGACATCCTATTGTTAAGCGACGAATTCTGAGCGGCGCTGACGACAAGATTATTTTGGCTACTACTGCATGATGAACGACACACTTTTATAGGAACGACATTGAAATAACGGTGGGAACGACGTAATGTCATAGTCTTTTCAAAGTGCC
>JAFXXN010000136.1 GCA_017542245.1 Lachnospiraceae bacterium
CCCAACAATACAAAGGATTTTACAGATGTTTAGAAGAACTAGAAATATATAAATATTTCATGGTTCTAAATGGAGGTAAAAAAGTGAAAAAGATAATACGGTTTATGAAAAAAGTGTTAGGTAATACTAATTTGTTCTTTTTGCTTCTGGTTTCAGCGTTGAATCTCTTGATGTTAAGAGAGGACTTTTTGGAAAATCCAAGTGTATTACTGAAATCATTGTCTGCATTAGTGACACTATTTATCTATACTGGACTCCTAATAGACACTAAAAGCAGAGGGATATATAGACATTTTTTTGCTGTTATGTTTGTCCAAACTATATGTGTTATATCATACAAGTATTTTTCTCAATCTTGGTTTACTAAGTCTTCATTGTTTGATCTTCTATATGGTATAACCTTGTTTATTGGGGCACCATTTATGTACACGGCTTTATTACTCCAAACTATTTGCAAAATAGATTGGATAATCATAATTATGCTGTTGTTTTTGCTTTATTGTGTAGGATTGATAGTACGTGTTTTTGTGGTTTCAAGTAAACATAAATGAAACAAAAAACGACATCAATACTGTCACCATTTTGGTGATAAGGTAAAAATGCAGAATACATATTTGTTAATAAGAGTAACAACTGTTCAGAGTAGTTTATATTAAATAATTAAGGAGATAATCGGATAATAAAGTGCTATGGAAGAGAAAAAGAATAGAATAATAAATATGACTATTGCGGTTTTTCTGTTGATTGTTGATTTCTATCTATATACTCATTACTATAGATGGTTTGACAGACCATCCTATCAACCTGCTGATCCGGCTTGTCTGTATATTAGTTTGATTTATTGTACAGGTGTACTAACTACTATTTTAATTGATAAAAAAGATAGGTTGGTTTATAAAATCTTACGTATATTGCTATTATTTAATCTGGTCACTCTTTTTTGTATATTTACCTGGTTCCCATTCGTTCCTTGGTTATTGGCTAATGATATTTTTCAAACAGGCTTATTTGGGTTAGGCAATTATACTTACACTGTTTTATGGTTAATTATAGCATATGGGAAAAAGATTATTGTATCAGGATTGCCTATTAATAAAGGATCATATGAAATAAAGAACAAATGGAAAGATTTAAAAAAGAATTGTAAATGATTGAAGGTGAATATGAAACTCAACAAATAAAGCTAATTCAGTTTTGGTATTAGTCTGAATTAGCTTAGAAGAGAACTTGGAGAGTTAAACTATTAGGTTAGAATCAATGTATTCTAATCTTTTTTTGGCTTGGATGTATAAAAGAACGTTAAAAAGCCTGATTTTTCAAAGGTGATACAGCATCACCAACAGTTGAAAAATGTTGTAATATATGGAAACATCTTGGTGACAAGGGAAAACAGCGTTTTAGCCCGTAAATAAAGGCATTTCGCAATCAGCTTGCTGAGTGTCGTCACCGGATTGTCTACGATAGTACGGCAATCCCTTATCCTGCTTTTTCAAAGATTCTTCCATAAACCGACTATAATAAACTGCCCAGTCAAGAACTGGAGATTTATGGAGGATAGAAAGAAAAAAATGAAATCAAATATTATTTATGATGCATTAGAAAATGTAAGTGATGAGAAAAACACCGTTAATCAGGAATCACGTTTATATGAAAAAGATATAGCTAAGTTCAAAAGAAAGATGGACAGACTACTTGAATATCTCAGTGGTCTGGTAGAGAAAACCAATCATTCAGAAGAGACATATCAGATGATCCAGGAAGGACTTATGGATGTCATGGAATGGTTTATACCAATAAGGTAACAGATGAAGGATAATGCAAGAAGAGTAACTGTATATCTTAATGAAGAGAACTGTGATTACCTGGAAGAGAAAAAAGAAAAGAAGGGGATATCTTACAGTGACATAGTGAATGCTGCTATTGAAAACTACAGGAACAGTAAGGTACAGAAGAAAGCTGAAGAACTTGTTAAACCTACAGAGGATAAGCTATCACAGCTGCTGTATAATCAGGTATATATAATGCAGGCACTTGGTGCTATATACCGTACCGGTAACTATGGATCATATCTGATCAATAACGGAATACCAATAGTCAGCATTAACGGCAATGATGTAGTTAAGCCGAATCAGAAACTTAAGGATCTTGCTAGAATTAAGGCCATGAGAAATTTTACCAAGCTGGAATCTGAACATGTATTCCTGGAAGACTTTTTGGAAGAAAATCAAGAGTATGATGAAGCCGATGAAGAGAAGGAAGATAAGAAAAACAACGATAGTGGTTTTCATTTCTGGTAGTAAAACAAAATGATTAATGATACTGGTGGAGAACCATATAAATCTGCAGGTTGAGCACCATTTTGCGATGGAGGTGCACCGTTTTGAGATGGGTGAGCACCGTCTTCGTTTCAATTGAAACAGTCCCATTTTTGTTCCAGATTTGTCTCTACTCCACCATTAGACAGAACGAGGCTGAAGGGCCTCTTTTTTGACATTTTGCCATATCTAATATCGCGAAAAAAAGGCACGATACCGTGCTTGTTTTTCGTGCCTGATAGTTTAATCATCCATGTCCGTAAGTAAGTGTTTCCCATTGTCCAGGTTCTATCTGAACCATGATCCACTTCCAGTGATGTGTACCGCTTCCCCATCCTGTCGTGTTAAATGGCGGACTGTAAAACTCTACCTCAAATACCATGTAATCGGTAAGGACCTTCTTCACTGAGGAAATGCTGTTATAGTACTCTGCTTCTTTAATGGTTGCTTCATCACCGCCATAGGAAACGGATACAAGTTTTACCTGTTGCCATCTGCCGGTTTCTTCTCTGATCAGATCGATCACATCAGCGATCTGCTTCCTATCAAACATCTCTGATTCACCGTAGTTAATTCTGGTTGGCCTTAAGGCATGCTGATAACCAATAGACCCTGCCGCGATCAGCAGAATTACTGAAACAACGCAGGCAACGATTATCATTGCTTTCCTGATTCCTTTTCCATATGACATTTTCATAGTATCAGCGATGGTCCTGTCTATTTCTTCCTTATTGACCTGAGCACTCTCCTCTCTGCACTGCATTACTTCCAGCAAAGACAGATCAAGAACCTTTGCAATATCCTCAAACTTGCTGATATCGGGCAGACTTAAACCTCTCTCCCATTTGCTGACGGCAGAAGAAGTTACATGTAGTTTATCCGCCAGTTGCTGTTGGGTAAGGTTATTCTTTTTTCTCTGCTCGCTTAGATATTTTCCAAATTCTTCAGGTTGCATCAGTATCATCTCCTGATCATATTATATATCCACACCTATGGAAAACGAAAACGACTGTTAGTTGAATTCTGCTATTATGCTGAAAATTAATGCTTTCTGCCCAGAATATTGAGATAATAATGCAATGGAGGTTGTTCGCCATAATGTGAAATGCATTATTGGAGAATTAACTCATGTTTTTTCCAAAAAAAGACTAAAAAGAGGCACAATAAGTGTGCCACAAAAGAGGGCATAATACTAAAAAAATCTAAAAGCGCCTAAAATAAGGTTATAATATGCCTAAATTCATGAAAATAACACCATCCCTTATGAACTTAAAATGGTAGAAATGAGTGGGCCAAAATCCATATAGTGAAAAAACGTTTAAAATAAGGCTAAAACGGACCTAAAACCTGAAAAATAATACCACCCCTATGCTCCGACAGAAAAGATATCCTAACTAAACTTAACTATCGCTTTTTGGGGGTAAAATCGGGGGTAACGTCATAGACGAAGTGCAAAATATGCCGTAAAATAAGGCAAAAATGAATGCCCACCACTCGAACCCCGTATGCTCCACCATGGAAAATACAGAGGCCATAAGACCTCTTTTTTGTATCACATGTTATGACATGTTATAATATGCTCGATAAATCGGAGTTTGTCGAGATATCGCGAAATCTGGATTTATCAGGAAGGAAAGAGACTATGTCGCATGAGCAAGAGAAAAAAGTAATCGAACAATATACCGGTTTCCCCGAGAAGAATCGTCTGACCTATACAAAGGCAAACGAAACCGAGTTTATCGTAACCATGCACTACTTGCACAAATTCCTTCGTCCAAACGCTAAAATTGCTGATATCGGAGCGGGCGGTGGAACTTACACGAAAGCACTGGCTGATGAAGGCTACCTTGTGGATGCAGTAGAACTCACCCCTCGCTATGTTGAAGAAATGAAGTCTTTGTTTGCCGGCAACAGTAAAGTGAGCGTATTTGAGGGAAATGCCAAAGATCTATCTTT
Source organism: Lachnospiraceae bacterium (assembly GCA_017542245.1). Classification (GTDB taxonomy): domain Bacteria; phylum Bacillota; class Clostridia; order Lachnospirales; family Lachnospiraceae; genus RUG11977. The sequence continues at coordinate 4,272 of JAFXXN010000136.1, forward strand.
CCTGAACGAGGATGCCTATGATATTGTTCTTCTCATGGGCCCCGTATACAGTCTGAAAGATTTTGAAGAACGGAAGCTTGCCTGTGCCGAAGCGCTGCGGATTGCAAAGCCCGGCGGTGTGGTTTTCATCGCCTTCTGCATGCAGGATGCAGGACTGATCCACGAAATCTTCATGAGTAAGAACCCGGCAATAGAGATTACAACGATCGGTTATGACAGAGAAACCGCTCTCGTGACTGAAAACACGGGATCTTCAAGAATACTGGATACGATGATGGTCGTGGACGAGCTAATCAACGCTGTCTGTTAGGAAAACAACGCAGACAAAGTCTGCAGGTTTTCCCAGGACGGCATCTCCCAGATCATCAGCGAATCTGTAAATTCGATGAATGAAGCATCCTACAAAGAATGGATCCAATATCTGCTCGCGACTGCAGAAAGACCTGACC
>JAFXXN010000137.1 GCA_017542245.1 Lachnospiraceae bacterium
ATGTTGTTCCTGAAGTCATAAACAAGATGCTCAAGGCGTGGAATTCTGCTGATGAGTGGAAAAAACTTAAATCTGAAACAGATCCTATACTTTTCAGACTTATCGAAGAATATCCATTTACGGTTATTCGAGAGACTTCAAGCGATATGTTACCGACAATCTACGCTCAAATCAGACAGGATTATCGGTTACGTCATGAGAAGAAGCTGGTTGAAGAGCATAACCAGAAACTTGAACAACTTGAGAGCGAAAAAAAGAACATTCTAATGCTGGAGGTGAGAAATGAATGATTTACCGGAGCACCTTCAACCAGAATACATACAAAAGGTTTTCGACATAAACAATGCAGTTATGGAAGTTACCCTGAACTGCAAAGAAAAATGCGACTGCCTTGAATGTGGCAACGCAGAATGCTTCATGGTTTTCGAGGAACAGGCGAAACTTCAGGGAATGACACTCAGCGAGCTTATGGATTCATGGAAGACACAAAGAGATCTGGACGAGAAAGCAGCGGAAGCTCAGACAAAAAGATACGAGCAGTATCAAAGGGAGTCTGAGCAAAGAGAAATGATCTCAAAAATTAAAAAATCTGAATCGATGGAACGCAGCTTGTTCGATGTAGCTGCTTAGACAAGGAGGCTTAGAATTGATTTACGCTTACAATCACAGTATTTATGTTCTGCCATTCAGCAGAAACGATATTGAGTTTATCCTCAAGCACTATCCGCTTGAAAAACAGACTGCAAAAGCAGGAGAAGAACTTGCAGAACTTATCCAGGTAATCAACAAGTACCTTGCTGGTTGCATCCATTTTGCAGCATTCAAGGAAAAATTAACAGAAGAAATGGCTGACTCGATAATAATGATGAATCAGCTGGTGCAAGGCTATGGAATAGATGACGAAGAACTTAATGCAGCAATCCATAGAAAGATGGAACGCCAGATAAACAGAATAATAGACGAAGAAAAGCAAGGGACTATCAGGCTTACAGATAAGGATTTCGCCCCTATGAAGGAACTGGAAGAACTGAGGTTAAGGCTAGAAAGGATCAAGAATGAGCAGCATTGAAACTCATTATTGCAGGAATTGTAGCAGACAATTTCTTTCCCGTGAACCTAAGATGGAGTTTTGCAACATAGCCTGCAAAATTGAATATGATGAGCATCTGCCTATTCTGAAATTACTTAGACATATAGCACTAAAGAGAATCCAAGGATAAAATAAAAAGCACCCGGTCATATGCCTGGTGCTTTTGCTGTTTTGTGTCTTAATAATATTTGATTAATTCTTAAATTATGGTTGCTGTAATGTTGGTGGTTCCTGCTTTTTGTCGTTGTTTTTCTGCCTCCTCCAGGCATCGCCACCTATCCAGCCGATAATTAAAGGAACCAGGACTTTCAGGCATTCATAAATGAATTGTTCCTTTCCATAATGAAAAGAAGCTATAACAAGACCTATAGCAATAGTAGAAAAATATATGGCAAACCAGAACATTTTATTTAAGAATTTTTCAGTTAGTTCCTGTTCGTTCTTGTGACTGTCTCTTTTTAATTCCAGGGCTTTCAAGGAATAATTATATCCGTTCAAATCCTGTTGTTTTGCAAGTTCCAGTCTTTGGGACTCTAATGAAATCTTTTGCTGTTCTATTGCAGCGAGTCTGTTAACCATCTGAGCATTTATTTCCAATGCCTGAATGTTTTGTTCTGGAATATTGTTATTAGAGTTTTCCGGGGTTTGCTGTGTATCCATCTTTTATACTCGATGCTAATATAAGAATCTTTCCGAAATCATTCTTGTCTGTAGAAGGAGGAATAATTTTCAGAACCTGGATATCTGGAAAAAACAATCTCAGTTCTAAAAATTTTTCAGGAGTGACTGAAACAGCTTCTGGTAACAAATATGAATAACCATAGTTAGCCATATACAAGTTCTCCTTATTTAATTTCTTATTATAATTTTATCATAAAATTCTTTTTAAGCAACTTAAAGTTGATTTGGTTAATTTCTAGCAATTTCTACCCCTTGCGTTGTGGAAAACTTTTATCTATTATCAATATAATGATAATAGATTTTTTGTTTTGATTTTATTGTATGACTAATCATGACCGGACAGGGGGCGCAAAAATGGCAAAATTCTTCGACAATCTGCTTAATGGCTACGAAAAACTTACTGAAAAAAGTCTTTTCCAGGATTATTTCGACCAGGAAGGATTCAGCGAAGGCAGGGACGACAACCGTTTTCTTGATGCCTATGAACAGATTATAGCCGATTATAACGCTACAAAAAACACCAAGGAATACCAGCATGGTTTGAACGGCTGGACCAGAGAAGCCAAGGAAGCTATGGACAAACAGGTCAAAAATATTGTCGGACAGCTCCAGCAATACGGTCGGGTAAAAGCCGAAATGAACATGCAGGAACAGATTGTTGACGATGCCAACCGTAGAAGGCAGCTCGCAGCAGATACAGCAGATTACCTAACCAACAGTAATAAAAATAAATATGGTCAATTTGGCGGTCTTATTTCTGCTGGCATGTTTGATTATGGCAGATCAGCTTATAACAATACAGTAAGTTCGGCAAGAAAGATTGGCGCCTTGGGCTTGCAGGTCGCCGATTTGGGTGTTAAAAAGCTTACTGGTTATGATGGACTAGGCAAAGGTGCCCAATGGCTTGCCCAGAAAGAAGTAGAAAGTGAAGAAAGTGCTAATTCTCTCATTGCCCCAGCTGAATTCAATACTAAAAATCTAGTCTCTATGGGAAATGCCAGAGCATCACTTAGTTCTATTTCACAACTACATACACTTATTTACAGTCCAGTATTCAGAGGTGCCAGTTATGTAGCAGGGGAAGCAGTATCAAAGCTTGGTAGAGCAACAGGTTTTACTACAGCAGCTGAAAAGTTCTTTGGCGTTGGTGCAGGAGCAGGAGCAGAAGGAATAGCAGAAGCAGGATATAATTTAACTACCTTAAATCATATAAAAAGTGTCTGGAATCAAGGACTCACACAGATGGCTAAGGATTATGCGATTGGTAACGCCGGCTATCTAGGTGGAAAACTAGTAAATGCTGTTCCTACATATATTAGTATGAGCCTTCCAGAGCTCTATGGCAATCATCTTGAATATGACGAAAATGGTAATGTTAAACTGCCTGATGCTGAACAGCTTTTACATATCGGTGTTATTGCAATACCACACGCTGTAATTGAAAATTTCGGCATAAACCCACAGTCATTTGGCAAGGAAGCAGAAAAACTAGCTTTTAAGGAATATTTCAAAAACTACATAAAAAGTATTTTCGGAGAAGGCTCTGAAGAATTTGCACAGTATTGGTTTGAATCTATAGATAGAGAATGGGGAAAAACAGATCCGTTAACAAAGAAACAGCAATCTCTTTCTGATGCTATCTATAACGCCAGTCAGGCTTTTATTGGAGACAAAGCCAATCCCCAATACCAAGAACAGTTTAATGGTTATATTCAGTCTTTTCTAGGAGGTTTCGTTGGAGCTCTTGGCATGTTCCCAGGTCAGCATGGTATGCCTATCACTCAGAAATATCTGAACATGCAGGAAAACTACAGGAACCAGATGGATAAAATAATAGCACGTCAGGACGATCTGGCCAATCAGATGGAAAAGCTTGGAATGGTCGATTTCAGCTCTTTGAGAACGGCCAAGACCAATCTTGAAAACATATCTAAACAGCTTTTGGAAGTGGAAGAAAAGATAAAAGAGAATAAACCAGACGAAGGCAAGACAATGCAGGATCTTGTTTACGAAAAAACCACCCTGGAAAGAGAAAGGGCGATAATAACAGCAACACTTCAGGATTCAGCGGAAAAAGCCTTTAACGATTATGCCAACGGTGCCGAAATTTACGGACAAATGCAGATAGATTACTATAATCAGAACCCACAACGGATTACTAAGACACTTGAAGCATACAATCAAGCTCAGGACGAAGAAACTCGCAATAAATATTTTTCTGACTTTAAAGAAGCTCTAAAATTAGGCGATTCAGATTTTGATATTTCACCCTATCAGTCACAGATAAACGAAGCAATCAAAACATTCAAGGCTGATTCACAAATCATAGATGAAGATCCTGGATTGAAAAATCTGAAGGAAGGATTGAAAGCCAAAGCAGCAAAGTTAAAAGAAGAGGAAGAAAAGAAGGGCAAACCCAAAACCAGAGAAGCTTCTGACCTTGAACGTCTCAAACAGCAGTTCTATGATGAGAATACTCCTCTTCCTGACGAATTTGTTAGCTGGTATAACGAAAACTACAGCGAGGAAGGCAAGGTCGATATGCCTAACATCAACGACTGGCTGAGATGGAATGATTTAAAAGACGAAGAAAAAGCCAATACTCAGAAGCAGAATCAGTCACAAGAACAACCAATACCTAATGAAGCATTAAAAACACCTTTGAACGGTGAAGCTGCTGAAGCATTGAAAAATGGAAATGAAGCACCTCAGACTAATCAGAAGGTGAAGACTTCGCAGAGTCCTATTACCGATAGCGATGGTAAACCTAAAAAGTTCACAACCAGAGAAGAAGCAAGAAAAGCAGCAGCAAGACAATTAGCCCAGGAAAGAAAAGAGGGCAAGGTAGGCAAAGATACAGTAATATCAAATGCTTATGACTTTGTAGAAAATAAGGGTATCTGGACTGTTATACCTAAGGGCAAGAATGAAAACAATGCAGCCAAACCCAAAACCAAGAAAAGAACCAAGACAATATATAACAAAGAGGCAGTAGACAGAAAAGAAGCAGAAAGCATTGTTGCTGATGCAAACAAGAACCTCAAGAAGAGTCTTGGGGTTGAAATTGAACTGGTAGAAGACCAGAGCGAAATACCTGATGCTTCAGAAAGCAAGCAGTCCATCAGAAAGAATCTTCTTACCGGTCTTGATGAACGTGTTGTTGATTCAGTAGTGGAAGGGACTTATAAGAAAAACGGCAAGATCTATGTTGTCAGAAACAACTTTGAAAATTCGGAAAGACTAAAGGAAGTAATCAAACACGAGTTGCTTCATGCTGCCTTTAACAAACTGGTGAATGACAAGCAGCAGAAATATCTTCTTGGCCAGGTTAAGAATCTTTTAAGATCCGACAGGGAATTTGCGAAGATAGCTGAAGAAATGAAGCTGTATGAAAAGGAATCTGAAAACGTATACCTTGAAGAAATCCTGGCTAAACTATCAGAACATATGGACAACAAAGACAGGACCTTCAGAGGAAGAACAAAGCAAATTTGGGGAAAGATCGTAAGCTATGTCTATAAGTTCCTAAGGAAATTGGGACTTGCCAAGAACTTGAGCAAACACGAGATACCTCAGCTTTTAAGAGGCTTGAGAAACGACCTTACCAACGAAGGAAAACTGTTCAGCGATTCAGAAACCGATACTACAAGTGCGGCCGAAATGCTCAACGAGTCTGGTATGCAGAAAGCTATTGAAAAATACCAAGATAATAATGAATTTGTTAAAACAGAATCCGGAAAAGAAGAATTTGGATTCATAAATGAAGAAGATGCAAAAGAATTAAGCAAGCAGACAAATAAGATAATAGAATCTGCCCCAATTAAAGTTACAGCACGTCTTGAACCTCATTTGAAAGGCGATAGATTTAAGCGCCTAAAAGAACTTGGATATAAGTCTTATATAGATTTGGTTGAAGATATAGCTAAGAATTACAGATTTATTTATCAGGGGAAAGGAGAAAGTCTGATACTTGCAAAAGATGCTCCTAATAACAGCCTGGCATATATAGAACTAAAAAAATCTGAAAATAATAATTTCTATGAAGTAAATAGCATTATACCTACAGTTAGAAATACATATTTTAAAAATAGAAAAAAGCTTCTGGATAAGGCGCCGACAAATCATACCAACAGTGTTGATACCCCTAGCGCGGTCTCGGGCGGAAGCTTTTCTATTAATAGTATATCAGAAAACAACAGAAACAGCAACCCTGACTCTAACAGCAGAAACTCACTGGCTGGAGTAAAAGCTGAAACAGCAGATATCGCAAGCCTGGAAGAAGCAAAGAAACTTCTTGCAAAAGGCATAGATAAAAGTGAGGTTTGGCAGAAGACCGGCTGGTATATCGCCAAAGACGGCAAGCCACGCTTTGAAATCACTGACAAGAATTTTGCTCTTAACGATAATTTCTTTGAAATGGCTAGTGAGATGACACCCCAGAATGACACTTACTGCAAATTAGATGATATCGTTGATCATGAACAACTATTCAATGCATACCCCAATTTAAGAGATCTCCAGGTAAGAATTTATTCTGATCCTGATTCTAAACTTAATGCAGCTTCTTACGACAATAACGTAGATATCAACATAAGAGACAACAGCAGCATCGATACAAATGCTATAAGAAACAGTCTGATTCATGAATTGCAGCATGCTATTCAGAAATATGAAGGCTTTGCTGTAGGTTCAAGCCCTGCTCAGGAACGTATGAAACTTAGAGCCGAAAGAGGCAGGAAGCACAGATTTTCAGCCGAAGAACTTGAAGGTATCAAAGACGAAGCCCAGGACCGCTACCGCAGACATTATGGCGAAGGTGAAGCAAGAACTACTTCCAGAAGAGTTGACTATGAAGATTCAGAAAGATTCAACACCATGCCGGAAGATGACTTTGACTATGATGTAGACAATTCTATCTTAGAATTGATGAAAACAATCAAACCGATTCTTCTGTCCAACGTCCTTCGTCTAATTCCAGGTATAGTTTAGCGAGCACTGACAGGGGCAAAAAGGCGGTAATAATAGAAAAAGATATTCTTAAAAATGTTCCGGAAGACCAGTGGGTAAGAACAGTAAAAGACATTCTTTTAGCCAAACATCCTAATGGCTTGCCTATTGGTAACGATGTTATAGCTGTTAATTCAGATACAAGAAATGAATTTACAAATTCAAGATATTCAAAAGGTTTAAGAAGAGACAACCATGATATTTATAAAGACAAGTTAAGAACCGCTAATAATTTTGAAGAAGTTATTGAGGCCTCTGACAATTATGTTAACGAAGATCCAAAGCACCCACGTAAAGACGACATAAGACAATTTGGTCGCGGAAAAGTATTGCTAAGTATTTTTGGTAACAACTATTCAGCAGATGTTGTTGTGGGAATCAAAAAAGACAACTCGCTAGTTCTTTATGACATAGTAAAGATAAAACCAGACAATTTTAAAATAAAAAAGACTGATACTTCATCTAGCCAGAGATTTTCTTTAGGCAATAAACCTAACGAGTTCTCAGGGACTAACAATGAAGTATCAGCCTTTACTGATATTATATCAGAAAACTCCGACAATGGCAACTTTGACAGTAACGATGACAGATATAGATACTCTCTCGCTGACACAAAAATGAAGACTGATGAACAAGGAGAAAAGAAACTGACCAACCTGGAACTTTACCAGAAGCAGCAGAAAGAGTTTGCAGAAAAACTGGCCAAAAAACGAGAAAAAGATGCAGCCATGAACAGCGATGGAATTGTGGCAAGGCTCAAACACAACATCGATTACATGACCGACAGGGCAGAATATAACTGGGTAAACAGAAGACATTACCTGAAGAAATGGCAGGAAGATATAGAAGCAACCTTAGCTAACAGTGACGAATACAAAGACATAACAGACAGCCAGGGAAATAAGATCTTTGAAAACGGTCGATTAAGCGACAAACACGACATTCACATGATGTTCGACACGCTGGACGGCAGAGTTCAGCAAAGGCGTGACCAGTTCGTAAAGGATTACTGGGATCCGTTCTATAATCTTGCTACAAAGAACGGCGTCAAATACGAAGACCTGAACCGCTACCTGTTCGCACGTCACGCAGATGAACGTGACAAATACATCAGTTCTATAAATCCTCTTTTCAAGAATAAGAGAGGTTCTGGCTGGAACGACGAATGGGGAAAACCTGACGATGTAATGGCTGACTACGAAAAGAAGTATGGCAAGGAAGTCATGCAGGAAATTGGCGACCTCTACGACAAGATGAACCAGGAACTTGTAAAATGCCAGATTAAATACCGCCTTATGGGTAAAGATACCTTCTTCAAGCTCAAGGCAAGATACAAACACTATACCCCTTTGAAAAGACTGGATGACGAACTGGCTCACGGTGCCGATGTTCCAACACATGACACAAACATTTCTCAGAATGTTTCAGCTAAGGCTATGGGAAGAGAGTCTACGCCTGAGCACACAATCACTTTTGCCAAGGCTAATATCGATACCGTATTCAGAAGAGGCGAAAGAAATCTGATAAAGCTTGCAATGCTGAGGCTTGCCCTCGCTCTCGATGATCCGAGCTTCCAGGTAAATCGAAAGCTCGTCAGAAGAACCATAAATGAAAAGACTGGTTCCGTAGCATATCAGAAGGATATGACCAGTGACAAGGAACAGACTATTGGTATCAGGAACGGCGACCAGTATTTCACGCTGCATATAGATAACGCCGAAATATATAACGCCTTTGTAAGCCCTGATGTAGGTAACGGTCTTTTTGAGGCTCTTGTTAAATCTTTCAGGGGTCTTACCGCCAATATGGGCGCCAACGCCACCGCAAGGAACATCGAGTTCGGTCTTGTAAACATGGACAAGGACCAGCAGCAGGCTTTCAGCGAAAACTTAGTTTACAGAAGCAAGAACAAGGGATTCTGGAATTTCGCTGTTTCTGCTTTGAAAAATACTATACCAGCAGCCAAGACTTTTCTTAAATACAACTTTGAAAAAGAGCACAAGGACAAGGATACCAAGCTGTTTGACGATTTCTTAAAGAACGGTGGCAGCACTGGTTATATGGATATATACAGACTTGTTGACGATGCTCAGGATCTGGAAACCCAGATGGACGAAGCCACTCTGAGCTTTGGCGAAAAACTCAAGAAATGGAAAGACAAAGGCACTCTAGGTGCTAATGCCAGAGTCTTTGCAAAGCAGAGCATGGCGAAACTTCTGAAGCCATTTGAATTTATCAATGATATGTTCGAACAAGCCACTCGTTTTGCAAACTACAAGACAGCAATAGAAGCTGGTATGACACCTCAAAGAGCTGCCGAACTTTCAAAAAATCTCACATTGAACTTCAACCGCCATGGAGCCAAATGGAGTGCTCAATGGAACTGGGTATATATGTTCTCCAATGCAAGTTTGCAAGGCACCAGTAAAACTTTCAAACTCTACAGAAAAGCACTTGATTCAGAACATTCTCCTGGAAGAACCGCTGCAAGAAGTATTCTCTTAACCAGTCTTACAGCAGGTTTCATGTCGGAACTGCTTAATCATATGTTCAGTCCTGACGATGATGACGACCGCAAATTCTATGACAAGATGGAAGCAAGCCTTAAGGATAACCATGTAATAATAATGAATCCCGCTACTCAGGATGGGAAATATATAAGGCTTCCTCTATTCATCGGCTTCGCATTTCCATACATGATAGGCAGAAATACTGCTGCCATGATGCTTGGAACTCAGAGCATCGGCGAGTCTACGTTGAACATCATGAACAACATTACAGATTATTTCAGTCCTGTAGGTAATGACAACAACAAGAATCCTGTAACTAGAATGTTCAAGATGATAACCCCAACAGCTTTGAAACCGTGGCTTGATATCGCTACCAATTCTACATTCGCTGGTAATAAAATTCGAAATGAGGCATACGGAAGTCGTAAACCTGCATATATGAGAGCTATGAAAAAGACTCCTACTGCTTATGTGGAAATGTGCAGGATTCTTTCAGACATAACAGGCGGAAATCAGTTCGAAGCTGGAAAAGTTGATATTGCGCCAGAAGACATACAGCATATTGTTGAAAGCTATGCAGGTGGAACAGGCAAGTTTGTAGGCAGAGGCATCGATACAATTCAGAAGCTTCTCAGTAATGAAGAGCTTGATACCAATAATATTCCTTTTGTAAGGAGATTTGCTGGAGAAGTTGGCGAAGGCGCTGTATATGAAGAGTTCAACAGCATAAAAGACAAGGTGAGAATGATAAAGAACGCCAAGGATGCTAAGGATTATGAAGTCCTGGATAAATATCCGAAACGCAACCAGCTGCTGAATATCTCAAGACACTATCTGGGCGGTAACGGAATTACAGGTAAGTTTACACTGCTTGAACGTAAACTCAAAGCAGGAAGAATGACTGATAAAGAATATCGTGACGAGAATGTGAAACTTATGAAGGAGTTCAACAAGCAGGCTAGAAAATATCTGGAAGAAAAATAAAAAAAGTTATCCACAAATATTATCATTTTTCTGATAATATTTGTATAATATAAAAAACGGAGGTCAAAAATCATGAAGAAAATATTTTTAATAATCTTTATACTTTTTGCTGCTGCAGTCTATGCAGAGGACAGTTATCCCACAGGATCACAGCTTAACATAGATGGTTCTACTCTGGGATGGGATAACACAGCCAAGAAATGGAGACCATTGGCTGTAGATGCCAACGGTAATCTTCAGTCTGGTGGAACTGTCATTGATAATATTTCTGTTGATACCAGCAACATAGAAGCATACCTGAAAAAAATAGACGGCGAAGATACTGTAACTATTACTGATTTAATTAATGGTATAGGAACAGATACAAAAGACATTAAAAACGATTTAAAAATAGATGATAAAACAGTTACAGAACTAGTCAACGGTATAGGAACAGATACCAAGAATATTGAGAACAAGCTTATTGCGACATTCACATCTTCAGATTATCCATATACTACGAGTAATAAAACTATAGCAGAAATGCTTAAGCCTATATATGAAGCTTATAACCAATCACCTGATAATATTCCGTATATATTAACATCAATACTTAATGTCAACGGTGGAATTGCTACATATCTTGGAACTAATGTCGGACAAGATGTTGGAGTAATTAAAACTGAAACTTCAGCTATATCCAAACAGCCAAGCGAATTCAGAACAGCAAGATTATCAAACATTTCAGCGAATACTGCTACGCAAATTAATGTAATAACGGACTTAAGCAGTTTTGCTACACATAGAGAATTTGTAGAACTCAGAGCAATAGATCCTGATACGGAATTCTACATTGGGTTCGCTTATACTCTTACTGATTCCAATGGCAGACCAGTCAAAGGCAGAATACTTCTCAGTATGCCTAGCACACAGTCTCTTTATATCTACCATACCAATGCTTCTGCCATTGATATCCAACAGACAGAAGGGTGGCGATAACCATGAAGAAGCTGTTTGCTTTTATTATAGTTTTAATGTTTTGTTGTATTCCTTCCTATGCCCAGATCTGGGAAGGCAGTGGAGGAAACCATATAGACGAAGGTCTTGGATTCGATAATGGGATTTCGGGTGGTGGAAGTTCCCTTGTTACATATACTGTTGCCTTTACAGGTTATGATCAGTCTTTGTGGAGTGGTTCCACATTTACAGGTGTTCCTAAAGGTCTTAGTTTATCCGTAATCACACCTACACCTAGTGCTGCAGGATATATTTTTACAGGATGGACAACAGCCAGTGACTATCCTAATGTTATTACTCTGCCACAGAAAGTAAACGAGGATGCTACATATCTGGCATTGTTTCAGAAACAGTCATATACTCTTTATTACTCGTTAAATGGCTCTACTGTTCATTCCGAAGTTTATTATTATGGCGATGAGGTAATCCCATATATCCATAACATTAGTTCTGGTAAATATGCTAAATGGAATGACGATCCAGTGACTATGCCACCAGCTACAACTACTGTGACAGGAATCAGCGTAGACACATTTGTTCATGCTTTTGAGATAGAACAGTCAAACAGTTTTAACATTAATTATCTATATGATTCTATAGGAATGAGTCCGATTTCTGTTTCCAATTATGGAGCAGCTTCTACTATTTCTAATTGGGATAACACAAGCACAAGCTGGAAGTCCTTTGCAGAATCTATTATTAAGCCAGTCATGCTGAATCAGAATGGAACCATAGCTTATGACTTGGATCCTAGTGACCAGACATTAAAATCAGATGGAGTTACAAATTCCGATTTAACTTCATTCGCTGCAGGACAAGCAACCACAGCTAATGCTATGGTTCAGTTCAAGAGACTCTATAAATCGGCATTTTACAACTACAATACCGATAAAATCATTGTAGCTTTTTCAGAATATCCTTTGAATCATAATTTTTCAGCAGATGCATTTACTTCAGAACAGGGAATTATCTGCGAGAATATGTATCTGGGAATGTTTGAAGGATATATCTATAACAACACATTAAGAAGCATATATGTCAATGCAAAGCCTAGCAGTAGATATTCCGCAAACACATTAGTTACTGCTGCCGAACAGAATGGTTCAGGATGGGGAATTGAAAGCTATGCTATGCATGATTATGTTTCCATGCTTCTGATGCTGTTTTCTAAAAACGTAAATCTGAATACTCCGTATGGAACAGGGCATAACGTAATTCCAGTCAATGGCACAACTAATCAATATTGTAATGATATTGGAATAACAGTTAGTTTTCCTGTTTTCAGCAGAAATGAAACTGGTGGACATCCTGTCAAGACATTATGGCTTGAAAATTTCTGGGGAAATTTCGCGAAATATTATATTGGTCTAAAAATTGTAGGGAGTGATGTTTATTACAAGCCATATCCTCCATTCTATAACAGCACAGATGATGTCTCTGCTTATTATAAGATTCCTAAGACAGGTTCTGATTATACAATGGCAAGAACACCGTTTGGAATACTGTTACCAGCTTCTATAGCCAATGGTAAATCTCTTTTCGGCATATATACATATAACTGGGGATTGAACTCTTCTTATAGTTATAAAAGAATAACAGATGGAGGCTGGGGAACGGTGGGATTCTTCCCTTCAGGCTTTGCCACAGCTAATACTGGCAATCAGATTACTAATTCAAGATTAAGCTACGTTAAATAGGAGTAATAGTATGAAAGCAAAATTATTGTTCATTTTATTATCGCTTTTGCTGATAAACGAATGCTATAGCCAGATCAATGAAAATTCTTTAACTGATTCATCCAGAATAATAATAATCAAAGAGATTCCTATTCCAAAGCCTGTGCCTAATTCCAATAATTCAGGTGATAATCAGATAACAACTTCGGATGCTGAACAGGAAACAGAGAATGCTTCTCAAACGATTCAGCTTGATACAGCAAGTTCAACAGCTTCGTTAACTGCTGATATAGGAGGTAACTAAGAATGAAAGAAGTCCTAGACTTTGTAACAAACAATCAGACGTTGATCATAACTCTTGTCCTGTGTCTGACATTTTTGCTGAACAAGCTTGTCAATCACATGGCAGCAAATCCGAAGGAAGATGCTTGGGATAAGATAAAGCCATATTCCAATGCTGCCTGTTCCCTTGTCTTCGATGGTGTCGAATACTTAGCCAAGTCTAAGAAAATGACATCAGCCATGAAGTCAATGGAATATGCCAATGTCTTGCAGAAGTTTGCAGACAATTGGTCTACCAACAAAGCAACGGCATTAGCAGAACTCTATGCTTGGTATGAAGCGAATAAAAAAAAATCGGATCAGGAACAGATAACGGAAAATTCTGTGGCGATCGAATAACTTTTAAGATTCACCAGATCGGCAGAGATACTTTTGTCTGGGGATGGCGAACATCTCCAGACAGATGGAAGACAGGCATAGAGTGGAGATTCTGACATGGCAGATGATTCTAAGAATGAATCGAAGGAAGATTTAAAGAACAAGGTTAAAGAGCTTTATAAGGTATACAAAGAAATAAGGAGTAAAGAAAATGTCTGTCGAAGAGTGTAAATACCATACCGATCATGAAAACAGGATTACAAGATTGGAGCATGATATGGAAGAGATCAAGAAAGATAACAAGAAACAGAGTATTACAGTAGCTACGATCTCGTTGATCGGAGTGATCATCACTGCAATGAGCAGTTTTGCAGGTGTAGTTTTTACTGCTTTTATGAAGAGCAAGGGAGTATTCTGATGTTCAACGAAAGAATTGATAACGAGGATATTACTCTGATCAGGGGAGAATCTCTGAGCATAGACGTATATCTCACATTCGATTCAGGTGAGCCTGTGACTCATGCTCAGATTCCAGCAAGCAGACTGAAAGCCTGTGTCTGGCTTCAGAACAACGTGAGAATTCCTCTTGTAGTAACGGAACTTGAAGAAGAATCCTGCTACAATCTTCGTTCTGATATAGATACGAAATCTATCAAGGGAGATTCTTTTCTTGTAAATGTAGCAATAGAAAGTTTTTCTGATACAGCTCCAGACGATATAAACATAGCTACGTTCAATCAGACTTTTTACATTGTCAATTCTGCTACAGATATAGGTGATTCCGATGAATAACAAAACACTAATAAGAGGAGAATCATTATCAATCAACGTCAAGCTTGACTATGACGGTATTCCGTTTTCCGAAATTGATCATGGTGAGATCATAGCTAATGCTTGGTTTCAGAATAATGTGAAGGTTCCGTTGATTGTCACACAGCTTGAAGGTGATGGTGAATACAATCTTTATTCCGACATAGACACCAGAAAGCTTAAAGGTGAATCCTTTCTGGTTAATATTGTTGTCAACAAAATCGAAGGTGATGCTCCAGAAGATCTGATAATGGCAACATTCAATCAGACATTCTACATCGTCAATTCAGCAACAGACATGGATAACAGACCATTGTTAACTGGTGGTCATTCTGTGGTCTATCTTGTTGATGGCGAATATTATGCCTGTGAAAATTATCCAGAAGGAGCTGCTATCACTCCTGTTGCTGCTCCGACAAGAGAAGGATATACATTCAGCGGATGGTCTGGTATTCCACAGACTATGCCTGATCACTGCGTGGTAGCAAAAGGAACGTATTATGTTGCTCCAGAAATTCCTTATTCTGAAGGTTTGGAATATATAGATATTGATGATGAAACCTGTGCATTAAATGGTATTGGAACAAACAATGATTTAATTCTTAGAATACCACCAGTTCATGACGGGAAAACCGTTGTCGCTGTTGCAGATTATGCATTTTACAGATCTAGCTATATGGGGGATCCTCCAAAATATTTGCAATCGCATAATTATGAAACAGTTATATTCCCAGATACAATAAAAAAAATAGGTAGTCATGCTTTTGGAAATAGACCAAATTTGAAATTAATATATCTCCCATCTTATTTAGAAGAAATAGGAGACTATGCCTTTGCTGGTGTAGGTGGAACTGGTGGTGGAGAAACAATATCTGGCTGTTTCCTTTCTTCAGGCGAATTACCATCTACTTTAACCAAGATAGGAAAAGGTGCTTTCTCTTTTATAGCAAATACATCAATAACTATTCCTAATGGATTAACTAATCTAAAGTTAGCTACTTTTTTCAATTGCCAATTTCTTTCTGAGTTGATCCTTCCATATGGACTTTTAGTAATAGAAGGTTGTGATCCTGTTTATGGAACAACAGATATGCCTGTATTTGGAGAAACTCCTGAACTTGAAGAAATTATAATACCTGAAACTGTTGTTGAAATACAAAATGCAATTATTGCTACTAGGTATTATCAAGAGAATAAAACTCTTAATTTTTTGGGAGATGCTCCAATTATATCTCCTTATGCATTTGGATGGTCAGATACAGGATATCATACTTACAGAGAATCTGCGTGTATTATAACAATCAAATATGATAGTAGAAAAAACGGCTGGAGCAGCAAAATAGGTAATAATTTTGGAGCAGCCAACGTCATATGGATAGATAAATCTCAGCAGGGAGGTTAACAATGACAGTATTATCAGCAACAATGAGCATGAGACGATTGCAGATGGTAGCTAGGCTCCATAGAGTAAGCCTCAACCATTCCTGCCAGACTCTTGAAGCAGGCGAAGCAATAGACATAAGCGACTCGAAAATAAACGTATTATACGATGAAAATGTCTTTTATTTAAATAGCCAGGGGAAACTAGGCTTGCAGCTTCCTACAACAAAGATGATAGATGAGTATATAACAAGGCTGGAAAACCATCTTCCAGCAGCCAAGGGTGCAAACATAAACATGGTGCTCACCAGCGATGGCGCCAATGCATCTTCTTGGCAACCGGCGGGAGAATATTACAGAACAATAACAGAAGCCGAAATATCGGCTCTGTTCAACAGGAGCTGATTATATGGCAAATCCAATGTATACAGTTACAGCTATTCCAAACAGAAGTGCTTATGGCAGCGTAACAGGTTCTGTGACAGAAGCTGCAGGAACCGTAACAGTTCTAACAGCAACCCCAAACACAAACTATGCTTTCTGCTGCTGGAGCGATGGAACCACCGACAACCCTTACAGGTTCAAGATTCCTGAAAAGGATGTTGTTATAAAAGCATTTTTTTACCAGGTAGACCCATTGAAATATCTTTTAGATCTTACAGGTCTCTCTTCTTTCTGGAATAAAGTAAAGACCTGGTTTGGTGAAAAGTCATCTGGAATAAGCGGTGCCAAGCAGATAGGTTTCTGCAAAACCGGCACAACCTACACGGGTGAAGAAGTCCAGACAGCGTTAGAAGAAGTGAAAAGCCAGTCTGATACTAATGCCACAAACATTTCAAATCTTAAAACAGAAGTAGAAACAGAGTATGTAAAAAGAAGTCCTGATGATGTGATAAGTAACCCCCAGATATTTCTTAATGGGACAGTGTCTTACAGTCCTGTTCCAGCAGGAACAAGATATTCAAATGCTTATACCTATTTTTCCGGAAATGACGATTCAAGCATAATTGCTTTTACAGAAGTTCCAGCAGCAAAAACAGATTATGACTCAAATAAAACATATTATAAATTCGACATCACTACTGGTGAATATACTTATTACGCAGTAAGCGGCAATGTTGATTATCTGACCAACAGAGACGAACTTTATTATGTCTATGATTATGCTCATTCAAAAACATGGGATGAATGGCTTACTACCGGTATTTATACAAGAACAACTACGGGGACGACTAGTAATACTTGGAGATCCTACGACCACCAGCCACATCAGAACGGCATGAAGCATAGTGGTGTAATGACTGTAACCACCGGTTTTAATAATGGTTGCGTAGTTAATGACCTTACTATAAACAAAGCAATCGGCAGAGTTGATGCCAAGGATAAATACGGACAGGGAACAGAAACAATAACTGTTATGGTTGTAAAAGATCATAATTATTCTGTTCAAAGCTGGTCAGGCGGTCATGGAACCAGTTGCTGGGAGCAGATAACCTTAACTATGTTCGGCGATTAAGCAGTATACGAAAGGAGAAAGCAAACAATGACAATGATGTCTGATAGCGATTGGAAAGCAATAAAATATTTCAAACCTTCGGAATTTAGCCAACCAAACAAAATGGAATATCATTTTATAAACCGTTTAGACCAGTTCAGAAAAATGATTGGCAAGCCAATAATAATTCACAGTTCATATCGAGAAGGAGATCCGAGATACCACGGACGAGGTGAAGCTGTAGACATTCATATTAAGGGGATAAGTCTGTTATGTGCCTATACTCTCGCCAATGAAAGTGGTCTTTTTGGTGGTATCGGAGTCTATCCGAAATGGAATAATCCTGGTCTGCATTTAGATATGCGACAGGAAAGAACAAGATGGGGCTGCTGGACTCCTACTGACCCCAAGAAGAAAAACATCTACGTTCCTTTGGATTCGGCTTTTATTGAACGAATAGATATTAAAAGCGGGGAATAAAATGATTGAAGCTATCGCAAGATATTGGAGCGAATATCTTTATCAGATTTTCTGGAGAAAATAGCATGGATAAATGGATATATGACGGTTTGAACAGTCTGTATGAGTATCTTTATGGCAGCAAAAAAGAAGAAAAATCAGAGAGTGACAGAGCAAAGCAGAAAGATGGGAAATAATTTCAAGCCTTACCGTCATATGATCGATTCCGAAAAATGCAGCTGCGGTGGCTGCATATGGAAATATAAGGATAACGAAGGGCTGTTGCATTTGAAATGTGGCGACTGTGGATTTGAACATTATGAGCAAGAAAAAGAAAAGGACAAGATATGTGAAACCTCTGACTGAAAGACAGAGAGCTTTTGCATACGAACTTTTCAAGCTCAGGGCCGAAGACGGAAAAGTAGTTGTGACAACGCTCAAACAGGCTGCGTTGAATGCAGGATATGCTCAGTCATCAGCAAAGCAGATTGGCTCAGAACTATATAAAGACCCTAGAATAAAAGAGATAGTAAGAAAACTTGAAGATGAAGCCAATAAAAAAGCAGAGATAGACAGGAACAAGGTTCTTGATTTTGTGGTAAGAGCAGTAAAAAAAGCCTTGAAAGGATACCCGGTAATAGACAAAAACGGAAACAAACATGCAGTAAGGATAGAACCATGTGTGGCACCGCTGCTGGATATTCTCTGCAAGTGCACTGGAACTTATCCAGATGAGAAAGTGAAGCATGAAATATCAGGTCCTGGAGAAGATTTTGGTATTTCTATCAATATAGGGAGTAATCAGACTGATGGAAAAGATAGTGTATAACTCAGAACCTACGCTTTCGATGTTTCATCGGTGCGACAGCTTTGTAAGAGGTGTTATGGGCCCCGTAGGTTCAGGCAAATCTGTTGCGTGCTGTATGGAGATTCTTCAAAGAGCTTGCAGACAGTCACCCAACAAGGATGGTATAAGAAAATCACGCTGGGCAATCATAAGAAATACCTACGGAGAGCTTAAGACAACGACAATTAAAACATGGCAGGACTGGGTTCCAGATATTATATGCCCTATCGTCTATGATACTCCAATAAGAGGAAAAACTGATATAAAGCAGAAAGACGGAACCAGAGTTCAGCTTGAAGTTCTTTTTATAGCATTGGACAGACCACAGCATGCAAGAAAGCTTCTTTCCCTGGAAATTACAGGAGCCTGGATTAATGAAGCCAGGGAAATTCCTAAGGCTGTATTGGATGTTTTATCAACAAGACTTAACAGATACCCTAAACTAAGTGACGGTGGGGCAAGCTGGTCTGGAATAATCATGGATACAAATCCACCGGATGAAGACCACTGGTGGTATAGATTTGCAGAAGAAGAAACACCTGAAAACTGGAAGTTTTTCCAGCAGCCACCTGCTTTGCTTGTTCATCCGGATTCAGGCTACATACCTAATCCTAATGCAGAAAACATCAGTCATCACAAGAAAAGATACGGTTACTACCTGGATATGATACCAGGCAAGACAGCCGAATGGATAAAGGTCTATGTTCTCGGTCAGTATGGAAGTGTCATGGATGGCAAACCTGTCTATCCTGAATATAATGACAGTTTTCACTGTGCTAAGACAGAGCTTGCTCCTATAGTGAACTTACCTCTGATAATAGGCTTTGACTTCGGACTTACACCTTCCTGTGTTGTCTGCCAGATTACAGCAAGAGGAGTTTTAAGAGTTTTAGACGAGATAATATCAGAAAACATGGGTGTGAAACAGTTTATGCGCGACTTGTTCATGCCTTTCATAACTACAAGATACAAAGAGTTTTACGAGTCAGGAAACATTTGTATTGTCGGAGATCCAGCAGGTAACCAGAGAACGCAGGCAGATGACAGTATAACCTGTTTCACTGAGATACAGAGATTCGGTTTTTACTGCGAGTCTGCCGATTCAAACGCATTTATTACAAGAAGGGAGTCTGTTGCAGCATTTATGACCAGAATGGACGGCACTCCATCTTTCCAGTTAAGCTCAAGGTGCAAATGGCTCAGAAAAGGATTCTTAGGAGGCTATAAATATACCAGGGTGCAGGTCATAGGCGATGAAAGATTCAAGGATATGCCTGACAAGAATATGTATTCCCATATTCAGGACGCTTTGCAGTATGTGGCTATGCGTGCATCCAGAGGGAACATAATCACAAACAAGAGGGACAGCAACTCTGAAAATATAGAATCACGCTCTGCATGGAGCATGTAAGGAGACAGACAATGGAACTTATCGAAAAGAAAGAAAAAGACAAGAAAGAAATCAAGCTCGGTGATGATGAACTTCTAGACCTTGTGATGCTCGACAAGCAGGAAGCGGAAAAATATTTCAGTAAAAATGTTGAGCCTGGCGTAGTCATGAGATACCAGCTTCTTAATGGTTCAGAGGAATATTATAGCCAGCGTTTCCCCAAGCTTCACAATCTTTGCAAGTTTAAAAGCTCAGATATAAAAGATGTTGTCGAATGGCTGATGCCAAGTTTTACAGAAGTCTTTTTCGGAGCGGACAAGATTGTGGGTATATTCGGCAGAACAAGAGATGATGACCCTGATGTTCTCGAAAAGGTTATAGAGTATCAGATCAAGACACAGAACAAAGGCTATGTGATTCTTGACCAGTGGATAAGGGATGCTTTGGAAAGCGGTCTCGGAGTAATCAGACTTGAATGGGAACACCGAGAGGTGAAGACTGACAATGACTATCACGCAACAGCCGAAGAATACCTGTATATGCCACCGGAAATGGCGAAAAAGAAAGTGAAGAATGTGGAGCCCCTTCCTGACGGCACCTATATTCTTACAATGAAAGACATCGAAGTAGTGAAAGACCAGCCTGTATTGAGAAACGTGATGCCGGGAGAATATATATATCTGCCTGACGAAAGCGAAGACGGGCAGATGGTCTTTGAATGCCACCGCAGAAAAATGCTTTACAATGACCTTATGAGACTTGGCAAACTGGGTATATATAAAAATCTTGAAGACTTTGAGTTTATAGCTAATACATCTGACGATTCAAGCATGGACAGAATTGCCGACGCAATAAGAAACTATGTTGGAGAATCCAAGAGCATAAGAAACGATGTGGGTTTTGATGCTTCAAACCGTGAAAACCAGGATGCGAGAAAAACAGTTCTGCTATATGACTGCTGGGGACAATACGATGTTGACGGTGACGGACTGCTTGAATATGTGCATGTAGTAACAGCCAACAACCGTATTTTATTTAAAGAAATCAATGAAGTGGAAAGATCACCTTTCTTCCATCTTAGTTTCTATCAGAATTCATATCAGGAATGGAAAGCTTCAGTAGCCGATTTCCTTCAGGACGATCAGGATCTTAAGACTGCTCTTCTGAAACAGATTATAATTAATACCACTATAAACAACGACAGAAGCTTCATTATTGATGGCAGCCAGATAGATGCAAGAAAAGACCTTGAGTCAGGGAAAAAGATAATAAGACTGAATCTTGGCATGGGTAAAAATGCCAGCGATGTTATCGTGCCAGCTCCTCAATATGAACTGCCAAAAGAAGCTTTTACCCTGTTGGAATTAGCAAGCACCTGGAGCGAGCAAAAAACGGGAATAACAAAATATAACCAGGGTTTGGATGCTGGAAGTCTTAACAAGACAGCAACAGGCATCAGCCAGATAATGAATGCAAGCAAACAGCGTATGAGGAAAATGGCCAGAGATGGAGCAGAAAACGGTATTGTCCCTTTATATAAGCATCTTATCAAATTGGACAAGATGTATCTCAAAAGTGATTTCACCTTCAGGCTCACCAACAATTATTACGATTTTGCTCCAGATGACATAAACGGTGATTATGACGTTCAGATCACTTCTAACATAGGATTGCAGGACAAACAGCTGACAATTCAAAATCTTATGCTTATGTTCACTCAGATTCTGCCAAACCTTATGCAGATGAACGCAGCCTCGCCACAGGGAATGTATGAAACAGCAAATCAGATTATCCAGGAAATGGGATTTACAAACCCAGACAAATATCTAGGTCTTGAAGCAAGTTCAGTAAGTGCTTCGAATACAGCTAACCAGATTGTCCAGATGCTGCCAAATATAATGATGCAATTAGGACAGCAGCTAGGCTTGTCACCAGAACAGGCGGGGGCAATAGCACAGCAGTTGGCACAGGTGATACAGCAGAATATTCAACAGCAGCAGCCTATGCCAACACAGGCTGAAATTGCTGCATCTATGCAGACTCCTGGACAGAATCATGCAGCCGATGCAATAAAACAGATTCCTACTACTGAACAGAACGCCAGACAACAAGGAATATTCAGATGACAAGAGAAGAATTAGAAGTTATCCACAAGCAGATTAAAAATGGTCAAAATGCTGAAATTGCTCTAGACGTCTTAGATACAGTATTGAACGAGATTGTAGAAGAAAGTAAAAATGAATTTGCTAATTTACCTCTTGCGTATTATCAAAATATTGATAATAATAAAATATATGTGTTATTATCACGTATAAATATAGCCCGTGACATTGGTCTTAAAATCAGAATGAAAATAGATGAAGGAGAGCGGGCTAAATCAATACTTATCAATGGAGAGCAGTAATGGCTGAAAACATTGGACAAAATACGCCCACGAATAATGCTGACAAAAACCAGCAACCTCAGCAGGAAACTCAGGCTGCACCTGTTCTGGAAAACTCCGGTAATTCAGTTCAGGCAGAACCACAGTTGGAAATAGACGAAACAGGTTTTGAGGTAATACGCGATGATTTTACTGAGAAAGATAAGATTTCAGAACCCAAAAAAGACAATACCTTTATCGTAGATGAAAACAATAACCCAATAGAAGCTGAAAAAACTGAAGACTCAGAAAAAAGCAAAGACGAAACATCTGAAACAGAAGAATCTGAAGCAAAAACAGAAACAAATATTATCACTGACCCAGTTGAACAGCAACCGGTTTCCCTTCCCTATGACGATAACGATGAGAAAACAATTCAGGCTGCCATAGCCAAAAATATCAAGGAAGACTATATTCCCGGCTCAAAGGAATTCAGAGACGGCGTAAGAGAAGAAGCCAAGGCTGCTGTTCTAAGGGAAATGAATCTGGAAGAATTTGATATCTATAATGACGAGGCCCAGGTTCTCTTTGTTGAAAAACTTCATCAGATTACAGCTCGAAGAGAGAATGCATACAGAGCTGCTGTTGATTCTATCAAGAATGAATATGGCAGAGATAAGTTTATAAGAAATCTTAAGACCGAGTTAGGCAAAATTATTGATACTCCTGAAAAAAATGAAGCTCTTGAATCAGCGTTAGGCGGTATGAGCGTAAATGCTTACACAAAGCTTCAAAAGGAAATTTCCAGCGGAAACAGCAGCGGACTAATAAAATTTGCAAGGACTGTGGTTGATAAGATGAGCCAGCCTGTTTCCCATAGAAATATTAAGAATAAAGTTTCTGAAAAGAAACCGGCTAGAAGCAACAAGGAAGAATTTGCATCGGATCTTATATACGGTGGGAATTACTAAATATGATAGCTGACAGGTAAGGAGGTAACTATCATGGCATTAAATCTCAATTCAGGCACGATGAAAACCACTATAAATAGCGGAATTCATGTAAGGCAGTTTGATCCGGTGCTATACCGGAGAATGGCTGACAACCAGCAGGCAACTTTTGTTAACTTCCTGAGACTTTTAGGAATGAAACGTGCTGCTGAAAAAATGGGACGTTCCAAAGGTTTTGTAGCAGGTGATAGCCTTCAGAACGTAGATAATTTCAAGTTCGAATGGCAGGATATCTATACTGGAACCCCAATCAGCAAGATTACAGCCATCGGCGATACCGCAACAACTACGACATCAATCACTGTTCCTCATGGTTCTGGCGATACAGATGCAAAGATGTTCAATGTTAACGACATCATTTTAGACCGCAATACAGATGAAAGAATGCTTGTTACTGCTGTTAACAGGTCTACCGGTGTTCTTACTGTAGTCAGAGGCTTAGGAACTGAAAATCAGGGAACCAGCGGCACTACCATAGCAGTCAACGACAAACTAGTTCTTGTTTCCAGTGCTTTTGCGGAAGGCTCTTATTCTAATGTTCCAAGAAGTTACAGTCCTACCCAGGAATGGAACTACTGCCAGATATTCAAGAGAAGCGTTGAAAACACGGGGACAAATGAAGCTATAAAAAGCCATGGTGGAGTAAACAAGCTCAGTCTGCAGCGCAAGCTTGAACACGAACAGTTCATGATTGAACGCTCAAGAGCATATTTCAAAGGCTTAAGAGCATCTTTCGAAGACCCGAATGATACCAGCAAATTAATTAGAACTACTGCTGGTCTTGATTACTTTTTGAGAAACAATGTATTTACCAGAAGCTCTTTTACCTATGGTAATTTCATTGATTTCTGCGAAGTTGTCTACCAGTATGGCGGTGGTGAAAGAATCCTCGTTGTCAATGACAAACTCATGTCTTTGATTCAGAAGGAAATCGTAAACAACGGTAGAATCCAGATGGATGTTTCTCCCAAGAGCAAGGAATACGGTTTCGATTTCAGAAGACTCAAAGCACATAAGGGCAGTATGGATATTCTTATAGACAGCACTATGGGTGATCTGTATGATGATCCGACAGGTTTCGCTCTTGACACAGACCTCATCGAAGAAGCTATTCTACGCCCTGATGTTTGGCGTGAAAATGTCCAGGCAAATGATTTAGACGGCAGAAAAGACGAAATACTTGGCGAATGCGGTTTAAAAGTTATTTCTCCTGACCGTCACTGCAAGCTCGTCATTTCAGGCTGATGGCTGTATTTCTTTCTGAAATAAAGAATCTTAACCTCGGCACCACTATAAAGGGTGCCGACGGTAGGAATATCGAACTGGAAGCAAGGTTCGACAACGGCTTTCTTAAAACCGATGACGAGCAGGTGATAAGTTTGGTCAGAACTTTTGCCAAGAAACCGATGTTCAAGATTCAGGAAGTTATAGAAGAAAAGAATCAGCCCAAACCCGAACTGGAATTGCCGAAAGAAGACGAACCTAAGAAAGATGGAACTTCAGCGGAAATAATAGAAGAAACTGCTGCAACACAGATTGTTTTAAATGTTGAAGAACCGAAAAAAGAGGTTCAGAAAACCGAAATTCACAAAGCCAAGACTGGTTCAAAAAAGAAATAGGCGATAAGAAGCGGAGCAGGCTGAAATAACAGTCTGCTCTTCTTTTTTATATGGGGGAAATAACCAGATGAACGTATACCAGAGACTAATAAATATCCTGGCAGAAACAATCAATCCCGAATATTGGAGCGTTTCAGAACTTCTGCACTATCTAAAGCTTTCTCAGAATGAATTTGTAAGACAAAGTAGAATATTCAGAAAGAACGCCAAGCTTGCATTGAGTTTTGAAAAGAATCCCGATGACTGGAGCGACAGCCCGACATTCAGACAGGGAGAATACGAGATTCCTTCAGATTGTCTTGAAATCGTATCGATACAATGGAACGGAAAACCGCTAGACAAGAAGGGTCTTACATATTTAGAAACAAGATATACCGGCACGAGAAATCAGAGTGAAATTAAAGGTTTAGGAAGATACAAGGATAACAACGGATGGCGTGAGGAATCTGGAGAACCTGACCACTGGATATACGACAATAAGAATATTAGACTTTTCCCCTGTCCAAACGAAATACCCTCGGCTGTAATGATTAGCGGAAACATATCTAGCAGCAACAAATTTGCAGTAACATTTACTAATCCATCCGATTATGAACTGGCTTTGAAAGTTTCTTCTACAGACTTAGAAAATAATATCGCCTATATAAAAGACAACAGATGGTTAAAAGCCGTGAGGTATTATTATTGTAAATACAACAGTGTTTTTTATCTCTCTTTTGAAAAAGAGACATTAGATTACCTAAGGAAGATGATCAGCGACGGCTATACGATAGCAATGTTCTGCTACCCAAAATCTGAAATGGCCAGAGCTGATTACATATATGAACCTGAATTCAGGTATGAAAGTCCAGATGAACTTGATGAAGAAAATGCTGTATTTTTAGAAATTCCAAAACAGTGGCATGAATCCGTAGCTTGCTATGCTGCCTATCTTGCCTTAAGCAAGGAAGGAAGCAAGACACAGGATATTGAGAAAGCCAATATTTACCTGGCTAGATTCTCTTCATTTGTTGAACAGGCTATGAATCTTGCTAACAGCGAAATCGATATAGACCCCATGGTCAGTATGCCTTTTATAATATGAGGTGTTTAAAATGGCTGGTTTTGGATATATAAACGAAAACAACCCAGTGAGCATAAATGAAGTAGAAGCTCAGACCATGATAAACGCCAGAATAGACAGAGGCTATCTTGAATACTGTGAGTATTCCGTCAACGAGGAGTGCCCTGTTCCAAATCGTATTGTCGACCTACCAAACGGTAGACAAGTGAGAATAAGAAGCAATACCGGAAACTGGTTTTTAGGTGATGGTAATGTAGTTTGGGCACCTAAAGGAACCGATATCGGCTCAAATCTATGGACTAAGCCAGGGATAGCAATAACACCTGAACTGGAGCAGGATTTTTCAAGATGGAGTCTAAAAGCAACTCCCGTTCCTGTAGACAACACTTTGGAAATGTTTATACCTCAGACAGCTGGAGAATATGTATACTGTGTAACAATTGTCAACAACGTGACTCATGAAGAATCAGCACCGTATTTCTTTCCTGTTGTAAGTATAACTGATTCAGAAATAGAAAACGGTCACGGAATAAAGCTTACGATGTTTCCTGTTTCACATCTACCTAATGGCTATGAAGCTTCCGACTATACCTTCAGAATTTACCGACTTCCTTTCGGGGGTAGCGAATATATGTTTACCTTCGATCATTCTGGTTCCATAAGTTCTGATCCGGAAGGCGAAAGCAGATTTGACCCCACGCCAGACGAATACCTGAATGAAATGTGCGATACAGAAAAGCTTAGTTCCCGACCTTTTGAAATGCCAGCAAGAAGCATAACTCTTTTTGATGACAAATTATGGATTGGCTGTAAAGACACAGACAATAACCTTAACAAAGATTTCGGGATATTATATTATAGCAGAACTGGGGAATGGACTGCTTTTCCTGCAACAAACTTTTTCACTTTTCCCGATCCGGTTGTGGGAATTGCAACCTATGACCAGCAGCTTATAGTTCTGACACTCAAGGCCGTTTATTATATATACGGCGACCCAGACAACTACAGCCTTAAAATGGTAGATTTCAAGCTGAATGGCATTGTAACAAATTCTGGCCAATCATTGGGAAATTTTGCCTATTTTCTAGCTTTAAATAATATTGAAGATCCAGACAAGACAAGAGGGCTGTTTATGTTCAACGGCTCAGCGATTGCCGAAATATCGCAAAAGATAAACAGGGAATTTCCAGCAATAACAACTTTTAAAAACTGGGTTCTTGATAACCGTTTCTTTATATTCGAATTGAAAAACCAAGATGATGATACCATCAGAATTGTTTATGACACGATTGCGGGGGGCTATTGCATCGTAAACAACACAAACCATTCTTTCAGATACAGAACTAAGGAATTCTGCAATCTTCCAAATGGAAGTTCGTATCTGAAGAAAATATGTGTGAGAGCTAAGGGCACTTTCATTCTTTATGTTGTTGTCGATGGGAAAAAGGTTCTTACCAAACATAGACGCACATCAAGCAGACCTTTCGACCATTATCTTTATGTGAAGCCAAACAGGGCTACCAGTTTCAGTTTTGTATTCGAAGGCTGGGAAGGCACAGAAATCTATGACTGGAGTATAGCAGAATGAGCGCAAGCAACGATGATATATGGAAATGCATTCAGATATGCATAAAAAAGCTAAGCGAGCTTGGTTATCAGATTGAAAACCTTTTAAAACAGTATGGGCATATAAGTGCGGAATTACAGAGATTACGCCAGCAAATCAATAAAGGAGTCAAATCATGAGCACATGGGACGACATAACAGGCAAAAGTGCTGCCAAAAAAGCGAAACAGTATCAGCAACAGGCAGAAACTTACCAGAACAGTGCAAACAATCTACTTGAAACAAATCTAGGAAGATTACTCAAATCTTCAAATTTAACTGAAAGTCAGATTAGTAATCTTATTTCTCAGATTTATCCAAGATTGCTTTCAGGTAATGCTATTTCTGACGAAGCTACCCAATTAGCCTTAGATCATCTTTTAGGCAAGGAAACTTCTGAAGAGCAACAGAGAGCTGATTTACTGGCACAGAACTACATTGACCAGCTCACAGGAGCTAAGAAAACTGACGAACAGAATATGGCTGACCAGTGGGGGGACAAATATATAAACCTTTTGCAGGGCAGTCCTGATATAGCTTTCAATGCAGGTGTAACAGAACTTGCACGCAACATGGCAAGTCAGAAACAGGCCGTTTCTAATGCAATACAGTCCAGGGGCATAGCAGGTTCCGGTATAGATCTTGACAGAATAGCAGGAACCGAAGCCGATTATTACAGAGGAAAATCTCAGCTCCAGACTAACAGAGTGAATAATCTCATAAATAATGCTGCTTTAGGAGCTGACTACTACCAAGGAAGGTCAGACAGACAGCAAAAGAATTACGGATTGGCAGTAGACATGGCAGGAAATATGGCAGATAAAAAGCTTAATAATCTATATATTGGTGCTAACCTTGCAAACAGCAACAGCCAACAGAATCTGGCAAACCTTTTAGGACTCTTTAACGCCAGGACAAACGCAGCAGCACTTCCTAACTCGGCATACAGCCAGCTTTATGGAGGTTATAATGCATCTGCCAACAATGCTGCCCAGACTGCAAACAGTTATTCTCAGCAGGCTTCAAGTGCAGCGGGTGCCCTAGGCGGTCTTGCAGGAACACTTATTGGTGGATTAATAAATCCTATCGGCGCAGCTATAGGTAGCAAAATTGGCCAGAAAATAGGGGGGAAATAAAATGTCAGGTTCATGGGGAGCTAGTTTCGGTTCAGGTTTATGGAGCAGTCTAAACAGTCAAGCATTGGATTTACAGGCGAGAAAAAAAGCACGCATGGAAGAAGAACGGCAAAAACGATTAAAAGAAGAAGCTAGAAAAAAAGCTTTGGAAGAACAGCTTCAGATGGAAGCTTTGAAAGATTACTCTTTGTTAGATAATTTATCTTCTTTTACTTCTTTGGCTTCAGGTGGTCTGAACGGTGCTGACCCTATGGAGATTTTAAATAATATTCCAGGGGTTCAGCTCCCCAATATGAGTATTAACGGTGTTATAGAAGCAGAAAACGAAGCGAGAAGAAAAAAGGCTGAGGAAAACGAAGCTCTAAAAAATACCAACCTTTTATCTAGTATTAATTTAAAAAATGCCAGAATAAATAGTGTTATTGGTGAGAATGAAAGAAAACAAAAAACATTTGATTACAATGAGTCCAGAAGACCAGTATTAGAAAAACAGGCTAATGAAAAATATAATAAGCAGATAGAGCTCTATGATTCTAGAATAGAGGCTAATAAAGCCACAGCCAATAACCGTAATGCACACACAC
Organism: Lachnospiraceae bacterium; assembly: GCA_017542245.1. Classification (GTDB taxonomy): domain Bacteria; phylum Bacillota; class Clostridia; order Lachnospirales; family Lachnospiraceae; genus RUG11977. The sequence goes on from JAFXXN010000137.1 coordinate 29,365, forward strand.
AAGCTTTAGCTAAAAGCGGTTATGTTAATAATAATGGAAATACTACAGTAAAAGCCAGACAAATAGACATATTATCTGAAATCAGAACTCTTCAAGATATATTAGAGAAATCAAATAAAGAATTAGAGACAATGAGCCCAGATTTAAGCAATAGAAGAAATGATTTAATAAAGCAGATTAATAGTTATAGAGACCGTCTGAAAGTTTTAAATGGAATGTATGATTCAGGAATCCGTTATTATAATCCTGAAGAAGCTTTCAAACCTAATCAAGAATCATTTGGAACTGCCAATAATAATTCTGAAAAAACTACAACCAATGAAGCATTAAAAAACAATAATCCTACAAATCCTCAGACAAGTAATGCAGAAGCAAAAAATAAACAGGGTGTTGCCTATACAAGCCCGAAAGATTTAGGAAACTCTCTACAAAATACTATTGAAAAAATGATTCTACAAACTCAAGAAGATGAACGCAAACTAAAAGGGGCTTCAAAATATGCTGAAAAATATGCTAAAGATTCATACATGAAGGAAAGAAAAGCTTATCTTCAGCGATGGGATTCACTTGATGAAAAAGGGAGATTGGTTCTTTTAAAGAATCAACCTGATATAGCTGTGTATAAAATTAAAGATTTAACTCCTGGACACTTAGAATTCCTCAAAAAGTTTGCTCCTGATATATATAAAATAATAGAATCAAGAAAAGCTGTATAATATAATGCTATTTGTAGCTAATTTCTACAAATAGCATTATATTAATCAATTAAAAAATACTTTAACCAAAACTGATTTTATCCAGGTCGTTTTTATCAAGCATATTTGATTTAACATAACGCTGAGTAGTTGCCAGATTTGTATGCCCTAAAGCAGCCTGGACTTTCGGCAAACCAATACCGGAATTGGCTAGTTTTGTGGCAAAAGTGTGACGACAGCCGTGAAATCTTCTATATTGAATGTTCAATTCTTTGCAGATTTTTGCCATGTCAGAAGCAGCCCAATCTCTCCAACGATTTTGTTCGCTTGCAAAAACTAGAGCTTCTGGTAAGCATAGTTTGCATTTTTGTTTGAGCACAGCAATCAGATCCGGATGCATAAGAATTTTACGGTATGCTGTCCCTGCATCCCTTATTGATTTTCTGTTGAATACTGTTAAGATGCCAGTATTAAAATCTATATCTTTTACTTTTAGATCTCTTATTTCACCTGCTCTTAAACCGGCATAAAAAGCTACCATAGCAACAGGATAGAAATAAGGCATATTTTCTTTAGCGTAAGATAATATCTGAATAACTTCTTCATCGGAATAAGGTCCTAATGTTTCCGGATGCTTAGGAATCTTTTTTTGAATTTCTGGCCACTTTTTCACTGGATCACGTTCAATTATCTCTTCTTCAACCAGGGATTTTATTAATGCCCTGAAAACGGCTAAATCCTCAAAAACTGTTTTATATGAAGTTCCAGATTTGAGGCGTTCAAACTTATAATCATTCATTAACGAAGTGTTTAGCTGCTCAAAAAAGTAAACTCTCTTTTTATTCAAAAAACTTTTTACTGCTTTGAAATGAGTTCGATAACGTTCAATAGTTGATTCTCTAATTTCAGCAGATTTATGCAGTAAAAATCTTTCTATCTGATTTTCTATCTCGTATTCTTCAGAAGTTCTATCTATCTCTTCTTTTTCTTCCGGAAGGCAGCCATTCAAAAGTATATACGCATCCCAGTGCTTCTTTATTCTTAATGCAGCCTTTTTATCTTTTTCTTTTGTAGAGCGCTGGTGCTCAATTCCATATTTGTCTTTATATCTGTAAAGCCAGGCTGAAGTTTTACCCTGTCTGTTTTTTCTTTCGGCTAACCAGGACATAATAAAAAACCTCCGATAACTTTAGAATCTTGACGCTTAACTTGACGATAAGTTTTGCGGTTTTCCAAGACTCTGATTATCAGAGGTTTTTCGAGTGCCGGGAACGGGACTTGAA
>JAFXXN010000138.1 GCA_017542245.1 Lachnospiraceae bacterium
GATGAAAACAGTATAGATCATCGTATCAAGGCCAACACCGGCAACGACAGCCTCACCTGCATAACTCACCATCATGGTGTCCGCCAGACCCACGATCATCTGAAGGAGCTGTTCGATGACCAGCGGCACGATCATTGCCTTAAGCATGGTATTCGAAAATAACTGTCGATCTTCGGGAAGCTTCTCTTTTGGTTCGATCAATAATCCTAAACTCATACACTTAATTCATCTTTCCACTTCGGCATCTCTCAATATACAATAAGTATATCCTCCTTCATGATAAATGCCGAATTTACTTGTTACGCAAATTTGTTTGCTTTCTTCCGAAGAATAGTCAGGATATAAAACGCTAAGCTTTGGTTATTACAGCAATAGCGCATGGCATGCGCCCGTCGACCACATGATACTCTACTCCGGTATATCCCTTGTCTTCAAAAAATGCCTTATATGAATCCAGATCAAACTGCCTTTTGAAATCTGCTCCGAGAAGAGTAATGAACTTAACCGCTGCTGTTCCCGTTCCCTTTGACATATTGATATAAGTCGGAATGATGATCTCACCTCCCGGCTTAACTACCCTTTCCAATTCATGAAGTGCCTTCTCCGGGTCAGGCAACAAATGGATCACGTTACCTGCAACCACTTTATCAAAGCGGGCATCTTTGCATTTGATATTTGTAATATCAGCTTTCTTGAACACAGCATTCGGGTAATTTCGGCATTTCTTTGCTGCTCTCCGAAGCATCCCGGTTGCAAAGTCTGTTGCGATCAACTTTTTACACTTCTGCGCAATATATATACTGATAGCACCTGTTCCACATGCGCATTCCAATACTTCATCCGACGAATCTATAAGTTCTGCAACCTTTTTCCCGGTACCGGTATATACTTTGCCGTTATAAATATTTTCAAATATGTCATATAAAGGTGAAATCTTGTCCCAAAACATGTCTTTAATCTCCTCCCAGTAGCAAATTATCTTCTATTCCAATTTTACTTATTAGATATATTTACACTATTAAACTATTAATGACATTATCCCCGCCAATATAGCCGCAATAACAGGATAACCAACAAGTATAGTAGTCCATTTAATAATAAGAGTTTTTCCGTATATATACGGTTTCAGGTCATCTGTTCCTTCTATGTTCCATGCCTTTGTTTTTCCTACCCAATACCAATCGATGAACAAACGGTCAAATAATCCTTCAATAACAAGAACAATTGTCATCTGGATAAATCCTTCCAAAAAAGTTCTCGCACCATTTATTCCATAGACAGAGAGCAGGACAACAATGAGCATTAGCGGAATACTGAAAAGCTTAAAGTTACCGGCACTCTTCTTGATCTTTTCTTCGGTGGTCAGACCATTTTCTATACATCTGTCCCAGACCTCTCTCTCATAGAGACAAACCAGACCTACAGGACCATCGGCTATTCCGACCACACAGGCAACAAGTACTATAAAGCTTAACACAATACCCTCAAATAAAATCATTGGTATAATCATTATTTATCGTCCCTCCTTTAAATATCTGTATAAGGCATCAAAGATCAAATCTACATTTGTCTGAAGCGATTCCTCGAATAATGTATCCCGGTTCTGATACAGGGCATATATTGATTTAATGAAATTAACAACTACTCCCGGTTCAGCATCCTTTCTGATTCCTCTGATCTTTGCAAACATGAATTCATATTTCTTAAGATCATTTGCCATATTTAGGTATGCGCTGTCTGAGATATGAGACTTAAGCCATACCCAATCATCCAGTTTTATTCGCAGAAGAAAATTATTTTCGGGTTTGAAGTTCTCGCGGAATACCTCCAGAAATTTTTTTAGAGCAATAGTACCATCCTTGGAGAAATGCGATGCCATTTCCTTTTCATATTTCACCTCAGTATCTCTGATCATCGCAACTACATATTCTTCCTTTGAAGCGAAGAAGTTGTAAAATGTTCCGACTGCCACTTCGGAATTCTTCGCTATCATCGCAATAGTCATTTTCTTAATTCCGACTTCGGTACTGAGTTCATAACCTGAATTCAAAAGTCTTTGTCTTATTTCCACGCGCTCTTTATCAGAAAAACCGCCAGCCATAATATACAACCCTTTCTTTGAAAGCTGATACTGTATTTTTATCAAACTGAATATCATGAATATTTGCATTGTAATGTTCATAACGAATATTAGCACGCAGTAATTCACGTGTCAAGAATAAAAATGATAATTGTGAACCAGATACGATTAATCAAAAAACTGAAACTGACTGATACACCTAATGAAAAAGCTGCCAACTAAGGTCATATGTCTCCTCCCAATTACTCCTTTACAGAGTTTCTTAATAGCCATTCCTTATATGCCTCGATAGGAATAAGGATGCGTGCTCCAATTCTGATTGTTGGAAATCCCGGTTCCTTTACAAGCTCATAAGCCTTAGGAAGTGAGATACCCATCTGTGCAGATAATTCCTGAACACTCATTGTTGTCTTTTCCATTACCATTCCTCCTCTCGTAATACTTGGTGTCCGTTTCTTCACGATACAGTTTCAATGCCCCGCTCTTGGCAGGAAACCAGTCCCGGCAGTTGCGCTGACTTTTATTGTGAGAACGGGATGAAATTTTCAAGGTGCGATTAAAAATCTGTTGTATTGTTTTGTACAGATTTTTATTGTTTTCAAGAGTATTTTAAGATATAATGTAACCGAAGATAAAAACTGACGGTAACGCTAACGGTTATGAATTAACGATAGATGTGAGATGTAAAACAATGCCGTTAAACTGGAATGATGAAGAGATACCTTCAAAAGCAGATAAAACAACAGATATCCTTGGACTAAAAGAAATCGGTGGTGTCGGACAGCTTATATCCCCCCCTTCCTATTTCGCGGCTTTATACGTTAAAATGGGCATCGGTCTTCCTTCTCTAAACCTGTTGAGATTGTCATCCCCCTACTCTGCATTTGTTTTAATAAAAATTATAAACAGGCATAAATAATTGTTGTTTTTAAGCAACAATTATGCTATGCTATTTTCAGACTCATTTATGAAGGGATGATGTTATGAAAACAATCTTAAAGTGGCGAGGAGGAAAAGAAAAAGAACTTCCTGTTATTAGAAAATATAGTCCATCTTACAATGGACGATTTATCGAACCTTTTGTTGGGGGGGGGGCTGTATTCTTTGATACA
>JAFXXN010000139.1 GCA_017542245.1 Lachnospiraceae bacterium
AGTCTGCAGGTTTTCCCAGGACGGCATCTCCCAGATCATCAGCGAATCTGTAAATTCGATGAATGAAGCATCCTACAAAGAATGGATCCAATATCTGCTCGCGACTGCAGAAAGACCTGACCTAATGGGCTTCTCTGACCACATCGTCCAAGTGCTGGAAAAGAGATAAATTCAAGTTTGATAGTAAAAAAAGGGTGACAGTATTATAAAAACTGATGATGACGAAGAGGGTAATGTCTCTGGTCATTATCAGTTTTTAGTATTTATAAAAGAAGTTTTTAACTTAATGGAAATAAACAGTTACAAATCTTCAAAAATGCTGAATATAGCATACAAAACATCCCTGTCAATTTCGGCGATTATGGTCGCTATTCTGTCAAAAAGGAGATTATTCCTCTGTCATAAATGTAAATGATGAAAAAGCATTCTGTCATTTCCGGTATAGGTTTACCGGTGAATTCTGTCATTGTTATTGCCATGACATCTATAATCACCTGAGGTGATGATGTTGGACGATAAGATCAAGTATTATCTTGTAATGAGGAATGATGTAGTAGAACTTGGCTTTAAGAATATGGATAAGTTTGGTGCTGATCTGTTTTGCCTGGTAATGAGGGATATAAGAAGGAATGTTGAAAAGCTAAATAAGAATTACTGTATCTTTGAATATAGAGACTTAAAGGAAATCCTAAACATTGATGATCATCTTTCCTATGAGATGTATAAGAAGGAAATAGATAGATTTAAGAAAACGATAATGTCATGCTGGTATGAATTTGAAAATGAAGAGATAGGTGTTGAGATGGCTGTCTTTACAGAAGTGATTAATGACAAAAGAAACAGAACAATCACTGTAAAGGCAAATCATGACTTTCTGGACTTTTTCCTGCCTTCCAGCAGGTTTACTTACATCAGCTTAACAGAGTTCTGCAATCTGAAAACGATGTACTCAAAGCGTTTATATGCATTCTTGAAGCAGTTCAGGAATACCGGTTACAGAAGGGTAAGTGTTGAAAGATTCAGAGAATATATGGATGCTGAAGAAAAGACCTATGATGACTTTGCTCAGTTAAGAAGAAGGGTAATTACACCGGCGGTTAATGAGCTGATAGAAAAAAGAATCTTCCCTGATCTTAAAGTCAAGGAAGAGAAGGGGGATAGTAGCAAACAGATAAGGACATTACTGTTTAAGTTCGTTTAGATGAACAAGATTGTATGAAGTGACACGAGGCATGTTTTAAAGTTACTTTTCTTATGTGAAGTAATATATCACATGATAAACGTAGCTGATCCCCGACGAATTCTTGAAATGTTTAGATATGCGTTATCAAAACAGCGCCAATTAATATGAATCATTTGGAATATATATGCTTATTATATGATATAATTCAATAAAGGAGATATTTATAACTAATGAAATAATATTATGTGTTATTGTGCTTTGTCTTGTTTTTTTAACACCTATTTATGCTCAGAATAAGGATAGTTTGTATTATTTTGAAGATGCTATTTCTAGTCATTTGATATATGAAAACATGTATTCTTGTGATGATCTCTATTATTTAGGAAATGACATACCTATTTATTTATCAGACAGTGATAACGTACTAAGTTTATATACAGATGTTAAACTTTATCCTGTATTCTGTAATGATGAGCTGATCCTAACTCTCATGTATTATGACAATACTATAAAAATTAGTGACATGTTCGTTGATATTCTTAAAGCACATTTAGGAACAGCAACGAAGATAATGATTATAAAATCTTGTAATGATTTGAAGCTTGTTGCTGATTCAAAAGTGTATAGTTTTGACATGGGGGAATATAGTTATCTAACTGAATTGGATGAAAGCTATAAGGGTGCATATGAAAGAATGAATAATTATGATAATAGAAAACTGCTTTTGAGTATTCAAAATGGGAGCAGATCCTCATATTCTATAGCTTTGCCAACAAGAGCTCAAAGTCCTTATGCGTTGGGCTGTTGGGCCGCCTGTATTGCTTCATTTGACTCATATTATAATCATCATACTACTTACGTATCAGATGTGGTTTATGCAGTTACTGGTTCAACCAGTTCTGCACCAGATAAAAGCCCATCACAGGTATGTACTATCCTTCAGTATTATTATGATATTATGGCTTACCAACGAAATGTAAATAGTTCTAGTTTCTGTTCAAATGTTAGAACTGATATACAGAATGGAAAGGGGTATATACTGTGTTGGCAAAAGTCATCAGGTGAAAAGCACGCAACTGTTTTAAAAGGATATACTTCTTCTGGTAGCAGTTATCAATATCACATAATGGATCCATTCTATAACAGTTCAATGGGAGGTGGAGTATATTCTTTGTATAAGAACAATTCAACAGATTTTCCACACAACAATAGTATTTTTGAAGTTGGTAATAACAACCCTGATTACTATTTATATGATTCCATCTATTTTGGTTATTTAATTGTTGGAGCTAAGTAAAAAATGAAAACAAAAAGAAGAGTAGCGCTATTGAGTATGGCTATTTGTGTCATTATTCTTTCATCCTGTACCAGCAGAAGAAAAATAAACACAAGAATACAGGATACGGCTGTAAAATATGCGATTACCTTTCTGTCAAATTCGTATGATTATGATAAGAATAAAGACTATAAGTTGCATGGGCCCTACTATCAAATGGATATTGAGTATCCGGTTGCTTATGAATTGTTGGAGAACGATACACGAATCGTTACTGTATATGTCTATGACATGAATGAACTTTATTCTGATGGAGACAGAGAAAAAGAAAACTATTTTGCATTTCCTTATGTGTTTGAAAAACAGTCGGTCTTGTCAGAAGAATGGATTTATGGAAATAAAGACATAAAACTGAATGAGAAAATGACTCTGGAAAGTGTTGAAACAGTTGAGATTACTGAGGAAACCAGAACAACACCTGAAACAGTCTATGATCTCATTAAGCAGTCTTGTTACGGTAATGTTGATTTTATAACTGAAAAATGGGACTTAATTACCGTTTATGATTATGTCAAAACATATAACATTGAAATTAACGAAGAAACAAAGACGATAAATGTGACCCCGGAGGGAAGAAGAAAATATCCGGTGGCAATAGATGGGCAGATCAGAATGCTGGTGGATTTCAGCGATGATTTTACTCCATTGGGAGCATGGTTTATGGAAAATGAAAACGAGCCGGCCTATCTGAGCCTGATATATGATAAAACGGCATTTATCGTTGTTAATAATTGGCAACCATACTATTTTGCGAATTCAGCAGTTATTACAGCGGATTTGGATGACTGCTATTTTGATAAAGTCATTGTAGATCCGGAAGGTATCTCTACTTATATTAATACAAATGAGTATCCCACAGCAGATTGCATGACTTTGGTATTCAGAAAGTCTTTGAACCAACTCATGGAATTGGCTCACAGAAATCAGCCAATAGAAATACTGTTTGAGTTTAAACAGGGACAATGACATTCATTGACGGGTGTCAATGTACAATCCGTCTTTTATAAAAACCATATGGTGCTAATTATACTCATCAAGAAATAAAAACGTTTTTAAATTATAAAAATTACGCTAAAATTCCGTATAATTTCAACAATAAACTTCCATATGCTAATGTTTCCACAATAGTATATAACAATAACAGCTATCTCTTGGCTATCTGCAGTAATGGTGCCAGTGGGCATGCGGTAGTTGTTTATGGTTGTGGATTAGTAAATGGAAACCAGACTTTGTTGGTATTTGATCCACACGGGACAAGTACAACAGGTACATTTTCTGTGTCATATGCATCTCCGACATTTACATCATCTATAAATGCGATTGTATGTACATGGGATTATGGATATTTCAGTTATTGTAATTAAATATGAGTATGAAGAAAACTATTATCGTAATTTTACTATTTATGTTTGTAGTTTTAACTGGCTGTAGTATAGAGGGAAACCGAACAGTCAGTTATGTCATGCCTAATGGAGAGATCATTCCTCTGGATAAGGCGGATTCTGACCGATATCTGGAAGCCTATGATAATCTGGAAAAAACCTACGCAAATTCAGATGGTCTAGGCATAGGAGGCTATTTTACCTTTAAGATATCGCAGAAGGGGAAAAAGGATGTCTTTGTATATTATGCTGAAGACGGCATACTGCATATAAACAAGAAAGACAACTACTACGTTGATATGTATGATCCTTATTTCGATATTCACCGTGAACTGTGGCTGAAGAATGAAAAAGCGTATTACAGAGAAACCATGGCACTTTGGTTTGAGGTGACAGTTGATTCCAATGAAGGAATATCAAGGGGCTGGTCAGATGAAATGGGTAAAGTAGTATTTGCTAACGGTGAAAAGACAGTGTCAGATGTACTTAATGCGTATGGTATCAATAGTGATGACACTTCAAAAATTAACTCTGTATTTGAAAAGAATAAAGGCAGGAATGAAATAAACAGTGAAGCAACTTATCAGTCAATGAAGATCAAGCTGATAGGCATCTATGAAAGTAATTACTACATTATAAAAATGGATGATTAAAGCAATAGAGAAAGGTAGAAAGGATTGATATCTATGTATAGACAAGGTACATATTTATCATACAAGGGTGAGATATGCCATTATATATGTGGTTCCTGATTAGACGAACAATAGTATTAGTAATATTTTTATTAATGCTGTCATTATACAATTTACTGAAACGACAAGAGATAAAGCCAATTTGGTTAATTGCGATTATTTGTGTGTATTTGTTATTTCCTCAGGTAATGATGCTGAAAGATGGTGGATCAAGATTATTGTGGTCACCTATATATGAGGTCATTAC
>JAFXXN010000140.1 GCA_017542245.1 Lachnospiraceae bacterium
GAAGACGTACTAAACAGGATAATGCCGTGGTCAGAGGAACTTCCGGATTGTTGCAGAAAAACAAAAACAAGGTAATAACCTATGCCAGCCTTGAGGGCTGGCTTTATTTGAGGTCAGGACGGGTTATTTACCATTTACCTTTCAACGGAAACCGATAGTTCCTTTGCCCCCTACACCAACTTCTGCCCCATCTCTGGACGCACTGAAATCGGAATTTTATGAATGTATTCCTGTTTCACAAAGATATATAAATTATACTTTATTTGTAAATGGTAGTTCTCGTGTTGTCGTTAAAAATAATGACTATTCAGATAGTACAACTTTTTCAAATTCACTGGATGGAGTTTATCTCTGCTACGAACTTGCCACCCCGACAGTAATCCAACTAACCCCTCGTCAAATCAGTTTACTTAAAGGTATTAACAACATCTCTGTCAGCGATGATTACTCGGAGATAATATTAACCTACCGAAGCGGTGAAGTCGCTACGCTGGGGGATTTGAAGGAAACCGAAAATAAGATGTTGGCAAAGCAACATAATTACTCTACGGACGAACAAGTGGTTGGAACGTGGCTGAATGGCGAAACCTTGTATGAAAAGACTTTTGTATATGACCCACCGTTGTCTTTACCATATAATACATGGGTTGAAAGTGATTCTGTTTTGGGTAATGGTTGGAAGATAATCCAACAATCTTGTATTGATATTTATAATGCCAATATGGGAGGTGTAAACATAACACCATACTCAACAAATGGGAAAGTAGCATATATGAATTTGCGAGATAACACATCCTTGTTGTTTTATGCTATCTTGCAGTACACCAAATCCACATGAAAGGAGGTAAGAGAGTATGGTACTAAATGATCGTATTTATACATTTTTGAAGTGGTTTGCTCTTATTTGCATTCCCGCAGTTGTAACATTCTTATCCGTGGTTTTGAGTGCTTGCTCCGTGGATGCTAAAGCAATTAACATCATTACCACTATTTTGACCGCAATCGGCACTCTTATCGGTACTTTGATAGGAGTTTCTACATCAGCTTACAACAAGCAGAAAGGAGAGGGAAATGTCGAAGATAAAAGTGAAGAAAAGTGAATGGCTTGAGTACCTTGAAAGCCAAGTAAACAAGACCCTTTATGTATGGGGAGCAAATGACGAATTATGCGTAAATCTGCTTGACAAACTGGTTGAAATGGAAAAATCAGACCACAAGACAGATGAAGCACTCAAAAACATTGACAGGATTCTCACGCTCTTACAGAAACGGCTCTTACAAGGCTGTGATATGCTCAAAATTCGTTGTGCAGATTGTTCTGGATTGGCGGTTGGCTTTTTACTTAAAATGGGAATCATAAAATCCGATGCTACTGCGGATGACTTCTATAATATGCTCAAAAAGAGAGCCGTTCCCTTCTCGGATGTGCAAGCTGGGGATTTCCTTTTCATGGGTACAGAGAGCCATAAGACCCATGTAGGCTATGCCATATCTAACCAGTATGCCATTGAGAGCAAGAACCGTGATGTTGGTGTTGTGCAAACAAAAATTTCCGAACGTGGCTGGGGTTGGGCTTGCAGACCCGATTGGTACGAGGGTGATGAACCTGAACCAGTTAAGCCAGTGCTGACAAGAGAATTGTACTTAAAAGACCCCTATATGCGTGGGGATGATGTCAAGGAGGTTCAAGCAAGGCTCAACGAGTTAGGTTATAACTGTGGAACTGCTGACGGGATTTTCGGGAAGAAAACCGACATAGCCGTAAAAAATTTCCAAACAGATAATGACCTTACTGTAGACGGAATCGTTGGCAAAAATACTGCTATCAAATTAGGCTTTACATGGGAGGGCTGACATGGAATGGATAGGACTTGCGGGAACATTTATCACGGCTGTCGGTTCCCTGGTTGCAGTGATCCTTACAAACAAGGCTAACAATAACAAGATGCTGCACCAAATGGAACTGCAGCAACAAATAATAAAAGCAGAGCTTCACGAGGCGCAGGCCGTGAAGGATACCAAAATAACAGAGCTTACACGAGAGGTCCGGGAACATAACAACTTCGCCCGACGGATGCCGGTGCTTGAAGAAAAAATCTCCGTAGCAAATCGCCGCATAGACGACCTCGAAAGGAAGGTCCCATGAAGATATGCGACTTTACAAAGCCGGAACTGCGCCAAATTGGAGGATCTGTATACGATAAGAAAATATGAGAGACACTTTGATTATCGCTTTAGAGGCTGCGTGGGACATAGATCCTACTCGGCTTGATGAAAAATTATGGCAGGCACTTGAAGAATCACCGAAGGAATGTTATAATAAATCCGGATTTCAAGGAAAAGTCGAAGAAATGTCGAATGAATTTCCGAGAAGCCTTATTTTATGCGGTATTTCAAGGACGGCAAATTGACTCTTAATCAGGGTGTCCAGGGTTCGAGCCCCTGAAGGTGCAGGTATAAGAAAAGCCTTGAAATCATTTGATTTTAGGGCTTTGTTTTATTTTCATCTTGTGGTTAATTCCTTATTTATCGAAAGTACTTGATTTTTAAGGAAAAGGGTGGTATATTAAAGATGAATAAAAGGGAAAGCCACAGAAGCGGCTACACCCAAATAGCTTTATAACGAATCGTGTTACTTAGTAACACAGGAGTCGTCACTATTCGTGGTAGTGGCGGCTCTCTTTGTATAGTGCACCATACTTATCGCCCTCCTTTCTTGCCGGAGGGGGTGGAGCCCTCCAACATAATGTGGAGGGTGTAGCCGCCTTTGTTCTATGACTTTCCCAAGAATTAAAATATCATAAGAAAATTTTTTAGTCAAGAAATTTTTGGTGAGAATTAGGTAGTATCACTCTCAATAATGGAAAGTAAATGGTATAATAATGGAAAGAAAAGATTGACATATATGATTTTTTGAATTATTATATTTATAGCAAAAAGAAACGGAGGATAGTGTGCAGTGACAGTTAATGAGATGATTGTTATGAAGAAGGAATATGGTCTTTCTTATGATTATATAGCTGAAAAATCGGGAGTGCCTGTCAGCACGGTACAGAAGGTATTCAGCAAAACTACGCTTACTCCGAGGAGAGAAACCATTGAGGGATTACAAAAGGCTTTTACAGAATATGGTGAGAACATAACGAATGGTATAGTCTGCGAGAATGAAGCAGATTATAACAGTGGGACAAGTGCGTTTGCGATAGACAGCTTTGGTACAAAGACGGTGGAGGATTACTTGAACCTGCCGGAAGGAGCGAGGATGGAACTGATAGACGGAGAGTTCTATGATATGGCAGCACCGACCACAGTTCATCAAAGCATAGCTTTTGAAATAGGTACAGAATTAAAACAATTTATAAAGTCAAACAAAGGATCCTGTGTTACGTTTGCAGCACCGACCGATGTCCAGCTCGACCGTGATGATAAAACTATGGTTCAGCCGGATGTGTTTGTGGTCTGTGACAGGAACAAAATAACCAAGGAAAGGGTAGTTGGTGCTCCGGATCTTGTTATAGAGGTTCTTTCCGAATCTCATTGGTATAACGATATGGTGGTCAAGTTTAGAAAATACAGAGAGGCCGGAGTCCGTGAGTATTGGATAGTCATACCGGCGAATAAAAGGGTATTGGTATATAGTTTTGAAAAGAGGAGCCGTGACCGGGAGCCTGCCGAGTATACCTTTGGGGATAAAATCCCGGTGGGGATATGGGAAGGAAAATGCGAAGTAGACTTTAGGGAGATTTATAATAGCATTAGCTTTTTATTGTCTTGACTAAAACGTTTTTTTAGTTTACACTTAAAAAAAACATATTCGGGGGTTTACAACTATGAATGAGATGCCTATCGTAACAAAAACAGACGGCGGAGTGTGCTGGGAGCACACATTTGAAAAATTCACAGCCACCTGCTATGTACCGGAGAACGACAAGGACGATTCTCTGTTAAATTATGGATTTATCGCTCCTTATCTCCTGGTCTTTTCACCTGAAAAGTTTTCCTATGAAAAAGCTGTAAGCTTTGCCAAAGAAAACGGATTTGAAAAATTAGCCCGGGATTTTGCAAGCAGTGTCGTATTTATATATCCGACATCGGCCAACGGCTGGAAGGATGCCGAACCTACGATTTTTGACGAAATTCTGGAGAACTCGCGCATAAACCAGTATTATGAAAACGGAGTAGCCAAGTGCTGGAACCGTTTTACACATAAACTGGAAGAATATCATATAAGAGGTGCGATATTCAGGACAAATCTTTTTGGATACGGCGAATCTGCAGACTATATCGCTAGAAACTGCCTCAAGCATTTTAAAGGTGCGGGGCTCTGGTTTAAGGATGCCGACAGTGCAGCCGTTACATGTATACTTTCAGATCTTTCCGAAATTCCGGATGTACAGACAGATGATATCCCTGTTATCTCTATCGGGAACAGCGATGAGATAAATTCTGTTCTAAAAGAAAAGGTAAAATATCTTTTGGTTAAAGAGACCGCTGATGTCTATGCCGATTTCTACGCTTTCTCAAGAAAATTCAGGCGTATGCTCGGAATACTGGAACTTGATCCTGATCTTGAAGCCGAAGGTATGATAATAGAACCCGGAAGCGAAACCTTAAAGACATCAAGGGATAATGCCGGAGATGATAAAGGAACCGAGGAACACAGAGTAGGCTATTTTGCTTTCTATAATAAAGGTATATTTGATAAAGGTCCTGCTCCGCTCTTACTTGCATTCCACGGCGGCGGAGACAGTGCTTTCTATATCTCTTATATTTCAGGCTGGGCAAACATAGCTCATCGGCATGATTTCCTGCTTGTATCTATTGAACATCACTTAAACAGCACTGCCACCGAGATGACCGACCTTATTGAAAGGTTAAAAGCAAAATATAATATTGATCCCACCAGGATTTACTGCAGCGGCTTCTCCATGGGCGGATGCAAGAGCTGGGATTTCATAGCCGAACATCCTTCTTATCTGGCTGCCGCCGCTCCCATGGATGCGACATTTGAGATGGGGATAAATGTATTCGGTCAGCCTTCGCCTTATCCGCTTAACACTACTGTTCCTGTTCCCTGCTTCTATGCAGGAGGTGAGGTCACTCCTCTTCCCGAGCTTCCTTTCCAGGCTCAAAAATGTCTTGACAGGATTAAATACATCCTGGAACTGAACGGAGCTGAAAAACAGTACGATGTAATACTTGAAAACAAGGATAACTGGGGAAATAAGATCTGGGGTATTAACGGGGACGAAACATATAAGACATTTGACGAAAACAGAAAAGCTACCCTTACCATCGAACTGTTTAAAAACAAGGACGGAAAATGCTACAATGCTCTTGGAAGCATAAGTGACCAGGGGCACGAATGCCGTGAACATACCTGTGAAAACGCGTGGAGGTTCATGTCGAATTTCCGCAGGCTCGAAAACGGGACCATAGAAGGCGGAGATTTTGATACTGTCCGCGATAGTTTTACCAAATAAAGGAGGTTTATTAGATATGGATGCAGCAAAATGTATAGAAAGCGGACTCGGATTCTTAGGCATTGAATTCGGTTCAACAAGAATCAAGGCAGTAATAATAGACGAGGATCATAAGCCGATAGCAGAAGGCGGCCACGAATGGGAAAACAGATTTGAAAACGGAATCTGGACATATTCTCTTGATGACATCTGGACAGGACTTAAAGACTGTTACAACGATCTTAAGAAAAATGTTAAGGACAAATACGGTGTAACCATCAAGCGTTTTGCAGCCATAGGTTTCTCAGCCATGATGCATGGGTATATGGTTTTTGACAAGGACGGAAATCTCATGGTTCCTTTCAGGACCTGGAGAAATACGATAACAGGCGAAGCAGCTGAAAAGCTTACAGCTGAATTTAACTTCAATATTCCACAGCGCTGGAGCATATCCCATCTGTATCAGTCCATTCTTAACGGTGAAGAGCATGTCGGAAAGATTGACTTTTTAAGCACATTAGCAGTTTATATCCACTATATGCTGACCGGGAAACGTGTTGCCGGTGTCGGTGAGGCTTCCGGTATGTTCCCTATCGATACCGCTACGGGCGACTATAATGAAGGCATGGTCAATAAGTTTGACAGTCTTATAGCAGACAAAAACTTTTCCTGGAAGCTCAGGGACATTCTCCCTAAAGTTCTTACCGCCGGCGATGCAGCCGGAACTCTTACTGTCGAAGGTGCTAAGCTTTTAGACGAAAGCGGCGATCTTGAAGCAGGTATCCCGCTCTGTCCTCCCGAGGGTGACGCCGGAACCGGTATGACTGCAACCAACAGCGTGGCTAAACGTACAGGAAATGTTTCAGCCGGAACATCCATTTTTGCCATGGTTGTACTTGAGAAAGATCTTTCAAAAGTATATCCGATAATAGATATAGTTACTACTCCCGACGGAAGCAATGTCGGCATGGTTCATTGCAATAACTGTACTTCGGATATAAATGCATGGGTTAACCTTTTGGCTGAAGCTATTGAAGCCAATGGCGGAACCGTAGATAAGGGTAAGCTCTATGTTACTCTGTTTAACAAAGCTTTAGAGGGAGACGCCGACTGCGGCGGACTTATCTCATATAATTATCTTTCCGGTGAATCCGTTACCGGACTTGATGCCGGAAGACCTATGTTTATCAGGACTCCCGATGCAAAATTAACTCTTGCAAACTTCATGAGGACCCATGTTTACTCTGCTTTTGCAACACTAAAGACCGGCTGTGACGTTATGATAAAAGATGAAGGTGTCAAAGTAGATACTCTTTACGGTCATGGCGGAATCTTTAAGACAAAAGGAGTTGCCCAGGGTATACTTGCCGCAGCGCTTAATTCTCCTGTATCCGTTATGGAAACCGCAGGCGAAGGCGGCGCATGGGGAATGGCTCTTCTTGCAGCATACATGATAAAGAAAAACGCTGGTGAATCTCTCGGAGATTATCTTAACGCAAAAGTCTTCGCCGGTCAAAAAGGCGAAACTATCCAGCCCGATCCTAAAGCAGTAAAAGGCTTCGATGATTTTGAGGCAGTATATCTTAAGGGACTTGCTGCAGAGAAAGCAGCTGTTGAAAATATTTAATGTTTTATAGCCGTCAGTGCAGGCAAGTTTTTATTGATGGCATTTCCTTATCTCACAAAAAGAGCAATACATCCGGTTAATATGCTACCAGGTATGTATGCTCTTTTTATATTAAAACTAATAATTGTAAATGTCTATTTTGCCCAATATAGTATTGATTTTGTGTCTAAATTTTGTTATAGTGTTATATGGAGTATTTTGAGGTTTTTACAACAGGAATAGTTTTATGTTACGGGAAGGAAGTATCATGGCAAAGGGGCGCAAACGTCCGTTACCGGACATCCGTATCAGAATAGGAATATCCGTACTGGTAGCTGTAATCGTGTTTCTTCTTACATATAAAAGAGCTTTTTATGTATTGAACAATCAGTTATCAAACAGTGTTTATCAGACAGAATCGGTCAGTAGTCTTCCTATTACGATAGTAAAAATTGATGAAAAAACCATTAATGAACTGGGGCAGCCTATAGTTTGGAGCAGACAGGTATATGCAGATCTGATCAATAAATTAAATGCAGGGGAATATAAACCCTCCGTTATAGCATTTGATATTCTCTTTACCGGAAATAAAGACAGTGAAGGGGATAAGGCATTTGCCGACGCCGCTGCCAGATACGGAAATGTTGTTACAGGTATAAACGCAAGCTTTTCGGAGCACGGAGACGGCAGAGAGAAATTGACATTAGATACGCTTGTGCATATTGATTCGATCACTATGCCTTACGAAGAGCTTGAGGCAAATGCTTTCTGCGGGCTGACCAACTGTGAACCGGATAAGTATGACTATATTACTACGGCGTATACCGGTCTTTGGTATAATGACAAATGGTATGACTGTTTGGCTGTACAGACTTTGAAGAGATTCTGTGAGTATGTAAAATCAAATGAAAGGTATGCTGAGAATCATCCGGATTATGCCAACATTATTATTCCGGACTTCCCGTCACAACCGGTAAACAGATACAGATTCTCATATGCGGAAGGCCCGGGGGGATTTGACAGTGTATCTTTGGTAGATATATTAAACGGAAGTTTTCCTGCAGAGAGTCTTGCAAATAACATAATATTGGTTGGAATGTATGCCTCGGGATATCAGGATGATTTTAAAATCCTTTTTTCCGACGAGTCCCGAATGTACGGAGTGGAGATACATGCAAATATAATGGAAGCGGTATTTGAGGGACGCCTTCAGACCGATGCGAACCAGACAGCACTTGCGCTTATATATGCACTGGTAAGTGCACTTCTGTGTTTTGCCATGCTGAGTGTTAATATTATTAAAGGTGTGATCATGGCAGTCGGCACATTTGTACTGTATATGGTGGTCTCATTTATCATTTACAGAAACGGCATATATATTATGCTTCTTTACATGATCATGCCGGTTGTTTTACTGATGATAGGCATGGTGGTTTACCATTATATTTCTGCCCGTTCCGAAAGGGTAAAGATCAACAAGGCGTTTCGTATGTATGTTGCTCCCGAGATTGTTGATGATGTGGCAGGTTCCGGTACTTATGAGCTTCAGCTGGGCGGAAGAAATAAGGATATAGCGGTATTATTTGTAGATATCCGTGGATTTACAACCATGTCGGAAAACTTAGAGCCTAAGGAAGTTGTAGATATCCTGAACGAATATTTCGGGGTTATAACAGACGCAATTTTTAAGAATAAAGGAACGTTGGATAAATTCATAGGCGATGCGGCCATGGCGGTATTTAATTCTCCTTTCGATCTGGATGATTATGTATATCGTGCGGTAATGACTGCCTGCGATATAGCGAAGGCTTCCGAAGCTTTGGGAGATAAGCTGATGGAACGTTTCGGAAAAAAGGTCAGCTATGGTATAGGGGTTAATTGCGGAGATGCTATCATAGGAAATATAGGAAGTAATTTCCGTATGGATTATACCGCTATCGGAGATACAGTGAATACAGCCTCACGTCTTGAGAGTAATGCAAAGGCCGGTGAGATACTGATCAGTGAAGAAGTTAAAAAACGTCTCGGTGACAGGATAGAGACCGAAGATGTCGGGGAAATACCTCTTAAAGGAAAGCATAACAAGATTTTTGTTTACAGAGTTAAACTTACATAACATGAACGCATAAGTTTAAAAACTTAAATGGTCTTCCGAATAAGTTTAAAGTAAAATAAGGTTTATTTGAAAAGGGGAAGCGGCAGTTATGATATTGGAATGTATACCGGAATATAAGAAAGCAGAGGAGTGGGCCGGACTTTCCGAAAAGTACGGATTGAGCTTTGAGTATAACGAGTTTTTTAATCCGGCCGTGCTGGAGGATGAGAATTTAATAGATGAGATAGTAGGCATTTATAACGGTCTCGGGCGGGACGGGAAAAATGATACTCTCCACGGAGCATTTCTGGATATTACGGTATCCAGCAGCGATCCCATGATAAGAAATGCTTCCGATTACCGTGTGAGCCAGAGCCTTGAGATAGCTTCAAGGCTTAATGCCAGAGGGGTTGTATTCCACACCAACTATCTGACGGATTTTAAATCCAGTGTATACCGACAGAACTGGGTTGACTCAAATATTAAATACTGGGGAAGAAAATGCCATGAGTACGGAGGATTGAACATTTTTCTGGAGAATATGTTTGATAATACTCCGGAACTGCTCGCTAAGGTTGCGGCAGGTTTGTCCGAGACAGAGAATTTTGGGGTATGCCTGGATCTCGCACATGCTTTTCTTTCCAGAACAGCATTGAAAGAGTGGATAGAAGCTCTTTCGGGACATGTAATGCATATTCATATTAATGATAATGATGGTTTGGAAGATCTGCATTTATCTGTCGGTGCAGGCAAAATGGATTGGAATATTCTGAAAGAAAAAGCTCTGTTTGACAGAGATCCTTCGGTGCTTATAGAGGTTTCGGGCAGGGAAAAACTTGAAACATCATATGAGTTTTTAAAAGAAAACAAATTTTTAAATTTAGAGTGAAGCTGTTACTATATATTGTGAATGCAGGATTATCATATCAGAGAAAGGGTACTGCGATCATTTAAAAATATGATCGTAAGGGATAGAGATGACAATAACAGCCGATCTTCAGAGAATTCTCGATATTGCGATAAGCCTAACCGCCGAAAAAAGTTATTCAAAGCTGTTGGAAAGACTTATCAGCGAATGTATGGATATATCCGGATGTGATGCCGGAACTTTATACATAATGAGAAATAATAAGCTGGATTTTATGATCCTCCGCAATCATACCATGAACGTTTATCAGGGAGGAAACGGAGAGCCTATAGAATCCATGCCCCCGGTGGCGTTAGATGATAAGTATGTTTGTTCATATTCCGCCATTCACAAAAAGACAATTAATATACAGGATGTTTACAATGATTCATCGTTTGACTGGCAGGGGCCGAAAAGGTATGACAGCATTACCGGTTACAATACAAGATCAATGCTGGTCGTTCCTTTGATCGACCATGACGGAAGGGTGATCGGAGTGCTCCAGCTGATAAATGCACTTGATGCTGAGGGAAATATCACAGGTTTTTCGGCTGACAGCGAGAATATTGTATTTTCCATTGCATCCGAAGCTGCGATTTCTCTGTCAAACATGATTCTGGTCAGACAGTTGAGGGAGATGTTGTACTCGTTTGTTTCGTCGCTTACGACTGCAATTGACGAAAGAACACCCTATAATGCAAATCATTCATTAAATGTGGCGAAGTATTGTGATGAATTTGCAAAATTTCTGATGAAGGAAGAAAGAGAACGAACGGACTTTGAGCATATTTCCGACAGTGAACGGGAACAGCTGGTCATGGCGGCGATGGTTCACGATGTCGGAAAACTGATAACACCTATTGAGATAATGAATAAGCCGGACAGACTGGACTATCGTCTTCCGATCATGGAAAACAGATGGAAATATCTTGAGGCCAGATTGAAGATCGACTTTTATGAAAAAATCATAACCGAGAAGGACTATAATGAGCTTCATGCTGCTTTTACCGAGGGGCGTGAGCTGATAAGAAAAAGTAACACTGCCCCATTTCTTGATGGTGAAATCATAGAGAAGATAAAAGCTTTAAAAGAGATAAGCATTTTAAACAGGGAAAACGGGGAAGTTGTTGAATTCCTTACAGACGAAGAACTTCATGAGATTTTGATAGTAAAGGGAACACTTACTTCGGAAGAACGTAAGATAATAGAAATGCATGTTGTTTATACTGACAGGATCTTATCAAAGATTTCGTTCCAGGATGATTTTAAGCTGGTACGTAAGTTTGCGGCTGCACATCATGAATATCTGGACGGAACCGGATATCCAAACGGACTTACTGCGAAAGATCTTCCTATGGAAGTAAGGATTATGACTATTGCAGATATATTTGATTCTTTGACTGCCGATGACAGACCATATAAAAAAGCCGTTCCTAAAGACAGGGCACTTTCCATATTGGAGTCCATGGCAGAAGAAGGCAAGCTTGATGTTGAATTGGTAAGCAGGTTTAAGGACTATATAAATGAGAAATGAGGATGATCCATGAATAAAAAATTATTGTTTGGAGGAATAGGTGCAGCTGTTGTTGTGGCTGCAGTAGTGCTTATAATCGTCCTGACCGGCGGAGATAAAGCCTACCGGTCAATTATTGTTGTAGATGTGGACGGTACCGTAAATGTAAAGAGGGATGGAATGTCCCTTGAAGCATATCCACAGATGAAGCTTCGTTCGGGAGACGGACTTGATGTCGGTAACGGCGGGTTTGCCCGATTGAAACTTGATGGGGATAAATATGTTTACCTGGAAGAAAATACCGTAATCTCATTGGAAGCGGACGGTGATGAGGTAAACAGTAAGACTATCATATATATAGAACAGGGAAATATGCTTACCGAGATAGAAAGCAAGCTTTCTTCCGAGTCTGCATTCAATGTTGTTACTCCGAATACAACCATGGCTATAAGAGGAACCGTTACTGCAACATCCGTAAGAAAGGATAAGGCAGATGATGCAGGAGCTGTAGTTGAATATGAAGGAGACGGAAGTTCACCTCTTTATGAAAACGATTCCGAAGGTAAAGGAAAGCTTTGCTGGATTACGGATAACTTTGTATATGAAGGAGAAACTGCTGTTACAGTATACTTGGTTGACGGTAAGGATGTAGTATATACTACCAGGATACTTACTGCCGGAAACGGTATCCATGTACAGACTCCTATAGAAGATACTGCTGGTTCACCTTTTGTTAAAGCAAGCCAGGTAAAGAATACAAAAGTATTCTGGGAGCCTAGGGAAGTACGTCCCGATACCAAAACCGGTGAAGTTCGTGAAAGCGAAGATGATAATCCTAAGAAGGTAATAAGAAAAATAGATATTAAATATGCTGTGGATTTGTTCCCTGACAACATAGATCCCAGAAGCATCAAGGGTGCCGAAGGCGCTCTTGATGATGATACGATCGCTAAGATTGAGGAGGTAAGAAATCCTCAGGAAGATCCAAGCGGAACACCTTCTCCTGAAGCGTCTCCGGATCCTGAAGTTACGGAAGAACCCGAGCTCAGTACCACTCCGGAAGTGACTGTTACACCGGAACCGACGGCAACACCGGAACCTACAGCGACACCGGAACCTACAGCAACACCGGAGCCAACGGCAACACCGGAGCCTACGGCAACGCCGGAACCGACGGCAACACCGGAACCTACAGCAACGCCGGAACCGACGGCAACGCCTACTCCTACGGTAACGCCGAAGCCGACAGCGACACCGAAGCCTACGGCAACGCCGAAACCAACGAAAAAGCCGACACCGACGCCAAAGCCAACGGCGACACCGAAGCCAACGAAAAAGCCGACAGCGACACCGAAGCCTACGGCAACGCCGAAGCCAACGAAAAAGCCGACACCGACGCCAAAGCCAACGGCAACACCAAAGCCAACGCCGAAGCCGACAGCAACGCCTAAGCCTACGCCAACGCCGAAGCCGACAGCGACACCAACGCCGACGCCAAAGCCGACAGCGACACCAACGCCGACGCCAAAGCCGACAGCGACACCAACGCCGACGCCAAAGCCGACAGCGACACCTACGCCAACGCCGAAGCCGACAGCGACACCAACGCCGACGCCGAAGCCGACAGCGACACCTACGCCGACGCCGAAGCCGACAGCGACACCTACGCCGACGCCAAAGCCGACAGCGACACCTACGCCAACGCCGAAGCCGACAGCAACACCTACTCCTACACCTACACCGAAACCAACGGCAACACCTACGCCGGTTCCTATAACATATAATATTACTTATATTGATGGGGATAAAACCGTTGGAACGGATACATATGTATACGGAGAAGGAAAGAGTTCTCTGATGACGCTTTCGGATACAAATACCAAGCATTTTGTCGGATGGTCAAGAAGTTTAGCCAGTGCCCAGATAGTAACTTCTATCTCAAAAACAGATGAAGGCGATATAACTCTGTATGCAGTATGGGAAAGCAGAACATATAATATTACTTATATTTCAAAAGGCAGTACAGTCCATACCGAGACATATACATGCGGTATAGAAAAGAAGATTGACTACTTCTTAAGTGATACCAATGAGGAAGTTTTTGAAGGATGGTATACTGCTGAAAACGGTGGATCGCAGTTTTACATGATTTCAGATACAGATTATGGAAACAAGACGGTTTATGCTCACTGGAAAACAAAAGCAATAACCTATACTGTTACCTTTGCAGGAACAGGAACCTCATATACGATAACCGTTGGTGAAAGACCTGGCTACACGGCCCCTGACATACCCAATGATCCTGATGGTGAGTATTGCTGGGATTGTACTTTTGATTACGGAGAAGACGATGAACATGAAGGAGAAATTATGTTATCTCCGCGTGAAGAGATAAGTCCAAGTTGTGACAGATATGCTGAATTAGGTGTTACTTCATTCTATTTTACAAAAATGGCCTGATTAAAAAAGCCTTGAAATCAACATAGATTTCAAGGCTTTTTTCTTCCAAATTATGTTCATGCACATTCAGCTTGAAGCAAAATGCGTCTCATGGTTTTTTCTATTAATGAGGCGGGATTTCCTTCTTCGAAAACTGTTATGATCAAAATACTTTTATTGTTTGCTTTCAGGTAATATGAAAAGACTCCGTCTCTTCCGTACTGATTATATGCAAAGGTCATTTTCCCTATAAAACCGGTATCTTCGGAAGTAATCTCATATTTTGCGTCTTTTGCCTTAAACTGTTTTAAGATAGAGTTTGAAGCTATATCAAAAATCTTTTTAAAGTATTCTTCGGAAGTATTAATATCGTTACATTCTTCTTCGGTAGAAGAAATGACGAGAAATGTAACTGTTTTAAAAGGGTCGTTACCGATTATATAACTGTGTGTATCACCTGAATTTTCATCACTCATGTCTTTCCAATTAGAAGAAACAGGGAATGCTGTTTTTAGAATTGTATCTGATGAATCAAGTATTTCAGCAACAGGATCCGTAACGGTTACATTACAGGTTAATGTTTTCTTGCCTACTTTAGCGGTTACGATACATTCACCGGCGGAAAGGGCATATACGTTTCCTTTCTTCGAAACGCGAGCTACAGTCGGATCGCTTGATTTCCAGGTCACTTTATCTTTGGTATTCTTGACTTTAAGTTTGACATGACCATCCAGTTCGATGGTAACTTTCTTTTTGTTAAGCTTTACTGTGGCTGCTTTTGCCGGTTTGACACCTGCTAAAAGAAATAGACTTAAGAAGACGCAAAGAACCATCAGTAATTTAAACAGTGTCTTTTTCATTTTTTTCTCCCTTAAAAAAGTCTGCCTTAAAAGGCGTATTTTTATGCAACGGCATCATTATAATATAATAACGGAAAAAAATCAACTGTCACTCTTTTTGATGGTTAACTATATGGAAAAAAAGGTCGATATAGTAAGTGTATAACTATAAACCATTGCATCCTGCCCGGGCAGGGAAGCTTAAGGGGGATGCATCACACACAGAACGGAGGTTACTATGTCAGTAAACGGAATTACTACAAACACAGGACTCACCACTGGGAAAACTTCATATACCGATCGCAGTAAGAAATCAGAGACGGGAAGCACATCATTGGCCAAGTCAGAGACCACAAAGGCTGCAATATATGAAAAGAGTGATGAGACAGCAGCTGCTGCAAAGCAGGAAAGAAAGGTGGATACAGAAACTATCGCAAAGCTAAAGGCCGATGCAGAGGAAAGGATGGCTTCCTTAAGATCCCTTGTTCAGAAGATGATGACAAAACAGGGGCAGTCGGCTGCTAAGGCAGGAGTGCTGGATTTTGAGAACGGCACAAATCTTGCGGAGATTTTCAAGAACCTTGAAGTTGATGATGAAACCAGGGCACAGGCACAGGCCGACATCGCAGATGACGGTTATTGGGGAGTGGAGCAGACTTCGGACAGAATGCTTGATTTCGCAAAAGCTCTGGCAGGAAATGATCCGTCGGCAGCAAAGGATATGCTGGAGGCAATAAAACAGGGGTTTGAAGAGGCCAAAAAAGCCTGGGGAGACGAGCTTCCGGAGCTTTGCCAGAAAACGATGGATGCCACCCTTGAAAAAGTCAATAAATGGATAGAAGAACTCGGCTGAAAAATATAAAAACTTTGTATAATATTCACAAAATATCCGGGTTGTTTAGTGCAATATGCACATAAAAAACTTATCGATTGGCTTGATAACTTAATAAAATATGTAAAAACTGCACAAAATATCAGAGGGATATTTGTGCAGTTTTTATGTTGCCGCCTGATTCTTAAGTTCCAATTGTATAAACAATTTTTGACTTTACAGCTGTGATGTGTTACAATACACTACATATTGTGGTAATAAGTTTTTACATACAATACAAAGGGTCTTTTATCATAGTTTACGCTGTCAGACTATTGAGACTTAAGATTAATGACAGCGGGAAAGAGGACGCAAAATGAGACAACCGGCTAATATGTGTAAGGTTTACAGCATGATTCAGAATAACATCGGCAAAAAGGTTCTTGTAAGGACCAATCAGGGACGTAATCGTTTTGATGAAGAAGAAGGGGTTATAGAGGAAATGCATCCTCATGTTTTCTGCGTTAAGGTTGATAAGGATGAAGGTATCAAAACTCTTTCCTTCAGCTATACAGATGTTCTTATAAAGGATGTAGAACTGGTATTCTGATCATTTTGAATTCTTATATGGATAAATACCACCCGGAGCATGGCGGAGGTGTCTGCAGACGGGTGGTTCTTTTTAACATAAAATCGATATAACAAAATTGGAGATGCGGAGCAATGTTTTGTTACCGAGGAAATGCTTAAAGCATTTTAGAGGTGACATTGACTATGGAGAATATAATGAAAATACATGGAATAAGCGGGCTGTCGCTGCTTGATTACCCGGGGAATATGGCCTGTACGGTTTTTACGGGGCATTGTAATTACAGATGTCCGTTCTGCCATAATGCAGGGCTGGTATTAAATCCCGACAGTGAACCTGTAATACCCGAAGAAAAAGTATTTGATCTTCTTGAGAAAAGGAAGGGTAAACTCGAGGGAGTTGCCATTACGGGCGGAGAACCGACTTTGAACAGGGATCTTCCGGATTTTTGCCGCAGAGTTAAAGATACCGGTGTAAAAGTTAAATTGGATACCAACGGGAGCAATCCCGGAATGCTCGCCGGGCTTATAGATGAAGGACTGGTTGACTATGTGGCTATGGATATTAAAGCCGCTCCGGATAACTATACTAAAGCTGTCGGAATTGATAATTTTGACATGGGGCAGGTATTTGAGAGTGTAGATATTATCATGAAGGCCGGGAATGATATGAAGATTGATTACGAATTCCGTACGACTGTAGTGGGAGGGATACATACCGATAAGGATTTTGAAAAGACGGGCAGATGGATAAAAGGGGCCAAGGCATATTATCTGCAGGGATACAGGGTTTCTGAAGGACAGCTTAATCCTGAGGGCCTTTTTACCGTTCCGGCCGAAACCATGGAGAAATACAGGGAAATCCTTTTGCCAAATATTCCGAATACTTCTTTGAGAGGAGTTCTGTAATATGAATCTCAGATATGAAACCGAACATTTGGTTTTATCTATAGGTAATGAAGCTCTTGCGGATAAGATAAATGAATATTTAATAAGAAACCGCGCAGATTTTTCAAAGTGGGATCTTTCGCTAAATGACAGCTATTTTACAATGGACTATCAGCTTAGGGCCGTTCAGGCCGAACAGAGGCTTTTCTTAAGAGAAGAAGGGGCAAGATATTATCTTTTCCTTAAAGGTGAACCGGATTATATCATTGGAAATGTAAGTTTCGGCCAGATGGGGAATAAAGGAGAAAGAATCTGGGAGATAGGATATAAGACCGATTTCAGGGAACGCGGAAAGGGATATGCATTTGAAGCCGCATCATTTCTTATACCTGTTATTTCGCGTGAATATAAGATAAAACGGTTATTTGCCGAGATCCTGCCCGAAAACAGGCCGTCACTGGCACTTATAGAGAAGCTGGGCTTTAAGTTTTTTGAAGTAAGAAGAAATGCTCATGAAGTCGGAGGCTGCAACAGGGATCTTTTGTTATACAGCCTTGACATGTGATGAAGGAGGATATCATGAAACCTGATGCAGCAAAGAATGTGCTTCATACGCCTCTGTCGGAAGAAGATGATATTTTCTTTATGAAAAAAGCTTTAAAACAGGCGGAGCGGGCAGAAAAAATCGGTGAGGTACCCATAGGATGCGTCATTGTATATGACAAAAAGATCGTGGGAAGGGGTTACAACCGGAGGAATACTGCAAAAACCGCCTTGGCACATGCTGAGATTACGGCGATAAGCAAAGCGTGTAAAAAACTGGGTGACTGGAGACTTGAAGGATGTACAATGTATGTAACATTGGAGCCCTGCCAGATGTGTTCTGGAGCCATAGTTCAGTCACGTATAGACAGGGTGGTGATAGGAGCTCCAAATCCTAAGGCAGGATGTGCCGGTTCGATATTGAACATTCTTAATCATCCGGGCTTTAATCATCAGACAGTGATAACGGAAAATGTATGCTCAAAAGATAGTACCGATATACTTAAAAGATTCTTTAAGGGGCTTAGAAAAAGATTAAAAGAACAAAAAGATGAGAATACCGATCAGGAAATTTAATCCGATCGGTTTTTGTTTTATATTTTTCTTTCCTTTTTTTAACATTTGTGCTATACTTGTAATTTGGGAAATAGCGTGAGGAGGAATCATATGCTTAACGAAAGAAAAATCAGGCTTATGACTAAGCTTGCCATATATGAGAAAAAAGAAGGAAAAGAAGATCTTAAACTTGCCAAATACTATAAGGGCGATTATGCAAGACTTCAGGCGTGGAAAACAGGTATCGCGGTAACGGTTGCATATGTACTGCTTCTTATAGTTGCTGCGGTATATAAGCTTGAATATTTTCTTGATCATGCTTTTGAAATTGATTTTGAAGCTTTGGGGAAAAAGGTCCTGGGAATTTATGTAATAGTACTTGCTGTATATGTAATTTCCGCCATGCTCGGCTATTCTCTGAAATATGCCGCATCAAGAAAAAAACTTGCGAGATACTTCAGAATGCTTAGAAAACTCAACCATTTTTATCTGATTGAGGACGGTGTAGTTAAGGAGGACGAGGAATGATAACCATATTACTTGAAATAAGGGAGATTATCCTGCGGGCTTATCAGAAGATAAGAATCGTAGTCAATCCTGTAGTTAAGTTCTTTTTTGCCCTTCTTGTTTTTTCTTCCATAAATTCATCACTGGGCTTTGATCCGAAATTTACAAAAATTTCGATAGTTGTTATTCTTTCCGTCATATCCGCCATTACACCGGGAGCGGTTATGGTTCTTCTGGCAATGCTTCTGATATTACTTCAGGTATACAGCATAAATCTGTTTGTTGCGGTTTTGCTCCTGTTTATCTTCATTATCCTTTATGCCCTGCTTTTGAGATTCAGTCCCAAACAGGCCATAGTTGCAGTGGCGATCCCGGTACTTGCAAAATATAACCTGCATTATGCTGTTCCGATCCTTATGGGAAGTATTTCAAATCCCATAGCCATACTTCCTACCATATGCGGTGTCGTGGTATATCATCTGCTCGATGTCGTTAAGGTTGCCGCAACACGTGATATCAGCAGAAAAATAGATGACGTTGTGGAACTGTATACAGATATATTTGATGCGATCATTGCAAATAAGCAGATGATAATGATGATAGCGGTATTTGCGATAGTAATTACTGTTGTATGGTTTATCAGACGGTTTGCCTTTGATTATTCATTTGAGATTTCCCTTGGTGCCGGCGTAATGACGAATATTCTCGGATTCCTGCTGGCAGATCTTAAATACGACGTAACTGTTTCGGTTGGTACTCTTATCATCATGAGTGTCATTTCGGGAGCCATCGCCATGATATGTGACTATATGAAGCGAGTCCTGGACTACACAGCCGTCGAACGGGTGCAGTTTGAAGATGATGATTACTATTATTATGTAAAGGCGGTTCCCAAGGTTAATATCAGTTTAAGAGAGATGGATATCAAGCATATTAACCGTAAAGCCGTTGACGGTGAGGATTACGAATACGAAGAGGAAACGGAGGATGAGGATTATGAATCCGATGTTTCATATGATAACAGCACTGCAGAAAAGGAAGATGAGGACAGGGACGTTAAGGAATACCGTCCTAAGTCGGTGAAGGATCAGCCTAAGCTTCTTGAGAAGCCTGCCGATGCCGAACCTCTACCCGATAAGGATGAGGATTATGAGGAAGATATGATCCTGCTTGATGATGATACTACTGATGATGAACAATAACTGAACGGAGTTTCTTTATGGAGACTATTAAAGATTTTTTCAGCGGCCTGTTAGAACCGTTGCAGATGGTTAAGATAGGCATCATGGATTGTGTTGAGATCCTGATCATAGCAATTCTGATCTACAATATAATAAAATGGATGAAAAACACCCGTGCATGGGCTCTTATGAAGGGTGTTGTTGTGCTGTTCGTATTTTATCTGATAGCAGTCCTTCTTAATTTCGATGTTATACTATGGCTTTTCCAAAACGGTATCATGGTATCCATTACGGCTATCATCATACTGTTCCAGCCGGAATTAAGAAAAGCTCTCGAACAGCTTGGAAAAAGGAATATAAATCTTGTAACTCCTCTTTTCGGAAGCAGTCAGGTTGAGGAAAAGTTTTCTGAAGAAACAATAAACAGTTTGGTTAAGGCGGCCTGCGATATGGCAAAAGTCAAAACAGGTGCGCTCATGATAATAGAAGGAGAGCAGAGGCTTGATGATTATGAGGCTACCGGTATTATGGTAGATGCAAAGATAAGCAGTGAGCTTTTGATCAATATTTTTGAACACAACACTCCTTTGCATGACGGAGCGGTCATAATAAGAGGAAACAGGATAACCGCAGCAACATGTTATCTCCCTCTTTCCGACAGCTTAAGGATTAGTAAGGAGTTAGGAACAAGACACAGGGCAGCAGTAGGAATAAGTGAAGTGACTGACAGCTTTACCATAGTCGTTTCGGAACAGACAGGAAGTATTTCCATAGCCAGGAACGGAGAACTTTCCAGAAATGTATCAAGAGAATTTCTCTATGACAGGTTAAAGGAACTCCAGAGTCAGAAGAATGAAGAAGGTACCAAGAAGAAAGGTATCCTGAGACTGAAGAACGATAAAGAAAAAAACAGCAAAAGTGAGAAGAAAGCGAAAGCGGGAAGGTAGCCTATGAAAAATATAATATTGCATAATGCAGGCTGGAAGCTGCTTTCAGTGCTCCTTGCACTTTTATTGTGGCTTACGGTCATGAATGTGGAGGATCCTACCGTAACCGAAACTATTTCGGACATACCGGTCCAGATTGTAAATGATGATGTTATAAAATCAAGAGGTTACGGTTATACTATTGAATCCGGTGAAAAGATAGATATCAAGGTTAAGGGAAGAAGATCGGTAGTAGATAATGTTACAGCCGATGATTTTACTGCAATCGCAGATTTCAGTACTTTTTCAAAAATGAAGATGGTAACCATAGAAGTCAGCTGTAAGGATGTATATGCCGGAGAGTTGACATGGACAGCCAAAACCGATTCCATGGCTATAGTTTTGGAAGAGGAAGTTGAAGAATCCAGAGGCTTAAGGTTCGAACGTATCGGAGAAGTAAAAGAAGGATATTATCTGTACGATCTGAAGACGGAAACAACTCTTGTAAAGGTCAAAGGAGCAAAGAGTCAGGTAGAAAAAGTTAAAGAGGTTGTTGCTGAGGTTAACGTTGAGGGATTAAAGGATTCGAGCGATGTGGAAGTTGCGCTTTTTGCCGTAGATTCCGAAGGTACAAAAATTGATTCCAAAAAGATAACTTTGGACAAGGAAACCATAAATGCGCAGCTTACAATCTACCCTATAAAAACCATACCTCTTTCTGTACTTGTTGAGGGAGAACCTGCCCAGTATTATTATACAGGCGAAGTGGAATTTGCACCTAAGGAAATCCAGATCACAGGTGAAGAAAATGCTTTGAACCTGCTTGAGAGCATAACTATTTCCGTTGATGTAACCGGCGCCTGGGAGGATATTGAAAAACAGGTTAATATAGAAGAGTATCTTGATGAAAATTATCAGTATATGGATCTTAAACTGGTAGATCAGACAACGACTATGGGCATAAAAGTTCCGGTAATTGCCATGACGGAGAAAATACTCGAACTTAAGAGCGAGGATATAGAAGTTATCGGAATGGATGTCGAAAAGTATAAGTATATTATTAATACAGGAATCTATTCCAGGGTGATAGTACGCGGTAAGGCTGAAGAAATGACCAATATTGAACCTTCGGACTTTGGGCTGTACATTGACGTAAACCAAATGATGCCTGCAGAAAAGTATAATGTTGAGATTAAAAGCAGTTATGACGGGAATCTTATAGTTCAGACCGGAACAGTGGAACTCACTATAGTAGATCTGGTAGAAATGAACAATCCTGATAATGAAACAGAAGGTTCCGGAGAAACAACTGAGCAGTAAAAAACAGATAGTTTATGAAGACATTTATTCACAATTTAAAGAAATTCAGGTTCCTTTTTTGGGAACTTGTAAAAAAGGATATAAAACTAAAATACAGGAGCTCGGTTCTCGGGATATTCTGGACTTTGCTTGAACCGCTTCTGACTATGATAGTCCTGACTTTGGTCTTTTCTAACCTTTTGGGAAAGGGTGACGATAACTTCCCCATATATATACTTTGCGGAAGACTGCTTTACGGATTTTTTTCCAATGGGACCAAGGTTGCCTTAAAATCGGTCAGGAAGCATGGAAGCATGATAGGTAAGGTTTATGTTCCGAAATATATGTACCCGTTATCGGCTGTAGTATCTAACTTTATCATGTTCATAATCTCGCTTATAGTACTTGCTGGAGTTATGATATTTGAAAGAGTTCCTGTTACACGATACATTTTCCTGGCTGTTATACCGATGCTCATACTTCTCGTAATGACTGTCGGAGTAGGACTGATCCTTTCGACGTTTAATGTATTTTTCAGGGATCTTGAATATCTCTGGACAGTTGCACTGATGATAATAATGTATACCAGCGCGATCTTTTATAAGGTGGAGAATTTAAAGAATCCCGGAAATGAATGGATTTTTAAGTGTAACCCACTTCATTCGGTGATAGTTTTGTTCAGGGATTCGGTTTTTGGCAGAAGCTTTGAGAATGATATGTACCATCTCTGGTTTTCACTTATTTTTTCAGTTGTGATATTCGGATTGGGAATTTTAGTATTCTGGAGAAAACAGGATAAGTTTATCCTGTATGTATGACAAAACAGCTTATTTATCCGGTTTTGGAGTGAAATATGGAAGAAAACATCAATTTGGCTGATAATGTTGAAGCGGACGGTTCAAAGATCAAAGAACCGGAAGGTATGATTCCTGAAGAAAATCTTCCTTCAGAAGGACAGCCCGAAGCTAAACCGCCAAAGAAAAAGAAGAAAAAAAAGCTGCCCCCGAAGGTGATCGTAGCTGAAAACTTAGGTGTGCGTTTCAGGATCCAGGAACAGAAAGTTGACTCGTTAAAGGAGTATTTTGTAAGACTTGTTAAGAGAAGACTGAATTATAAGGACTTTTGGGCATTAAGAGAGGTAAATTTAAAGATAAGAAAAGGTGACCGTGTAGGAATTCTGGGATTAAACGGCGCCGGAAAATCAACCCTTTTAAAATGTATAGCCGGAGTTTTAAAGCCTACGGAAGGTACGGTTACGGTAAAGGGTAATATTGTACCGCTGCTGGAGTTGGGCGCGGGATTTGACAAGGATTATACGGGTGCTGAGAATATCTATTTCTACGGCAGCATGCTGGGATATTCGAGGTCATTTATAAAAGAACGTTTTAATGATATAGTTGAGTTCTCTGAACTCGGAAGTTTCATAAACGTACCGGTGAAGAATTATTCATCGGGAATGAAAGCAAGACTTGGATTCTCTATAGCTACGATTGTTGAACCTGAGATTCTTATCCTGGATGAAGTTCTTTCTGTCGGAGATGCCAAATTTAGGAAAAAGAGCTCAAAGCGTCTTGAGAAAATGATGAAAAAAGGTGTTACGGTACTTTTTGTTTCACATTCTTCGGATCAGGTACTGACTTTTTGTAATAAAGCGATAATACTTGATCACGGAAGGGTCGTTGCATCGGGAAAAGCTGAAAAAATCTGTGCAAAGTATGAGGAGATGCTTCAATGAAGATCAGTGTTATAATACCCCATTTTCGCGGGGAGAACTATTTGAAGGATTGTCTGGAAAGTCTGAAAATCCAGGAATATCCGGAGATAGAAGTTTTGATAGTTAAGGACGGATGTTCCGAAAACATTGAAGCAATCGTAGAAGAATATAAAGAACTGGGCATAACCGTATTAGATACCGGAGCTAAAGCAGGTTCACCCAAAGGGGTTGCCGTTGCCAGAAACATCGGGATTAAAAAAGCTACGGGGGATTTCCTGTTTTTCCTTGACAGTGACGACTATATTTCTGAGGGAGCTCTTGACGCATTGATTGCCAAGGCTGAAGAAAATCCGGGAATGATGGTCCGCCTTTTAAAGAAAAAGACATGGTTTAAGAGGGAGAGCCAGCTTCAGAAAGAAGAAGAAAGAAGAATACGTAAAGAACTGGCCGCTCAGGCAGCTTTAGAGGAAGCTGCGGCCGAGGATGCCGAAGAAGCAGATGACGAATTCGGCGAAGAGGCGCTGGATCTTACCGAGGCAGATGAAAGTGAAGAATTTTTAGATGAACTGGGTGATGAAGAGTTCGTTCGGATTCGCTATTGGTATGGCTCTGCGACTGCCCTCGGAATTCTTATACCTAAAGATATTATAGATAAAGGGTTTAACGAAGATTACAGGTATTACTGTGACCTTCCGTTTATGACGGGACTCTGCACAAAGACTTTTATTGTTAACCGCAGAAAGAATATGGTTACCGAAAAGAGAGTCAGATATTATAAAAGAAGTCATAACGATTCTGTAAGAACGCCTTCTCTGCTTCAGGAAGAGGTTGAAGGAAAGAAAGAAGAATTTATAAGAAGTTTGGAAGAATCTTGGAAAAAAGCCGAGGCAGACGGGCAGATGAATGAGGAGGGCAAGAATGTAAATCTTGCATATCTTGAGAATTATCTGCTTTCATATATATTGCGGAAAATGACCAAGGGCAAGCATCCCCAGGCGCTTAAATGGACGGATGAGGAGCTGGCCAGATTTGTGCCGTTCCTTGAAAAGATTCCTAAGTACAAATATAAGAGAAAAAGATACCGTTTCTGGAAGAAAAAGATATTAAAGAAACTTTTAAAAGGGAATGTAGCCGGCGCAAAGAAGACAGCAAATTTTTATTCCATGCTTCGAAAGAAAAGAGGGCTTTTCGGAACTCCGATGCAATGGAAATGGAATATCTATAAAAGAATTTTCAGGAAAAAGCCTGTCAAAAACAATCTTATTCTTTTTGAAAGCTTTCTCGGAAGAAGCTATGGTGACAGCTGCAGGTATATTTATGAATATATGCTTAAGCTGAGGGATGAGGGAAGGCTCGATAAAGGTGGAATAATAGGTGAAAATCCCGAGTTTGTATGGTGTATAGACAATAAGGGAGCCAAGATTCCCGGAAAACATAAAGAGGTTAAACAGTTCTCTTTGAGATATTTTTACTATGTGGCAAGATGTTCGGTATGGATAAACAATATGCGTCAGCCGGCATGGTATGAGAAGAGACCCGGTGTGACATTCCTTGAATGCTGGCACGGAACACCGCTTAAGAGACTTGTATTTGATATGGAGGATGTTCATTCTTTCAGTCCCAAATATAAGATGACAGTTTATAAACAATCGAGAAATTGGGATTATCTGCTTTCGGATAACCGATTTTCAACTGAATGCTTTAAGTCCGCATTCCTTTATCCGGAGGAAAAGATCCTTGAACTGGGATATCCCAGAAACGATCTTCTCTATGGTGACGATCGTGATGAAAGAGCAAAGAAGATAAAGGAAAAGCTGGGTATTCCGGAAGATAAAAAGATAGTACTCTATGCACCTACATGGAGAGACGATGACTATTACGGTCCGGCTCAGTATAAATTTGATCTTCCTCTTGATCTTGAAATGATGAGGAAGCTGAAAAGTCAGTATTTCTTTGTACTGAGAACCCATTATTTTATAGCAGACCATTTGAATATCCCGGAAGAGGATAAGGATTTTGTAATGGATCTCAGCAGATACAATGATATCGGAGAACTGTATCTGATATCAGATATCCTGATCACGGATTATTCATCGGTATTCTTTGATTTTGCCAATTTAAGAAGGCCCATCCTTTTCTTTGTTTATGATTTTGAGAAATATGCAGGGGTACTCAGAGGATTTTATTTTGATATGACTACGGGATGTCCCGGACCTTTGCTTAAGACAAACGAAGAGATTCTTGATGCACTTGAAAATATAGATGTCGTTGAAAGGGAATATGCCGACAAATATAAGGAATTCTGCGATAAGTTCTGCTATCTTGATGATGGACATGCATCGGAGAGAATAGTAAAGAAGGTATTCGGAGTTTAAAATATGAAGTCTTTTTTGAAAAAGATCCTTATTATCATATATCACTGCATGACGAAATGCTTTCCTCTTAACAGGAGGAAGGCAGTGTTTATGAGCAACATGGGCAGAAACTGTTCCGGAAATCCTCGTGCCATATTTGAGGC
This sequence comes from Lachnospiraceae bacterium, assembly GCA_017542245.1. Classification (GTDB taxonomy): domain Bacteria; phylum Bacillota; class Clostridia; order Lachnospirales; family Lachnospiraceae; genus RUG11977. Next base: position 26,392 of record JAFXXN010000140.1, read on the forward strand.
GATGCAGAAAGATACGCGCTTTAAGAAAATAAGGAAAATATGGGCGTTTAACGGTGACTTTTTCAGATTAAAAAGAGAATACGGAGAGAGATTACTGCCTAAGGGATGTAAAATTGTCAGATACGGAGGATTAAGATATTACTTTCATATAGCAACTTCCGGAATCTGGGTTTTTGATACCCGTCAGGAACCCTATCTTGTAAAGCGTAAGGGAGCATTTTATCTGATGACATGGCATGGTACACCGTTAAAGAAGCTGGGGCTTGATATGTGTACCCTGAATATGGCCGGAGAAAAAATCGATTTAAAGACATATACCGATTCGTTTGTTAAAGAGTCTGCAAAATGGGACTGTCTGCTGGCTCAGAATGATTTCAGTGCATCTGTTTTTCCGAGATGCTTTGGATATAAGGGAAAAGTTTTAACATCGGGATACCCAAGAAATGACAGACTGGCCCGGGCAGGGAATATAGGTGAAGGAGAAGAAATTTTAAAAGCAAAAAAGAAAAAGAAAATCCTTCTGTATGCTCCTACATGGCGGGATGATGAATATCTTGGAAACGGATTTTACAAATGTCCTTCAAGACCTGATTTTTTAAAGCTTGAAAAGGAACTTAAGGATAAATACAGGATAATCGTAAAACTTCATTATCTTGTTAAATTAAGGCCGGGAGATATTCCGCAATCATGTATTGACAGCGGGTTTGTAAAGGTATACGGCAATGATATTGATATTACTTCTCTTTATTTAAAGGCAGATGCTCTCATAGGGGATTATACTTCAGCCGTGTTTGATTATTCTGTGCTTAGAAGACCTATGTTCTTTTTCTGTTACGATCTTGAAAATTATCGGGATAAATTAAGGGGATTTTATCTTGATTTTGAAAAGATAGCTCCCGGACCTGTTTCACGGAATGAATATGAACTGATACATGATATAAAGAAAACTTTTGAGAACAGTAACGATGGAGACCAAAAGGATTATCGTGAAAAATTAAAGTGCTTTATCGAGACATTTAATAAATATGATGACGGTCATGCATCCGAAAGGGTACTGGAGGAAATTTATAAGGCAATAAACTGAGCATTCCCATAAAAATCGACGGAATGCTGCCTTTGGAAAGGAGCCTTGATGAGCAGAAAAGAAGCAGTGATAAGGGAGACCAAGAGGCGTACCTTAAGCCTTTTACATAATGCAGGGTACAGAACCGGAAGTTATCGTCTGAAAGCTATTCTCGATAACTATGATCCTTTAGCTTGTACTCAGATCAGACCTGAGAAGATTAAAACCGTCACGTTTCTGATAACCCGCATGGTAAGGTTTCACGGGGGGCAGACTTCAATACTTCATCTTGGAACCGAGCTTGAGAAACTGGGGATAAGGGTATGCTATCTTTCCTGCAAGGAACAATCCTCAGAAGAAATGGAGTTCTGTGCGGGGGCAAACCTTCCCGATTACAGGGGACGGGTATATCTGTTAAACAGGTATATGGCTGCGATCCAAAGGGGAAAGATCAAAACTCCCGATGTAGTGGTTGCTTCATCATGGGATACGGTTTTTTTTGCAAAGAGATTTACGGGATCTTATAAAGCTTATTTTGTTCAGGATTACGAACCGTACTTCTATCCTTTCGGAGAGGAGTATCTGATGTGCAGAAATACTTACCTTCAGGGACTTCATATGATAAGTCTCGGATCATGGAACAGGGAAATGATAGAGAAGGAATCCGGAGAGGTAAAAATAGATACGGTATCATTCCCGTATGACAGTCTGGGATATACACATTTTGAAAGGGATTATGAAAGTTACCCCGAAAAGAAAAAGATAACAATTGCAGTATACCTTAAGTTTTACGGAAAAAGGCTGCCCAATCTTATTCCTTATATGCTTGTAAATACGAGGGAGAAGCTTAAAAGCAGAGGAATAGAACTTGAAGTGCTTTATTTCGGAGAGGCCAAGACCTTTAGCCCTAAGGGAGGAAAAAATTTAGGGCAGCTTAACAGGGATGAAATGGCTGCGCTGTATAAAAGGGCAGATTTCGGTATGGTGGCATCTATGAGCAATATTTCGCTTGTCCCTTATGAAATGCATGCGGCAGGGCTTCCGGTCATAGAATTTAAAGACGGAAGTTACCCGTATTTCTTTGGACTTGAAACCGCGCTGCTTACGGGTATAGGGGAAAAAGATATTTCGGATCTGCTTATTTCCGCAATAAAAAACCCGTACAGACTTAAATGTATGGATGAAAATGCCGGAAATGTTTTAAAAGATTTATCCTGGGAGAGGACAGGAAAAGAGTTTCTGGAGATTCTTAAACAGACAGTATCTGAGTAGTATTATGAGGAGATATTCGGCAGGGTTTGGCTGCTGAGTAAGGAGGAGAACTTGGATATACGAAGTGATGTGAAAAAAATCGCACCTGAAGGTGCCATAATAAAATACAGAACGCTAAGGGAAAATGTAATAGAAAAAGAATTTAAGTTTTTCAATATGTTCAAAGTTGAGAAGGATAAGGTTGTTTTCAGCAATGTCTGGGGCTATGGGGATAATCCCAGATGGATTGCCGAAAGTTATGTACGCCTTCTTAAGAGGACTACAAATTATCCGAATTCGGTAATAGCCGAAAAGGTAATTTTTATTACCAGCAAACCGCCGTTAAAAGAAGAATTAAATGAAGAAGCCCAGTGCATTACTTTTTTGAAGACTAACTCAAAGTCGGCCATTTATGCTCTCGCGACTGCCGGAGTATGGGTGGACTGTAACCGTAAAGAGAGCTATATACAGAAAAAACGTAATCAGATATATATTCAGACCTGGCATGGAGGACTGCCGTTAAAGAGACTGGAACTTGACTGCAGGGATTATCTTCCCCAGGATTATATCCGAAATGCACTCCGCGATACTCAGATGACGGATATTTATATCTCTAACAGTGAGTGGTGTAACGAGTTGTACAGACGTGCATTCGGATTTAAAAAGAAGATATTCTGTTTTGGCTCAGCCAGAATGGATCCGCTTATAAGACCTGTAAGATTCAGCGCGGGCGCCATGAGGGAGAAGCTCCTGTCAAGGCTTCCGGACTCTGTTTACAGAAGACTTCTTAATGAAGCATATATCAAAGCTTATAAGATGAAGGAGACTGCTTCGGAGTTTGATGAGAAAAAGGATCATTTAAGGATAAATATAGCGGTATATGCGCCTACGTACAGAGATGCGGTATCGGAAACCCAGGAACGCGGAAATGAAATAGGCGGAAGCATAATCAATGCTTTAGAGACAAGATTCGGCGGAAAGTTTGTAGTGGTCACCAGATTCCATCCGCTTGCAATGTCAAGGGTAAACCACATAAACAGTGCGTATCTTACATTTGATGAAAAGGAAAGAATAATTGACGGAAATGAGTTCAGCGACCTTTATTCCATTATGGCGGCAGCAGATGTACTTATAACCGATTATTCAAATTGTATGTTTGAGATGTCCTATGTTGGCAAACCTGTTTTTCTGTATGCTACGGATGTTGAAAAATACGAAGATACAAGGGGAATGTATTTTGAGTATGACACGCTGCCTTTCCCTATTGCAAGGACTGAGAAAGAGCTTTACGAAAATATTCTGACTTATGACCGCGAAGGTTACAGGCAGCAGCAGGAAGAATTTTTTGAGAACATCGGGGTGGTAGAAAACGGCAGGGCAGCTGATAAAGTGGCAAAACTTATTAGGAGACTGGTAGACTAAATCCAGCCTCCGTCAGCAGTTATGATCTGTCCTGTAAGATATACCGGCATCTTTGCCATATAAAAGATGATTTCGGCAATTTCTTTTGGGGTTGCCAGACGACCTAAAGGGATCTGTTCCGCAAGCTCTTTTAATTCTTCTTCGGAATAGATATCAAGCATATCGGTCTTTACACATCCGCAGGCTACGGCATTTACTGAAATACCTGAAGGGGCAAGTTCTTTAGCGGATGCCCGGGTATATGCATTTATTCCGCCTTTAGAGGCGGAATAGGCAGTTTCACAGGAAGCTCCGGCACTTCCCCAGACAGAGGAAATATTTATAATCCGGCCTTCATGATTTTTCAGCATGTGCGGGATGACCGATCTTGTGGTGTAGTGTACGGAAGAAAGATTTGTATTTATTATCTTCTGCCATGTATCGTTATCCGTGTCCTGTATTAATCCGACGAAGGAGATACCGGCATTGTTGACAAGCACATCAACATGACCGAAGTTTTTTATACAGGCCGCCACCAGAGCGTCTGCAAAGTCCGGTTTGGAAATATCTCCGCAAACTGCATGACATTTTATGCCAGATAAGCTGCTGCATTGTTCGGCAGCTTCTTTTAAGGCAGGGCTGTCATGAAGAGCATTCAGTATAACGCCATAGCCGTTTTCGGCAAATTTTCGGGCAGCTGCAACTCCTATACCGCGCGCTGCTCCGGTGATGATGACTGTATTCATATGGAATCCCCTGTGCTGATAAATGATATGGATAAGAGGCTAAAAGCCTTCTGACCTTAACATCATTATATGTTTTACAAAGAGGATATGTCAACTGTTATTCTTAAAAGTACTGTTTGGCAGGGAAAGGAGCGGCCGTACAGGTGAAGAAAAAGGACATCATATTTGTATCGACAGCGGTTGTTCTCTGTTTGGCTGCCGCAGTCGGAGGATATAAAGGTTCAAGATATATTGCCGACAGTATAACCGTTAAAGCCGAGCAAAATGCGGAAAAGGCAGGACTGTTTAAACCCAGGATACTTATCGAGATTGAAAGCCGGGAGACGGAAAAAAATACAGTTAACGGGGACGGTTCACAGGGACCGGAAGAAAAGATTACGGTTATCAGGAACAGCAGGCCTTTAAGCATAATCTACGTAACTGATTTTGAAACGGGAAAGATAGAAAAGATAGCTCTTGAAATATTTGACACTATAAATATGTCTGCTGAATATATCTTTTTTGATACGGATATCTCCTATACCATGACGGCTTCATTGTACCGAAGCCTGGCAAACGGAAATGTACTGCTTCCGCAAACTATCCGGCTTAAGGAGCTATACGGATATTACGGAGCAGATGCTGCATTTGATGCGGGAAGAAGGATTGTCAGTGAACTTATAGGGAGAGAAGTTGACCATTATATATCTTTGTCAAAAGAAGATGTACCCGAAGATTTTATGATGGAAAGGGTTACGGTGTTGGGTATGATAGAGCTGCACAGCGCCGGTGAGACCAGACTTACGGATATATCCGAAGAGGAAGAAGCGATGCTTCGGGATTACGGAGAAAAGTTCAGGGAGTCCGATATAAAATCAGGACAGGCTCCTGTTATAAGAAGAAATGAGAGCTGTTTTATAGATGTTGCGGGATTATGGGAAATCCTGCAGGAGAAATAAAGAAAATAATGGGACGGAAAATTTTCGTGCCTTTACAAATGAGAAATAATATTGTATAATTCCACAAAGTTTGTTTATCAAATTGATAGTTTAAGGAGGAACCATTATGTCAAATTTCTACATTACAACCCCGATCTACTACCCTTCAGGGAATCCCCACATCGGGCACTGCTACACGACCGTTGCGTGCGATTCAATAGCCCGCTATCGCCGAATGCAGGGGCATAATGTCATGTTCCTTACAGGTACGGATGAACATGGCCTTAAGATAGAACAGAAGGCTAAGGAAGCAGGGATTACACCTAAGGAGTATGTAGACGGTATTGTCGAGATATTCAAAAAACTCTGGAGTTATATGAATATCAAATATGACCGTTATATCCGTACAACCGATGATTATCATGTTGAATCTGTTCAGAAGATATTCAAGAAACTCTATGATAAGGGTTATATATATAAAGGAAAATATGTAGGAAAATACTGCACTCCCTGTGAAAGTTTCTGGACTCCTTCACAGCTTAAGGACGGGAAATGTCCTGATTGCGGACGTGAAGTAATTGATGCGGAAGAAGAGGCATATTTCTTTAAGATGTCACTTTTTGCAGACCGCCTTGAGGATCTGCTGCTTAACACGGATTATCTTCAGCCGAAGACGCGTGCAACCGAACTGGTAAATAATTTTATAAAGCCCGGACTTGAGGATCTTTGTGTATCCCGTACATCGTTTACTTGGGGCATACCGGTAACATTTGATCCAAAGCATGTTGTCTATGTGTGGATAGATGCGCTTTCAAACTATATTACCGCACTTGGTTATGATAATGAAAAATATAATGATTTTGATACATTCTGGCCTGCCGATGTTCATATGGTAGCAAAGGATATCCAGCGTTTCCATGCACTTATCTGGCCGGCTATGCTGATGGCACTTGAACTGCCCCTGCCTAAACATCTTGCGGTTCACGGCTGGATCACTTTTAACGGTGATAAGATGTCCAAATCGAAGGGAAATGTTGTGGATCCGTTTATTCTCGGTGAAAGGTACGGCTGTGACGCTATTCGTTACCATATATTAAGAGAAATGGCACTTGGCGCAGATTCCGATTTTTCAAATGAAATACTTATAAACCGCATTAATTCGGATCTTGCAAACGGATTCGGAAATCTTGTATCACGTACGGTAGCTATGGCGGACAAGTATTTCGGAGGAACACTTATTTCCGACCGTGAAGCAGAACCTATCGATGAAGAGTTAAGGAATTTGGCGGTTTCGGTCTGCGGCAAGGTGGATGAATTTATTGACAATACCCAGATTAAACAGGCTTTAGAGACGATATTTACCCTTGTTGACAGAGCAAATAAGTATATTGATGAGACTTCTCCCTGGGTTCTCGGAAAGGATGAGAGTAAAAAAGCACGTCTGGCAACAGTTCTTTATAATCTGCTGGATTCCATCCGTATTGTTTCAACGCTTCTTGAGCCGTTTATGCCTGAGACAATGCCTAAGGTATGGGAGCAGATCGGAGCTAAAAAAGAGGATGTGACTTACGTAAATGCTTCGAAGTTTGATGTGCTTCCTTTAGATGTTACCGTTCATAAGGGAGCTATCCTTTTCCCTCGTATAGATGTTGATAAGGAGATAGAAGAATTGAATTCGATTCTTCTAGCAAATGCGCCTGCCAATGAAGCTTCGGAACCCGAATTTATTCCTGAGCCTCAGGCTGAACAGATAGAATTTGATGATTTTACAAAGGTTGATCTTAGGGTTGCCAAGGTAACAGCATGTGAGAAGGTTAAAAAGTCAAAGAAACTTCTGTGTCTCCAGCTTGATGACGGTATGGGAGGAAGACAGGTGGTATCCGGTATAGCACAGTGGTATGAACCTACAGATCTTATAGGAAAGAAAGTCATTATCGTCGCAAATCTTAAGCCTGCAGTTCTTTGCGGCGTTGAATCAAAAGGTATGATCTGTGCGGCAGACCTTCCTGACGGAAGCTGTGCTGTTCAGTTTGCAGACGACCGTATGCCTTGCGGAGCAAAGTTAAGATAATAAGGCAGACTTGACCGTTTTGGATTTTTTAGAAAAATTTCTGCTTGACAATTTTGTTCCTTTATATTATCATGCATTTTAAGGCAATGAAGGAAAAGAGTAGATATAAGGAAGTCTTCAGAGAATGTCCGGTAGGTGCGAGGGCATGACGGAAATATATTGAATACGTTCCGGAGCCGCTTCCTGAAAGAAACAGTTTGGATTTTTAAGTAGGGACAGACGGGTGCGCCCGATAAAGCGCTAAAGTGTGATTGCACTTAATGAGGAGTACTTTGTGAGAAGTACTTAAATAGAGGTGGTACCGCGATTTATTCGCCCTCTGTTCCGGATAACGGGACGGAGGGCTGTTTTATTGTTTCGTTTCCAAAAAAGATTATCAGTTAAAAGAAAAGGAGAAAACAAATGGGAATTTATGAAGAACTGGTTGAGCGCGGATTGATTGCTCAGGTAACTGATGAAGAACAGATCAGAAATCTTATTAATGCCGGAAAGGCTACATTCTACATCGGTTTTGACTGTACGGCTGACTCGCTTACAGCCGGACATTTTATGGCACTTACACTTATGAGGAGACTGCAGCAGGCAGGAAATAAGCCTATCGCGCTTATTGGAGGCGGAACAACGATGATCGGAGACCCTTCGGGAAGAACGGATATGAGAAAGATGCTTACGAGAGAAGATATCGATCATAATGCTCAGTGTTTCAAAAAACAGATGGAAAGCTTTATTGATTTCTCGGACGGAAAGGCTTTGATGGTAAATAATGCCGACTGGCTTATGAACCTTAACTATATTGAACTTCTTCGCGAGGTTGGTGCATGTTTCTCGGTTAACAATATGCTCCGTGCAGAGTGCTACAAACAGCGTATGGAAAAGGGACTTTCATTCCTTGAGTTTAACTACATGATAATGCAGTCCTACGATTTTTATTACATGTTCCAGAAGTACGGATGTAATCTGGAATTCGGCGGGGATGACCAGTGGAGCAACATGCTTGGCGGAACAGAACTGATCCGCAGAAAGCTGGGCAAGGACGCACATTGTATGACAATTACGCTTCTTACCGATTCTCAGGGTAAGAAAATGGGTAAGACTGCCGGAAATGCAGTATGGCTTGATCCGAACAAGACTACGCCGTTTGAGTTCTACCAGTACTGGCGTAACGTTGGTGATGCAGATGTTATGAAGTGTATAAAGCTGCTTACTTTTATACCTATGGAACAGATACGTGAAATTGAAAAATGGGATGATTCACGTATTAACGAAAAGAAGATGCTGCTTGCTCACGAACTGACCGAACTTGTTCATGGAAAAGAAGAGGCAGATAAGGCTGAAGCTACCGCAAAGGCTCTTTTTGCAGGAGGCGGAGATGATGCAAATATGCCTTCTACGACCCTTAATGATGCTGATATTCCCGAAGACGGAATCGGAATCATAGATCTTATGAGCATTTGCGGACTTATCCCTTCAAGGGGAGAAGGCAGAAGACTTGTGGAACAGGGCGGTGTAAGTGTTGACGGAGAAAAGATACCTTCCTTTGATACAAAGATTTCAAAAGATGCCCTTAAAACAGGCGTTAAGATAAAGAAGGGCAAAAAAGTATTCCATAAAGCTGTTATCGGATGACGCAAAGGGGATTCTTTATATATTGACGTTATTAAGACGTTATGCTATACTCGTTTTCGTTAATGAAACAGCTGAGCATAGAATATTTAGGCTAAGCTGTTTCATTGGCACATATTAGAAATATGGACGGAGAATAAAGATGTTTGGAGTAGATAATGAGGAATTTTATTCAAGGATTGCTTTGATAGAAGGTGATGAGGAGATAACATATAAACAGTTATCGGATCTTTCAAAGGATATTGTGACAGACATCCCGGAAAGATCGCTGATCCTCATTCTGACAGGTAATACCACCGCATCTATAGCAGGATATGTGGGATGCATAAATGCCAAAGTTGTACCTCTGCTGCTAAATTCGACTATAGACCGCAGCCTAAGAGATGAACTGGTTATGAAATACAGACCTTCTTTTATCTGGACGCCGCAAAGTAAGGCTGAAGAATTTGAAGGTTATGGTAAAATATATGAAAACAGGGGTTATGCGCTTCTTAAATCAGAATCGGAAGAGCATTATCCTTTGCATGAGGATCTCTGTGTTCTTATTTCTACTTCGGGTTCTACGGGAAGTCCGAAGCTTGTAAGACAGACTTACAAAAATATAAGTTCGAATACAGCTTCCATAATAGAATATCTTGAGATAGATAAGGATGACAGAGCCATTACATCACTGCCTATGAGTTATGTTTACGGTCTTTCGGTTGTTAATACCCATCTTCAGGCTGGGGCGTCTCTTGTCCTTACAGATCATGAGTGTTATATGAAGGGCTTCTGGGATACTTTTTATAAAAACAATGTAACATCTTTTGCAGGTGTTCCGTTTATGTATGAGATGCTTGACAAACTTCGTACATTTAAGAAGGACATTCCCGGACTTAAAGTGTTCACTCAGGCCGGCGGAAGGCTGAATGCCGATCTGCAGGAAAAACTTACAGCATATGCGCTTGAGCATGGAAAGAAATTTATTGTTATGTACGGGGCTTCCGAAGCTACTGCAAGAATGGCATATCTGCCTATGAAGGATGCGAGCAGTAAAAAAGGAAGCATGGGTATCCCTATCCCGGGCGGAAGATTTGAAATTCTTGACGCAAATGATAATAAAGTGGAAACACCCGAAACAACAGGAGAACTTATCTATTACGGAGATAATGTCACTTACGGCTATGCGGTTTGCGGAGAAGATCTCGCTAAAGGCGATGAGAATCACGGAAGACTTGCAACCGGAGATATGGCGAAGTTCGACGAAGATGGCTTCTATTATATAGTTGGAAGAAAAAAACGCTTTATTAAGATGTTCGGAAACAGGATAAATCTGGATGATGTTGATAATCTGTTGAAAAAACGCTTTGATACGTTGGAAATAGTAAGTTCCGGAAAAGATGATTTTCTCGATGTTTATGTGGTTGACGGATCAATCTCGGAGGATGTTTGTGATTACATATTCGAGACCATGGGCATAAATAAAAAGAGAATGGCGGTTTATACTATCGAGAAGATTCCGAGAAATGCATCGGGGAAAATACTTTTCAGTGAACTTGAGCAGCTTAAAAGTCAGAAGACAGGAGATTGACCATGGCTGAAAAAAATTATCGTGCTGATGAAAACTGCGTGATAAAAAAGAGTACCTTCGGTGAAGGTGTGGTTATTCAGAGAGACAGCGTGATACTTAATTCCGAGATCGGAAGCAATGTTGATATTGAAAAAAGAAATCTTATCCGTAACGCAAAAATTGGCGACATGACCTATACCGGTACGGACACCTGCATAATGTGGGCAGAGGTAGGAAAATACTGCTGCATTTCAAGAACTGTGGATATCGGAGGCAATGAACATAATTATCTTGCAGCTTCAATGATGCCGACCTACAGGACAAAGAATAAGCTGGGCGGAGCATTGGGTTTTCACCAGGATGAAGAACCGGTAACGGTCGGGAATGATGTCTGGATCGGTCAGGGCGTATCCGTTGTAAGAAAAAAAGGTCTTACAATAGGAACGGGTGCGGTTATCGGATCAGGTGCGGTGGTTACAAAAAGTATTCCGCCTTATGCCATTGCTGTCGGAATTCCCGCAAAAGTAATAAAATACAGATTTACGGAAGATGTTATAGACAGACTTTTGAAGATAAAATGGTGGGACTGGCCCAAGGATATCATCCTTAAGAACTGGGATATCCTTTCCGGAGAACTGGATAATGAAGCACTGAATACTCTGGAAAAAATTGCCGAAACGGTAGAACAGGTTTAAAAAGTGTCAAAAATCCGAATAAAAACGGAAAGAAAACGCTTGACATATCAGTTACAGAATAGTAGCATAAGTTTTATCAAAGATTTATTTTATGAAAGGGTACTGCAAAATGTTAGAAAAAGTTATTGAAATCCTTCAGGGGATTCGCGAAGATGTTGATTATACTACTGAAACCGCACTTATTGATGACGGTGTTCTGGATTCTTTTGATGTGGTAGGACTTGTTAGTGAGCTTAATGATGAATTTGACGTTGAGATAAATGTTGATAATCTGACACCTGCAAACTTTAACAGTGCGGAAAGCATTTGTGAACTGATAGAAAGACTTCAGGAAGAAGAATAATATTTTTATAAACTAAAGAACGGTCACGAAGCTTAATGGCTCTCTTTTTGGTAAGGGAAGCATTAAGCTTTGTGAGTGTGCGTTTAATCCGGAGATTTTTTATGGCCTTAACTTCATTTAATTTCTTGGTTTTTTTTCTTGTGATACTGATACTGTATTATATCGTGCCCAAACGTTTTCAGTGGGTATTGTTACTCAGTGCCAGTTATGCCTTTTACCTGACAGGCGGAATAAAGCAGGTCTTTTTTCTTATAGGAACAACTGTCATAACATATGCATCCGGCATACTGATGCAGAAACAAAGGGATCGCTATAAAGCTACTTTGGCGGCAAGCCCCGATATGGAAAAAGAACAGAAGCAGTCTCTGAAAAAGAAGATGACCTCAAATGTTCACCGGATACAGTTTCTGACGGTTGCGGTTGATCTTATAGTGCTTGCGGTTGTCAAGTACAGTTCTTTTGTTATAGAAAATGTTAACAGTCTTATAGATACTTTAGGCGGCAATGCACAAATTCCCCTTCTTAACATTATAGTTCCTCTCGGAATATCCTTCTACACTTTTATGTCTATTGGATATATCATAGATATTGGACGAGGAAAATATGAGGCTGAAAAAAATATAGGAAAGCTTGCTCTCTTTCTTTCATTCTTTCCATCGGTGGTACAGGGACCTATCAGCAGATTTGAAGAGATAGGAAAGCAACTGGTTGAGGGACACAGCTTAAACTATGAAAATATCACACATGGCGCTCAGCTTATCATGTGGGGATTTTTTAAAAAGCTGGTTATTGCCGACAGGATCGCCCCGCTGGTTTCCGGGATGTTTTCAGCAAAACAATGGGATAAATTTTCGGGTATATCGCTTTTTATCGGAATGGTAGCATATGCATTGCAGATTTACTGCGATTTCTCCGGAGGAATCGATATTACCAGAGGCGCTGCCCAGATGCTCGGAATAGAGCTGCCGTTAAACTTTGAACGTCCGTATTTTGCCACTACTGTAGCAGAATATTGGAGAAGGTGGCACATGACTCTTGGTGCATGGATGAAAGAATATGTATTCTATGCGATCATGCTTTCAAAACCGATTTCGAAACTCAGCAAGAAAGTCAAGAATAAATACGGGCAGAAGGCTTCAAAATATGTTCCATCCATAATCACTTCCTTTATAGTATTCCTTCTTATGGGAATATGGCACGGTTCAAACTGGAGATATGTAGCATACGGTCTGTATAATGCGATACTTATTTCCGGAAGCGTTGCACTGGAAGGCGTGTTTAAGAAGATGGCGGAACTGGCTCATGTGAATACAAAGAGTGTGCCATGGAAGCTGTTTATGATGCTTAGGACATTTTTACTGCTCAGTATCGCTAAGCTGCTCGTAATATCGCCAAGTCTTAAAACTGCGTTTAAAATACTTAAGAAGATGGTTACTGATTTCAGGAGTGATTTTTTTGAGGAATTCTCTCAATACAAGATAGGATTGGGATTTAAGAATTATATAGTCCTGGCTGTCGCACTTCTTATAGTACTAACTATCAGTATTCTGCAGGAAAGAGGCATCCATATAAGGGAATCTCTCGGCAGGAGAAATATCGTTTTAAGATGGATATTGTTTTTCCTTATGTTAATAATAATCTTTGTATTTGGTATTTATGGCCCGGAATATGATGCGGCAAACTTTATTTATCAGCAGTATTGATCACGAAAGAGGAGATAAGGAATGAATTTTAAACAGGTTTTAAAGATTATATTCTTCATGCTTATCTTAGGCGTGATTGTATATTTTTTGTGTGATATATTTGAAATAAAGAACAGTTATATGTCAAAAGGATATGCTTCCTATAAGAATTTTGAGGAAGATACTATAGATGCCGTATTTATAGGTACGAGTGGCGTAAACAGATCGTGGATTGCTGTAGAAGCATTTGATCTGTACGGAATGACGGTTGCAACACTATCAACGGATGCACTTCCTTGCTGGATCACACTTGATATGATCAAAGAGGCATACAGATTTCAAAATCCGAGGCTCATAATACTGGATATGAGGATGTTTACAAAGTATGATCCTTCGAAATACCCGGAGCTCAGTATGACGAGAGCAAGAAGAGCTATAGATACGCTTGACTTTTTCTCACCGAACAGAATAGATGCAATAAACAGAACAATTAAACTTGGAAGTACCTATGATATAGGCGTATCCAGATTTGATCCTTCGTTTTTCTTCTCTTTTATCCAATATCATGAGATGTGGAGTGAGGATGATTTTGAAATCTTTTCCGAGATAGGAAGCCCTACTGCTACATATCTGGGTTTCTATGTAAATAAGAATAAAAGCATTCGTGCAGAATCTCAGAAAAAGTCAAAATGGTCCGATGAGTATATGGAAATAGCTCCTATCGCTATAGAGTGTCTGGATGAAATACTCGAGTACTGTGATGAGAATAATATAGAATTATTATTTGTTGATACACCGCATACATTAAGCTCGAGTGACAGTCAAAGAAATAACGAATTCTGCCGGTTATTGGACGAAAGAAATCAGAAATATATTCTCTATACCGATCCGGAATATGTTTATACTGCTGAAGACGCTGATGATCCTGAGGCAATAGAGAGTAAGTTCAATCGTAAAAAACACTATTATGATGAAAATCATCTGAATTTTTACGGTGCAGAAATATTTACCAGGATATTTGCCAAATATCTGAAAGAAAATTATGATCTGCCCGATCATACCGGCGACGAAAGATGTCCGGAGTGGGTCGGAAAGTATACAAAGCTTCAAAAATTAATAGCTACATATAAGAAGGAAACGAAAGCAAAATCAGAGAATTAAAAAAAACTTTAAAAAAATAAAAAAAAGTGTTGACAATCAAAAAATGGGGTGATATAATACCATTTGCTGACGCGCCAAAGGGACGTTAAACGGAGCGTCAAAACCTTGATAACTGAATAGCAAGACAACCTTGAAATTTCCAAAGATTTCATTACCGCCGAAAGGTGGTAAGCCATGAAAATGGCAAGTTGAACGGAAGTAGAAATACTACCCAAAAAAGAC
>JAFXXN010000141.1 GCA_017542245.1 Lachnospiraceae bacterium
AAACAGGTATTTGTAGAAAATTATAATTTCGGTATGATTGGCAAAAACCATCAAATGATACAAGGATATAAGGATGAAAGAATTTGATGCATTTATACAACCTAATATAAGCCTTTTGATTCCGATATCTAAAGTGAGTCAGGATATAGAAATATTTGACGGTACATCAGACGATTATAGGATAGTGATAGATTTCAAATTAAAGGCGAAGAAAAGAAATTATTATGTATCTATAATAAGTTCACCGCATACAAAGCTTAGCGAAGAATTGTCAAATGATTACTATATCGTTTTGATTAAGAAAGATTTCTTCGAAAAGGTTTATGCCATGTATGATGAGGCAGAAGAAGGAATTCCTCATTATGAGAATACTTATGTCGAGATATGTAGTGATATACTTAAATATCTGAATATGTTTGCATTTGAGTCATCTAAGTCTATGCCTAATTCAGAAGTGACAATAGGGGCACATACTACCCTTATCGGACATTGGATTATAAGAAGTATTCTTGGAGAATCGGTTGATATGAGAGCTATTTCTTCTGATTATTCGGTAGCAAGGGCTCAGCATTATATAGAACAGCATTATTCTGAAAAAATCACAGTGGAGCTACTTGCTGGATTAACATATATATCTTCTTCAAGTTTGTCGCATAAATTTAAATCGGAAATGGGAGTATCACCGATAGATTATCTTTTGGAAGTGAGACTTCAGAAGGCGCAGAATATGATGAGGAGAAAAAATGTATCATTGACGGACGTCGCAGAATCATGCGGATTCTCCAGTTTGTCACATTTTTCAAAGTATTTCACATCGAAGATGGGAATGACTCCAACTGAATATATAAAGCATTATGTATAGGTGATATCATTTCATAAAGGCATACTAATTGCAGGATTGTATAAATACTATGCAGGATTTCTAAAGACAAAAGTAAACTATTTCGTTATAATATGCAAAAACTAAAGGGGAGGAATATATTATGACAAAAGAAGAAATGATTGCTTTTATGAATGCAAATCCGGTAATGCAGCTTGCAACTGTTGAGGGGGATAAGCCAAGAGTTAGGGCGATTTTGCTTTTTAAAGCAGATGAAAAAGGAATCATATTTCATACCGCAAATACAAAAGATTTGTATAAGCAGCTGATGAAGAATCCAAATGTTGAGATATGTTTTAATAGTCCTGATACTCAGTTACGAGTGACTGGTGTCGCGCATGTAGATGATGATCCAAAGCTCAGGGAGGAAATTTTCGCTCATCCAACTCGTAAATTCCTTCAGGCCTGGAAAGATATGGGAATAGATAATTTGCTTACCGTATTTCGAGTTACAGATTGTATTGGAACAACATGGACTATGCAAACAAATTTTAATCCTAAGGAATATGTTGAGATTACTGAATTAGAAAGATAAAAATGAAAAGACGAAAGAAGTAGTAGCTTAAATAAATGTAATATAAATACAGTGGCAGGGCGTTATGAGTATAGATACTTGTAACGCCTTTTTCATCTATTCAGATTAAATGGTTTATGATATATTTTAAAATTGGAAGCAAAAAATCTTATAAGAAAACTTAGTATGATAATTTCAGGATAACGGACGATGGATAAGACAGAGTATTACATACCCTGTCTCTTTTTTGAAATAACACATTGACAAACATCTATGTATATGCTATTATCAACACATAGATAAACATCTATATAAGGAGGAGATTATGGCCAAATTAGACGAAGTGCTGATATGTAAGGCTCTTGGAGATCCCAACAGAATGGAAATAGTTAAGATGCTTTCTGATCAGGAGAAGTGCGGATGCAAGCTTCTTGAAAAGTTCGATATTACACAGCCGACTCTTTCTCATCACATGAAGATACTGGTAGATTCGGGACTGGTTAACGACAGAAAAGAAGGCAAGTGGCACTACTATTCAATAAACACGGACATCATGAAAGAATTCTGTGGATTTATTAAAACTCTCTGTAATGAAACCACCGGCAAATGCTGTAAGGGGAAAGTATGATGTGGGACTTTATTCAGACACAGATCCTGGGGATGAAGTGGCTGAACATTTTGATCGGGGAACTCCTGTCTGCATTAGGATTGGATATAGATAGCAGGATAGGCTCCGGCATACACTTTTTTATCTATGATGTTATAAAGATCACGATCCTTCTTTGTTTGCTGATCTTTGTGATCTCATATATCCAGAGTTTCTTTCCACCGGAGCGTAGCAGGAAGATAATGGGCAGATTTCACGGAATCGGAGCAAATATCGTAGGAGCCTTGCTTGGAACCGTGACACCATTCTGCTCGTGCTCATCCATCCCGATATTTATGGGATTTACGAGTGCCGGATTACCGCTTGGAGTAACATTCTCTTTTTTGATCTCATCACCGATGGTGGATCTGGGGAGCCTCGTACTGCTTATGAGCATCTTTGGGGCAAGGATAGCTATCGTTTATGTTGTGATGGGACTTATGATCGCTGTTGCAGGTGGTACATTGATCGAGAGACTTCATATGGAAGATCAGGTCGCGGATTTTATCAGGAATGCAAACAGCAGCGTTGAAATAGAAACTCCGAGCCTCCCTGTTAAAGAGCGTTTAATATACGCAAAGGACCAGGTAGTATCTACATTTAAGAAAGTGTTTCCATACATTCTGATAGGAGTCGGGATTGGGGCTGTGATACATAACTGGATTCCGGAAAGCTGGATCAGGGCAGTGCTTGGGGGAAGAAATCCCTTTGGAGTGATACTTGCAACAATCCTGGGTATTCCGATGTATGCTGATATCTTTGGTGTGATCCCTATAGCCGAGGCACTCTTGTACAAAGGAGCTTTGCTCGGTACGATCTTAAGCTTTATGATGGCAGTGACTACACTCAGTCTTCCGTCGCTCATTATGCTGAAGAAAGCTATCAAGCCAAAACTGTTAGGAACATTTATAGCCATCTGTACAGTAGGTATCATCATTGTCGGGTATGGTTTCAACTTATTTCAATATTTATTCATCTGAAGGAGGATATGGTCATGAATATCAAGGTATTAGGCGGAGGATGCAAAAGCTGTGAGGCTCTCCTTGCATCTGCAAAAGAAGCAGTAGCGAAAAAAGGGATCGATGCGGAGATAGAGTATATC
This sequence comes from Lachnospiraceae bacterium, assembly GCA_017542245.1. GTDB lineage: Bacteria > Bacillota > Clostridia > Lachnospirales > Lachnospiraceae > RUG11977. The sequence goes on from JAFXXN010000141.1 coordinate 3,143, forward strand.
ACGGATATGGAAAAGATCATGGGTTTCGGAGTGATGAGTATGCCGGCTCTTATGATCGACGGAAAAGTAGTTTCAGCCGGAAAAGTTCTTAAAGCGAAGGACGTTGAAAAACTCTTATAGAAGATGTCAGGGATATGGAGGAGCATATTATGCATTTTGAAACGAAAGAATGTACGAATCCTGATATTGTGAAAGAGCTTTTTACCCAGTATTCACATATCAAAGGGGCGGAAAGCTGTTTTGTTTCCTTTGATAAGGAATTGAATGATCTGACAGGATATTATTCAGGTGGGGCGATAATTGTAGGATATGAAGAAGATAAACCCATTGCCTGTGTTGCCATAAAGAAAATAAGCGACGAAACCTGTGAAGGAAAGCGTCTGTTTATCAAACCGGAATACAGAGGAAAAGGATATGCAAGGATAATGCTCAAAGCAATGACGGATAAGGCTTTTGAACTTGGGTTTAAAGAACTGGTTTTTACAACAAAACCGGAAGTTATGAGCATTGGATATAGCCTGTATAAACGTCTGGGCTACGAGGAGTTATCAGAGGAAAACGGTATTGTCTCAATGAGGATAGATCTTAGCAGGGAATATCCATACACGTTTGAATCGGATTATGCAAAAGGGGAGTGAATATCTATGACACACAAAGAAAAAGCAATGAAGATATTTTATGAAAAATTCAACTGCTCGCAGGCAGTTCTTGGAGCATATGCGGATGATTATGGGCTGACGGCAGACCAGGCGATGAAAGTGGCAGCATGTTTCAGCGGGGGTGTGAGAAAAGGGGAAGTGTGTGGTGCTGTATCCGGAGCAATCATGGTAATCGGGTTGAAATACGGAGACGGATCCGACTATAAAGCAACTGCTTACCCCAAGGCTGCTGAGTTTATGGACAGATTCAAAGAAAAAAATGCTTCCTATGTCTGCAGGGATATACTTGGCTGTGACATATCCACCGAAGAGGGGATGCTTTATGCCCGGGAGAATGGTTTGTTTCAGGATATTTGTCCGAGAATGGTAGAATCCGCGGTTGATATTCTCGAAGAGATGGAAATATAAGCAAAACAACTCTGAGTTTTGTGTTAAGAAATAGCCTGATATATATGGAACTGAAATCCCTTAAGAAGAAATATAAGAGTAAAGGCTTTGCGGCCGGTTGTTCCAGAGAAGTAATAGAGAGAGGTGCTGAACAGCTTGGCTGGGAACTTGATAAATTACTAGAATTGACGCTTCGAGCTATGGCAGCAACCGAAGATATTCTTAATGAGGAAATGGCTTTAGAACAGTAAAATAAGACATTAGAGGGGCATTGGTGCAGCTGGGAGCGCGCAACGCTTATTATGATGTCAAATATTACGGCGAAAATATTTAAACCGGAAAAAGAACTTGCAATAAGATAGGAACTGAAAAAAAATATGATAGCCATGGGGTTAGTGGAACGATGTTTTGATCTGAGCAAGGAATTTTTCAGCTATAGGTGTAAAGGATGGGAATTTGTGCCAGATCAAGTATAGTTCAGATGTCTGCTTCGGAGATAATGGACGAAATACCAGACCATTCGCTTCTGAGCATTCGACCAAATGCTTAAAAGTCAGGAGGATTCCGAGACCTTCCTGTGCAAAAAGAGATCCGTTATAAGACAGGCGGAATGAACCTTCAAGATGCAGTCTTTCAAAATCATCACCGGCCCAGGCAGGTATTTCATTGTTCCAGCTCTGC
>JAFXXN010000142.1 GCA_017542245.1 Lachnospiraceae bacterium
ACAAGGGAACTGACCCTTGTCACCGCGCACTTCATATTCTGGTTCAGGCATTGAAATGCCAATTTGGCACTTCAAAAGATTATTTCAATAACCCCAGCACAGCTTCTGGCGTGAAGCCCACCCTGATAATGGTACACAACCGAAGTGATCAAAGAACCGTCCCCTGATCACTTGTATATCTGTCTTACACAGGATCTTCAACCTCAGTGTTAAAAGCATTGAAAAACCTCTCTTTCTCTTTAATCAGCTTCGATATATCCTGATAAAGAAATCTGCTCTCGTAATCGAAATACGGTTTGTTAAAAGACAGGTCCACTTGATTCTTCTCCACATGAAGAAGGCGTTCCTTGTAATAAGTTACCAGATGACCCTCTGCCTCATTATCGGCCGCAAAAAGATACAAGAATCTGCATCCGATATGATTTCTCAACTCATCAACCATCGGGATAATCTTATTCCAAAACAAGGTTTCTCCCATCTTCTGGTTTAACTCCAACGACTTCCAATAATCACCAGCATTTGCATTAACACCAAAAAATTTCAGTTCAACTGCAGGAAAAACTTGAGATACTCGGCTTACCTCTGTACTCGGTTCCTTTTTTACATCATTGATAAAACTTTGCTTTTTATCTGCGTAAAATTCAAAATCGTCAAAAGCGATTCCTTCATCTAAAGCAGCTCTTATCGCATCCATAGCCTTTTTACGATTATCATCTGCTAGACCTTGTTTCATCAGCATATTAACCGCAACCCAAGCATTATGGCCCAACACCATCTTATGGGGATCCGACTTAAAGAAAAGCTCTCCACAGCGAATAGAAAAAAATATCAGCACCTGATTCTGAGGCGACACGATGACATATGAAGCCAAAGCGCCATCTACATCTTCCTGCAAATAATTCGGATTCCGGAAGAGATCAACCAAAGTGGCATCTTGGCCGTTAACCTTAGGCCCCTTTATTTCGTTCAGGATGGCAGTTGGAACATCCTTTGCCCGTAAGCAACGAAGACTATCTAGCTTTAGTTGCTGTTCGTCAGTTATTCTCATTGAGCTGCGGTAGTATTTCTGAAAAATAAAATCTGCGAAGCTTCATACGCTCTGCATCTTTACGAATATCACTGGTTTCCATCAGAGCACTACAATTAGCCTCTGGAGGAACACCTACGCGGGCATTCTTCCAAGATGTTTCACCATGTGTTAGCAAACTCAGGCTCCATGAATCTTCTATGGAGTAACTCTCAAACACCTTATCGAAAACACTTCCATAGTCTGCAATTTCTTTCTCCGACAAACACTCACACAGTGTTCCATTCTGGTATCTCTCACGGATCTTTACCATGACAGGACCATATTTCCACGCCTCAAAGCGGTCAGGAAATAATGGTTCATCCCTCTGAATGAAACATTCACGCTGAGCAAAATAAAGCAGCTTATGCAGCTTCATTTCGTCAATTCTTGTCTTCTCTTGTGCCTTATATCTTTCAAAGATGTAAGATGCCACCTTTATAACGTCCAACATACCAAAACCTTTTTATAGTTTTCAAACTTTCAGTATAATTTTTATGTTACTCATGAATCAGTTCCTCTTTCAAGGGTTCACAGAGAGTTCTGTACAATATTTTCTTCCCCTCAGGGATATCATCTTCAGTAATACTAAACAAAAGCAAATAAGACTCTGGAACATTGAGAGAACTACATATCTTGGCGATTGTCGTCATTGAAGGGAATGACTGACCGGTCTCAATACTGCACAATGCATTCGTCGACATTTCACTCAACTCCGCAAGTTGTTTCTGTGTAATCTTCTTCTGCTTTCGCAGAGTCTTAATTGCATTTCCTAAATCCATACTTACTTATTGTGGGGGCTTAATCCCAGAACATACTGCCCACCCCCATTAACTTTATTATTAGTTTTATATATTCGTTCAGACGATTCTGTTTCAACAGTTTGATAAGCGATTCCTTATCTTCTTTCGGCAAGTTGCTTGCCTCTATATGCGATATCAATTTCTCTATTTTCATATTTATTGCAATTTATGTGATACATTAATGATGAACTCGACTGATTATAAAAACCATCATTAGCATCTACATCATCAGCAACAAATATATGATATCGAGCCGCGACAAAGAATTGTCGCACGATATTTACCGAACAACAAAAAACCTTTCTTACCTTTTGCCTTACCAAATAGAATCGGTTGTGAGTTATGCGATGTAAAAACCTGCGTTCTTCATCAGAACATGAATCATTTATCACATACGGACAACGCTCAAAGTCATGATAAACTATCGACGACTTACATCTTTCATAAATCTGCTCAAAAAAATATTCGAAGAGCGATTTCTTTCGTGGGGTTAATTCTTTAATCTTGTCCATAAACGCATTGCGAATCAGCTCAGTATCGATCTGGCTCCATTCGGCTCTGCGTACGAACTTTACATCTTGTTTTTTAAACGTGTTATAAAACTCATCGAGGTCCGTGAATTCCTCATAGGACAAATTTTCTATGTTACGGACGGAACTTAGAAAATAGTTTTTCATTTTGCGGATGTAGGCATCTGCAAAAACGGACAGCATTTTTTCATCTATACAAATGCTACCCGGTTCAACCTCGGCGAAACCATTTGCCCTTAGTATGCTATTCAAGGCACACTGAGGAACATTCATGACTTCTCTAACTACATCTAGCGAAGTCATAAACCGCTCTTCTTCCATGACGGGAGAAAATAAAGAGTGGAGGGTTTCGTCGAATATTATCTTCATAACTTTAAAAATATGCTGCAAAAATACAAAAGATTCCGGAATTACAAATTCAAAAATACAAGTATTGCTTTGATTTTAAAATTATTTAACCTTTCGGGACAATTTTAACATTTTTACAGCTTATAAACCACAAAGAGACATGCACTCTTCGCACATCTCCCTTTAACAATCTCCTTTATCCAACCGCCCTCCGCCTTTCCGTAATTCCGCAGTACCGGCGCTCTCCGAACATCTCCCAAAGATCATCTTCTCATAAAAGGATATTACACTTAGTCATCAGCTCACTTACCTGTAATAGCTCGGACGTTTCTTGCCGACGCTCAAGTATGTCATTAACACATTGTTAAAATCTTCCATATCAAGAAAATAGCTCGGATAAGCTTCCTTTAATTCTTTAAAATCCGATACTGACACAAGTACAACTGCATTTTCTCCATCCTTTATCCTGTTTTCAAGTCGATTATACTGAGTGTTGGCTACATCACTTGACTCTTTTTCAAATGAAGAAATACTTAATTGCTTTGTCTTAAAATTAATATATAAAAGGTACATCTCTCCCTGATATGCCTTTCTTTCAACCACTTTGAATGAAAAGTTCAGTGCCAGTAACTGATCAGAGAATTTATATTTGTTGTTAAGCTTTTGCAATTTATCTATTATTGAAATCGTTGGTTCATTACTATACTTTGCCAACTTTTGGGTATGTTCCCTAGTGGCAAACAAACAACTAACTAAATGAAAGAAAAGCTGCCATTCATCTGAGCCTTGACCTGATTTCATTGCTGTATTCGTAACTAAGCCTGCGGTTTCCACAGCCATTGCCCAACTGTGCTGAAGTTTGGTTCTCAATTGAATTTCCACCTTCATTTTGTCCCAATCTTCTTCCGATTCGCTATGATATCGATAAACCAGATGTATGCTACGATAACCACTTTCTTTGGGCGCAGAAACATAATCATCTTCTTTTACTAACTCAAAATACGAAGGTACCTGTTTTTGTAATAGAGAATAGGCAGACAAAAGGTTCTTGATATCAGAAAACACAAATCTCCCACCTGCTATATCCTGCATTCCACCCAGACCCATTTGAGGGTTAAAATCAAGCTTATATTGAATGGATGTCATACGCTTTAGTCGATATGAGGAAAAGTCAAATACTATTGGAGTATTTGCAAAAATAAGCCTAAGCTCCATCATTAGCTTTTCAATCACCGGCAGATGAAGTTCTCTCCAATCATTTATTTTCTTTGTCGCTGCAACAACGGCATCCTTATCTTTTGAAGTCGTTAATACTTCACCTGCTTTTGTTATTTGCTTAGCAGTATACTTCATAAGTGCTAATAATTACAATTTCATGTCTTCTTTCACCTTCCTTCCCACTTTCACGCAAGATAGTGGCCGGCTAATGTTCTTCTACCATACATTGATCTATTTTCTTCCATCATAATCATGAACCAATCATGAGCCAGAATTAAAGCAAGAATCATGTACCATTAACCATAAGTTTCCGTCCCCTGATCCGTTGCTGATCCGTTTTGAAGGAAGATACTCCCTCCTAATAGTTGTACAGACCTCAATGAATAGATATTGGTTTTGCTAGTGTTTGATGCTGAACCGCAAAAAGGCGGTGATGGTATATTTACTGCATGAAGCGCTAAGAGCTTGTTCTAAGATGACCCCTTTATTAAATGAACCAACTTAAAATAGCTGGATTCTTTAGTGAGAGAGTGGAGTTCGCTAGAACGGGTCGGTGGATTGAAGTGTAGCTGATGGGAGCTCGCTTACAATCAGAAACAATTTAAGCCAATGACGGAAGCGCGCCAGCGCTGCTCTCCCAGTAAAGAATCGATTTCTGCGATTTCTGCGATTTCTGCGTGACCCTTATAAAAATATCTGTTAGATTGAATGAGATCTCTTGCCCAGTAGGGCATAGGAGAAAAACGGTTATCGTTAGCGTTAACGTTATCGTATTAACCATTCAAATCTCCTCCCCCGCATACATCATCTTCTTGCCAAGAACAGTACAGATAAGCATCTGAATGTCCTTGATAAAAGAGTAATGACGGTAATAATAGCAGTTAATCCGCACCTTATCAGGATATATCACATTATCGTTATACCACACCGCCACCTCCTGATCACTCATTCCTTGAATCTGCGATTCAGAAAGTCCGTACTTCCCTAATTCCGTGGCTCCGTGATTCCTCTGATTGCTGACAAAGTCCGCAATCATTTCG
>JAFXXN010000143.1 GCA_017542245.1 Lachnospiraceae bacterium
AGAATACAGTGCATTTACTTCTTTCATGGAAAAAACCGGATACTGTAGCAGTTCATAATATAAATTCATATTCGCGCTCCATTATGTTAATTATTTGTCGCTATTTACCCTATTTTATGTTATTCTCGTACATATTCTTAACTTATCATCAAGGAGCCACTTTGTCAAGTTGAGTTTGTGTATCTTTTTACCATCTTTAATGCCAATAACGTACCACATCTAAACAAGGCGATGCTTTATTGTCCATAATAAAAGCCCTCCAATACCAATAGTTTCTCTAAGAGAATACTACTGATCTTGGAGGGCATTTCCTAGACGCCGTTTATTTACCGCTTACATTTCATGAGCTAATAGATGATAATATCTTTCGGAATTATTTCCGTACTCCCTGTTGTATTCAATCGTAAATTATATTTTCAGCCAAGTTGTATTCATTCCCATGATGTACTCATAATTAATCTCAGACGTGATCTTATTCAGAATAAGGATATTCGCCCGTTCCTCTTCATTAACTACATTCATGGGGTTAAAAGGTTCACCAAGGCTCCTGAATAGTATTCGGCTCTCATTATCATAAATCTGTATCATCACATCAATATAATCAAGGTCTTTAGTGTGGTTGACGCTGTATATGTACATCTCTTCGACTAGAAGCGCTGTTTTTTCAATAATTGTATGCTTTTGAACCTTATCTTTATAAAAATCTGCTATCTCCTTCGCTGGCAACATCGGGTTTGTTTTATTAACGGATAATGTCATATACATCTTCTCGTAGTCCGCAGCAACTTTGTCAACAGGTCTTTTGCCACATGTAAAAAGATATATGGCAACCAGTATGCAACAGACGCAGGATGTTAAGGGAAATGCCAGCCATACTCCATCGAGGCCAATCTGCCTCCCAAGAACCGTACCCAGAATAATTACACCAACAGAGCCCTCTGCCAAAGTGAGCGACATAGCATGATATGGTCGGCCGGTGGTATTAAGATAATCTCTTGCAATAATTGCCATTCCTTTAAACAACACGATAAATGAATATATCCTCAGGGCATGTATAGCCACTGCTCTTCCATCCTTAATACTATATAAGCTCACGAATGATCCAGGGAAAGCCAGGATCAGTATTAAAAGAATCACTCCCCACAGCTCTAATATGACAATAGATTTTCTCATTACATATCGCACCGACGCTTCATCTTCCGTGCTGTTAAGCATACTCACAAAATTTCGTACGTTTTCAGACACACCGTTAACTAAAACTGCATATATAGCCAAGAGCTGAAGACAGACAGAAAAAGCCTTCATGGCTTCAGTACCACCCATCTGCGTTACAAGACGATTAAAGTACCAATAGTATACAAGTAGTCCCAGCTGTGATAACCCTGGTGGCAGTCCTCTGATGAAGATGTCTTTTATCGATGATGCATCAAACCCTTTAATTCGCGGAAATGTAAAATGATTTTTTTTCAGTATTATTAAAAGAGCTATGAGTGCCACCACATAGCCGCTTATTGTAGCCCACTGCGCTCCTGAAATGCCCATTTTAAAGATTTTTATATAGACCACATCCAGTAACACATTAACCAGATTTGCTGTCAGAACTATCTTGGAAGTAAGGCCGGGATAACCCATTGACGGCAAAAAGGATGCAAAGGTCATAACTATTATGGTTATAGGAATAAGTATCAGTGTCGGAATCAGATATAATCTGAAATCATCCATCAGTTCAATGCTGCATCCCAGAGCTGTGCCAAGCTTTCTGAAAAAAATGATTCCCAAAACAGATGCTGTAAGGCTGATTGCTATTGAAAGAATCATAGCTGCGCTATAAATACCGGCTGCCTTCTCACGTTCCATCCTGCCCATAAGTGTGGCATATAAAACTGCTCCTCCACATCCTACAAGCTTTACAGTAAATGATGTAAACTGGACAATCGGTCCGGCATAGTTTTCTATGGCGACAGCATTGGAATCAATAAGATTTGCGACAATTATAGTATCAACAAATTGTTGAATAGCCCCGCCAATTCCTACCAGAAGTGCCGGAAAGAGGTATTTTATGTAGTTTTTTATTATGACTTTATCTGTACGCGCAAACATTTTTCCTCATGTTATACCATATTACTCCAGCCAAGTATTTCTTCGTTCAGGTTCTCAATATGATACTGATCGTAAAACTCTAAGGTCCTTTGCCTTGCCTCAATCAGCATACCTTCGGTAAATACTCCTGGAATTCGAACAGATGCCAGACATATTTGCGCAGCATGAACTCCCCTAACTATCGATTTTATTCTGGAAAGAGCCGCTGTATCAGCCTTGGAATAATATTTTTCAAGAAATATGTCAAACAAAGTCTCTGCTTCAGTCTGAGTCATGTTGTTCCTTGTCTTATACTCCTCCTCAGAACTAAATGATGGAAGAAATACATAATGTGAGAACATGGCAAGAAGGTCAAAAACAGGATGGCCTTTCCCAGAAAAAGAAAGGTCGATAAACCGCAGCTCTTTATCTGTCATTATTGCATTTCCCGTATGACAATCGCAGTGCGCAAATGTTTCTGCAACAGGGATAATTTCAAAGATTGCGCGAATTTTCTTTGCTTCGCTCTCCGAACAGTAATCCTTGCTAAGCTTTCCGGAATAGTACATCGACAAATCCCTGACATCGGGTAAAACAGGATCAGTTATCCGAATCTTGTGTATTGCTTTTACCGATTCAGCAAATTCGGAAATCAGATCAATCCTTTTTTCCGGATTCTCACAGATCATCTGCTCAAGACAGATTCCCGACTCTTTATCCAGCAAAAATCCATATCTGTCATCGGAGCGGATAATTCCATAAGCATCCGCTACAGGAAGGCCGGACATGTACGCTGCATGAGTCTGAGTAAATTCCCTATAAACAAACTCAAATGTGACAAACGGTCTGAAGAGTTTTAATACTTTGTCTTTCCCCATATCAAATACTTCAGCAATCCTGCCCGCACTTATAATCGACATTACAGGATCGGAACGATCACTGAACTGATTCCAGTTCCCTTCCAGTGGTAGAAGTTTTAACTTGTCAACCTTACCTGTTGAGAGCATCGGAAATTCTTTAAGCCTAATATAATTTGTCGGAATCATATACTCAGGAAGAAGTTTAAGCAGCTTCTGCCTCATCGCAACCGGATTGACCATGACGTCATCGGTATAAAAAACTGTAATAGCTGAAATGTCTTTATATACAAAGCCTCTCACTATTATGTGCCCAAGATTACTTACTCTCGACACAGCACCAGCCACTTCATCCGGCTCAATACGATATCCGCCTATCTTGAACATCTCATCTATGCGTCCGCAAATGGTCAGAACTCCATCAGAATCCTTTTTACCAGCATCTTTTGTACGAAACACATAGTCTCTGGATGGTCCATTTCTATCAGGCGCATCGGTCAGATATCCCCTGACGTATCGATTTTTGAAGCATACTTCACCAATTGTTCCGCTTGGTACTTCTTTCCCTTCCTCATCCGCAACAAACACTTCAACCTCAGAATAAGACTTTCCTACTGGTGCAGGTGTCATAGGCCTCGTTAATTCATAAACTGAAAGAAGACACCCTGATTCCGTAGACGCATATGTGTTGTAGCATTTTGTTCCCGGAATAAAAAGCCCGTCAGCTGGTTCCGAGGAAAGAATACACATGTGCCATTGCTCCCGGAATGGCATATGTTTTCTTAAAACAGACGGCGTCAAATACCCACAGGTTACACCTGCTCTTTGCAGATACTCGTAAAAAACATCATCGCTCTTCGCATACTCATATGGCATCACAGCCAGTGCACAGCCGTGTGCACATGAATAAGCATAGCAAATAGGCATCGCCACAAAGTTCATTGGGCTCATCACCAGAAATGTGTCTGTATCATACATGATTGCTTTGCCATCAATCATGACAGCCTGCCATGCGTTATCCAGAGAACCATATTCGTGTAGTACTCCTTTGGGATGGCCTGTTGTTCCGGATGTGTAAGCGATATAGCAAAGGCTATGACGATTCACTGGCTCATAGCCTTCAAGCGGTGAGACTTTCTGAATTTCCTTCATGCATTCTTCATCCACCAACAATCTGCAATTGGAATTTGCCCGTATATATTCCGTCCGCTGTGGATCATTGCCAGATTCAGTAAGAACAAATGCAGCTCCTGCACGCATTGTTCCAACCATGCAGGCATAAAGCATAAAACCTCGAGGCAGATTATAAAGGACAATATCTTCGGCACCTATTCCTTTTCCCTTAAGCCATGCATATATTTTCCCGGAAAATTCCCATAATTCCAAAAATGAAAATCGCTCCTCCGGATGAAATATTACCGCTGTTTTCTCCGGAGTTTCTTTGACATATTCCTCAAGCTTTTCCAAAGCAGTTAAAAAGTGCCTGTTCTTCATGCCGATAACCAACCTTCCTGACAACATAAACTCCTAATTATTACAACATAACTAGACACATTTCATCTAGGGATCAATCTAATATCCATATCTACTCTACTAGGAACACCACTTATATTTCCTTCATTCGAGTATTGCCAATATTCAAAATGATAAGGTGTCTGTGGTAACAGTTCATAGTCAGCATACCAAATAGGATATTCAGCTAGTTCCGTTAAATCGAATTCAAATGCTTCCCACAGCATATTACTATATATCATGGGCTGATACCCGGCATCCTTGATCATGCTGCAAAATAGCTTCGTATTTCGCGTAAACTGATCCCCACTCACATCATCCGTTCTAGCTACCGCATCCAATATACTTTCAGGATCATATACAACCGGCAATTCTATCTCATGATCTTTAATGATTCTCAAAATGAATTCTGCTTCTTCCTTTGCCTCTTCTTCTGATATCGCTTGTGAAAAGATGTAAACTCCTACATCAAGTCCGGCTGAATGTGCACCCGTTATATACTCTTCAAAACACTTATCCCTGTTTAGTTTTCCTTCTTTTCCATAGCCTCTATATGCAGCTCTTATGATAACAAAATCAACTCCACTTTCCTTAACTTTTTGCCAGTTAATTGCCCCATTGTGATAAGAAACATCTATTCCTATCTTATAATCATAATGATCATCATTTTCATATACGTTCTCCGCCAACACCGTCATTTGTAATTACTAATTTGTATTCTTTGTTATCACAACAGGCCAGATGGCAACAACGAAAAACCACATGATACTTCGCCCAATAAAATTCCCCCAGTGACCGCCTAAAGCCATCACTATCGTTGCTGGGGCAAAGAACTCCTTCCAG
>JAFXXN010000009.1 GCA_017542245.1 Lachnospiraceae bacterium
CTGCTTCTGTCCGCCTGAAAGTCCCATACCTTTCTCACCGATTATCGTATTGTAACCGTCAGGAAGTTCAAGAATAAAGTCATGAGCACCGGCTATCTTCGCACATTTTATGATCTGCTCCATTGAAGCGGAAGGACAGTGGATTGATATATTCTCGGCAACAGTTCCGTTGAACATGAAGTTTTCCTGTAAAACCACACCGATCTGTTTTCTGAGCATTGCAGGATTTACAAGAGAAATATCCATTCCGTCAACAGATATCTTACCGCCTTCAGGAATGTACAGTCTCTGAATAAGTTTGGAGATGGTACTCTTGCCGGAACCGCTTCGTCCGACAACACCTATTATCGTTCCCGGTTCAATATCAAAGCTGATTCCCTTGATAACTTCTCCGCCTTGCGGATTGTAGCGGAATCTTACCTTGTCAAATACGATCCTGCCCTTTATCTTTGGCATCGAAGTCTGGTTTGAATTCAGTATCGGTTCAGGAGCTGTATTGAAGATATCACCAATACGCTTGACTGACAGGGACGCCTGCTGATATTCCTGCCAGAGCTGAACAAGTCTGAGCACCGGACCGCTGACTCTGCCTGAAAGCATACGGAATGCCACAAGCTGACCGACAGTGAAATTACCATCCATTACGGCCTTCGCGCCAAAGAAAAGAATGAGAAGGTCAAATACCTTCTGTATGAACTGACCTGTCGAACCAGCTGTAGCCGAAACCATCGATGTCTTATAGCTTGCCTTTACATAATCAGCCTGAAGTTCGCCCCACTTCTTTTCAAACTTCGGTTCAAGTGCGTAGGATTTTACCGTCTGAACACCTGTTATAGATTCAACGAGAAACGACTGGGTATTGGCACCGGTCTCAAATTTCTCATCCAGTCTTTTCTTGAAAAGCGGTGTTACTACAGCTGAAAGAACAGCATAAACCGGTATTGAACAGAGAACTATGACTGTCAGCATTTTGCTGTAGCAGAAAAGAACTACTATGTAGACGATTATAAAGATAAGATCGATCATCGATGACAGCGGAGTTCCTGTCAGAAAGTTTCTGATACTGTCAAGTTCACGTACTCTGGCTACTGTTTCACCGACACGTCTTGATTCAAAGTACTTAAGCGGAAGTGCAAACAGATGACGGAACAGCCTGTAACTCAGCATAACGTCAATTCTGTTTGTCGTATGAGTAAACACATAATTCTTCGCAAGTGACAGGATAAGTTCATACACATAAACTATGGCTATTCCGATAGTCAGTACATTCAGTGTTGACATACTCCTGTGTACAAGGACTTTGTCAACTACCACCTGTGTCATAACAGGTGTAAGAATACCTAGTATCTGAACTGTGAATACCGCCAGAAGTACCTGAATGAATTCCTTTTTGAATTTAAGGATAGTAGGTATAAACCATTTAAAACTGAATACCGCCTCTTTATCGACTATTCCTTTACGGTTAATAAGGATAGCTGAACCGTCACACATCTCTGCGAGTTCTTCTCTTGTCTTCACTTCCGGCTGTCTCTTGTCAGCAGAAAGGATCATGAAGTTATCGCCTTCTGATTTTGCAATGATAAAGAACTCACCGTTTTTGTCTTTGGCGATAAGAGGTGATCTGATATCCTTAAGTTTGTTCACATCAAGCCTGAAAAGCTTTGCTTTCATTTTCAGTGCTTTTGCAGAACTGATAATTTCTATCTCACTGGTTTTGCTTCCCGGATCAAGAACAGACAAGCTTTCCGCCTGTTCTTTTGATATCGGAATACCGTGAAATTTCATCACTATCATAAAGCAGGACAAACCGCTGTCTTGCTTGTTTTCCATAAATTAAAACAACTCCTTACACAGAACAAGTGCAGCGGCTTCAAAAGTCACTGCACTGTCTGTTTTTATTACTGGTATATACATAGTCCGACAAACTTACTGATGTACCGGAATTACTACTCAAACCTGTATAAATAAGATATTCACCGCGTTATTCAGAAACCGAATTAACGAGCATCTGGTCAATGAGACTTGTATCATCATTTGTATCAGCAAATGATGTGTTATTAAATACATTGTTATCTCCGCCGAATGCTGCCATATTCTCTGTGAGAATCATTACCTGAATATCTGTCTGGTCGAATTCAGAATCTTCAGTGATATCTGCTGCATCTGTAACAATGAGTTCTGATGTATCAGAAGTATTAAATTCTTCTGTACCTTCCTCTGCATACAGACTTTCGAGTATCTCTGCAGTTTCTGCAACAAGTGTATCTGTTTCATCGACTGTCTCTTCTTCAGGAATGAGTTCTTCTGTGGCCGGTTCTTCCTTGATTTCAGGCTGCTTTGTAAGTACAAGTTCCCATGTATTCTTATCAACATGGCCTTCCGCACCATCGGCAAATCTGAATGTATATGAAGCCTGTCCCCACTTGAAATTGCTTACCGTAAGAACATCTTCTGTATCATTAACTGATATGAGAAGGTTTGAACCCCACTGATCTGATACTGTGATCTCATCTGAATTAATGTCCTTAAGATCAACAAAGCTGTGGTCACTGCCCCATTCATTTATCATATCTTCGCCGTAGCCCTTACCGAAGATGTATGTATCTTCTCCGCCGAAACCGTTAAGGCTGTCATTTCCGAGTCCGCCGTCGATGATGTCGTTTCTGTCAGTACCGTTAAGATAATTGTTTTCATCGGTTCCGGTGATAAGACTGTAATGTACCGGCATATCATGCTGACCGATAACCGTACCGTTTTCAAATTCAAAATTAAAGTCACGGTTGCTGTTGAAGTCAAAGAATCTCTTTATGGTAAGTGTATCTTCAGAATCTCTGAATCCGATGATAAGATCATTTTCGGCATTTCGTGTATTTACCATCTGGCCTGCTGAATAACCATAGATCAGAACAGTATTGTTTCCGGAAGATTCACTGATAGTATCATGACCATAGCCGCGTCTGAAAATATATGAATCATCGCCGTGGTCACCCTGAAGATAGTCATCACCTGTACCGCCGTCAAGAACGTCGTTTCCGCCGCCGCCGTAAAGTTCATCATCATCAGCTCCGCCGTTCATATAGCTTCCGTGATCACCGCAGTAAAGCTTGTCATTACCACCTTCACCAAAGAGTACATTTACGCCGTTTCTTCCGTGAAGTGTATCATTACCTGCTCCGCCGTACATGAAGTCCATGTTTTCTCCGCCGAGCATTGTGTCTTCACCTGAACCGCCGTAGAAGACGTTGAATCCGTCTCCGAGTTCCAGCTCTCCGCCTTCTTCAGAAGCTGTTATCTCTTCACGGGCTTTGCCTCCGCCGAGGACTTTGGAATCACCGTCAAAAACAAATGAATAATTGTCCGGATTAAGGAAAAATTCCTGTAATGACAATGAATCTCCTGTTTCCTCATTTTCAAGAACAAGACCTTTCTTCGCATCGACAGATACGCGGTAGTCATCTGCTCCGAGTCCGTTTTCAAAGAGAATTCTGCTCTTACCTTCATGATCGACAATAACATCTTCGCCATGATACTCATTGAAAATATATGTGTCATTTCCGGAACCGCCGTACATAACAGAATCGCCGTACTCATCATATATTGTATCATTTCCGTTTCCGGCTTTAATTACATCATCACCGTAAAAACCGGTTATAATATCATTACCATTTGTTCCGCTGATTGTTTCACCGTAAACTGTGCCAATGATCACACCTGAATTGATAACATCATCCATTCTGTCATCAGCATCAAGATATCTGTTTCTGAATTTCTCATAATAGCCGGTGTTATTTGCATCATCAAATGACTTCAGATATGCGCCGACATTGTACATAAGCTCATCAGCTCTGTCACCGCTTTCCTTTTTAAGATCAATGATCGTATCGATCATATCCGTATCAAGGACTGTCTTGCCGTTCTCATCAGTACGTACAGAAATAAGATCAGCATATCCGGAAAGATCATTATCCTCGTTCAGAAGATTGAAATACATCATCTCTATCTTTCTGTACATATCCTTCAGAATAACCGCTGCAGTTACGTTAGGATTTTCTCCGCTTACACCAACAAAAGATTCACCCATACATTTTTCAATAATATAAAGTTCTCTTGCATCAACATTGCCGCCACGTGAGTTTGGTTCTATTTCAAGATCATTAACTCCGGACAGTTCAAACAGAAACTTTCTTGCAATTATTCTCTTCTCAGTGAAACTGTTTGATTCCTTAAAATCATCATAGTATCCACTTAAAGTACCCTTTTCATCATTTTCAAGAGCTTCTCTAATTCCAGGCATTGTTCCGAATGAATGTGACACAGTGCTGCCATCCGGATTTACTGTAACTGTGTCATAAGCGTTAGTATCAAACCAGTACTCTACAATATCTGTTTCAGAATCATCGTTGAAAATAACTGTTGATGACTCAGTAATAAATGCTCCTCCTTCTGTTTTTTCAGACTGTGCATCCTTAAACTGAAGGCTGATAGCTTTTATATTATTTTCACTGAGAGTTGTAAGTTCGCCCTCTTCTGTTATACCCTGCTTCTCTTTGTCTTTCCAGATAAGAAGATCAGAGAAAACCGGATCTCTGGCATCAATGATACCATCACCGTTTACGTCCATATCCAGAAGCACTTCAAATCCGGATGCTGCAGTTCTGCCGTCTGAAAGAACAACTCTGTCTCCGAAAAGTTCAGTACCGTCATCTATTTTTCCATTTTTGTTTCGGTCAATTGCAAGGAACCCGTCTGTTCCGTTTATCCATGTAACGTTTTCCATAAATCCGTTTACATCAAGGTCGAAGTGAACGTCATTTTCATCCTTGCTTATAAGTTCAATACCCTTTTCTTCAAGGTCGATTACAAGCGGATCAAGTACCCTTGGCGGAAGAGCTTTACATGCATTGTCAAACAATCCGCTGATGCTTTCCTTGAATGCATCGTAAATACTTTCTGCTTTGTTTTCCAGATACTCATAAATATCTATAGCCTTGTCTCTGAGCTGTTCAAATATGTCGATTGCATGTTCGTCTAACCAGTCAACGCCTTCTTTTATCTTCTCAACGATATTTCTGTTGATGCTGTATATTTCTTCCTCTATAGCATCAACAACTTTCTTGATGTAAGGAGGCATGAATGCAGACTGCATATCTTCCTTAAAATCCTGATATGTTTTGAAAATACCAGTAAAGTGACCTATTACACCTTCGATATATGTTGTTCCGATATCAAAGAATTCCTTATACGGTGAACCAAGATGATCAATTGATTTATGAAGCCATACTGAAAGTCTTGGATTTGATTCTTCTTCATCGGCCATAAGCCTGTTAAGTTCAACATTGCTTATATCAGCCATGAGTCTTGCGATATCTCTCAGTTTTTCTTCGTCTGTTTTCACTTCAGAAGCTACTTTATTAACTTCTTCAATATATGCAGAAGTAATAATTGTATCAACAAGCTTGACATCAGCGTCTGTTTTCTCTTCATTAGAACTGATTGAAGAAAGAAGGAAGAAGAGCGGACTGCCCTCATCAAGTGACATATCCATAAAGTTTTCTGCTACCTGATCAAGTCCGACTGATGCTGATGAGAAAGCTTTTACAAAATCAAGAATGTGAACGAAAAGAAACTCAGCGTTTTCATAATCACCAATAAGTTCATCGTTCTGTTCAAGCAATCTCTGAGCTTTACACCATTCTGTCATCTGAATGGATTTATAATCCTGAATGACTCCTTCAAGATCCAGACCATGGTATTCTGCAGGAATATATCCGGCTTCTATACAGTTATCAAGCTGTGCACATACTATCAGATTATTGACAACAACAGGTGACATTATTTCCATTGCTCTGATAACAGCGACCATAACCGTATAATCTATAATTACTTCTCCAGTTGTCGCAATTGCACCAGTATTTACAGCAAGTTCTCCGAGTGTTGTCGCAATACCTACTGAATTATACAAACCGACATATTCAGGAAGTATAATTTCCACTTCGAGTATTTCTTCAACTGCTGCACCTTTCACAACCATAAAATCAATGGTTTCTTTCTGCTTTTCAAGGAACGCTGTCCACCTCTGAAGTTCCTTATACTGCTTATAAGCATCAATACCTGTTTTCAATAATTCAATTGCCTCAAGTAATCCATTAAGGAATTCATATACAGCAACAACATTTATCAGGTCAAAAGGATTCGTCTCAACCGGATTTTCATCTTCCTGTTTGTTTTTATACGTTTTATAACGTTTATTCTTCTGATTATCATCATAATTAACAGCATCAGCAGGATAGTAATCCCAGCTATATGTCTTATACTCTTCAAGAGACATAGCTTCGCTCTTGGATATGATACGATGGCCGGTACTGTCAAGATACAGTACCAGATTGCCAGTTGCGGCGTTGTAATCATAATCGTCATATACATTATCAGAGTTGAATCCAGCATAAACCGGTTCTGCGCCATTGTTTTCGAGCAGATCGTAATAGATTTCGAATAGATTCCAGTCTGTTTCATTATAACATCCAAGATACTCAAGATCACGTTCTGCAAGATAAAGTGCAACAGCCTCGTTTTTATCAATTAAATGATTATCATTCTTATCAGCTTCATTAAGATCTACATTTGTATCTAAAAAGAAAGAATACTGTAGTTCAGAATCATATATGTCTGATGTTTCTATGAGAACATCCTGTACCTGATCAGAAGTAACATAATTTAGCTGTGCAAATACTTCGGTCTGATTTTTGTCAGTACTATTAATTGTATTTGAAATTTTCTGGCAAAGTCTTTTATATTCCTCAATTTTATTTTTGTTATTATGTTCATCTATACCTTGAAATGCTTTGTCTGATATCGCAGAAATAACACTATTTATATCATAATCGGCAGATGGATTATTATACAAACTAAACTCTTTATTCAAAATATAGAATAAAACTTTAACAAGAAATATTTTTTCCTTGCTGTTTTCTATTTCGGATATTGTTTCTGCAGCACCAGCCTCAGTAATGAAAAACTCTTCTGGATTAACATCATCTACAATATTATCTGGGTCTGTTTCGTCAAAACCTGTTGAATCATCAAATACAGGAATTTCAGAAATTTTAATTGTATATATTTTTTTAAACTCATCAAATATATCAAGTATTTCTTTATCTGTTTTAAGTTCCTGTATAAACTCGTATTTTGTTTTAGAAGTCGATATTCCATTAATTACGAATCGATCAAATTTAGTATCAGACTCAAGTGCCTGCCAAATATCATTTCCGGCAGCTATAAACCCTGCATCAAAAGCTTGCTGAATTTTACGCGTTTGTATATCTGCATTAGCTGTTATGCCAAATTGTTTTTCTGCATTATGAACTCCTCCATAACCAACATGAACACCAGCAGGAACAGCAAAAGCTTGACCACCTTCACCAGCGTGATGATGAATTAATTCCTGACCTATATAATTAGCATATTGTTTTCTATATTCTTCAGGCAGGAAATTTAAAAAATCAACATCAATCTTAGGATTTCCTTTCCTGTTTTTTATCAAATCTGTATTAGTTGTACTAAAGGCCTTTGGATACATTTTTAGCAATTTATCGAAATATTCATATGAATCTCTTTGCCACCCACGAGCATTAGAGCCACCCGTTCCGGTAAAGTCCATATTTATCATCAATAAATCATAGTAATTAATAGAAAATGATTCCGTCTGATCAACCTTTTTAACTTTATAAAAATTTCCTAATCTATTTCTGTAATAATACAATTCATTCTTTGCATCCCAAAAATCCTTTCTCTTCGTGCTAAGTTGTGCCCCCTCCATTTTAGTAACTATTCTTTCAGTTTCAGCTGTTATAGGATAGATAATTTCTTTTCCCTCGCCATCTATTATTGATACATACTCAACATTAGTAATATCATCCCAAACATAACATCTTGTATTTCCATTAATATTCATTATGACCATTTTCCTTTCATTTTCAAAAGTAATTCTTCAATAGAATCCGCAAGTTTTATAGATTTCTTATCACCTACGTGAACAGCATTAACTTCACATGTATCATTATTTACATGAACTAAATAATCGTCTATTCCACAAACATTACAGAAAGTACCTATTAAAAAGTATTTGTGGTCTTTAAGATAATGTGCTCCGCAATGATTGAAACCATCAAACATAATTTCTTTCAAATCAAAACTTGGTAATATTTGATCCAAAGAAAAATATATTTTTCCTTCAGCTGTTTCTATAACTCCTTCTAAATCTCTAAACCAATATGTGCTGCAAAATTCTTTTATCTGAGGATGAATAGAAAAACCGAGTTTTTCTTCAACGTCATCAAATGAAACGCTTTCTTTCTGAAGTTCAGGCCTCCATTCAGCATAGCCGTGACTATCAAGTGTATCGAGCAATATTAAATCTTTTAATACATAACCTTCAAGATAAGGAATCGATGGACGATGCCCTAATGCTTCAATTGTACTCCTATCCATTTCCTCAAAAAACGTATCAAATGCTTCTTTCATGCTCATAATAATCGTCTCCTATGTCGTTATTGTTTTAAATTAAAATTTGTATGCAATACATATTTGCACTATAAAAATGCAACATAATGATTATATCATTTTAAGTATATTTTGTCAACGATGTTTCGTAAGCGCTTACGATGATTACATTTACTTTTACAATCATCAGCGCATTCAACTCAAAACAAAACTGACTCCGCTTGAATTGCGAAGCCAGTTCGTTGCTTGATTCAATTATCCATAGGTGCTTTTTTGTGCTGTACGCACAATTTGGGGCAGTTCAACTCGATACATGGGGGCTGATTGTTTGTATTTTATTTTTTTGACAGAATTCTAAAAATACTCAGGAAGTAATTCACTCCAAGGCAGAACGTAAGTAAGCTGTTTGTCTGTAGGTTTAGTTCCCCTCTTCGGAAGCTCTATATATTCTACCGCCATCGTTCATATCTGAATTAACAATCTTTCGGTGAAAATCACTCCTCACCAAACCTGATAAAACCATAGATACTATATTCCACATTCCTTAAATATCATCTTCACCACATCCTGTATAGACAGCGCTGGATTATCGCGGTAATATTCATACCCCTTATATTTAATAAGTTTCCCATTTATCTCGTTGTTTGCATTAATCTTATCCGCCCGCCTGATTGCCTCCTTTACATTATCCAGCGATAGCATTCCAAGGCACCGCTTGAACTTATCCTCATGCTTGTACTGATCCAGATTTTCAAAGTTTTCCGCAAACGCACTGTTTATATGATCAAGATACTGCCTGCGATGAGCCAGTATACCGTTACAGTTTTTCTTATGAAGCACCATCCAAAGTTCAAACGTGAAATTACTATATCCAAGCTTGTATATAATCTTCTTTTGCGTCTTCGCCTCTTTCATCTCAGAAAGAATACTTTGTAACTTCTCTATATGCACCGGATCGCTACTTTCAACATCACAGATATGAAAAACTTCAGGTGCAGCCTTAGCATTCGCACTCTTATAGAATTTCTTTGGACTCTGCTGCACCTTCACGTCTAACGCCACATTATAATTCCGGCTTTTACATGTATTGATTTGATCCCTGAGCCATTCCAGATACCACTTTTCCGTCTCACCCTCGACGGTGAATACGAACTTCTTAGTATAAAGTTTATCATCTCTCATCAGCAGTTACCTCACCTTTCGAGATGACTTTCTCCAGA
This sequence comes from Lachnospiraceae bacterium, assembly GCA_017542245.1. GTDB lineage: Bacteria > Bacillota > Clostridia > Lachnospirales > Lachnospiraceae > RUG11977. The sequence goes on from JAFXXN010000009.1 coordinate 9,720, forward strand.
ATAGTGCTGAAATCAATGTCCTTTATTGCACCATACCGGCTGACAAAATAATTGTTCATATAATCCTCACCCTTGCGGTTGCCGTTGACAGTCTTGAAATCAGAGAGAGAATAATGAACACTGTTGCCAGTTTCATCCTCACGCTCCACAAACTTGATTTCATCCCTTCTTAAGAGTGAAGCATCCAGAAAAATCGGATTATGAGTATTGATGATAAGTTGAGCATGATTCTTATTGATATCGTCGTTATGGAATATATTGATGATATTCATCAGTGCCATCGGATGGATTGAGGCATCGAATTCATCCATAACAAGTGTACCACCAGAAAGTAGTGCCAAAATCACCAATGGAAATTCATTAATAAATCGGATCGTGCCATAAGACTCAAACATCTCAGCTGGAATCAGCTTATCTCCTAATATAGAACAAAGAACCGCATCTTCAGAATCATCCCTGCCTGTTGCCTTATATCCCAGTGCATTAGCTGTGATCCCAAATTCTCTTGCCGCCTCTGTCAGCGTGGTCTCTACATAAACAGTGTTTGCCTTTGGATCAGCGAATTTCCGAACTAACCTCATATCATCGGAACGATAAACCACAATGAACTTATCGCTGAACCATGACAGAATCCTCTTCACCAACTCCGCCGCATAAATTGACTTGAAACCGTTATTTAGAAACAGATCTGTATCCGATAGACTGTCTTCCGCCAGTTCTAGCATCTTTGGGGTTTTCCTCTTAATACTCTTATTAACATATTCTTTAATAACTGAAGGAAGATCAACCGTAAGCATGCCGTTTCGTGAAAATACCTGTTTCTCGTTTACTACCAGTCTTTCTTCCAGAATCCTTCTCTGAAAATTGCTGTCCATAAAAGTTCCCAAATCAGCCTTCAGAAAATATTCCACCATAAGTTCGCCATCTACAAATCGCACTGAAAACTCTGTAGGTTCCTTCACTCCATTACAGTTAGGAATTAATTCCAACGCTGAAGCCGCAGCATTAGGAGTTGCCACATCTGCATTCCGGATATTTCCTCTCATAACAATACACCTAAAAGTATCCATTGCCCCGATTACATTTGTTTTACCAGATGCATTCGGTCCATAAATAACCGCAGAACTTAGTCCCTTATAGGTCTTGTCACCTACTTTCATGGAAAGAATACTATAATCCAGTCCTTTCTGTTTCGGAGAAGGTATCATAGAAAATACCATTTCTTCAGCAAATGACTTGTAATTCTTCGTTTTGAATTCTAACAGCATGTAATCCACCTCCATTTTTGAGACACTTCTCCACGATAGCAACACTTAATAGCTGCATTGCCCCCAAATATGAATAGATATTTTTCCATTTCTCTTTTTCATAAATTTTATTACTCATGCGTTTATCCGAGTAGTGTTTTTAAAGTTTTGTAACTTGCTTATTTTGTACTAGCTTCCGATAATATCCAGTTTTATTCAAACACATCATCAAATTCAAGAATACCTATCCGGATTAAATACCGTGTAATCACTAACCTTATAAACTATTGCATAAATGATGTTCTTCCGTTTGAAAATATATCATATGCATATCCCAAATAGATTATTTAATATTTAGTCATAGAAAATAATCGTTGCTTTATATTCTATAAGCAAATTCGTTTTTTATAATGACGAAAGTTAAAGCCATGTGTTTGATTCTTATATCATGGCTTTACCGAAAAATAATAATTAATTTTTTCCTTTGTTTCTCTGTTGTTCAATTAAAATTCTATCTTGATGTAACTGTTCATTATTTAAAGCACTTAGTAAATTCAATTCAATCATAAGATTTTTATTATCAAATTCAGATCACTACTATGCAACAAATTACATTTAAAATCAAATATTCACAGAAGTTACTGCAAATCATTTATTATTTCCATAACTAAACGAATGATAGCTCTAATATCTGTCACTGTTTCTAACTGAGCAATATGTTCTCTTAAATATGAAAAATTATCAATTTTTTCTTTTACAATTTTCAAGATTTTTTTTGCTGCATAACCTGTACTGCCAATAGGAATTATTATATTTCCTTTTGCTTTTGCAATTTCAAATTCTTTTATGCAACCATCTGCGACGATAATTTCACCTGACGATTTATCAGTCTTATTGCCAAAAATAAAGATTGAAATACCCGTCTCACTAAGCATATCCTCTCTATATTTTTTCCATCTCTCAGCTCGTTCGTTTGGATCCTTTATATTTTGTGGAAACGGACGAAGACATAAATGTTCTTCAATATGTCTGAATTTCTCAGCATAAATCACATCCAGTGCACCATTAATCACAGCCGATCCGATTCCAAGTCCAAATCCAGAAGTGATACGATAATCATTGCGTACTAATTCACCTGCAAGTTCCGTTACTAATTCTTCAGCTTTTTCTTTATTCCATGGTTCAGTAAATTCATCAGCGCTTCCTGAAATAAAAACATTCTTCATCTTAGATTTTTTCTCGATTTCATGGAGAATTTCTGTTATTTCAGCATAATCATCCACAAAGACGGTTTGAATACCATAATTGCGAAGGTTTTCTTCCTGCATATCCTGCTTTGCTATGTCATAACCAAATTCTTTCACATCGGAATAATCACTCTCTTGTACACGTTTAAAAAAGCAGTAATGATCATGGACATTTTCACCAAGCAGAGAATGAATTTGGCTTAAAATATATTCAAGATTTGGATCTTCAAAACTGAACCCTATAAAAAGAAATATCTTGGAAACCAAATCACCTTTTAGTGCAGTTCTGAATAATGGTCTGCGATATTCATATAATTCAAAATCTTCTTTTGTAAGCACGGCATTTGCTGGATGGTTAACATCTCCGTGCATTTTATAAACAATTGCATCTCTATCTCTTTTCATTACAGAAAGCTGATCAGATTCATACTTAACATCAGGATTTCTATTTGCTTCTTTTATTCCGTTCTCAATTACATCATCGTAATTTGTTGTCCAATAAGTAAATATCGGCAGTCTTGTGATAATCCGTGCATTTTCATTAGTAGCTACATCTTTCGAAAACGCATCCATAATTGCTTGGTTAATCCCAGATCTAGTTCTCCTTTGGTTTCTATAGTATTGGGCAACCGACAACAAATCATGCTCTTTTTCAATATCAAGTTTAATATCCGATGCAAGTGGTTTGAGCAGACCTTTCCAATCAACAAACCCTGACGGTCTTGATAATCCTGCTCCAGCAAATATAGCAGCATTACCTTCTTGAATAGCCCTGGTATACTCTCGAATAAGTTCTTCCCTTGTAACTGCCATAGTAATCTCCTGTGTTATTTATTATGTTTTTTTGCGGCTGCTTCAATCCAACTTCCTAGATTGTTGTAACCATCTTGATTTATGTAATCATATAATCCATCGCATATCTCATCAAAGTAAACTGCGCATCCATTTCTTGAGCCAATAATAGTATGTGTGTTTCCTTTAAGTGAAGTTCTTTGGGTTATCATATCCTTAACATTATGAATGAATACACCGATAACTGCATTTCCTCTGTTAATGCTTTCACGTATTTCATACTGTACAAAAGGTCGATTAAGTGTTTCGCTACCTATAAGAACAACAGTAACTGACGTGCCATACAATTGTGAATTAATCCACTTTTTAACAGCAGAATCACCTGTCCTTTTTAGTTTTTCGAATTCTGCTTTATCAGTAAAACCAGCTGCTTCCTTTCCTTGAGTTACCCAACTATTTCTAACGACCATTGATCTATTGATATCATTCTGATAATGAAAGCTAAAAAACACTTTTCGAGACATAATAATCTCCTTTACTTTCTAAGCCATTCTGAAAGAGATAAAATAGTACTGCTATCCTCATTTTCGGTTCGTATATAATATCCTTCTGGAATTGGTGTACCATCAATATATTTATCTCCCATAGAACGATAAACAATATATGGATATAATCTCATATACTCAGAACCGATATATTGTGAATCAGAAGTCCCTTTCTGTTTGAATGGAAATAAAGCAATATTGTTAGGAAACTTTACTGAGTCGCCATAACCAAGTTCCCAATTACACCACTTTGAATTAATTGCTTTCTCAGTTGCAAGAAGAATAAACTTATTACAACTCTTTATTCTGTCTTTTATATTTTCAGCTGTTTCTGCTGATGTGATTCTTGGCATATTAGGGTCTCTACTATCAATATAAGCAGCGACACCATATTCTTTTTCTAAAAATCCTATTATTCCTTTTAAGTCTGATAGATCATCATGCTTATGTGAAATAAACACAGTTGGCTTCATTGTTGCATATTGGTAAGATTCTGTAATAACTTGACGAGCGGAATTAAGATTCGAAACTGAGTATTTTGAAAAATCTCCGCTTTCAAAAATGTTTTTCATGTTTTTATCTCCTTATATTATTTTGTTATCAGTGTAACACATTTATGATTAAAAATCAAGTCGTTAAAATCAAGTACACATACGACTATAAACGAAGTCTTGACATAGCAATAATATTCGTTTATAATAAAAGCGGTAAATTCATTTGTTCAAATTAAACAAAATTAATGTTGAAAGCAGACGATAAAATGGAAAAGAAATATCAGGTTTTTATATCTTCTACATACACTGACTTAATTGCAGAAAGGCAGAATATAACAAACATTCTGTTAATGGCAGATTGTATTCCTGCAGGAATGGAAGCATTTGTAGCTTCAGATGATGAACAATTTAATATAATTAAACGTGTGATTGATTTATGCGATTATTATA
>JAFXXN010000144.1 GCA_017542245.1 Lachnospiraceae bacterium
AATTCCATGGTCGTATAGACAACCAGGTCAAGCTCCGCGGTCTTCGTATTGAACTCGGCGAAGTAGAAAATGTGATAGCTACATATCCTTCGGTACGTTCTTCGGTTGTGGTAGTAGTACACGGTGATACGGATTATCTGGTCGCATATTTTACGGCTGAAGAGCAGGTAGACCTTACGGCACTTAAAGAACATATATCAAAATACCTTACAGCTTACATGGTACCTCAGGCCTTCATGCAACTTGAAAAAATGCCTATGACGGCAAACGGGAAGATCGACAAGAAAGCCTTACCCGAGATAACCGTGGCTGTCGGCAAACGCGAAAAAGTAAAACCTGAGAACGAACTCCAAAAAATACTGTGCGAACTCTTTGAGAAAGCACTCGGAATGGAAATAGGCATAGATGATGATTTCTTCGAGTTTGGAGGAACATCACTTACGGCTGCAAAAATCCTTATGGGTGCAAAGGTTCGGAACATTCCTATAGAATTCCAGGATATATTTGATACAAAGACAGTAAGGAAGCTCGAGGCTCTGATAAGCAGCAGGATGAACAGCGTTCACGAACAAACTCACGAAAAGCATGAGATTGTCCGAAAAGAAGATCCGAAGATAGAAAAAGTCCTTGAACACAACTCATTCGATTATGTATCAGGGATAGGCGAAAACGGTATCGGAAATGTCCTGCTTGCAGGTGCAACAGGATTTTTGGGTATACATGTGCTTAAAGAACTTATTGATCACAGTAACAATAAGATAACCTGCCTCGTACATGGCAGGAGAACCGCAAAGGTGGACATTTCTCCCGAAAGCCGTTTGCGTCTGCAGCTGTTTTACTATTTTGACAACAGTTATGAGGAACTGTTCGACAAAAGGATATTTGTTAAGGAATGCAGTGTAGATGACAAAGCCGGTATAGACGGTTTAATAGATGTAGATTTTGATACTGTGATAAACTGTGCAGCAAGCGTAAAACATTTTGCAGATTTTGAAGTACTGAAAAAAGTAAATGTTGACGGGGTTGAAAACCTGATCGGACTCTGCCTTAAGAAAAATGCAAGGCTCATACATCTGTCGACCACTTCCGTAGGCGGAGATACGGTCGATGACAGCGCAGTGGAAAAGGAACTTACCGAAACCCACTTAAATATTGGTCAGGACGTGGCTTCAAATGCCTATGTTCACACGAAATATCTGGGCGAGGAAAAGGTACTCCGGGCCATAGCGGAGCATGGGCTTGATGCGAAGATCATGAGGCTCGGGAACCTGATGAGCCGTCAGGAAGACGGAGAGTTCCAGATCAATCTACATACAAATAATTACATGAATACATTAAGAGCCTATGCAGCCCTTGGGTGCTGCCCGTATTCCGAAATGTATGAGCAGACCGATTTCTCCCCGATTGATGAGACTGCACGCTTCATATTAAAACTATCGGGAACATTATCCATGTTTACCGTATTCCATGTCTATAATTCACATTTGGTTGACATGGGAGATGTGCTTGCGGCTATGGAGCATTGCGGTATTCATATTGAGATGGTATCCGATGAGGTATTTGCGGAAAAACTGAGCGAGAGTCTAAAGGATGAAAGCATAAACAGCTTACTATCACCTCTTGTAAACTATGACCTTACCGATGACTCATATAGAAGTGAAATCCCGTGCAATAACAGATTCACGGTACAGGCCCTCTATATGCTCGGCGCCCGCTGGTCCATAACAGACATGGATTACCTTGAAAAAACAATAGAAAAACTCAAATCACTCGGATTCTTTGAATGATGGCGATGGGGTGACAACAGGGACGGTTCTTTCTGTCACCCCAAAATATTATTTTTTGTTGAATATTAAAGGTTTTTGTGGGATAATATTATTTATAATTGCGACACGGGCGATTCCCTGTCACCAACACGAAAAAGGTGACAAAGAGAACCGTCACCATTCTCACCCTTAAAGGAGGAAAAAAGATGAAACAGAAGCTTCGCAAACTTACCCTAATCGGCATGTTAATGATCGCAGGCCTTGTCGTAACGATACTTATCGGATACGTACCGGCAAAAGCTGCAGGCAAATCAGTCAGAGTATCTACGGAAAAAGCGCTGAACAAAGCAGTAAAAAACAAAAATGTATCTGAAATCATATTCAAGACCGAGGCATTCATAAACGTTACCATCAAATCCAATAAAGCAGCAGCATCCAAATATCTGGAGATAAATGCTCCGAACGCCAACATAACAAACAAATCGACATTCAACGGCATCAACATGCAGGCTGCACGCAGCTACACGGAAGAGGCAAACGGCAATACATACGAGCTCTACGATGACACAAAAGTTGGCAACTTTACCGTGGCTAAGAAAAAGACTGTAAAATCCATGACACTGCTCAATCCTAGCTTGGAAATCCACCGGCTCATCACGATCAGAAACGGCGCAAAGATAGAGGAATTCAACTTGATAAGTTCCAACGACGGGAATGTCATCTACAGTGTATTACATTCAGATAAAAACATTATAACTTTTAAGTACTATTTAAGTAAATATGATGACTATTTCAGCCTGGAGTACAAAATTGACGATAGCGGCAGAATAACTAAGTACAAAAACGAAGCACCCGAGTTCGGCTGCGAATACAACTATAAATATGACGCTGATGGCAATATTGTGGAAAATTCATTCGGTGATATGTTAGGAGACTATTTAGGGACAGATGGTTTCATTACATATGAGTATGACTCAGATTTCAAACTTATCCGCGAAATACATGATGAATATGATGATCAGTTTCAACATCAGTATCAGTATGAATTAAAGTACAATTACGACAAAAACGGTAACCTCATCAGCCGTGTAAATACCGACTTAAAAACAGGAGAAAGCAAGACCGATATAAAAATAACATACGACAAAAAAGGCAGAATGCTCTCTCGCACCGATCTTATCGGAAACAAATTTGTTGAAAAATACAAGTACAACAAAAAAGGTTTCCTGACAAAATATTCCTATACATATGAACAAAGCAAAGATTACACATACAAATTCTCTGAAACCTACAAATACAACTCCGCCGGTGACATGACCCAGAGAACCACCAACGACAACGGCAAAAAGACCACACAGAAATACAAAGTTTAATGAAAAACTTATAAACTGCGGCTAAATGCAGCGGAGGAAATATATGGAAATCATATTAGAAATAATATTTGAATTCATTGTAGAAGGTTCAATGGGAGCCGTCGGAGATAAAAAAGTGCCTTTAGCAATCAGAATAGTGGCAGCAGCGGTATTGATAATCATCTTCGGCGGGCTTGTCGGCGCACTCCTATATATAGGCATAAGCGAAAAGAACTGGGTTGTACTTGCTCTAGGAGTGGTAATTGCAATTTTTGTTGTAATAGCAATTATACAAACCGTGAGAAAACATCGTAAATGATAAGATCTGACACAGAAAGGACAACACTCAAATGCAACCATATGAGATAATGCTTCCCGGCGTAGGCAATGTACGGGAGCTTGGAGGAATCGAAATAAATAATAAGAAAGTACGGAAGGGCGTTCTGCTAAGAAGTGCGTCCCTTTCCGGAGCCCCGGCAGATACCATAAAACTGCTTTCCGAGAAATACCATGTTTATTCTGTGGTGGATTTCAGAATGCGAGGCGAAAGAGAAACATTTCCCGACCCGGAAATACCGGGAGCACAGAACCGGTACTGTTCCGTGATGGAACTCGAGGACTCCCCCGGATTTGAAAACCTGGAACCTGAACAGATCGGAAAAATGTTAACTCCCGGCGCAGATCGTACGAAGCTCTTGCTAAAAATGGCAGAGCTCGGGCTTTTTAGTGACAAATTATACATAGGATTCCTAAGTACGGAAAAAGGCAAGGCAGCCTACAGAGAATTCTTTAAGGTATTAATTGAACTCCCTAACGACAAAGCAGTCCTTTGGCATTGTACCGACGGAAAAGACCGCACCGGAGTGGCCGCCATGCTGATCCTGAAAGCATTGGGAGCTTCAAACGAAACCGTAATCGAAGAATACCTGCGGACAAATGCACAGAATGAAGAAAAACTAAAGGCAATCCGGGCTCAACTGGATAAAACTGACTATACCAAGGAACAGAAAGACATAATACTCTTTGGAGCAGGACAGGTAGCATCGGAATATATGCTAAACTTACTTGACTGGCTGGATAAAACTTACGGAGACATATACGGATACCTTGAAAAGGAACTATCCGTAGATCAGAAAAAAATCGAGCTTCTTAGAAACAAATTTTTAGAAATTATTTGACTTTTGGCTAAAGTGGAAGTTGAAGGGCTGTTCGTAAGAACAGCCCTTTGTCTTGAAGGTATAACAGAGAATGGCGACAGAGAACCGTCCCCTGTCGCCACTGAATTATCTCCTTACTGTCCTAGTATATACAGGCGACCTGAGAAACTCAGGGATTTCAATGGATGATATTACAGGTTCCTTCTTCTGAAATGTCTGACTGCCGGCATTGGTAAAAAAAACCTGTTTATTAAAACCCGATTCCTTTGGTTTTTCTGATACAGAGGATAAACTTAAAGACTGTACTCCTGTAGCTATCAGGGTTATTATACAGTCATCTTCATTAGTAAGATCCGGATTGGAAACGGTTCCCCAGATGATCTGGGTGTCAGGACTGGTCATTTCCTGCACATAATTAACCGCTTCATTAAGTTCCAGGAGATTAACATGTCCGCCGGTATTAAGAAGAACATTGGTGGCATTCTTAATATTTGTATCAAGCAGAGGAGACTCAATAGCCTGGCGAACCGCATCTATCAAAGGAGTACCTTCATGAGCTACGCTTATACCGATATGAGCAATACCCTTATCGGTAAATGTGGTTTTAAGATCGTTGAAATCAACATTGACAACACCCTTGTGATAGATAATATTTGTAATACCCTCAATAGTATATCTTAAAATATTGTCCGCTGTTGAAAAAGCATTTTCTACGGAAATGTTCTTTTCATTCAGCTGAAGCAGCTTATCATTAGGAATGATAAGAAGAGTATCAACCTGTTCCTTAAGCTTCTGCAGACCGGCCATGGCAACATCACTTCTCGGACGCCCCTCAAACGTGAACGGTAGAGTAACAACAGCTATAGTAAGGATACCGGCATCCTTACAAAGCTTCGCTATAACCGGGATAGCTCCCGTGCCGGTACCACCGCCCAGACCGCAGGTAAGAATAACCATCCTTGCTTCTGAAAGAGCTTCCATAATATTGTCTTCGCTTTCTTTAGCGGCAGCTTCGCCGATACATGGATCGGCGCCGGCTCCGAATCCTCCGGTGATTTTCTTTCCAATCTGTATAGTTTCAGATCTGCAGTCCGCAAGAATATGATAGTCGGTATTGATTGAGAAATAGTGGACATTCCGATTATCTTCTTCATAAGGCATCATTCTTTCAATGGCGTTATTTCCTCCCCCGCCAATCCCTACTACATATATAGCAGGAGCGATTTTCTGGGCATCTTCAATAAATATTTCTGTCATAAGCGGCCTCCTTTGATTAGCATATATGCTAAATTTACATATGATTAAATTACAAATATTCGCAGAAATGCGAATTTCTATTTTTATTATTAGCACAGAACTTTGAAACTGTCAACAAGAAATTTGCAAAAATGCGAAAAATTATTGACAAAAATTTGCAATTGTGCTATTTTATATGCAGAGGTTTTGTAAGAAGATATTGTAGATAAAAAAATCGTCAGATTTGCGAGGCATGTTCTTATGAAGATAGGTGAAAAAATCAAAGAATTAAGAAAACAGAAAGGTTTATCGGTAGAAGAAGTGGCTGATAAGCTTGGGGTTTCTGTTTCCACACAGTACAGGTATGAAAACGCTTCCATTACCAAGATTCCCATTGATGTAATAGATAAACTGTGTAAGATCCTGGATACTACGACCGGTGAGCTTATGGGGACAAATTCTGTAACTACAGGCGATGCACCTGAAATACCTATGAAATTTGACAGCGCTTCAGACGCAATGACATCCATACTAAAGATGCCGATGCTTGCAGCTTATGGCGGATATGATCTTGAATCTATGGACGACGAAACTTTGAAAGATTTTGCCAATGAGATTCTTGGGCAGCTTAGACTGGTAAGTTACAAGTATAAAGACAATAACGAAAAGAAATGATCGGATGAGGTAGGATATATGAATAGGAACAGGGCAAGAGAAATAATAAAATATGCCAGGTCTGTAAAGAGAAAGTGGGGAAGTAACCCTTTAAAGATAGCTGACAAAGTCGGGATAAGAACTGTGGAGTTTGAAACAGGGCGTAGACCTTCGGGCTACATCATAAAATCGGAAAACTATCCTGTAATGATCTATTTGTCAGATTGTCATAATGACAGGGAAAGATATGTTCTCTGTGCACATGAGTTAGGACATTTCTTCCTCCATTCAGAAGCAGGACTAAATAACTTTAACGACAAAAATGTTGATACCGAATATGAAGCAAATCTTTTCGCAGTTGCATTCTTATGTGAGGATTCACAGCTGAACCAGCCGATAGTTAATCTTCCGGGAAGCGTACTGAAAAGCATATTAGATTATAACTTAAGATAGCATGGTGGCGACAGGGGTGGCGACAAGGGACGGCTCTCTGTCGCCATTATCCTATATGGACACCATTTAATTGCCATACTGTCACTTGCTTGCAATGTGATACGTATGATTGTCGATCTGATAAGATTTAGACAGGATAAAAAGCGAGCCGCCACTACTCCAACTAGTGACGGCTCCGATGCAGAAAAGCATCATTAAAAACCTAAGCTAGAAGGCGTAACCACTCTTGTGGTTTTCCTTTCCTAGCTATAATATAGCATATGAATATAGAAAAATCAACTACATCTATTGATTTTTTGAAACAATGACAGGATTACAGGAAATCAAAGGAAAACATTTGATGACGACGGGGACTGTTCGAGACCATTGAAGAGTAATAACAAATATTCGAATAAAAGTATTGATATTATTTAACGAATATGGTATAGTACATATTGGAAAATCACAAGACAAAGGCGGTTACACCTTCCAAGCAGGAAAGCTCTGGAGGGCGTTAGCCCTCCTAGTAAACGAAAGGAGGGCGTTGCTTATGAAATTATCCGATATAATTGCCATACTGTCACTTGCTTGCAATGTGATACGTGCGATTGTCGATCTGATAAGATTTAGACAGGATAAAAAGCGAGCCGCCACTACAGCCACTAGTGACGGCTCCGATGCAGAAAAGCATCATTAAAAACCTAAGCTAGAAGGCGTAACCACTCTTGTGGTTTTCCTTTCCTAGCTATAATATAGCATATGAATATAGAAAAATCAACTACTTCTGTTGATTTTTTTGAAACAATGACGGCGCCTGAAAACCGTCGCCGCTTTTTTTCGAGGTGAACAATGAAGAAAAATATTACAGCTGTCATTTTGGCCTGTGTACTTGCCTTGAGCGGCTGCACAAAAAGCCCGTTACCGGAACTGCCGGGTGATGCCATTGCATTTGAAATGGGAACATTTATTGACGATAAACATGACGCTGCCTCCTTTGGCACGATCGAATACAATGGCAGGACTTATATTGCATATGGGACGACCAACAATAAGTATAAGCAGAGTTATATCGAATCATGCATAGGATACATCATACAGGATGAGCATAGTTCATCTGCTACCGATCTGAACAATACCGACCGGAGGATATATACTTTATCGGGAGATTCTGAACACAACTTTCTGATGGAATATGATGATACGGTAAAACTAATGAATCAACCGAGTTTCTTTAGGGCAATCGATACAAACGGAAAAGATATAGATATTCCGGATTATATTGATCCGCTGCGATATGAGTTTTGGGGCGAACCGTAAAAAATACGTTAAACAGACAAAAGTAAGCTTTCAGCTATACTCGGCTGTTACAGAAAACGCTTGACACATTTCTAAAGACCGGAGCCATCAGCCAAATGCAGTACGATAAATCTTACGGAGACCTGGTCAAAAAGATGGGGATGGAAAGCATAGCGGAAGAACTGAAACCGTAAACACATATTATTTTTTAGAGAGCTGGTGTCAAGTCGACATCAGCTTATTTTATTGCAAATTTTATAGCAAATTTTCCTGTCCGTAGGCATTTTTATCGTACATGGTTTTGATTACAATAGAGTCATAACAAAATAACAAAAAACAACAAAAGTAAATGTTAACTGCAAACAGCAGAGAAGGAGGCTCTTATGAAGAAGGTTATAGTTAAGGATTATGTGCAGCTCATAGGCATCAAGAACTTTAAGGGTGAGGACAAGATGATTGATTACTACATTATCTGCCCCGGCAAGGAAAGAATCTACGCTTTCAGCAAGAAGTACATTCAGAACGCATACGACTTATGCAAGTCAGGGATAGGGATCAATGACCTGTCAACCAGAAAGACCAGAGACAGGGGAGTCATGATACTTGTAGATTATCTGAACATTATGCTCCCGTATCTCTGCGATTACTATGAACTGCCGATAGTGGCATGAAAAACAAAAAACATATATGAACCGGAGAGAGGAGAAAAATGATTATGCGCAGGCTCATATTTTGGATAAGAAGGATGGTAGAAGGCAACAACAGGTATTGCACAAGATGCTGCCTAAACTGCCAGTATTTTAAAAGATGCAGGCGGGATGGTTTTGAAAAATAACCACGTACTATAAAGTTCCCACTGGAAAATGCCGATATATACTTTATATGGGTGCGATCTAACTAAAGTATATATCGGAGGTGGGGATATGCCGAAAGGAAAAAAGCAAAAGCTGAAACTGTACTACCTGAACAAAATCATGACGGAAAAGACTGATGACCAGCACGGTCTAACTATAAAAGAAATACAGATGCATCTGGCAAAATATGAATGTACGGCAGACCGTAAAAGCCTGTATGACGATCTGGATGCTCTCAGCGTCATGGGACTTGATATCATAGGAGAACCGGAAGGAAATACCTACAGGTATCATGTAGGACAGAAACAGTTTGATATAGCAGAACTTAAACTTCTGGTGGATGCTGTTCAGTCATCGAAATTTATAACAGAGAGAAAGTCGAATGATCTCATAAAAAAGCTTACCGGTATGGCCAGCGAATACGAGGCAGCACAGCTGAAAAGGCAGGTAGTGGTACAGGGGCGAGTAAAGACCATGAACGAAAGCATCTACTATGTTGTGGATGACATACACCGTGCTATAAGCCAGAACCAGCAGATAATGTTCGAATACATGCAGTGGAACTTAAAGAAGCAGCTTGAGAAAAAGAGAAAAGATCCATATAAAGTCAGTCCTTGGGCACTCATATGGGCAGAGGAGAACTACTACCTTGTAGCCTATGATGAAGCTGAGGACTGCTTAAAGCATTTCCGGGTAGACAAGATGAAGAGCATAGCAGTATTAAAGGAGAAACGCAAGGGCAGGGAAAAATATGAGAACTTTGACGTGGCACAGTACTCGACCAAGAACTTTGGTATGTATGCCGGGGAAGAGAAGGACGTCAGGATAGCCTTCAAGAATGAAATGGTAGGCGTTATAATAGACCGTTTTGGCAAAGAGATCATTATCCATGACTCAGATAAGAATGGCTGGTCGGAGACTGTAGTGAAAGTGGCTGTCAGCAGGCATTTCTTTGGGTGGATATTTGCTTTAGGACCGGAATTTACGATAACAGCACCAAAGGATGTGGTAAAGATGTTTAAAAATGCGGCTGAAGAAAGATTTAAGACTCTCGAATGATGTATTCCAAAAGTATTGATTATAAAGTTTTAAAGGTATATAATTAAATGTGAAGGAAAAACATAAATTCTCCAACGGAATAATTGAAATCTAGTTTGTAAATAGCTAAAAAAATTATTACAAAGGGTAATCATTATGAAAAATGAAAATATAATTTATGGAATAATATTATTTGTACTGGTTTTAGTAACTATATTGGTGATTAATAAAATTAGATATAAAAAATTAGAGGCAGAAATTCTAGCAAGTTTGGGATTTAGAGATTGGGATACAGCTCCATATATTGATACATATGTAAGTGTTAAAAGTAGACAAGCTATAGAAAAGTATGACGATGTTAAGTTTTTTAAAGAGAATAAAGATAAATTTACAGAGGCAGAAAAAAGATTAGTCTTAAAAAACAATATTGCAAAAATAATAAAAGATTTTTTGGCTGATAATGAATTTGAAAAGCGATACCCTTATAAGAAAGTAAAAAGAAATATCGATGCAGTGTTAATTAATGTTAGTGCTTATAGAGTACAAGTTGATTATATTTCATCTGCGGGAAATCACTTAGCTCAAAAAGAGTTACATATTAATCAACGCACACTAGATAAATTTAATAATGATCCTTCAATTCTTATGGGAAAAGCGGAATATAATAAATTCCTAAAAGAAACTGAAAAAAAAGAACTAGATAAAAAGCATCATTTATTTTATGAAAAAGTTAACAAAATAGTAGACTTTGCTTCAAATAATAAACCTTCCTTGATATTAAAAGAAAAGCAAGATATGTTAGATAGTCTGATTTCGCAGTTGTTTGACAGGACAGTAAACAGCATTCAGAAGATAAAGACGATAGATAGTGAAGAATGGGGGATAATTGATAAATATATTTCAAATATTGATAAGGAAATTAACGAAATAGTCAGCGAAAATCAGAAAATACTTGATTACTATGAATCTTCAGGGTTTCAGAAAATAAAAGCAACTTGTGAAGCATTGATGAGTTCTCAAAAAGAATTTAATGAATATATAAACGAAAAAGTTCATGCGATATCAACTTTATTTGGTACAAAAGTAATAAGAAATGAAACAGTAACAGAAGATGAACATAATTATATTCGTCCATACAAAAAGACAATTACGCCTTTTACTGCGGAAGTATCAGCTGCAGTATTTGCTAGTGCAGAAAATAATCCAATAGAATACATTGTAAAAAATTTTTATCCTAATAAATCAATGTACCCTGAACAAATTCAGAAACTTCAGCTATTAATTGAAGAACTTGAAACATTAAGAGAAGCTAAACAAATAATAGAAAATTATAAGAAGGATTATAAGCAGTATATTCAAGATGTGCCTGCGTTCATTATGGAAAAAGATGAGACCGGATTTTATTCAAGATTAGGTTTTGCATATATTGATGAGAGCGTTTTAACGGTTGAATATAAATTTCATATACATCTGGTGGTGGGTTTGCACAAAGATCATTTACTGTCCCAATGACGGAAGAGAATATAGTTGAGCTAGTTAAAATTCTTGAAAGCAAATTAACGGCATCAGCATTTTCGAAAGAACAGAGAATGTTAATGACTAAAAAACTTCGTGATTATATAAAGAATAGAGATAATTATACTTGCTGCAATTGTGGAAACTCGATTTATAATGAGCCTAATTTACTACTAGAAATTGATCATATAATTCCTGTTGCAAAAGGAGGTTTCACTGAAGAAAAGAATTTACAAACACTTTGTTGGAAATGTAATAGATCTAAAGGTGATAAGATACTTTGATTCTTGAGTGGCACTTATGGAAGAACATATTATGTATATATAGAGAGAAATATTGGTGATGTTGAGTTGGCAGGAAAATAGATGTTAATGTAAATGGTATTTAAAGTAAATGAACCAAGATTATTTCGAGGTGAGGGAAGATGAATAGATGATGATATTGGGGGAGCTATGATGAAACTTTTAATCATGATAGTGGTTGTAACTGTGTGTTTTATATGACCACGAAAATGAAAAAAATTCAAGCAAGAATATGACAAAGAAGTAGTTGAGATTTGAGGTTATTTAACAAAGAAAATAATATAAAGAAGGAGTACATAAAAATGAAGAAAAAAATAATTTGTATCACATTATTAATAATATTGGTTATAGGCACAATTCCTATAAGTGCCAAGTCAAAAGTTAAATCAGAAACAATAGATGACTATCTAGAAACATCATTTGATGTTTATAATATACCAATTGTAGATAGTTATTATGAATTTAGTACTATGAAAGATAATGATGAAATCAAACCGGCTATCGAAGATACCTCGAAATCAACTAAAAACATTTATACTATCAAGGCAAAGAAAAATGGTTGTCTGACAGTTTATTCCAAGGATTCATTCAAAATATATGATTTGTCTACAAAAGATACAACGATGCTTAAAGATTACATGAATGGTGGGTATAATATCCCTATAAGAAAAAATGATATTCTAGCCATATCGGTTCAATCATCGTATAATCTAACTGTGTATATTGGTTTTGTACCGGAAGAAAAAATATTTTGTATTGATGAAAGTGTAAAAAACAAGAACAATACTTTGACATTTACTTTTGGAAATGTTTATGGTCAAGGTACAACACTGTCAGTATACGCTTCAAAGAAGAAACTTTCAACAGCAACTGTTTTAGCAAAAGATATTTTACAACCTGATTATAACAAGTCTATTTCGTATGATTGTACTTCTATATTAAATGATGAAGGAGATGCGGTTCTTACTCTACCAGAAAGAGGAGAATATACTATAGTAATGATGTCAGAAATAAAGGGTAAAATATTTTCAAGATTAACTTTTATCCTTGATACTGACAAATATATTGAACCTAAGTTAGATGCTCTTGAAGAACCTATTTCTGCGGTTAAGGGTACAAATATAATTGTAGGATATGCAGAACCATATAATACAGTTTATGTTGAATATGACGGGAAAAAATATGAAGGTGTGGCTAACAGAAAAGGCATATACAAAATAGTGCTTAAAAAAGACATGAAAGAAGGCGTAGCTTTTAAAATATGGCAGTGTAATGATAAAGGGCTTTCTTCAAAGAAAGCGAAATATAGAGTTACCGATTTATCATAGTGAGAAAAAAGTATACTAATAGTTTTAGGAAACTTTTTGAATTATTTATATGTTTTATAAAAAGAATAAGTGTTTTTAAGGAGTGATAAGACATGACAGATAATATTACTTCAAAAAACAGAATAGAATTTCAGATAGATACATCATATCATAATAGACTAGATATTTCCGGATTTTCTCAGATGATGAAAAATCCTTCGTTTTGTTATAAGTTTTACTGGTTGGAAGCTATAGTACAGATAGTTTCGAGGGATATAACGGAAACAACCTTTGACGAAATAATCAATGAGATGATATGTAATGCATGGTATTCCGTACGTGAATTTCATATTCATTTGAGCGGTATACAGGGAAACGAAATAAAGGATGGATTGGAGAGAGCTATAATCAAGCTCACGGAATTAAGTAATCTGGCAGCAAATGATTCAAAGGTTGAGATAATAAATGCAATAAAAAAATATGATAAAGAATTGAAGGAATATAAAGAACAGCTGACCAACATGGTTCCGTACAGGGCTCTGGCCGGATTCTTTGGTAATGCAGGTACACCTGAATGGGAAAGTATCCGGAGAATGACAGCGTATATTGAGAAAGTTAACCGTGAGGTGGTTACACTTCCATATATACTGGGAGTTTCTCCTAAGTTAAAAAAGGAAGTGCATATTAATCCTGAATGGGCTGAAATGATAAAAGACAACACTGTAGCCATACTTGGTTGGATACAATATGAAAAAGTAAAGTGGCTTCAAAATAATAATCCGGAAGTGCCGGGACTTGTTTATAAGCTAGCACCTATGGATGATAAAATGCGTAAACTTAACAAAGTACGCAAACTATGGGAAGGTATTCTAGAATTATCTGAAGTACACGATGTGTTTACCGGCGACAAAGTGATATCAGGAAATTATGATGTTGATCATTTTATACCATGGTCTTTTGTTATGAATGACGAATTATGGAACTTGATGCCCATGGATTCTTCTTTGAATTCTTCAAAAAGTAACAAACTTCCCAAATGGGATCCCTTTTTTAAGAGTTTCGCACAAAACCAGTATCTTATGTATAACCTATTGCATGAGAAGGCTGGAATATATAAATTATTTGAAGGTTGCTACCGCGATAACTTACATTCTATCTGGGCTGGGCAGGAGCTTTATAGAAAAGGTAATACTCAAGAAGAGTTTTATAATATTTTGGCTAAAAACATGCAGCCGGTATACGATTCTGCCAAGCGGCAGGGATATGAGATTTGGAATATAAGTTGATAGAGTCATATAAATAAAACTTTAATGAAAGAAAGAACGTAGCAAAGGATAAACACATGGATAATAGACTTATACTTGGGATCAGCAAAATAGGTGACCTTCTTTTACATAACAAAATATCCAGAAATGAAGATGGTGTACCCATCGAAGATGTTCATTTGAGTATTCCGGAATATCAACGACCATATAAATGGTCGGCTAAAAATGCCAACCAACTTCTTGATGATATAGAGGAAGCAAAAAACGATAATAAGGAAGTTTATCGTGTCGGTACTCTTATTCTTCATAAGGACGACTCAGGAAGGTATAATATTGTTGATGGTCAGCAGCGTACGATAACATTTTCGCTTATACTGAAATGTTTATGTGAAGAAAAGATTGATTTTATATCAGAAAAATTATCAAACAATACCTTTAATCTTCATAATGTCTTGAATAATTTTCTCTCGTTAAAAAGACGTATTGAACGTTTATCGGATGAAAAAGAGAAAATGGATTTGTGTGATTATATTGAAAATCACTGTGAATTGATAGTGGTTATTACTAAAGACTTGTCCGAAGCATTTCAGTTTTTTGATTCACAGAATGCCAGGGGGAAGGCACTATACCCTCATGATCTCTTAAAAGCTTATCATTTAAGAGAAATGAGAAGTGTTAGTGTTATGGAAACTGAAGAAATAGTAAAAACATGGGAGGAAATGAATCAGAAACGACTGGCAGTTCTTTTTAATGATTATCTGTATCGATTAAAGGAATGGGTTAAAGGCAATAGGGCAGATGAGCTCACGGAGCATAATATTGATATCTTTAAGGGTGTTACATCCAGAGATAATCATCCTTATGCGCAATATTACAAAGGTGCTTTTGCGTATGCTAATGAGCTGAATCATTCGCATGTTCCGTTTGTTACAGGTATTCAGGAGATAAGTCCGTTTCAGATTAATGCACCCATTATAGCCGGAGCATCATTTTTTGAATATGCTAAACATTATTTTGATATTCTGGCAGATATTCAGAATAATGACAAATACGAAGGATATTTTATAAATGATAACGAAATAGTTAAAACCTTGGATCTACGTGAGTATAAAAACGGTGTTGGCAATCATATTACCAGATTGATGTTTGATTCCGCTATACTTCTTTATGTTGACAGATTCTGCCCGGCAAAACCTTCGAAAGTTGATACAGAATATCTTGAACAATTTGTTATATTCGCATTTATTTGGGCATACTCCATGCGTGCGCAGTATCAAAATGTGGGCTGGCTGGTGGCACAGAATTATATTATGGGAACAACAAATAAAGAAGAAATTGTAAATGATTTTAATATTTTTAAGATTATAGTAGATTCGGATTCACCACAGCTTTTGCTTAGTAAGCTGACAGACTTTTTGGAACCGCTTAAATTATCGCAGGTCCATCATAAGATTAAAGAACCGCTTGGGGCGAAAAAAGACAATGTATTTCTAAATTATTTGGACCATTTTAAACAGCATAAATTTATGGAGAAAAGTAATGAGCAAGAAAACACTACCACTTAAAGAAGTATCTATAGCCGGAATTTTTGATGGAAATGATAATTTCATATACGAAATCCCTATCTATCAAAGAAATTATGCCTGGGAAAAGGATGAAATTACTACACTTGTTCAGGATATTTATGATTCCCTTCGAAAAAATCCGGACAAGGTATATTATATTGGAACTCTTGTATCCTTTCATAAAGGTGATAATGTATTTGAAATCATTGATGGACAACAGCGCCTTACCACTATCCGACTTTTATTGGGAGCATTAGAGCAAAATAATTTAAAAAGTAAATTAACATATAGGGCACGGAAAAAATCGGATGAAACGTTAAAAGCAATTCCGGCATTCAATATAGATGAGAAGGATGGGGGAATTGAAAATGGGTACAAATACGCAAGAACAGCTATAGATGAAATCGTTCCTAAAGATGAGAGGGCTGTTTTCTGTGAGTATTTTAAAAATAAAGTTCATATTATTCATTATCAGGTGCCAAAAGATATTGACCTGAATCATTATTTTGAGATTATGAACTCAAGAGGTGAGCAGCTTGAAAAACAAGAGATAGTCAAAGCAAAGTTAATGCAAAAGCTTGATTCTGATGAGGAAAGAACTGTCTTTAATGCTATTTGGGAATGCTGTAGTGAAATGAACGTATATGTTCAACAGAATATGACTAAGCTTGATAAAGAGGCTGTTTTTGGAAAAACTCTGATAGAATTTATTCCAAATAATTTTGAAGATATACAGATACAGTATAAACGTGGGCATGATAAAGAAACGGAATCATTATCGATAGAAAATATTATAGATTTGAATGTAGGTAATTGGGTTAAACTGGAAGCTGAAATTGAAAAAAAGGATTCTTTCCAGCAAATAATTGATTTTCCAAACTTTTTATTGATTGTTTTAAAATTTACTCGAATGACAGAACCGGGATTTGATCCTATAAAATTCCAGTTAGATGATAAAGAATTATTGAATGAGTTTGATGAAGCTCGTTTTAATGCAGAGACTGTAAGATTATTTGCATTCAATTTGTTAAAGTGCAGATTCTTTCTTGATAACTACATAGTACATCATTCTAAGGAAGAGGATAACTTTGACAGTAATCCATGGAAACTTCAGGTATGGCATAGGGATGTGGCTTCGAAGAAAACTATGCTGGCCAATCTCTGTGAAAATAATGAAGAAAATGGGTTCCTTCAGGATAGACTGGCACATTTGCTTTCTATGTTTGAAGTATCATTTACTGCAAGACAAAGGAAAAACTATTTATTCTATTGTCTTTTATATTTGATGGGGAAAAAAGAAATAGACCTTTTTAAGTATGCAGAGTTTGTCGAAAAATTGGCCAATAGGTATTTTGCAATGGTTTATTTGGATAAAAATATGTTAAATGCAATTAATACACCTATCCCGGGCAGTTTTGATGAAGTTATACTGAAGGAGAATAGGCTGAATTGGGATTATTTTCCACAACCTACAAAGTTTGCATTTGATAATATTTATGGAACAGGTGAAATTAAATCTAATGGAGTGCCGTTATTTATATTCAACTATTTAGACTATAAATTATGGAAGCTTTATAGTGTTAAACTACGTGGTAAAGAATATAAAGAAGACCATTATATTCGAAGGGAGTTCTTTGCTCAACTAGGTTGTTCGGATTTTGGCCAAAAGATTTTTGATCAATTTTATTTTTCCAGAACTCGAAGAAGCTTGGAGCATTATTATCCGCAGGCAAATGCAACAGGGAAAGACGGAGCCCTGAATGAAAACCAAATAAATTGCTTAGGTAATTATGCTATGATAGGAAGTGAAGCCAACAGTGCCGGGTCAAATTGGACGCCGTTAACTAAATTGGATCATTATTTGGATCAATCAAAGAAGATATCTCAGATAAGTGTAGCTTCAATTAAGTTTATGATTATGATGCAGATGTGTAAAGACAGTCAGAAATGGGATTTTCAATCAATTGTGGAACATCAAAATAAAATGGTAGAGATTATTTTAAATACGAAGTAATACATAATTGCTTTAAAGCAAGTACAATAATCAGTACGGAATATATTATGTATTGAATAAGGCTGCCGAGTATATATGCAGAACGATAAAAATCTATATGATTAAAATCAGAAAGTTTGCTAAATCGATAAGATGAGGGTGAATTATGGATACAGATTATATATACCCTGTAATTGAATTTCTTAAACATAATGATAACAATACAGCTACATTGAGTGATGATGGAGATAATCTGGTGCAGTTCTTAAAATTGATGAAAGTTTCTGCAAAGGTAGCTTATGTTGAGGCTTCATCAGTATCTTCTTTGTATGCAATAGAACTGGCACCCGGAGTCAGGGTAAGTAAAGTAACGAGTCTGAAGCATGAATTATCGGTAGAGTTAAAAGCAATAGATATTCAATTCCTTATTCCTATTCCGGGTACTTCTTATTTGGGCATTAGGGCTATTAAACCAGATGCACCAGAGGTGTTACTTGGTGATTACTTAATTAATGACTCTTATTTGAAATCAAGAAATAACTTGGAAGTGGTGTTAGGTAGACTATATGATGGAAAGCCGGCATATTTTGATTTTAGAAAACTGAATCATCTTTTGATATCCGGAACTACAGGATCAGGTAAGAGCATCTTTATTGATTCAATTATAGTAAATTTGCTGTATAAATCAAGTCCGGATGAATTAAAACTAATTTTGATAGATACACACGCCCTAAATCTTTTAAGGTTTAATAATCTTCCTCACTTGATATTACCGGTTATTACAGATTGCAAAAAAGCTTGTGCTGCTTTGGCATGGTTATTATCAGAAATGGATTATAGATATCAGGAATTGTCGTATAAAGGAGTAAAGAATATTGATGCATATAATGTAATGATGAATGAAGAAGGACAAAAAAGAATGCCTGATATATTGATGATTGTAGATGATCTGGCAGATATAATGGCTGAAGCTGCATATGCAAATGATTTTCAAGCGGATTTAGACAGGCTTTCCGGTATGGCAAGATTTGTAGGAATTCATTTACTTTTATCAATACAAAGACCGTCTTCTGAGATTGTTTCAAGTACAGTTAAGATGAATATCCCTAACCGCATAGCTTTTAGAACTGTATCAGGTAATGATTCCAGATTAATAATTCAAGTTGGCGGAGCAGAGCATTTGAATGGAAACGGAGATATGCTTTTTAAACAATTAGGACAACAAGAACCGTTAAGGATTCAAGGGCCATACGTTTCAGATGAAGAGATAGATATTGTAGTTGATTTTGTGAAAAGAAATAGTGGTTTTTATACTTTTAGTAAACCGGAAGTTATTTGCCAAAATGTACAAAAAATAGTGATCCCTTCAGATATTGATAATAGTTTAGATACAAATGATGAGTTTTTAGAAGAGGCAGCGAGACTGATAATAAAAAAACAAAAAGCTTCGGTTGGAATGCTACAGAGAGAGTTTAGAATTGGCTTTAATCGTACAGCCAAAATCATGGATAAACTTGTCGAATTGGGTGTGGTAGGTCCTGAAGAGTATACTAAGCCAAGAAGGATTTTAATGAATATGGAAGAATTTGAAAGTATGCTTTTGGAAAGGCCATTTACTTAATATATGGAGAAAGAGATTATGCTTTCAGCAAATATGGGAAAGAAACTGAATATATATGTAAAGGACTATGTGGTTTTTGACCTTGAGACTACAGGAACTTCTTGTACCGGTGATGAAGTGGTGGAAATATCTGCTATAAAGGTGCAAGACGGTCGGGTGGTTGAGGAGTTTTCTACACTTGTAAATCCTCAGATACCGATTCCTTTCTGGGCAACGGATGTAAATGGAATCACTGACAAAATGGTAGCCAATGCTCCGACTTTTGATAAGGCGTTGGCTGATTTTCTTACCTTTGTCGGTGATATGGTTCTTGTAGGACATAACATCCATACGTTTGATATGAAGTTTATCTGCAGGGATGCTGTTAAGTATTTCGGTAAGACTATCGGAAATGATTATATTGATACGCTTCCACTGGCTCGGATCTATCTGCCGCAACTGGGACATCATACACTTACAGGTCTTGCTCGATATTACGGTATCAGTATTTCTGGGGCTCACAGGGCCTTGAATGACTGCCGTATGAACCAGCAGATTTTTGAGCGACTTGCTGAGGAGATGAAGAATCCGTCGGAAGAAGCGAAGAAAGTAAAGAAGTGTCCGAGGTGTGGCAGCCCTTTGAAGCTCCGTAGTGGAAAATTTGGTAAATTCTGGGGATGTACTTCTTATCCTAACTGCAGATATACAAAAGATGCCGAGGAAAATTCAATATACGAGGAGTAGATGCGATTCATTTTTAGTTTAGCGTATATGAATCATTATTATGATAATAGTATATATTTATCAGAGTTAATTTTGTGATTTTGAGGTAGGGTGTGAAAGATATAAATCGGGACAAAACGATTGTTAAAGCAAAATCAGAATATGAACTCCTTCAGGAAGAGATTCAGAGGCTTCAAACAGAGATAGCTAATCTCATGGCAGAAAGAGATGATCTTATCTGTCGTGAGTGCAAGGAGATTGCCGCTGATTATGATGAAAAGATAGGACAGTTGGAGCTTGAAGTTTTGCATGCTCAAATAGAGCTTCATAAGCTGAAAGCTATTATTGAGATGCTCCAAGCCAGCATTAACCTGCAGAAAGAATTGGATGAAGCATATGCTAGGCTAGAAGCAGAGAAAAAGGCTGCTCAGTTTGAAGAAGAACTGAACAGAAAAGCTGAAGAAGCAAAAAGTAACAGGGAATTCAAAAAGAGCGAGGAAGAAAAGGAAGAAGAATGGCAGCGGGAACAAGAGCAAAAAGAGCAGGAACGTAAGGAAAGAAAAGAGAGCGAAGCCAAAGAGAAAAAAGAAAACGGTACAGAAAAAGAGGAAGAACGTACCGAAGATTCCGAAGCCGAGAGAAAGTACAAGTCCAGAACGGATGAGATGAAAGCTCTATACCGAAAGATAGTGAAAGTACTTCATCCGGATGTCAACCCTGATATAACGGAAAAAGAGAATGATATGCTGATAGAGGCGACAACAGCCTATAGGGAAGGTGATCTTGAAACACTTCGTAAAATAGCAGCTATGATTGATTCCGGTGCAGTGGGCGACGGCAATGTTTTTGACGAGGAGTTTGATTTAGAAAGACTTCGTGAGATTGTTGAAGAATTAAAGAGATGTGTTACAGTACTGCAGATGGAAATATACGGGATAAAGACTTCATTTCCTTATAACATGAAGGATTTCCTGGCAGATGAGCAGGCTGTAGTAGAAAGACAGATAGAACTTAGGAACATATTGAAGGAGACCACAGAGGATATAGTTAGGCTTGAGAAGCGTATTGATGAGATGACTAAGGGAAAATATTAGGGAGGTGTTCTTTATGGGAAAGAGGAATGGGACTGAACTGAGTACCATTACATCATCCGAACTGTCGTCCGTCATATATAGTCCGCTTGGGGAGACGATAAAGAATCCGTTTTCGAGAGAGATATTTCTTCTTGGGGTAAGAGTTGCAGGCTTAAGATATAGGGATAATATCGATGAACTGCTTAAGAACCTAAAAGTAGGGGATAAAGTAATTTTTGTCCGTGAACCGGAGAATGAAT
The DNA here is from genome assembly GCA_017542245.1 of Lachnospiraceae bacterium. Lineage (GTDB taxonomy): Bacteria > Bacillota > Clostridia > Lachnospirales > Lachnospiraceae > RUG11977. Next base: position 21,389 of record JAFXXN010000144.1, read on the forward strand.
ATGATGACTTTGCCATCATGATACTGAATGAGGATAAAGTGAAACTGGGGTATGTTCCCAGAGTTAATAACGAAATTCCTGTTAGGCTGATGGATGCGGGCATGAAACTATCCGGAAAGGTTTCAAGGATAAAAGAACCTGAAGAGGATATATATCCTTGGGATGCACTTTACGTTGATATATTTCTGGATGAAAACAGTAATGCGTTATTGCCTGAATTTGGTAAGCAACAAGAAGGTCAGGATAACGGATTTCCATCAAAGATATCCGGATTTCTGCATACTACATTTTCAAGTGAGATGAACAGGCCGTTTTCACGGGAGATATTTTTAGCTAATTTTCCGGCAATGGAAAGCCATAGGATACAGAACTTGCAAAGAGTTTTGTGCAAGATGAAAGTAGGCGACAGGGTATTGCTTCGCAGGGAGCCGGACAATGAAAAAAATGATATGGCAATTATCGTATTGAACAAACGAAAGCGTAGGTTGGGATATATCCCTCGCTCTCATAGTACTATTCTTGCAAGGCTCATGGATGCCGGCAAACATATTTATGGCATTGCATACAAGATAGATAATGAAAAGAACGGTGTTTGGTCTCGTAACATGATTGTTATTGATGTTTATATGGAGGTCTGATATAAAGGGAATCTGTCAGTCACTAGGGATATAGAATTTGAAATATAAATTGATGCTGTTTTTGAAATAAGAGGATAAAAACAAATGCAATGATAAATATTTAATAAATTCTCAGTAATAGTTTTTGAAAAAAGCATATAATATTATATGAAATGAAGTATAGACAAAATAATTAATGAAGGATGGGTATGTAATATGTTTGATAATATAGGGACAAAAATAAAAAACTTAGCTAAAACTGTATGTGCAGTGGGTATGTTTTTCTCAATTTTAGGTGGAGGAGCCTTATGTTTTAGTGCGCTTGATAGAGATAATGTTGCTTTATTTGTATTGGGTATTTTATTAGCCGTTGCGGGGTGTATTCTATCTTGGGTATCAGTTTTTTATTTATATGGGTTTGGAGAAATGGTGGATAAGACTTGCTCAATAGAGAGTTTGCTTAGACAAGAATTTGCAAAGAAAGACGATTTCAGCTCAAATGTCATATATGAGGGTGTAAATGTAAATGCTGATAAAGAGAAAACAATAAATACTATAATATGTCCTAATTGCGGAACAGTAAATGAGAATGAAGATTATTATTGCAAAAAATGTAAAACAAAACTTAGATAATTATATAATAGAAGCATTTTTTTGAGGTGTAATAAATGAGGAATGGGATTCTTTTATTGACCTGATTGTAAATGCGGCTAAATATTCAAAAATTATGGAAGAAATGTTGCAGAAAGCAGGAAAAAGGATAGAAAGCATTACTATATGCTTGAAAAACAACTTATATAAAAGAACTATCATTTTGAAACAATATGGCTTGGTTATGAAAGCGTTGTTGGTATTCATTTTGGAGAATTAGCAATGAAAATAATTCCTAATATCAATTCAGAAGATATTATCTATACCTATAAAGAACAAGTGTTTACTGGTTTCGCACCTTGCTTTCAAGACGGTATATATTCGTTAGCCTGTTGTAAAGGTGCTATGAATGGAAAAGGTATGAGACAGAGCATTTGCAAAACTATTGATTCTGGTAAAACTGTCTGGGTTATGGCTATTGCGGGGTGTGATATAAAGCACAGTAATAACAATACTTCAGGAATATCATATGAACCGGGAGACGCTTTATATTTAGCAAGGATTGATAAAATATGTACATGGTACGAATATTCTACGTTGGACAACTATTGCAAAAGAAAAGATTCTTATTATGTTCTTAAGGACGGGATGGTTGATTGGAGAAAAATACAGGACAACCTTCATTCTAATGAAATTAATAAACTGACTGATTGCGGTATTGGTTTACGCAATTTAAAAGGCAGAACTGAGGCGGATATTTTTAAAAATGACAAGCAAATTTTGTTAGCTAAAGAATACTATGTATTTGATAAAGGACAACGATTATCCGGAGTGGATGTATATAAAACGATAGATGTAAACCGTGGGTATAGTTATATTGAAAAAACAAAGCCTAGCAGAACAAGTATTCTAAAAGAATTTTTGAAAAGGAATCATTCGTTTAAGTTTTGTGGCGGAAAGGATCCGTTTACAGATACGGCGTTAACTAAAGAAGGCGGTTGTAGACGAAAGTAATACTATAAAGAAAAGGTTTTGATAATTCATTTGGTGGTTCAATTAGAAATAATTTTGAAAAGAACTGAAGAGGAGTGTGGTATAATGGAAATATCATGTAAAGAAGACGTGAATCAGAAGATTATCTTAAAAGATATTATTGGTCTATCAGATGCAGATATTAAGAATACAAAAATAAGACTTATAAATAATTATGAGAATGTAAATGTTATTGATTTATTTTTAAATAATCCTGAAGAGATTAACACAAATTGGTTATTTTGGAATTATAGTAGAGCAGAGTTTAAAGAAGGTCAGGTAATAATTGGTTTATGTAGGATGGACAATGGTGATGATTTTTATCTGCTTACCACTATAAAGAGGATTACTAAAGATCTTAATGTGAGAAATGGCATAGCCTATGAAGGTGTTGAATTAGCTGAATACAAAAAATACTATGGCAGAGTGATAGTAAAATATCATAATACTGTCCAAAATATGGTTAGATGGGCAGATAAGCTTATTAAAGAAATTGAGGTGTCAGAAGTATTATCATCATTTTATGAAGGAAAGAGTTTTCCGGGTTATGATAAAGTATGTTTGAAATATAATGAACTGAGAGTAATAATTGAAAATAATAAAACTGATTGGGTGAATGCTCTTTCAAATCAAAAAGCTGTTTATTTGATAACCGACCTTAATACCGGGAAGTTATATGTAGGGTCAGCTACATCGGATAAAGGGATGTTACTTGATAGATGGAAAAACTATGTTTCTAACGGGCACGGTGGAAATAAGGAGCTTAAAGAAATAGTTGAAAAACAAGGCTTTGATTATGTTAAGCTTAATTTTCAATACACTATTATTGAAAATTATAATGCTAAAATTGAAGATAAGGTCATTTTGGAAAGAGAATCCTATTGGAAGGAAGCCTTAGATTCAAGAATTCACGGAATGAATTGTAATTAGTGAGTATACATCGTATATAAAAATTTGTAATTTTATGGCACATAAGGTCATCTATGAATTATATTGGAGAAATATGGAGACGGAAGATAAAATAAAAACCGCTGTTTCTACAATCTTTGATAGTTCCTTAAAGACAGCTGACAAATTGGATTGTTTAAAAGCGGAATATTTATCATCAAATAATGGTATCGAAAAACAGAAGTTAAATAGAGTTTGGCCCCTATTATTGCCGAACATGTAATAGATATTTTATTTTGCAGGAAGACTATGACAAGTTGATTGATAAAGGTATACCGCAATGCAGAATTATTGATATTAATTATATACCGGGACCATTTGGATATCCGGAACAATCGGTTCTAAAGATGTGCGGATACTCTGTGGATAAAAAGACGGATTTATCATCTAAAGAAAGAAAAGAAATATTGAATTCTGTCATAATAAACGGTATTTATACCAAAGAAAGATTGATAAGCTTCTTGGAATGGCTTATAAGAAAGAACGCTGCTAAACCTTCTATGTCAGATGCAGTTAGTAAGTGGGAAAATGATATAATGTTTCTTCGTGATTGGAATCGTCCAACAGGCAGCCCTATAGCAATAAAAGGTATATTTATTAGAAAATAAAAGGGAAAGCTTTGATTGCTACGCAGGCGTCATGGATATGAAATTTGGATTGATAATATAACAAATAGTTTACTATAAATATTTTTTACATGAGGCATAAGCTATGGTTAATATTTCTAAATCTGATTGGAAACTTTTTCAGGAGAGATTGCCTGATTGGCAGGAAAACTATATGGAAAGACTTTTGAAGGAGTACGCTAAGATAATAAAATCTTCAGAAAAACCTTCTGAGCGCTTCTGGAAACTAGAGAAAAGGATTAATGAAGACTCTAAAAGTCCGGGCGTAATAATAAGAATAGAAAAGTCTGAGACAATTTGGAATATCGCTAAATTATTAAGACTTGGCGTTATAACTGAAGACGATCTTGAAGGGTTTAGTCCGGAACTTATAGACGCTGTAAAGCAATATCTGTCATTTTGATATAGAAGAATTTTTAAAGATTGCTAAATGAAATGATATTTACTTGATTTTTGGAGACGATGATATGCTTTCATCAAATATGGGGAAGAAACTGAATATATATGTCAATTAAAGGAGGCTGGTGTAAACGAAAGTAATACTATCAAGAAAAGGTTTTGACAGTTCATTTGGTGGTTGTCCGAGTCCTATTCTTCCTGATGGGACTTTGGTTTCTATGCCTATCCCCGGGCTTCCATGGGATTACAAGTATTCAGATCTTTCTTTTCCGGGCGGGGGAACATATTTTGATGCTTGGAATATGCTAAAGCCCAATGGAGAGAAAATACAGAACTGTCATCTTGATCCGGATATTAGACTAGGCTTAAGAGATGTGCCTGATGATTGGAAGCCTGCATTTGGGCAGTGCGATCAGGCACAGACTCATCTTATGAATAATAAAGTGAAGAAGGGAGATCTATTCCTGTTCTTTGGCTGGTTCAGGCAGACAGAATATAAAGATGGAAAGCTCAAGTTTGTTAAAGGAGCACCTGATATTCATGTCATATATGGGTATTTACAAATTGGAGAAATACTGACCGGAAAGGATCTTCAGAAGTGTTACTGGCATCCTCATGCGCATAATACCGGTAAGAACAATACGATATATGTTGCTTCAGATTCACTGGTGATTGATGGGAAGGACACCGGTCTGCCGGGCGCAGGCACTTTTACTTTTTCTGAAGAACTAAATCTTACCGCACCGGGACAGTGCCACAGCAGATGGAAACTTATTGAAGTCCTTAGAAATAAGAATATCGGGTTGACATATCATGATAAGGACATATGCATTAAAGACGGTTATTTCCAAAGCGTCGCAAGAGGTCAGGAGTTCGTATTTAGCGAAAGCAGGATTGTAAATGACTGGGCTAAGCATCTCATTATGGTAAATTATTATTTTGATGATACTGATTTTAAGATTGAGAAGCTACTGAACACTGAATGCTGGATAATTGATATTCTGCCCAAACGTGTGAGTAAAGAAAGAGCCGGTCAATATGCAGCACTTGAGAGAGAACTACTGCATACGGATGAATTCAGGGTAAAGTTATTCCAAGTTCTTCTGAAACTTAACTGCTATTATGGCTTTAAGGCAATTCTGCCTGACGGTGAAGAAATCGATGACATTTCCGGTGAAAGACTAAAAGAACTGGTAGGATACCGATATATACAGATCCTTATTGGCGATTCACTGATAGTATCAGATCCCGATGATATGTATATGAGTCTATTTAATCCGCCGGATAATATGCTGGAGCTGGTAACTAAAATTGCGGAATCCGAAGGTATGTTTGTTTGGAAAGCGTGATTTACAGGCGAAAAGCATTTAATACAGTATAAATAGTTTGCTTATATAACAAAATTGAAGATACGGAGGTTAAAACAGATGATAGATGTTGATTCATTGAGGAAAGATTTAAAAGAAGAAAGCCTTGGAGGGTATTTCGTTGGCGGATTTGGCGGTGCTCTGATGGAGGCATCAAAAGTTGAACGGGCTCAGCCTGATGAGCTAGTTAAGATGGCTAAACAACAGGGATTTGATTTAAATAAGTATCAAAAAAATCAGAATGATTAAAATACATTTTATTAAGGATTAATACATAAAATTATAATTTGGGAGGTTTACCATGGCAAAGAAGAAAGAAACTAATGTAGAAGATGTGACAAAAGCAACATCAAAGACTACTACAAAGACTACTGCAAAGTCGACTGTAAAGAAGACCACAGCAAAAAAGACAACAGCAAAGGCGAAGTCTGGGGCTAAAGTAACAAAGATTACTGAAGAAAAAATAGATAAGGAAGCTCCGGCAGCAACGGAAGGAATACAGGATTCTGAAAAGGAGATGGCTTTACGTTGCCATCAAATGATGTCTTCAATAATGGAATGGACATTGGATTCTTTTTTGTACAGTAACATCGTACTCATTAGTAAGAAAATGAGCATCAGTATGGAGGAGGCTGCTGCAGTACTGGATGTGGACCCGGCTGATCTGAAAAGGCTCTCCCTTGTTTATGCAGCATACAGTGGAATAGCTGAACCTGAAAAAGCGAACATCCTTGGGAAGTATGTCGATAGGATAAAGGTGTTGGAGCCTGAAAAAAAGACGAAAAAGGGTAAGAAGACATCAACTGAGAAGTGATAGAAACACTACGTAAAAATGAGTGTTAAATGCAACAATAGGCGATGATCTGTTTGAAAAATGAAACACCGGTAGATTGCAAAGAATAAGGATGACGGTGTGATTTTAGACGGTTACGTTTGTTAACAGCTAAAAGATTAAAGCAGATGATGAAAATATTGATATAACAAAATCTTCTGCGCCTTATTAATAATGAATTAAAGAAGTTATAGATTTGGAACTACTTGAACATGATATGTTTAATAACGGAAAGGATATTCTATGAAAAAAATAATTATTTTAGTAGTTTGTTGCTTACTTTTTACCGGATGTGGCAGTCCATTTATAGATGATAGTGAATCGGATAAACCTAAGACATCAACTACAACAATGGGGGATTCTGAATGTGGATATTTTAGTGTGGAATTTTTTGAATCAACACAAAAATTTGTTGATAAAGTTATTGTAATATTAGAAGATACATATCCTAAAGCTAATGTATCAGTAGCGGATTCAATATTTCCGTTTATGATTAGGGGTGGGTTTAAATCAAAAGAATTTGATGATTATTATTTTAAAATGGAATATAAACCATTAGAAGAAGGTACTTATGTAGATTTTATTTGGTATAATATTCCGGGTTTATATATTGATCAAGAGACTAAAAAAGTTCAGTATGCTACCGGTTTTGATGAAAAGTCACATAGTGAATTGATTAGACAAATTTCTATTAATTCTACAAATGAAGATGAAGCTATGGAAGTATTTGATTTATTATTAGATCATTTTAAAGAGATTGATAATGTAGAAGAAGATTTTGACATGGAAAAATCTAATGAAATAATGTTTGACTTGGATCAAATCTATTATAATGTTAGTAGTAAAGAACCTGGAAAAGAATATGATTTCGGACATATTTATTTATGTAAGGGTAAAAATACATATTCAATTAATATTGAAATATGTACTAGTATTATAGGACGTCCGTCATATATACCGGAACCAAGTCCTACACCTACTATAGTAATAGACCCCAATTCTGGAAGATTAGGAGAATATTAATTATAAACCCAAAAAACAGGTTGCTGTTATGCTATAAAAATCAAAATCGGCGGATAATAAATCATTTCTAAAATCTGCCGGGATGACTTAAAAATGGGATAGCTCTTGAGATATGGTGCTTATTCTTCATTCCAATAAGGATATTGTCATATATGCATTTTTCAGCAGGTAATAGTGATAGAAATAGTTAAGAAAGCTTTACATATAACGAACAAAGCCAGACCTTGGATCCTCATAGGCCCGGCTTTGTCTCTTTTGTTGAAAAATAAGGGGATTTGTGGTAGAATATAAATATACAAAATATAGCAATCGGAGGAGTAAAATGAGGAAGAGATTTTTGAGTAGAACTTTGCTTGTTTTTGCTCTGGTACTGAGCATCCTAGTGTGTGCTATTCCGGCAGATGCGGTTCAGGCAGCAAAGCTTACCAACAAAAAGGTACAGAAGGTACTCAAGAAAAACATAAAAAACGTATTCTGTAAATATGCTTTTTCGGATATTGATAAAGACGGGCTTGATGAGCTTATCACAATCCAATATGACTGGCCGTTTGGGTTCGAGGAGGATGAAAGGTCGTATTATGAGATCGTGGTTTTAATATATAAATATTCAGACGGAGAATCCAAAGTTATTTTTTCATGGGAAGATTTAATGATTGATAATTTTGATATTTCACTTGACCTGTATTATAAAGATACCGGCTATCTGAAACTGGCACAGGAATATGGTGAATATGGCAATTATCAGTATTATAAACTTTCCGATGGTAAATTCAAGGATTTATGCAGCATGTGTTTTGATAATTATTACGACTATAATTATTATTTTTCGGAAATGAAACCTACCACTGAAGAGAAGTTCAACAAAAAACTGAGAAAATTCCCGAAGGATGATTCGAAGCTTGATATTGATCTGAAGCTGTCAAGTAAAAAACTTGCAAATAGTTTTATTAAAGAATATCTTAACATGTATGTGCCCCATTTATCCGAAGATAAAGAGCTTGTTACAAGCGAAATAAAAGATTTCGACGGAGACGGTTATGCAGATATGCTGGTAAAGGATGCTTCAGGAGAGAGCGTTATTTATTCGGCAGATATTGACTCGTGCAGCTTAAGGTTAAAAAGTTTTACTGATAACGTTACTGATGATTCGGAAGAAGTAAAGGAGTATGTCAGGAAGAATTATCCGGGACTTATGAAGCTTTTTGACGAGGGAGCCATCCGTTTTTCGGCCGAATATGAAAGGGATACCGTACGTTTAGGCAGCTGGGATATGGAGTATTGGGAAAAAACCGGAGAAGGAGAAGATGCCAAGGAAGTTTTGGTCACTGACGGCATCAAGGAGGATATTGAATGGGATATACTCGGATATTCCGAAGACGGCCAATATGCATACGCTATAAGCAGATACATTTTGTTTGACAAACAGTTTAATGAAAAAAGAAGTAAGGTTTATTATAAAAAGTCAACACTTTGTAAGTATCTTAACGGTGAGTTTTACGAGAACGCTTTTTCTGAAAGTGAAAAGGAACTGATAGGTGACAGTCTTTCAGGTGATGAGAAGTTCAAAGTGACTGTTCTGAATACAGCTGAACTGAGACAGTTTTATGATTATGATCTGGAAACTACCGCAAAGGAAAGGATTGGCACTTATATTGACGGCAGAGTAGGAATGTGGTGGACAGCAACAAGCGGACTGCCGTATGGCGATGAATATGAAGGTTACAGTCTATCGAATGCTTCTCTGAAAAGAAGGGTTTTATATGACGGAAGCATTGAATCCACTGATAACGCCCATAACGAAGATAGTCAAGTGGGTGTATCCGTTAAATCAAGCTGTGGCGTCCGTCCGTTTATCACTATCCGTCTTACTCCGGAATTTATCGAGGCTAACAACCTTTCCGTAGGGAATGTAAAACCTAATCTTAAGAAAGTTTTTGTTGTGTTTGGAACTCATGATATATCTGAAACAGCAAGCGTTCCTATGGAATGGGAGATTCTTGATTATGATAAAAAGAGCGGAAAGATACTTCTTGCGAGCAGGTATATTGAGAAAAGCATAGCTTATGATGATGACAATGAAAAAGAGAAAACAAGCTGGGAGGAATGTTCGCTCAGAAAATGGCTGAACAGTGAATTTTATGAGGAAGCATTCAATAAAAAAGAGAAGGCTTTGATCACTGCAAATACATACTCTAAGGAAAAGGATATAGAGGATTATGTTTTCATTCTGTCTTATTCGGAAGTAGAAAAGTATTATCCTATAACGGATGCAAGATCTATAGTTGAAAGGACCTGTGCTTTGCGTAACGGAGGTTCAAGAGCGTGGTGGCTTAGAACACCGGATGAAGCAAGCGGGATCACATCATCGAAAGTAGCGTTAATAGAGATGATGGGTTATTGCAACATCGTAGATGCCGGATACGCATTCTTGGGCGTATGTGAGGACAGCTTGATTATGCATGATTATGATTACAGTATTTATGACAATACGGTGCGTCCGGCAATTTATATAACAAAATAGAAGATGCGGAGCATCGTTTTGTTACCGAGGAAACGCAGAAGGCGTTTTCGAGGTGACATTGATAGATGTAGGAAGAAAGGAGTTTTTCACATGAAAAAAAATCGAATCATAGGGAGAAAGGATAAATAAAATGAGATTGCTACATACAGCTGATTGGCATTTGGGGAATATGATGCATAATGTGGATAGAAGGCAGGAACAGGAGGAATTTCTTTCCTGGCTGACACAGGTTGTGAAGAATGAGAAGATTGATACCCTGATTGTGGCCGGTGATATATTTGATACTTACGGACCACCCAACTGGGCTCAAAAGAACTATTATCGTTTTCTCGCATCGTTATTGGAAACGGATTGTCATAATGTAATTGTTGTTGGCGGAAATCACGATTCCGGCAATCTTCTTGATGCGCCCAGGGATTTATTTGATGTGTTGAATATCCATGTTGTCGGGACCATTGCGAATAAGAATATTGAAGACATGGTTTTCGAACTTAAGGATGAGAATGATAATGTGACAGCTATATGTGCGGCTGTTCCTTATGTACCTGAAATCCTTTTGGAAGACTATTGCGAAGATAGGAAAAGCTGCCCGACCGGTGGATTTTCTGATCTGGTTTATTCTAAGCTGTATAGGGAATATTTAGAGAGAGCTTTGGAATTGAGGAAGGATAGAAATATTCCTCTGATTGCGACAGGACATCTTTATGCTGCCGGATTGGAAGGCAGATATGAAGGAATGGAAGAAGAAAAGAAGACGGATGACGGCCTTCGGCAAATGGATGTAGTGGGAAATCTTGGAAAGGTTCACGTGAGTGCTTTCCCTGAAGAATTTGATTATGTCGCTCTCGGACATATACACTATCAGACCAGAATAAATAAGAATGAAAAGATACGTTATTCCGGCTCACCGTTTGTTATGGGATTTGATGAAACCGAAGTTTCACATTGTGTATTATGTGTTGACCTGGGCGAAGAAGGTAATCCTCATTCTATCAAAGTAAAAGAATTACCGGTTCCCCGCAGGATATACTTTAAAAGACTGTCCGGAACATTGGATGAGATTAAAGATAAGATGAAGACGGTGATCAAGAAGGCTGCAGATACACAGGAATATGAGCAGTATTGCTTAGAATTGCATTATAATGCAGAGGATGTGCTGCCTCTTAGAACATTTATAGAGGATACTGATTTCCCTGATAATGTAAGTGTTGTCAGTTGGAAGGTGAAGGAATCCGGTATCGACTACCGGGTGGATTTTGGAGTACATGATATTCAGAGTATGAGCAGTATAAACCCTGAAGATATCGTAAGACAGTTGGTATTGTCATGTGTAAAAATAGATAATGATAACTTGACGGAAGAAGAGTACGAAAAGAAACAGCAGGAAGAGGTAGACAAGTATCTCCCTTACTTTATGGAAGCGTTTGAGACTGCGCTGAAGAATGGAGGCCAGGATGAAAATACTTAAGCTGACGTTTGAAAATATAAATTCATATGAAGGAAAAGTGGAAATTGACTTCACGGATCCTGATTTCCATAAAGGAAATAATCAGTTTGTAATCTGCGGACCGATGGGTTCGGGAAAGTCTACCATACTGGATGCGATTACATTGGCATTGTTTGGAAGTACTGCTCGACTTGGAAGACTTACTACCAGTTCTGCGGATACTTCAAAGGAACTGATAAATAAGCACTCAGGATATTGCAGATCTGAGGTAGTTTATTCATGTTCAAAAGGCGTCTTTGAGAGTGTGTTTGAATTACATAAGGCACGTGATAAGGCGGATGGTAATATTCAGAAACCGCAATGCGCAATCTTTGAGATAATTGATGGTGAGAAGACGAAAACTTTGTTGGACTCTACTACGACGGATTCATTACAGAGAAAAACGGAAGAAATCATCGGGCTGAGTTATGAGCAGTTTATCCGCTGTATATTAATTCCCCAAGGTGAATTTGACAAATTCCTGACAAGTGACGATCGTGAAAAGGCCGCCATTCTAGCTAAACTTAGCCATACAGAGCATTTTAAGAAAGCAGCAGAAATTTTAAATAATAAAGCATCACAGATTAATCAGGAGTATAGTACTTTGAAAGCTAAACGGGATGCTATCCCGATTATGGCAGAGGAAGAAAGAAAGGCTGATGAAGAAGAAACAAAGGTATTAGGGAAAGCTATTTCGGAGCAGGATGATAAGCTTAAAGAACTGGATATTAAGATTAATTGGAAAAAACAGGTTCAGGACGCTGAAAGTGAATGTACAAAAGCAAAGAATGAACTTGATAAGGTGAATTCCGGACAGCAAGAATACGAAAATAAGACTGCAGAATTAAAGAATGCTAAAAAAGCGGAAGATTGTGAAATTGAGTACCTGAATTTTAATAAATGTGCTGAAGATCAAAAGAAGGTACAGAGTGATATAAAGACCGCTGAAAACGAACTTAATAATCAAAATGTGGCAAAGGCTGAGGCTGAGAAGATTTCCGGACAAAAATCAGGCGAATTAGAACAGAAAAAGGCAGAGAAGAAAAAGCAGAAGGAACTCTGGAACAAGGTCCGCGATTTGGACAAGGAAATATTTGCAGCCAAACAATCAAGAGACGATAAGGAGAAGGCTTCAAATAAGGCTAAAAGCAATTTTGAAGATAAACAAAAGCAATATAATGAGAATGAAAAATCAGTAAAAGACTGTGAAGGAAAGATAACTGAGCTTAAAGACTATCTTGATAAAAACAGTGCAGATGCAAATCTTGAGGTAACGCTTGCTACATTTGCTGAAAAGAAAAGGTCATGGAAAACAGCAGATACCAAGTATAAGCAGTCATGTGAACAGGAAAAGGAATGTCAGGAAATAATCAGGCAGTTAAATGAAGAAAAAGCAGCTTTCGTTAAAGAGAGAGATGAAATCTCTAATAACCTGCATGATCTTGTAAACAGTAAATATCTCCTTGTTGCAGGTATACTGCGTCGCGATCTGAAACCCGGAGACTGCTGTCCGGTTTGCGGAAAGAGTATCAGCTCAATGGATAATAATGGGCAATATGAAGAACATTCACATTTAAAGGCAGATATGGATGAGGAGCAGGAACAGGTTGCAACGGACATCTCAAATATGCATGATAGTCTTGAAAATCTGGAGAATCTGATCAAGGATAAAGAAAAAGAATTATCTGATGCTGAAAATAATCTAAAGAATAAAAGGGAGTCTGCTGAACAGGCTAAAAAAGATATTGCTGCTATTTGCGTCGAACTTAACAGTCTGCTACAGGATTGGAATATACAAGTGTCAGAAAATATATCTGAAAAAGAATTGACTTATCTGAACAGCCTGTTAAGTAATAAAAATAACACTTATAAAGAGACAAAGAGCAAGCATGACCTTATGATGCAGAAGATTGAAACACTTACTTCAGAGATGAAAGGTATTGATCTTAATGAATTGAAGGGAACTTGCGATGAGGCAGTCACTGCTTTTAGTGAAGCAGATGGTAAGTATATTAATTTGTCAAATGAAAGAAAACAGCTTTTTGGCGAGCAGAATGTCGATACGGTAGAAAAGGCATTTGATGAAACCCTGAATGAAATGGAAAAAGGAAAGGAGAAAGCTCAAAAAGATTTAGAAGCTAAAATCAGGGAAATTACCGCGACACAGACTAAGATTGATGGAAATAGAAGAAGAGTTGATGAACTAAAGAAGCAACAGATAGACTTAGAAAAAGAACTTCATGATAAGATGGAGAAAAATCAATTTTCATCGCTTGAAGAATTCTTAGCATGTCAAAGGGATAAATCTGTCATAAACGAATTGGAAGAATTCATTAAAGAATATGATACAAAGAAGACTGCAGCAGACACCTCGTATCGCAATGCCAAAGAAAAACATGAGAATCTGCTTAAGCAGTCTCTGACGGACGAAACGTCAGAATTATTAAATGCTCGGAAAGAAGAACTGGAAGGCAGCAAAAAGGAAAATAGCGAGAAAATTGGCGGCCTGAAGAAAAAATTAGAACTGGATGATGAAAATAAAAAAGCTTGGAATGCTGCTGATGCCCAATTGCAAAAGATTGGCGAGGAAGCAATAATCTATAAAAAGATTAACGAAATGCTTGGAAAGAAGGATGGTTCTGATTTTGAAGTCTTTGTCCAGGGAATAGCGATGAGAAGTCTTCTGGAAAAGGCAAATGTTTATCTTTCAAGTATTATACCAAAATATCGTCTCGTTCAGAAGAAAGAAAATTCGATAGGATTTTTAGTGCTTGAGACTATGGGAGATCTTACCGAAATCAAACGTGAACTCAGCAATTTCAGCGGCGGTGAAAAGTTTATTATCAGTCTTTCACTGGCACTGGCTATGGCGGAGTTTGCAGGACAGAACGGAGATGTTGAATGTATCTTCCTGGACGAGGGATTTGGAACCTTAAGCGGAGATCCTTTAATAGATGCGATTAACGCATTAAAGAAACTTAGCAGTACAGGAAAGATGCTGGGAATAATTACCCATATTGAAGCTGTAATACAATCATTTAATCAGATTGAGGCTGTAAAGGTTGGAGAGAAGAGTATATTGAAGGGCCCGGGAGTTACTTATACAGATAATGCCAAAAGAAAATGAGAGGAGTATTTAAGAGATGTAAAAAGACAATAAAAATATAGTAGACTGTTCTAAAAAAAATTAAGAAACAGGATTTGTAAAAATGGAACAATTGAATTTATTTCCGGAAACACCTGATAAGCGTGCACCGGTATCTGATACATGGAACCTATGGCATGGGTGTACACGTGTCAGCACAGGGTGCCGGCACTGCTACATGTACCGACGTGATGAAGCGGTCGGAAGGGATCCGTCGGTGGTGGAAAAAACAAAGAGTTTTAATCTTCCGGTAAGTAAGCTGAGGACGGGAGAATATAAAGGAAAATTTAAGGTACCCGCAGGCTCTATGATTTATACCTGCTTTTCGTCTGATTTTTTCCATATTGAAGCAGATAAATGGAGAGATGAAGCCTGGGATATGATAAGGGAAAGAAGTGATTGCAGTTTTCTCATTATTACTAAAAGACCGGAAAGAATAGAACAGACGCTGCCATATGACTGGAATGATGGCTGGGTGCATGTCACGATAGCTGTTACTGTAGAAAATCAGGAAATGGCTGATAAAAGACTGCCAATATATCTGGCAGTTCCTATGAAGCATTATTCTGTGATGATAGAACCTATGCTTTCGTCAGTAGATTTAAGGAAATATCTTTCTATCGGAAAGATAGAGGATGTAAATGTAGGCGGAGAGTCCGGTCCAGAAGCAAGGGTATGTGATTATAACTGGGTGCTTGATGTTCATGATCAGTGTGTGGAGTATGGTATAGGTTTTTACTATCATCAAACCGGTGCCAGGCTTCTGAAGGACGGCAAGGAATACAGGATAAGCCGGGAGCACCAACATGAACAAGCTAAAAAGGCAGGGCTTGACAGATGACAAGTGGCGACAGTTTCTGTCGCCAAATTTTTCTTGACAAAAAGTATATAGAAGTATATATCTGAATAAGAAGTATATGTTTTTGTACGCAATAATCAGATATAAAAAGGCAAAAATGGGACAGAAGGAGATTGACAAAGAGTAACATTATGGAAACTAAAGACATGATTTATACTCAGAAAAGAACCATAAGTTCTGCATATGTTGACTGGAGCGTGAAACTGGGTATTGCACAGGCTCAGCTCATGGTACAGGACAGTATGACAGAGTGTTTTGGAAAGATGAAGTGTGATGATGTTAGTCTTATAAAGTTAGGTTATTTCTGGGTACTGACAAAATCGAAAATTAAAGTATTTAAACGTCCGGGATGGAATGATACGGTTGAGACTTCTTCATTTCCTGCAAAGAATTCCGGGATAAGAACATATGTGAATACTGTATTTAAGGATATGAAAGGTGAATTGCTTCTTACAGCAAATCAGGAGTTATGCCTTCTTGATGTTGAGAAGCACAGACCGGCTCCGATTTCAAAGGTTCCGTATCCTACTGAGAATTTTCCTGATGCAGTTATTTCAGATAACTTTGAAAAAATAATGTTCCCGGATTCTGATTATACTGTAATTTATGAGCAGGTTATAAGGCCATCTAATCTTGATATGCTGCATCACCTTAATAACATCGAGTATGTAAAGTTTGCACTTAATGTATTTTCGGAGAAGTTCCTGTTAGAACACGAGATTGATGAGATTGAGGTTCATTACAAGGCTGAGAGCAAAGAGAATCAGACATTGAAGATCATGAGGAAAGATATTGGGAATACGGTATATATAAGGATTAAAGAGAGCGAACGGTGTGTTTCGGATTTGAAGATATGTTTTGCTTAAGTTGATTCTAGGTGACAGGGATGGTTTTCTGTCACCATTTTTTTATGCTCTGGCAACGGAGAACCATCCCCTGTCGCCACCCCGGTTTCGGTTGTAAACCGGGGGTATTGACAATTTGGGATTTTGGTCGATATAATATATGCATCAGAGTCGACACTGATTTTTGTTACTTCATCTGATTTTAGTCAGATGGGAACGGGGGTATCTTGGACGGAACGGATGAAAAAATTCTGGAACTGATGAAGGGCAATGCAAGGATAAGCTATCAGAAGCTTGGAGAAGAGCTTGGGATGTCAAGAGTGGCTGCAAGAAAAAGGGTGCAGAAGCTAAAAGCAGAAGGTGTTATCAGAGGATACAATACCTGCATTTATAACGGTGAAATTACATTTGAGTATGATATTTATACTTTGCCGGATAAGCTTAATGAAGTACTTGCATATCTTACTAAAAGAACTGCTTATATCAGACAGATTTTTACAACCAACAGGGCTAACCATATCCATATGGTAGCCGTATCCGATTCCTACGATAACCTCAATTACCTGTCAAAGATGATTTTGAAGAGCTGCGGTAAGATGATTGAAGATATTCAGGTATTTGCCGTACGTAAGGTCATCAAAGATGTTTACGGAGGTGTCGGTAATGAACAAAGAGCAGAGTCAGACAATAATGGATGTAATGGACAGCTTGGTGGGAGTGGAACTTAAGGAGAAGCGCGGAGGAAATTTCAGGTTCAGAATGTACATGACGAAGGAGATGCTTGATGCACCGATTGATGTGCTTTTTCTTAATGTAAGACCTTATCACTGCCTTATGAGGGCAGGATATAAAACTGTAGGTCAGGTAGTTAAAGCAGTAGCTTCTGAAGAAGGAATAGGCGGTCTCAGGAACTGCGGGAAAAAGAGTGTGCTTGAGATAAAAGAGCAGCTGTTTCTTTTCAACTATAACTGCATGAACGCTTCCAAAAGAGAAGCATATCTGCAGGAAGTAGTGCTTTTGAACACAATGCCAAGGGGTAGCTAAGAAGTGCTACCCGGTTAGACAAAACCATATAATTTTCGTTGTATTAGACAGAGACAGGAGTTCGACTGAACTGTTAAAGGAAGAAGGCAAGGGTCTGTATGTTGATGAACGTGTATAATAAAAATGAAAGAAGGTGCTTTAATGAAAAAGTATGTCTCGCTTGATAAGCGAAGCAAGAAAGCTCAGAAGGAGTATTATTCTGAGAGGCGGGTAACATGGGGCGAGCTTAATCCCGTTACAAGAAGCGTACCGAGCGGAAAGAGCTACAACAGAAAGAAAGATAAGCAGGAACTGCGAAGAACTGATAGAGATTCCAGAGACGGATTCGAAGTCAGTTCTTTTTTTATGATAAATTTTCTATTATGATATAAATGAAGATGCGGAGCATCGTTTTGTTACAGAAGAAATAAAAATTTGGTTTGAAAAATAATTTTGATTTGATATAATAGTTGATATCAGAACTCTAAGAAATATAACGAAATTGAAGATGCGGAGCATCGGTTTGTTACCGCGGAAATGCTGAAGGCGTTTTCAAGGTGATATTGCAAGGTAGATTTCTTATATCTTTAGGGTTATTGTATTAAGGTATTATTTGGAGTTATTTAGCAGAAGGGTTTATGCATAGAAAATAAGGAGGCAAATTATGACTTACGAAAAGATTGTTGAAAAAGTAAAAAAGGCGTTAGCAAAGGTTGATGCATCAGGTGTTAAGGGACATCTTGCAGTACAGGTTGATGTTTACGGCGAAGGCGAGGGAGCATTTTACATCGAGGTTAAAGACGGTAAGGTAGATGTTCAGCCTTATGAGTATTTTGACCATGATCTTCGTATCAGATGTACCGGCGATGAGATTATCGCTATAGCTGAGGGAAAGAAAAAGATTCTTGAAGAAGTGGCTGCTGAAAATATCGAAGCACTCCGCAATGTATCTAGACTTGGCGACTTCGATTTGGTATTCGTAGGAAAGAAGATTAAGAGCAAAGTTTCAAAGATAACAAAGGTATCAGTACCGGTAGAGAAGGCAGGAA
Organism: Lachnospiraceae bacterium; assembly: GCA_017542245.1. Lineage (GTDB taxonomy): Bacteria > Bacillota > Clostridia > Lachnospirales > Lachnospiraceae > RUG11977. The sequence continues at coordinate 39,752 of JAFXXN010000144.1, forward strand.
AGAAAGCTACTAAGAAAGTAGCTGAGAAGGAAACAAAGAAAGCCGCTGAGAAAGTAACCAAGAAAGCCGCTGAGAAAGAAGTCGAGAAAGCCGCTGAGAAAGTAACCAAGAAAGCTGCTGAGAAAGTAACCAAGAAAGCCGCTAAGAAAGAGATTAAAGAGGATAAAAGTAAATAAAGGATTCTAATTGAACTTTTATCACGTAGAGGTAAAGATTTGGAATTTGTAATTAAGCATTTTAATGAACTCAGCACAAATGAACTGTACGAGATATTAAAGACAAGATCGGAGATATTTGTAGTCGAGCAAGATTGTGTATATCAGGATCTTGATGATAACGACCAGGATGCTATACATGTATTCTGTTGGAATACCAAAGGAAGAGTTGCTGCTTGCCTGAGAGTCTTTTGGAGAGATGAAGCGGCCGGCATAGCGCAGATCGGAAGAGTTGTTACACTAAAACATGGCACAGGACTTGGAGGCCGGATGCTTCATGAAGGCGTGGAACTTGCAATTAATAGGTTCCACGCTAAAAAGATATATCTGGAAGCACAGGAATATGCTATAGGCTACTACGCAAAAGAAGAATTTAAAGTTGTATCGGAGCCATTTCTTGAAGACGGGATTCCTCATGTGAAGATGGAGAGAGTGGTAGGAACATGAGTCCATGCCTGATAAATAGTAGATACTGATGAAGTGATAACTGTTGATATGTGATAGTAAATGTGAAATATTACTGCAATGAAATATGTGAAGTTAAGAGTTTGATTTACTGCCGATAACTTATTGGTTTAGAGAGGTGTCATATGGACAGTGAGATTAAGATGAGTGTATCATCCATGACAAGGGCAGGAGATAAAAAGGCTGTATATGTTTTGTTCCAGGATGGTAACAAGTCTGCGGAGTATTCCCTGCCGGGATGCAGCCTTATGCGAAATAAGGGTTTCAGTGAGACAGAGTTAAAGTCACTGAAGGAGTACGTGGACAATGAGCAGGATTCCATCTATGCCATGGCAAAAAGTGTGAATCCGATTAGGGCATTGATGGGGAATAAGAGATAAAAGAATATACAAATAGACCGGAGATATGAAGATGAAAAACAAAAAAGAAGGAAATTATTGGACAGCTTACTATGATCCTGATACAAACAGATATTTTGCGGAAATCATTTATACCAGCAGGGAAGGCCGAGAACAGTATGACTATGAGATAACAAAGGAGATATATGACAAGCTTGGAACATTCAGCGATGATTACAAGAATGAAGAGCTGATAAGAACCGGGGAAATGAACTATTCGTTTGAAAATACCATGTATGGAACTCTTGGACCGGAAAGAATGGTTTGGGACGAAGAAGCCAATGAGGCAATGAAAGAATGTGTTCAGAAGGAGGAGAACAAATGAGCAGAGTTAATTTTGGAGCAAAACCTAATCTGTTTCCGATGCCGGTACTGATTATCGGAACTTATGATGAGAACGGTGTTCCGAATGCCATGAATGCAGCGTGGGGCATGATCAGTGATTTTAAGGAAATCAGTATCAGTCTGTCAGAACATAAGACAACTGAGAATTTAAGAGCAAGGCAGGCTTTTACGGTAAGCATGGCTACAGAGGATTATGTAGAGGCGTGTGACTATGTAGGAATAGTATCAGCCAATAAAGTACCTAACAAGTTTGAAAAGGCTGGTTTTCATGCCACAAAGAGCGATTTCGTAGACGCACCTCTGATAGATGAGCTTCCCATGGCATTGGAATGTAAGGTAAAGAGTTTTGAGGATGGCATTCTTGTCGGAGAGATTGTAAATGTTTGTGCAGATGAGAAAGTTCTGACGGATGGAAAAATAGATCCTGCTAAGCTTAAACCCATCACATTTGATCCTGTAAATAATGTATACACAGGCATTGGAAAGGTAGTAGGAAGTGCCTTTGGATCAGGAAAACAGCTTAAAATAGGGCAGGGTAACGATCTTTTTATGGAAGAACCTTGATTTTTAGGTAGAAAGTGGCGACAGAGAATCATCCCTCTGTCGCCACCTTTTTTTAGGCTTTGACGACAGAGAACCGTCCCCTGTCGTCATTTTCTGTTTTTACCTGCGGTGAGGCGGTCTAGGCAGGCCAGGATGCCGGGCAGGATAAAGATTATGAGAAGAATGGTGCATGCGGCACCGATGGATACTGTTCGGCAGATTTGTTCAACGGTGGGCTCGCCGAAGCAATAGCCAAGGATTCCTGTTACAGTCATAATGACAAGACCTGAAGTGAGTATGGTGTGCATTGAACCGGAGTAAGAGTTCTTTAATGCGTCTGCTCTGTTCATGGTTCTGCGTGAGTCACGGTAATAGTTACTGAACAATATGCCGTAGTCGATGGTTGAACCCATGAGGATACACTGTACTATCAGCAATGCAAGGAAATAAATGCTGTATCCCTGGAAGCCGATGATACTTACGGTGATATATACGCCGCACTGTACCAAAAGCACGAGAATGATAGGTACCGCAACCGAACGGAAGGTTATGAGTACTACGAGGAATATTGCTATTGCCGTGAGCAGGGTGATCAAAAGCTGTTCGTCACCGAATGACAGGCTCATTTCGTAGTTCATTGCTGAGGAACCGATAAGGTAGTACTTGTCGCTTAAATCATTGCATAATTCGTTTATATGCTCATAGAACTCGTTAGTTTCAGGACCTTCTTCCGGAATGGTAACAGAAAGGATAAGTCTGGAATAATGTTCACTAACAAGCTGTTTTTTTCCGTCCTTAAGGCTTTCTGCATTTTGTTTGATATCAGCAATGGCATCCTCACCAAGCAGGGGAGCAAAGGTTTCGTCGTTAATGATCGTATCGTTCAGATAGTTCATTAGCTGCTCGATTGACATTGTAAGCGATGAGCCGGATGAACTGTTGGCATCATGATAAAGATACATCAGCTCTAAGGTATTTTCATTAAGAGCGTCAGTCATTCCACTGAAAAGTCCGGCTATTTCTTTTGACGAATAAGCTGTTTCGGAAACTACAGCATTTATGATCTTTGAAATACTTGTAAGCTGCCCCCTGTTTTCTTCCGGGATAGCCGAAGACATGGCAGGGTTGGCAAGGATCACGTCTGTAAGGAAATTAATTAATTCGACAGCTGAGATGGTGTTCGTCCCGGTACCCGGATTTAACATGGAATAGAACATAAACAGCTGACTGCATTGCGCCTCGTCAATTCCGAACAATCCGGCGATTTCCTGCGAAGTCATCGGAGTTGTTAGCGTTTTCTTGTCAGAGAGCTTTTCTATTATATCCTTATACCCGGTCATGTCATCGCTGATATATGATTTAAAGGTTTCATTTGACAGTACTTCAGTTGATATGAATTTCATGAATTCACCGGCAGTGAGTGCTCCCGGCTTCTTGTCATGATATTTGTAATAGAGCATGTTGAAGACTGTTTCATTGGGTGTAAAGCCACCTGTCATTCCGCTTCCCATGCTTTTGGAAAGGCTCTCTATCGCATCGACCATTTCCGATGCGGTATGCTGTTTACCGATAGTGTTCGAGTAGTTTACAGCACTCCTTACGCCGGTATGTTTTTCAAGCTCTGCTGCGATTGCAGTTATCTTTTCATCATCATTATTATCATATAGGAGAACTACAGTTCCGGTAGTGGGGAATACGTCTGCAATCGGGTCTTCTGTTCCCATTGAATAGGCGATGTCAGTTTGTTTCTGAATAAAATATGCTCCTACGAAAAGTGCGATACAGAATAGGGTAATGGGAATTCTTAATTTGTTGCAGAATTTTGCCAATCCGCCTGTAGGAATTTTAGGTGAAGGTTTTGCGGTTTTTTCTATTCCGTTTGCAAATATCAGAATAAGACCCGGAAGGATGAACAGAACACATACAACGCTTAAGAAAACGCCTTTTGCCAGTACGATGCCCATATCAGGCCCGATTTTAAAACGCATAAATACCATGGCAAGCAGACCGACAACAGTTGTGAACGAGCTGCTGGAGATTGAAGAGAATGCACCCAGTATAGCCTGCTTCATAGCCTGCTTTCTGTCACTCGTTGATTTAAGCTCCTGACGGTAACGGCTTATCAGGATGATGGAATAATCCATTGAAAGTCCGAGCTGCAATACTGCTGCTACGGAGAAGGTTTTATCGGAAATGGTACCGAGAAAGATATTGGTACCTAAGTTAATGACGACTGCGATACCTATCGTGAAAAGAAAGAGGAAGGGTTCGAGCCAGGAGTCACTCATGATGATGAGTATTACGGTTAACATTGAAACTGCCAGAATCGCTATCCCTAACGGGAGATCCGGAGTTGTGATTTTATCGTTTTTGAATGTCATATCGTTATAAGAAAAATCGGTCTCCAGAGTTTGCTCTATTGCAATTTCCTCAGCACTGTCATATTCATACTTAGTGTGAATGATATATCTTGTATAATCATCTTTATTGTATTCTATGTTATCCGGTTCGTAGTCAACGGAATTAACATTTGGAATGTTTTCAAGTTTTTTCTTAAGTTCGGTTTTTTCAGAATCGCTCAATCCTTTGAACATGACTCTTATGGTGTAGTCGTTGGCTGCATCGGCAAATTCCTCCTCCATAAGATCCATTCCGATTTTCATGGATGAATCATCGGGAAGATATTTTGTCATGTCCCTGTTTATTCCGACCTTTGGGATAAGAAAGCCGCAAAATCCTGCGATTATGATAAATGCTATTAAAAGTAAAAATTTCTTTTCAACTATAAAGTCTGCAAATTTTCTCATTTTCTTTCTCCTTGACACACCTTTTGCACAATGCTAGAATATTAACATCGATGTGTAGTAAAGTCAACCAACTGTTTATTTTGAATTGTTGTGTGGCTTACAAATCAATCGGTTTTTGTTTTTTAGTCAACACATTTTGAAAATTTGTTGATGTTCATAGAATGAATATTGGAGGAACGATATGGAGAATCAGCGTATCAGACTGACGAAAAGAATGTTAAAGGAAGCCCTGATAAGGCTCTTAGAACAAAAGCCCATAGAAAAGGTAACCGTTCATGAACTGTGTGCCGAAGCTGAGATTAACCGTACCACTTTTTACAAGTATTACGGAAGTCAGTTTGACCTTATGGATGACATGCAGGAGGATTTTGTTAATGAGTTGGAGACAAGTATGCGGGAAAAGGAGCCTCCCATAAGCCTTCTTAATATTCTTACATATATAAATAACCACCGTGCATTCTGTACCACACTTCTGAAATCAGCGGATAACGGACTGCTTAAAAAGATATTTTCCGTGTCTCTTGTTAAGCAGCAGCTTGAGGCTCAGACCGCTTCAAGATATGATGGGTATAAAAGTGAATATGTTAAGGAATTTGTCATATACGGATGTTATTCAATAGTACGGAGATGGCTTACGACTGAGAATCCTGAAACCCCTGAGGAAATTACGAATATCATGATTGAGCTTATAGAAAGAATATAGGTAGCTTGTATTTTAATAAGGGAGTAGGAGGTTAGTATGAAAAAACCAATCGTGGGCGTGATGCCTTTATGGGATGATGAAAAAGAAAGCTTATGGATGCTTCCGGGATATTTTGATGGGATTACAGTTAACGGAGGAATTCCTGTTATGTTACCGCTTACTAAAGACAAGGGTGATCTGGAGCAGGTAACAGAACTATGTAATGGTTTTTTGTTTACCGGAGGACATGATGTTTCACCGGATATATATGGTGAGAAGCCTTTAGAAGGTAAGGTGAGTTCCAATAGAAAACGTGATGAAATGGAATTTTTTGTGCTGAAAAAGGCTATAGAGACTGATAAACCTGTACTTGGTATCTGTAGGGGTATACAGTTTATAAATGCTGCACTCGGAGGAACACTATACCAGGATATCCCTCTGCAGCATCCTTCCAAAGTAGAACACCATCAAAATCCTCCATATAATATCCCTGTTCATGTTGTATCAATCAATGTGGGTTCACCATTAAATGAATGTTTAAATACAGATACATTACATGTTAACAGTTATCATCATCAGGCTGTGAAGCAGATAGCTCCGGAATTAAAAGTGATGGCAACATCGGAGGATGGACTGACGGAAGCTCTCTATATGCCCGGCCATCGTTTCCTTTGGGGTGTACAGTGGCATCCTGAGTTTTCGTATACTACAGACGATAATTGCAATAAAATATTCAAGGCTTTTGTAATGGCTATGATGAAATAATGGAGTGGCGACAGGGGACGGTTCTCTGTCGCCAAACTATTAGTAGGGTTATTATTTACATTTTCCAAATAAAATGTTAATATTATAACAAAATAGAAGATGCGGAGCATCGTTTTGTTGCCGAGGAAACGCGAAGGCGTTTTCGAGGTTACATTGACAATGGTGACAGAACCTTGTCGCCAAAGAAAGGGGATAGAAGATATGAAGGGAAAAATAATTGCTGCGTTGTCAATAGTTTTATTCTTGGTAGCTATTGCTACAGGTGTTAAGGTTTATGCAGGGGTAGGCGAAACCGTACGCGTATCTACAGAAAAGCAGCTAAAGGCTGCTATGAAAAATGCAGATGTAGGTACGATCATATTCAGAACAAATGCATATATTAATGTGACCATTAAGTCAGCTAAAGGATCGGATGAGAAATTTCTCATTATCGATGCACCCTATGCTTCTTTTACTAATAAGGCAGTGTTCGCTGAGATAAATATTATGAATGCCAAAAGTTATATTGAGAGTGTCTCAGGAAACGATATTATTATTACAGGCGAGTTAAAGGGCTACCAAGATTATGTTTCAGGTCTGATGTACAGTAAGATTGACGGGTTTACTGTCTCCAAGAAAAAACAGGTTGAAAGTTTGACAATATATGATGATGAATTTATTACCCCGAAATTTACATTGCGGAAGGGCGCGAAGATCAAGAACCTTGCGCTTGTATACGACGATGGTAATCCGCCGGTTGCGAGCACTTACGATTCATCAAAAAAACAATTGGCTCTGAATTATACGAATATTTACGGGGCAGAGGAGTCTCTTCAGGTCAAGCTTGATAAAAGCGGTCGGATAAAAAAGATTAAGTGTAAGTCCAGCAATGATTACTTTGATTATGAATATACTTTTACATATGATTCGAACGGAAATGTAATTAAGATGACAGGCGAGAATGTTGATAATGGGGAGTTTAAATATGATTACACATATTCACCTGAAGGTCTAGCGGTAAAGTCAGAGTGCAGCGGCGCCTACACGGAAGTGTGGTCGTATTATTATGATGACAAGGGACAGCTTACGGAATGCTTTAACGGAAACGGCAGCTCTTCTGAAGCAACCACCGTTTATAGTTATGAATATGATGAAAAAGGAAGGTTGACTTGCGATAAATATTCCAATTCTGTATCTGAGTCTTCTTTTGAACATATATACACATATAATTCGAAAGGCTTCCAGATTAAAGAGGAGTTTACGACTTCATACAGTATTTCATACGTAATTATTCACAAATATAATAAGGCCGGCGATCTTATACAGTTTACTATAACATCTGACGGCGAATCTACTACCGAAAAGTTCAAGTATGATGAGCTTGGAAATCTTATATAACAAGCAGTATTTCGCTACAATATTCTTTAGGCAGTTAGAAGGAGAAATATTATGGAACCTACAATGGAAGAAAAACTAAATGCGGTTATTGAATTATGCGAGGCCGGTGATCCTGAAATGTGTGCATTCCTGGGAAAAGAGTTTTATTATGGCTGGAATGTTCCGCAGGATCTTGACCGTGCCTTACGCTATCTGACAGTTGCTTCGGAGAACGGAGATGCTATTTCACAGTTTACTTTGGGTTTTATGTACTATTCCGGTAGGGGAACTGAGCAGGATCTGGATAAAGCATATAAATGGTTTTTGCTTGCAGCTGAGCAGGATGTCCCGGAGGCAATGTACAATGTCGCAAAAATCCTTCTTACAAAGGATTTTGAAAATAATAAAGCTGAGGCTGTAAAATGGCTGACGCGTTCTGCAAATGCCGGATATGACACAGCTTATGATATGCTCTCGGATCTTAAAGATGAATAAAAATATATCAAGCAGTGCTTTATAAAGTTTTTTATAAGTTCAAGTATTGTACTCTTTACTGCTAAGATGTAATTATTTATAATATATGTTGCCAAACAATGTGAGCGGCAATATCAATGGGGGTGAGAGGCATGGATACTTTAGGTAAAAGACTTATGCAGGCACGTGGAAACAGTGGACTTACACAGGCAGCAGTGGCGGAGAAACTGAATGTTTCGTCACAGGCAGTAAGTCTGTGGGAGAGAGGCGAGACAACGCCGGATATCGTTAAATTACCGGAGATTGCAACATTGTACGGTGTGACTACTGACTGGCTGTTAAAAGGTAAGGAACCGGATGAGGATCTGGTGAATGTTACTAAGATGCTTTCGGACAGGCTTTTTGACGAGAAGAGGATGTACACACATGTGAAATCTTACGCACAGGCTTTAAATATGCTCCAAACCTTAAGGATACTGCCGTACATAAGGGAGAAGCATGAGGGACAGTTCAGAAAGGGCAAAGACAAAGTGCCTTATATTTACCATCCGCTGCTTCTTGCCTGCCATGCGTTATCGCTTGGAATGAAGGATGATAATCTGGTATCGGCAGCGCTGCTTCATGATGTTTGCGAGGATTGCGGGGTATTGGTCGAAGATCTTCCGGTGAATGATGAGACACGTGAGGCGGTAAGATTACTTACAAAGAATAAGACAGTAACCGAATCTTCAGAAGCGGGACTGGCAGCATATTACGAGGAGATAAGTAAGAACAGGATAGCATCCATAGTAAAGCTTCTTGACCGCTGCAACAATATTTCCGGAATGGCCGCCGCCTTTACAGAGAAGAGGATGGCCCAGTACATACAGGAGACCGAGAAATACATCTACCCGATAATGGAGACTACATCCAATCGGTTTCCAGAGTATGCAAACCAGATTTTCCTAATTAAGTACCACATGATAAGTGTGATCGAAGCCATAAGGCATGATCTGGCAAGAAACCTGAAATGAAATTCGGAGCATCATTTTGTAACCGAGGAAACGCTGAAGGCGTTTTCAAGGTGACATTAACGTATATATTTTAAAGAGGCGAAAAATGTTTAAATGCAATTACAGGACACTGAGTTTGGAATTTGATGCATTTCATGATGTTAAGGCGGGTGATATGCCGAGATATGGTGATTACGTCCTTCTTGAATTAAAGGATGGCCGTCATACAGCAGGGGAGTGGCATCCGAATGATGATGAGGGGAAGACTGTATCCGGAAATTTCATCCGGAGCAGTTTTGACTCTGTTGATGTGAGTGAAGTAGCTAAATGGCATCACCTTGAACGTTACGACCTCTCTGAATGCCTGGAGGATGAGCATATCGGCTCAATTAATTTTGCCCCTTCAACAGAAGATACTTATACTGTTAAGATTGGGGATTTCAAGTCCTTTAAGGATGGAGACTTTCCTAAAAAGGAACAATACTGTCTTTTGATATTTAATGATGGTACCTTAGGAGCCGGAAGATGGGATGAATTAGGTGAGAATGACGGGATGTTTATATACCAATCGGCACTGGCTGCACATAATATGCAGAAGGTATGGGCATGGACTCCCTTAAGCTCCGACGAAATATTTGAGAGGGAAGAAGAAAAGGAAAGAGAGAGACTGGCCGAAGAGGAGATGAACAGAAACCCTTCAGCCAATCCCGAGAAATTTAGATACGGGACGGATATAGAGGCATACTATGAAAAGGCACTGGAAAAGCTTAGGGAAGAATATCCTTGGGCTACTCTTGCGCAGATGAAAAAGAAAACGCCGTTGTATGTGATCGTGCCTCGTCACGGACAGTATATTTTCGGACAGGACCGCGGGTCGTTTATGGGCCGGCCTGTAGTTTGGGAATGGAAAGACGGCAATACCGCTGATGATTTTATTAATTTCCTTTGTGAGTACACTCGGGAAAATGTGAAAAATTCTGATCCTAATGTGAAATTTGCATATGGCACGGACATTGAGACGTATATCAGGATGACTTATGAAAAAGTCAAAAAGGATTACAACTGGTTTAGCAGGGAAATGGCTGATAAATATTGCCAATACGCGATAATTGAGGTAGACGGGGAATTGGAATTTGTAAGGAAATTCAGGGATGATAAGGAATTTCACGTTTACGATTGCGGCACTGCTGAAAATCTGTTGAAAAATATGGAGCATGAATATCAGGAGGCGGCGCTCAAAGAAAATTCCGTTGTGGCAGAGTATGCAGTACCTTTTGGAAGAGTTGATGCAAACGGATGGGGTTTGGAAAAATATATCGTATATAAACTTAAGTCAGGTGACTATAAGGTATATGTACAGGCCGGAGACCGGACGACGGGCGGCAGCAGGGAATTCTTTATTACCCCTGACTGCTTTGAAGCAAAAACGTATGGGGAGTTTTTGGACAGATATCTGGAAATAGTTCCCGGCAGTTCATTTGGACTCAAGAAAAAAGATCTTGCACCCAATAAGGAACTGAAAAAATTCTTTGGTTATTAACGAAAGGTAAATAAGATGGCATACGCGATTAAAGAAAACATAAAGTGTCAGGCATGGGAACTGGGAATTGGTTCAGAAATGGAAAAGCAGATGGTCCAATGCGGAAAAATCCGTATACTTTCTAACGGAGAATACGAACTTTTTTCTCTTGAGGCTACGGAAGGAAAGGGACAGATTGCAAAAGCCGGAGACTTTTTTAAAGTGGAATACAGGGGATGGCCTCAGCCATGTGAAAGAAACTGGTTTTTGAAGAATCATAAGCACATTGAAGATGACTGGTATGAGCAGGTCGCAAAACCATTAAAAATATGGCGTAAGGATGATCCAAAGTCAGAGGAGATCCGATACCTTTTAGATAACGGCATGTTGCATATAAGTCCGGAGGATCCGGACAAATACTTTTCGGCTTCTTTATGGGGCACGGAGGAGACGGCAGCTTCGGATGCCACGGTTGTTTTCTATTCTGTTAAGAAAGATGAAAACGAAAATATAACTGCAGTGGAATTTAATTTTGTAGACGCAGAGTATTTTTCTAAGTATTATAGAATTATTAAAGAGTAATTTTTAAATTGCACAGGATATTTAGAAATGCTCTTTATGATAATGGGAGATTTTATTGGAGAGAACGTGCTCTTTTAAGATACTGATCTATCATAGACATTATATCTTCCGGCTTGTCATTCATTCCGCGATGTATCCACATAGATATTACATTCCAAAACGCCCCTATATTAAACGCCATAAGATAGTTGGAATCGAGTCCTTCAAACAGTATATTAAAAGGATTGGATTCAGAGACAAATTCGCTTCTTAATAAGGGACCGTATTCGTTCATACACTGAAGCACAATATGCAGCATATTGTTTTTATCAAGTAATAAAAGAATTTCTTTGTTTTTTTCAGCAAAGGAGAATACAGTTGAAAGCACATCGCCGTATCCTGTATCGACAATATTGTAATAACTATGAAGGGTTTCCTTTATCATTGATATAAGAACATCATCTTTTGATTCATAGTTTCGGTAGAAGGTTTTCCTGGCTAATTTAGCTTCAAGGATTATCTGCTTAACGGATATCTCGCTGTAAGGGTACATCTGCATAAGTGTAAGGAGAGCCTGGGTTATTTCTTTTTTTGATCTTATAGCTGACGGATTATCTGAATTATTCATCTTTGTTTTCCTCGTTGAAAATGACACATTTCTGCAAGTTTGTGTATCTTTCGCAAACGGTATTTACAATTCCTTTTTTGTATTGTATCATAATCACATAAAAGATACAAGTGTGTCATTTTATGTTATTTGACTGTGAATAGTGATACCACTGGAATGATACATCCTTATTTTTTTGCAGAAGATATAGACAATGTAAGTAAAAAAGTGTATACTGATTCTATGAAATTTCATAATAGGAGGAGAAGAATTTATGGATTTTAATGAATTGATATTAAAGAGACGTTCAGTAAGGACTTATGCTCCTGATAAGGAAATATCGAAGGAACTTATAGAAGAGATTATCACAGCTTCGTATCAGGCTCCTTCATGGAAAAATTCACAGACTGCAAGATATTATGTGGCATGCACTCCTGAGGCAATAGAAAAGGTGAGGAAAGCTTTGCCGGAGTTCAATAACAGAAGCTCGGAAAATGCAGCACTTGTCATCACAACATTTGTAAAGGATATATCAGGCTTTAACGGCGGTGTTGCCGAAGATGAGCTTAGCAATAAGTGGGGAGCATATGATCTGGGTCTTAATAACGCTTATTTTATACTTGCTGCAAAAGAAAGAGGCCTTGATACTTTGATCATGGGATTAAGGGATGCCAGATTGCTCCGTGAAGAATTCAATATACCTAAAACAGAGCAGATTACCGCAGTCATCGCTCTTGGGTACGGCGCTAAACAGTCATCACCGAGACGCGACAGGGAGATAGACGGATCGGCTAAATTTTTCTAGAAGAAAAAAAATCAGGATGCGAAGCATCTTATTTTAGTTGGGACTTGAACCCCGGATGAAACGAAGATTTTCCACCTATCTTCGCTACGCTAAGAGGTGGGGATATTTTCTACTATGTTATATTATATGCAGATGATAGTTGTGGAAATTTGATAAATATAAAAGGAGGCAGCAGATGAAATATATGAAAAAGGTCACAGTTTTTCTGATGGTCTTATTGATAACAGTTCTTATGGCAGGAGCGACTTCAGCTTTCGCATATGATTTCCCTAAACCGAAGCTGCCGGAAGATTCCGTTACTACGAGTAAAACCGAAAAAAAGAAAAACAAAACCGTTACGGTAAACATAACCACAGATAAAGATGGAAATTTTATTCAGAAAGAAACAATAACTGAAAAGATTTCAAAAAAAGGAACCAAGACTGTAAATACATTTATAGAAATGACCGAAGGAATGACTTATGAAATCAAAGAGTCAGAATATCCTTCCGGGAAGACGATCAGTGAAGCTTTTTTAAAACAGGACGGTGTATTAATTCAACACTTATATGAACTGGCTAACCCTGACAATACCGGTAAGCTTACTTCATATAGTTTTGTAGAAGGGACAGAATGGTATTCTGAAGCTTCTCGCAAAAAAGACGGTACAGAGTATTCCATGGGTAAAGCCGATGACGGAAAAGGCCATACCAAGCTAGTTGAAACAACTACAAAGCCCGACGGTACGGAAATCTATATCAGCAAGATTACTAATGCAGACACAGAATACGACAAATATGAGAAGAAAATTACATATCCTGACAAAAGCAGCGTAGAAATTATCCGTAAGATGGACGAAGGTTCTTTATGGTCAGTAAAGGATGTCAGAGACGCTGACGGTACATACCATATATCCAGCGTGGATTACAGTGCTGACGGTACGGAAGTTGTCATTGATGATTATCTGTATGGCAACCGCCCGATAAATGTTATAGAAAAGAAGGCGTTCAAGAATAATAAAACACTCAAGACTATAATAATCAAGTCTGATAAGATAACTGAAGTCGGAAAGCAGGCATTTAAAGGGATTAATACTGATGTGGTCATAAAGATCAAGGCAGATGAGAGCAATTTCAATAGAATTGTTAAGCTCATCAAGAAGTCAGGTATAAACAAAAAGGTAACGTTCGAAAGAATAACAGACGAAGAGGACGAAGATATTTTCCCCGGCTTATAAGCCGGGAGATTTTTATGATTATACAAAGAGCAGTATAACATAATTGAAGATGCGGAGCACCGTTTTGTTACCTCGAAAACGCTGAAGGTTTTTCCGAGGTGACATTGACCATAAACAATCAATTGAAAAAACGAGGACAGACAGTAATGCAAAAAGAGATTAAAGCAGTATTCTTTGATTTGGATGGGACACTTCTTCCGATGGATCAGGAGATATTTGTCAAAGCATATTTTAAAGAGCTCTGCATAAAGATGGCACCATATGGCTATGATTACGATAAATTGGTGAAAGGAGTCTGGGCAGGCACACACGCGATGGTGAAGAACCAGGCAAATGGAACTAATGAAGATGTGTTCTGGAAAACTTTTGCCGGCATATTCGGGGAAGAAGCCTTAAGTGACAGAGAAATATTTGATGAGTTTTACAGGAACGAATTCGATAATGTAAAAAAGGTCTGTGGCAACAATCCTGCTTCAGACAGAATAGTAAAACAACTGAAATCGGAAGGTTTAAAGATAGTACTTGCTTCTAATCCTGTATTTCCCGAAACCGCACAGAAAAAAAGGATGCAGTGGGCAGGACTTAATCCGGATGATTTCGACTATATTACATCCTACGAGAACTCACATTTCTGCAAGCCTAATACAAAGTACTACAGTGAAATTCTGGAAATATTGGGCTTGAAGGCAGAAGAATGTGTTATGGTAGGAAATGATGTAAATGAGGATATGTGCGCATCAGAGCTCGGAATAAAGACATTTTTACTGACCGACTGCCTGATAAATTCTGAAAACCGTGATATCTTTATTTACGATAAGGGCGGTTTTGATGAGTTGCTAAGGTGGTTTGAATAATATGTTCCTTTGATGAAGCACTTATATTTGCGAGGACCGGAAAGAAGATGGGAAAGCTGGCTGAATAAGTATAGTTGTGATCGATAGCAAAAAAAGGAGATATACAATATGAACAAATTTGAACTTATAAATGCATCGTGTGCAGATCAGGAAGCAGATGTTGTTGTAAATGCTGCAAATTCCAGGCTGTGGGAAGGCGGCGGTATCTGCGGTGTCATTTTCTCCAGAGCCGGGAGAAGAGAACTTACAGAAGCATGTGATAAGTATAAGACTCCGCTGCATGACGGTGAAGCTGTTATTAGTCCGGCTTTCAACATGAAGAACGCTAAGGCCATAATCCATGCTGTCGGTCCCAACTTTGGAGTAACTCCTACTGCATTTGATGAACTTTTTAATGCGTATTACAACTCACTTTCAGTAATGAAGGATAATGGGTATCACAGCATATCATTTCCTCTGATCAGTTCAAGTATTTTTGGCGGAGACCTTCCTAATCCCGTAGCAGAATCAACCAAGCAGTGTATAAGAGCATATAAGAAGTTTACAGAAGATAATCCTGACTACGATATAGATGTAAAACTATGTGCTTTTACAGATATTGAAATGAAGAAAGCTAAACAGGAATACGATAAGAGTGAGGTTTGATTTTTGAAACTGATTTGCAGTTTTAAGGTTGAAAAAAGATGAAGAAGAAAATTGCGAAAAACTGATAATAAAATTACTCTTTATATTGCATAATTTCCAAAATTATAGTATTATTACAGAAGGTAGTTTGGACACCAAATAAAATTTTTAGGAGGAAAATATGAAGAGATTACTTAAAATTACTTTAGGCTGTGCAATATTGGCATTATTTATAGCACTCACTTCAAATGATCAGGTTTTTGCTAAATTTTCCAAAAAAGAATTAGCGCCTGACAAAACCTACAAATATGACCTTGATGGGGATGGGACAAAAGAAAAAATCAGTTATTCCTTAACTTTTGACGGGTATGATTTAAAATGGGCTGGTATTGATATAAATGGTAAGTCCGCATATTCCCATAAACTTGGAAAGAAAGAAACATTTTACTCTGCTACCGTAATGATTTATGATATCAATCCTAAGGATGAGTACAAGGAAGTCATAATTGATTATGATTTTGAATTTGAACATAATATTAAAGCTTACAGATATCAGGATAAAAAGCTGACACTTCTGTTTGATACAGGTATGTTACTTGGCGGAGAAAAACTTGTAGATGTTCAGAAAAAAGGAAATAAAGTACTGATGTATGAATCAGCTACTTGCGCCTGCGGAAACTGCTTCTATATAACAACCAATAATAAGATCAAGAATAAGAAACTTAAGGAAGTTAAACCTAAGGATCAGATTTATACAATTCCTCAGGAAATCTGGGGCGATTATCTTATTACATTTAACCTGGCTAAAGACGTAGAAGTATATAAGGATGCTGATGGTACCGAAGTTATCGGTACTTTGAAGAAAGGAACCGAAATTCACCTTACTAAGTTAAAATACAATAATGGCACTGTTGTTTATGCACTTGTAGATGTGATTGGCGGTGAAGAGAGTGTAGGCTGGATAGATGTTGAATTTAAATCCGGCATGGATGGTGATTCACTTGTTACAAATCCCGCATGGGCAGGATGATTTATAAGAATCATTAAAAGCCTTAAAGAAGATGATTAAGACTTAAGTTGATTCTTCTTTTGAAAAGGATGAAAATAACTTAAGTTTTGAGGAATATAAACATAATACGTATAAAGTATGACAGATAAAATGCAATCCATGACAAAAGGGTTGCATTTTCTTTTTTTGTTATTATAATCAAATTATCAACGTTGAAAGTTCTAAGGAAAAAACATGATACGCTGAATTTCTTAGGACGAAGCTCTGTTATTAAAGAACAGAGTTATCAGGCTAAAGCCCAAATTTATACAGGAGGATGAGTAATTTGAAGGTCAGGCTTTCAGTAAGTGAGAAAAGATATGATGAAATAAAAAACGAACTTTGCGATCATGGAATAGATATAGATGAAGATGCAGATCTTGAACTTATAGAAAGGTTTGGACAGACTGAGTTTTTAAATGTAAAAAATGATGTCGGAGACCGTATGAGGATACCTGTTACGGACATTGTTTTTATCGAAAGTTACGGCAGGAATATGGATGTTCATACTGAACAAGAGGTGTTCAGGGCATCCGAAAGGATGTATGTTTTGGAACAGGAACTTGCCGGAAGGGATTTCTTAAGGGTAAGCAACTCGTGTATCATATCCAAAAAGAAGATAAAAAGGATAAGACCAACACTTTCTATGAAATTTGTACTTGAAATGACGGATAAGTCCCTGGTAGATGTTACGAGAGGTTATTATCATTCATTTAGGGAACATATGAAGATTTAAGTATAACAAATAGGGTTTAATAATGTTTAATTTATGAAAGGAATAATAAAATGGGAGTTTCAGGAATAAGAATCGCAGGAATAGCAGCATTGGTATGTGTAGCTATTATTATAGGAGTAGTTATTTATAAAATATATAGATCAAAGGTCAATAAGGCACTTGCAGGAGAAATGAGCGGAGCACATATAGGAGTCCCGGCACCGGCGGACACTTTTAATGTGATAATGAAAGTGGTGATGCTTATACTGCTGGTTTGGATAGTTATAAGCCTTGGCAGTATTTCCGACATAAAGCAGGAAATCTCCAATATGCAGTCAAATGTTTCATCACAGATATCTTCACTGTCATCTGAGGTGTCAAAACTTAAGACTGATATGACAGAAGTAAACAGCAGGATACAGTCATATAACAGATATATTAGTGACGTAAATGCAGAAGACAATACATGTATCATCAAACATAATATACGTTTAAAAACATACAGCGATACAACTGCAGTAAAACTCACATTGCCTGATGGTACACAGGTAGATATGAATAAAAAGGCAGAAGGAATTTTTGAAGCGGAAACTAAGATTAATCTGTTTGCATACTCGGAAAGCAGTACAACATTTTCTATAAAAGAGGGGGACTTGAGTTATGTTGAAGCGCCGTTCCCTGAGAATGATGACGCTGATGAATATTGGCAGCTGGTAATTCCGTCGCTTTACAATGCGGGTGTTGATATTTTTCATAATTCTGACAATGTTTCAATAGGTACTGTCAATATGTTCTCATATCACAAGGTACAGTATCATATCGCATCTGCTAAGCTTGTTATCGAAAAGAACGGAGAAGTACTGGAAAATATCGATGCTATGCCTTATATGGCGGAAAGTTTAGGGGATTGCAGCATACCGGTTGATAAGAACTATGATATAAAAAATGATGACAATCTGACGGTTAAATTAGTTTTAACTACTGAAGAAGGATATTCCTTAAACCAGGATATATTTGAAAAGATTAAAGGAAGCGGTACCGGAGTATACAATAATAGATTTTCCATAACCGATAAAAACGGTAAGGAAGTATATAAAAACTTCAGATAAAGACGATATGCATATAGTTTTAGTCGGGGCTTGAACCTCGCATGAAAATATCTCTCCACCTCTTAGGCTACGCTAGGAGATGGGGAGATTTTAAATTTCGTTATAATTTATACTGCATGAAATTGTTGTTTTTTACAAATCCGAAATCTGTATATAGAAGCACGCCCATATCCGATGCGGTGATCTGCACCGTACCGCACCCATAACTTCGGGCTTCTTCAACTACTTTTGAAAGTAACTCTTTGGCTATACCCATACGACGATAATTTGGATCGGTGTACATGCTTGAAAGAAGTCCTATTTTGCCGGTCGGACAGCCATAATAGGGGGGCTTTTCAACAAAAGACATACCGCTGGTTCCGATGATCTTTTTACCATCAACTGCTAACCATGAAACAAAAGTTCCATCGGACATATGGCGCTGATAGTAGTCTTTAAGAAAAGGCACGAGGTCTATATCTTCGGTTGCGCCTTCCTCTCTGAGCTGGGAGATACGCATCATAATAAAGGTGTCCAGATCATTTGGTTCAAGTTTACGATATTGTATTTCCATATTTGGATATCTCCTATTTTTCTATTAAGCCTTCCCCTTTTAGGGGATTATCTCTACCATGAAGTGGTTGAAATGCCTCACTGGTAAAGTGGTTTCAAAACAGACAGATGAGGTGTAAAAATATAAAAATAAATATAGAATTACGGTTCGCAGAAAAAGCCTGCATAATCAAATTTGTACATTTTTACTTTATTTCCAAACAGATCCATATCTTTTCCTTCTACTTTACCGGCAAGGATTTGCTCAGCGCCTTCTATAAGCTTTGGTATCAGGTCCGGGTATACCGGACATTTATCATGGCAGGGATAGATGGTGTCAAATCTTCCTTCATATGCCTTTAAGTTTTTAAGACTCTGTATATAGATTTCCATATTCCTATATTGTCCGAACATGAAAATAATTCCTGACTGAACGGAGTCACCTGAATAAAGAACTTTATTATTTATATCAAGAATTCCTATACTTCCGGGTGTATGTCCGGGCATATCGATAATCTCTAAAGGACGGCCGCCAGGATTAAGGATATCGCCTCCCTTTATCGGAATGATGGTACCTTGACCTCCGTTTTTCCTATAGTTTTCTTCTTCAGCGGGATGCATATATATTTTATCAAAAGCAATATTTCCTGCTATATGATCCCTGTCAGCGTGAGTGTTAATCAGCTCTATAGGCTTGTCGGTAACCTTCTTGGCAGCATCGATAGCGTTAGTATTATTCATGCTGCTGTCTACCATAAAAGCCTTTTCGGTTCCTTCGATGATAAAGTAGCGCACTCTGTCATCCTCGACCATGTAGGTGTTCTCGTTAAGCTGGATAATGTCCATCATGACTTTGTCCTCCGTTTTTACAATTTTTACCATTATACATCATTTTTACGGATAAATCAATTGTGGGCAGATTGGAAATTTTTATTGCAATAAATATATTTTCAAAGTATAATTAAAGGGATGTTAATCAGATTAACACAAAAAAATCAAACATAGAAGAAAGGTTTATATATGGAGAAATGGTTAAAAAAGCCGCCGATGGGGTGGAACAGCTACGATTACTATAATACATCGGTTACGGAAGCTGATGTTAAAGCGAATGCTGACTTTATGGCAAAGCATCTTAAGGAATTTGGATGGGAATATATAGTTGTGGATATAGCCTGGTATTATAATGAAGAAGGTGAGCGCAGGGATATGTTCCAGTATATTCCTTTTGCTAAGGTAGAGATGGATGAATATTCCAGATTACATCCGGATCCTAAGAAATTTCCATCTTCCAAGGGCGGAAAAGGCTTTGGACCTCTTGCAGAATATGTTCATAACCTGGGACTTAAGTTTGGAATACATATTATGAGAGGTATTCCGAGACGTTCGGCTTATATGAGGACAAAGATCAAGGGAACAGATGTAACTGCAAATATGATTGCAAATCCGAATTCAATATGTTTCTGGAATCCTGATATGTATGGTGTAAATCCTAAGGCAGAGGGAGCTCAGGAATATTATGATTCTTTATTGGAGCTTTATGCATCATGGGGAGTGGATTTTATCAAATGTGATGATATCTGCCGTATGGATGCAGCCTCAAGCAAGGATGAGATCAGGCTTCTGCATAATGCTATAGAGAAATGCGGCAGGAAGATTGTACTCAGTCTTTCACCGGGACCAGCTATTTTAGACGAGCAGGAGTTTTACCATGAGAACGCCAATATGTGGCGCATCACCGATGACTTCTGGGATAAATGGAGCCTTCTTCTGGATATGTTCGACAGATGCAAAAAGTGGCAGCCGTTTGTAAAAGAGGGAGGTTATCCTGATTGTGATATGTTGCCCATGGGCAAGCTCGGAAAGGGATTCGGTGCCGAGAGGGATACTAATTTTACATTTGATGAGCAGAAGACCATGCTCACTCTCTGGTGCATTTTCCGTGCTCCTCTAATGATCGGTGCAGAGCTCACAAAGCTTGATGCTAAAACTATGGAACTTCTTACAAAAGAGCCTCTTTACAGGATGAAGAATGAGATAACGGCCTCATCTGAAACCTATAGGGATGATGATTTCATTATCTGGGAGGCGGAATCCGACAGCAAAAAGTATGCTGCAATTTTCAATATCTCGGATGAAGAAAAGAAGGCTCCGTTTGACAGGATAGCTAAAACATTTGATGGGGCATTGGAAATCTGGTCATGGAAGACCGTTAGCAAGGAAGAAGGCTTTGAGATTCCTTCTCATGGCGCTATCCTGCTTAGCAAGGATCTTTAATCTTTAAGTAAAGCCAATATTACAAAATTGACAAAAGGTTAATGAATCGGCTTTATGAGAATTTAACGGACGAGATATGATATATGAAGAAGAACGATGAATTCGAGATAGACATTACCGATATTGGAAATGACGGCGAAGGGATAGGAAAGTACGATGGGATGACCTTCTTTATAAAGGGCGGACTCCCGGGTGACAGGATCTTGGCCGGAGCTACAAAATTAAAGAAAACATATGGCTATGCGAGACTGGTGAAGGTGATTACGCCTTCGCCTTTTCGTGTTAATCCACCCTGTCCGATAGCGGGAAAATGCGGAGGCTGCCAGCTGCAAAACATTTCCTACGAAAAGCAGCTTGAAATTAAAGAATCCAAGGTATTTAACGACATAATAAGACTCGGAAAGGTTGATCCCGGAAGAATCAATCAGAGGGACGGTTCTCTGATTGAAAACAGTGTCATTTTTCACAGGATTATCGGGATGGAGAATACCTTACATTATCGTAACAAAGGGCAGTTTCCTGTAGGTTCAGATAAGGAAGGAAATATAATTACAGGTTTTTATGCCGGACATACTCATTCCATTATTTCTACGGAAAAATGTATGATCCAGCATGAACTGACAGATTATATCATGAAAACTGTCAGGGATTTTATGGTGAAATTTTCAATTCCTGCATATGAGGAACCAAAAAGTAAAGAGAATCTATCGAGGACATTAAAAAGAAAAAATCCCGGAAAAAACAATGGGATTATTGAAAAAAATGGACATGGCTTAGTTCGTCACATCCTGACACGTGTAGGTTTCCGTACACATGAGGTTATGGTTTGTATTGTTATAAACGGAAAGGAGCTTCCTCATTGGGAAGAACTGAAAAATCTACTTGTGGCATGTATTGAGAATTATAATAGGGATTTATCTGAAAATGCTATGCCTTACTATAATTTAACATCGTTTTCTTTAAATATAAATACTGAAAATACAAATGTTATTCTAGGTGCTCAGGTCAAAACACTTTATGGAAAGCCATACTTTACTGATTATATCGGAGACCTGGAATACAGGATATCACCTTTATCATTTTATCAAGTAAATCCTGTGCAAACATTGAAGTTGTATTCTACTGCCCTTGAATATGCACAAAAGAAAGATCATTTCAAAAATTTAACAGCAGACTGTGATGTAAAAATTCAAGATAAAGTGGCACTATCCGATGAACTGTACGGAAAAACAATCTGGGATCTTTATTGCGGTATTGGGACAATATCCCTTTTTATGGCGCAGAAAGCAAAGAAGGTATTTGGAGTAGAGATAGTACCGCAGGCTATAGAGGATGCAAAAAAGAATGCCGAGATAAATGGAATTAAAAATGTGGAATTTATATGCGGTGCAGCAGAAGAGGTGATGCCTCAAAAACTTAGGGAAAACCCTGATTTAAAGGCTGATGTGATAGTGGTTGATCCGCCCAGAAAGGGATGTGATGAAACACTTCTTAAAGCCATAGTAAAGATGGAGCCGGAGAGAATTGTATATGTTTCCTGTGATCCGGCTACATTATCAAGAGATATAGCATATCTTGAAGAACAGGGATTCATCTTAAAAGAAGTGCAGCCTGTGGACCAGTTCCCCTACAGTTCACATGTTGAGACATGTTGCCTTCTCACGAAGTGTAGGTCGGATGAATATTGTTCACCTTAAGGTTGATATGGAAAATTATTATCGGATCAAGGATAAAAGCATAACTAGTCGTTGGCTTTAAGCCGATGATAATAGTTGAGTAATCGTTGTAAGGTTGCATCATCTGCGTTTTGTACAAAAGATATGGCGGCGGCAAAATCAGATAATTCCAGAGTAGCTGATGTTATACGTAATTGATTACGAAATATATCAAAATTTACATCAGGAATATGGCAAATACATCCATTCTGTGAAGGTAATACAAGATCTACAGCAGTATTTATTATTAAATACATGTTGATTATAAGGAATTGAACAATAATGATTTTCAAAGTGCCAAAGTGCCAGATTCAAAGAGCCAAATTGGCACTTTGAAAATAACGCTTGAGGAAATGGCGATAATCAAAGTGATCTGGGATGAGCCTTCAGCAACACAAAAGAGACAGCTCCAATGTCATTATGTCAATCAGAGGGACGGTTCTCTGATTGAAAAACGAATCGCAAAAAAACAAGGAAAATTAAGGGCTTTGGATGAATGAAAAATCAATCACAGAACCGTCCCGGTGATTGAGGAAGAAGGTAGATGTTTTGAAACTCAAGAAGATAAATGCGGTATTATCACTGTTAACAATATTTTTTATTTTGATACATATTGGGTATAATGTGTATTGTTATTTAGCATTTTATTATAATCCTACACTAAAAACCATTACCGCCATGCCGATAATGGTACTTGCATGTTTACACGGTATATGTGGGATGATATCGGTTTTTCTTATGGGGGATGGTACCAGACTGGATTTATATCCAAAACAGAACAAGAGGACTATTATTCAGCGTGTATCGGCAGCATTGATATTTCCTTTGCTTATTTTACACCTTAATACATTTAATCTTCTGAAAAGCAGTGCTGAAGAAAACAAAATGATTCTTTTTTATACAGTGATTTTTTGCCAGATTCTATTTTATGCCATTATTATAATTCATACTGTGACATCGGCATCTAAGGCATTTATCACTTTGGGGCTTCTTTCTTCACCGCAAAAACAGAAAAAGCTGGATAAAATCATATATATTGCCGGAGCGTTGATTTTTGTATTTGCAGTTTTTGCAGTTGTTAAGACGCAGTTCTCTATGTTTTTTAAATGATGTGAAAGCGGATACAAAGCAGGAAGGTTTTGTTTTTGCATCATAAGAGGAGGCAGCGAATGAAAGAAATTTTGATCATCGGCAGCGGTATATCGGGTATGACTTGTGCCATCCGCTGTGCTGAGAAAGGCATGCATGTTAAAATTTTATCTCCGTTTCCGTCGGAACGGTCTCAGTCCGTGATGGCAGCGGGAGGTATTAACGCAGTAAGAGCTGAACACGAATCGGGAGATTCGGTAGAGAGCCATATAGAAGATACACTTAAAGGTGGATGTTATATAAATGGGGAAAATGCTGTCACAGGACTGTGTCAGGATGCAGATAGTATCATCAGTTATCTTGAAAGTATAGGAACAGTATTTTCTGTAGATGAAAAAGAGCAGTCGATGAGGAGAGCTTTTGGCGGTCAGTCACATAAAAGAACATATTATTGCGGTTCATCTACAGGGAAACAGATAGTGTCGGCTTTGATTATGGAACTGCGCAGATATGAGGCTTGCGGACTTGTTACGCGTATGCTTGGAAAATGCTTTCATTCTGCTCTTATCAAGGATGGTATATGCTATGGTGCGGTTTTCTTTGATGAACATACTTATGAGCTGGAGGCTGTTTATGCCGACGCTACAGTAGTGGCTACGGGCGGACAGAATACATTATTCGGGAAAACCACCGGTTCTACGCAATGTGACGGTTATACAGCCGGGAAGCTTTTCATGCAGGGGGCAATTCTAAAAAATCTTGAGTTTATACAGTATCATCCGACTACGATAGAAACCTCACAGAAAAAAATGCTTATTTCTGAGGCAGCTCGAGGTGAAGGCGGCAGGCTGTTTTATTTAAAAAATTCCGAAGAAAGTAATTCTGATATTACATCGGATAAAAAAGATAACCGGATATATTTTATGGAGGAGAAATACGGTCCCGGCGGAAATTTGATGACAAGAGACATAGTTTCAAGGGAAATTTATGCTGCCGGCAGAGAGGTATTTTTAGATGTTTCTTTCCTTGATAAAAATATCATTGATAAACGCCTTCCGGAAATCAGAGATCTATGTAAAAAATACAGAAATATAGATATTACAAAAGAATCAATACCTGTTTCGCCGTCTGTTCATTTCTTTATGGGCGGCTTGGCAGTACATCTGAACCATGAAACAAATATAAAAAATCTTTTTGCGGTGGGAGAATGCGCATCCATGTATCATGGCGCAAACCGTCTGGGAGGGAATTCTCTTTTAGCCGCTATCCATAGCGGGAATGTAGCAGCTGAAGAAATATCAAACAGACCCGGTAATGAGCAGAGTCCGGAGTTTACAGAAGTAGTTAATGAAGAGCAGAGAATCCTTTTAAGTAAACTTGAATCTGCAAGTCCGTTTCCGGCTATGTATATTCGCGATATGCTGGCTGAAACCATGCAAAAGAAAATGGGTATTGTCAGAGATGAAAAGGTTTTGAATGAAGGAATTAATGATATAGATTATGATCTGTCCGTTGTTGACCAGATAAAATATGACAGCAGTGTTTTGCCATATTTTAATTATAGTCTTACAGCTATGTTGACTTTGGCCAGAGCTGCGTTAACTATGGCAAAGGCACGTAAAGAAAGCCGCGGAGCACATTTTCGAAGCGATTATCCCGAAATTAGTGAAGATTATGCTTATGCTTCACTGATTTCGTTTGATAACGGAAAATATAATGTATGGTTAGACGATAGAAGAGAGTTTGAAAACTGATTTGCAAATAAATAGTTTTGATGTAAGGAAGGAAATAGGGAATGACAGTAAAAATTCTGCGGCAGCAGTTTCCAAATTCAGAACCATATTTTGAGGAATTCGATTATGACGGGGCAAAGGATATTTCTGTGGCAGCGCTTTTGGACTATATTAATTATAATGATGATATAGTAACTACTGAAGGAAAGAAGACAACGAGGATAGGGTGGGAATGTTCCTGTCTGCAGGGCGTTTGCGGCGCCTGCGCCATAGTGATAAATAATGTTCCAGCTTTGGCTTGTGAAACATTTCTGAAAGATTTAAAAGGGGATAAAATTACAATACGTCCTTTGAGGAAATTTCCTGTAGTACATGATCTGTTGGTGGACAGGTCATCCATACAGGAAAATCTGAAGAAAACAAATGTGTTTATCGGTGAGTATAATGTACCTAACGATAAAGAAGGGAAAAAACATTCACAACATGTAAAAGAACACGAGATTCAGTATCTGGCTGCAAAATGCCTAAAGTGTGGATTATGTATGGAGGTATGTCCCAATTATATAAATGGGATGAATTTTTTTGGAGCCGCTTTTGCAAATGACTGTTATCTGGTAGCTTCAAGGAATTACGAGAAGACGCAAGAAATAAAAAAGTCATATTCGGAGTACTTCGGAAAGTCATGCTCGAAATCACTGTCCTGCATGAATGTCTGTCCGGTAGGTATTCCGATGATTTCGACTATATCAAAACTGAACAGGTGATTGATTCCAATGTGATTTAATAGTAGTAATGGTTTGTAACAAAAAAGGAGGTGCAAGATGGGAGTAGTAGCTGCATTTATGGTACCGCATCCGCCAATGATAGTTCCGGCGGTAGGACATGGAAGTGAAAAACAGGTTGAAAAGACGATAGAAAGTTATGAAAGAGTGGCAGATGAAATTGCAAAATTAAAACCTGAGACGATTATAATTTCAAGCCCGCACAGTGTGATGTATTCGGATTATTTTCATATTTCACCGGGAGTTAAGGCTACAGGCTCATTTGCCGAATTCGGAGCACCCCAGGTGAAATTTGAAGTAAAATATGACGCAGAGTTTGTAAATCTTCTTGCTAATAAGGCAATGGGCACGGGATTTCCTGCAGGATGTCTTGGCGAAAAGAAGAGGGAACTTGATCATGGCACGATGGTACCATTATGGTTTATCACAAAAAAATATACTGACTTTAAACTTGTAAGGACCGGTCTTTCAGGCTTTGATCTTTTGAAGCATTACGAATATGGAATGATGATAAAAGAGGCCGCCAGCGAGCTGGACAGACGCGTAGTTTATGTTGCCAGCGGTGATCTGTCACATAAGCTTCAGAGTTACGGACCATATGGGTTTGCTGAAGAAGGACCTGTATATGATGAGCGCATAATGGATGTATGTTCAAGAGCCGCTTTTGGCGAATTATTTGATTTTGATGAAAACTTCTGCAATAAGGCAGCAGAATGCGGACATAAATCCTTTGTAATAATGGCCGGCGCACTTGACGGTTTAGATGTTGAAGCGAAGCAATATTCACATGAGGATGTGACAGGTGTCGGATATGGTATATGCTCATTTATGCCTTTAGGGCCTGATGACGACAGGCATTTCCTTGAAAAGAGACTTGAAGCAGAGGATAAGCTTTTAAAGGAGAAACAGGAAAAATCTGATGCTTATGTAAAACTGGCCAGAGCTTCGGCCGAAAAATATGTAAGAGAAAGAAAAGTCCTGGAAGTACCTGATTGGGTACCGAAAGAAATGCTTGATACAAAAGCAGGAGCATTCGTGTCGGTTCATAAATTCGGTTCACTTAGGGGATGTATTGGTACAATTCTTTCTACCAGGAAAAACCTTGCGGAAGAAATAATCAGGAATGCAATAAGTGCGGTATCGCAGGATAACCGATTTGATCCGGTAGAAGTAGATGAACTTAAATGGCTGGATATAAATGTGGATGTACTTTCAGAACCCGAAAGGATAGAATCAGAAGAACAGCTAGATGTTAAAAGATATGGTGTAATAGTAAGGAGCGGATACAAGCAGGGACTTCTCCTGCCTGACCTTGAGGGGGTGGATACCGTGGAACAGCAGATATCCATCGCTATGCGTAAGGGCGGCATCACTCCCGGCAGCAATATAGATTTGTATCGTTTTGAAGTAGTACGGCATTATTAGGTGACAATGGGGACGGTTCTTTTTGTCACAAAAGCCTTCCCCTTAAGGGGAAGGTGGCCGAACGAAGTGAGGACGGATGAGGTGTGATATGCCAGTATGTGACGTTTGTTTTCGGCAATGTAAAATAGAAGAAGGCAAGACAGGTTTTTGCGGTGGAAGAACCTGTCTTGATGGCATTGTAGTTGCAGCCAATTACGGACGGATAACCTCTGCGGCACTGGACCCGATAGAGAAAAAGCCTCTTAAAATGTTCAGACCCGGTAAAAAAGTGCTTTCCATTGGTTCATACGGTTGCAATCTGAGATGCCCGTTCTGCCAGAACAGTGATATTTCCTGGTCAAAGGAGGCATTAGATTATAAAGATGCTGCTGATTATTTTTCACCGGAAGAGATAGTGGGAAGAGCGCTGGAGTTAAAGAACAGAGGCAATATCGGTGTGGCATTTACATATAATGAACCACTTATCGGTTATGAGTATGTGCGCGATACGGCTAAACTTTCAAAAGAAGCCGGAATGGAAAACGTATTGGTAACTAACGGTACTGCAAGTCTTAAAGTATATAATGAGATAAAAGATTATATCGATGCAATGAATATAGATTTAAAAGCATTTTCAGAAAGGTTCTACAAAAAGGTTATAGACGGGGACTTTGAGATGGTAAAAAGCTTTATCGAAAATTCGCTACAAACCTGCCACGTTGAGCTTACCACATTGATTATTCCGGGAGAAAACGACAGCGAGGATGAGATGTTTGGTTTAAGCGGATGGGTTGCTTCGCTGGAGAAAAAATACAATAAAAATATTCCGCTTCACATTACCAGATTTTTCCCACGTTTTCATATGATGGATAAGAACCCTACATCTGTTGCCAAGATTTTGAAGCTTGTTGAAATTGCAAAGAAGAACCTGGAATACGTGTTTCCGGGGAACATTTAAATCAATCAGAGGGACGGTTCTCTGATTGAAATTTGTCCGGGCAAATAAAAATGAAAGGTGAATTAATTTATAGGGGTAGTTAGAAATGAATATCAGAACAAAGCAATTTCAAATACTTACAGATATAGAGCTGGTATATAAGCTTATGACTGAAGTTTATAACCATGAAGAGAGCAACGGTCCTGCCGAACCGTTTTTTGAATATGCGGTAACTTCTCCGTGGCTGGAGAGGGATTTCCTTAGGTTAAACCGTTTTTGGCTTGACGGCGATAACCCGGTAGCTTTTGTATTCTATGAGCAGCCTGTTACATCACTTTATTTTGTGCTTCGCCCCGGATATGAATTCCTTGCGAAAGAGATGATAGAATATGCAGAGAATAATTATCCAAAGTTTGACGAACCTACGGAACTGGTACTTATCTCAGGTCAGACGGCTTTAATAGAAGCAGCAAAATCGAGAGGCTTTGAACTTGCCTACGAAGAACCTGAACATTATTTTGACTTCCGTCTGGGTAAGCTTGATTATCCGCTTCCAAGTGGATATCACTTTGTGGATCCGACTGCATCAGACCCGTTGAAGACTGCCAAGTGTCTTTGGGACGGATTTAATAAATGGGAATTGGGAGAGTTTAAGGATTGGGATATTCCGACTAAGAACGAAGGAAGAAGCCCTTTTGAATTATATCAGAATGTGTTGGGTGCTACTATAGCTCCTGCTCCTCATGCGACATATGAGTACACAACGATCATAGCTGATGAGAATGACGATTATGTCTGTTTCTCGGGTATGTGGTGGAACCCTAAGACTCATCTTGCTTACATGGAACCACTTTGCACTGTGCCCGAACATCAGCATAAGGGACTTGCGGCCGCTGCTCTTTCTCATCATGACAGCATCTTAAGACCTTTGGGCGCCGAGGTAATGACAGGCGGAGGAAATGATTTTTATAAGAAGATCGGATACCAGTGTACGCGTATCTATGGTCATTATCAGAAGAAGAATTCGTAAAAGATGTTCATGAAAAGATAAGAAAACACGTGAATTTGCTCGTGAAAGGAAAGAAAAATGTTAAAGGTAAGACACGCAACCAATGAAGATATTCCTGCAATCTTGAACCTCCTTGTCCAGGTGGATATGGTGCATCATAATGGCCGTCCCGACATATTTAAAGGACCGACTACAAAATATAACGCGGATCAGCTTAAAAGAATAATATCGACTACCGAAACTCCAGTATTTGTATGTGCTGATGAAAACGGAACAGTTATAGGGCATGCTTTCTGCATACATAAGCAGGAATTAAACGATAATGTGCTGACGGATATAAAGACTCTGTACATCGATGATATCTGTGTTGATGAAAATCATCGTAGAAAAGGTGTGGGCGAAGCGTTATATAAATATGTGGTTGAATACGCGAAAGAAAATGCTTTTTACAACATCACGCTGAATGTTTGGAACTGCAACCCCGGAGCTATGAAATTTTATGAGATGCTGGGACTTAAACCGCTCAAGGTTTGTATGGAGCAGATACTTCAATAAGAGGAAAATATGGTGACAGAAAGAACCGTCCCCATTGTCACATGATGAGGTGAAACATGGAATATGAAATAAAATTAGCAACAGAAAATGACAGAGCAGAAATTCTATCCCTATATAAAGCCCAGATTGGCAGGGAAAACTGTCCGTGGACAGATGAATACCCGTCGAATGAGTCAATAGATTTCGATCTTTCAAGAGATGCTCTGTTTGTACTTAAAATGGATGGGAAAATAAAGGCTGCAATTTCCTTAGAGGAAGATGAAGATGTTGACAATCTCACCTGCTGGGATAAAACACTTGCTCCTGAAGGCGAGGTAGCCAGGGTGGCAGTCCTTCCCGAAGCCCAGAACAAGGGACTTGGAAGAATCATGATGCAATACGCCATGGACGAATTAAAACGAAGAGGCTACAAGGGTATCCACATCTTAGTAAACAAACATAACATCAAAGCGATCAGATGTTATGAGGTATTCGGCTTTCGTACCGTAGGTGAATGTCATATGTATGAACAGGATTTTTTCTGTTATGAGAGGGAACTATGATCAAATTTTTGGCCTTCACGGATCTACACTATGACTATGCAACACATGGTGATGAACGTATCCGGCAGATTTTGAGCAGAGCAAAGAGCGAAAATGTGGACTTTGTTGTATCTCTGGGGGATATCACGGCACCGTTTGAGCAGTATGATCATGTGCTCGAAAAGCTTAAGAGTTCCAGCTTGCCATTCTATACGGTGCTTGGAAACCACGATGTTAAAGTGGATCTGTATAAGACGATGGAATTTCTGGGGCTTAAGGAACAGTATTATTCTTTTACTCATGGCGATATTAAATTTCTTTTTTTGAATTCGTGCTATTACAGGCAGGGAAATGAGGAACACTCCTTTCCTGAGATAAAGGGTGAAGGAGTGGATACACCTATCATTCCAAAAGAGGAGATGGAGTGGTTGAAAAAAGAGTTAGAAGATGATAAGGATTATGTGATTTTTTCTCATCACAGCTTTACGAATCAATTCCGGAATCGTGCTGTTCGAAACAGGCAGGAAATCTTTGACCTGTTTAAAGGGAAAAACATTCTGCTTTGCATGAACGGACATGATCATGGGGATGACTTTAAAGTTATCGATCAGGTACCGTTCTATACGTTGAATTCCGCTTACGGACCTTGGATCGGTGTTCCAAACGGTGATGCTGATCTGATGCGAAAATATGAACACCTCCACGGCTATGTGCCTTATGACAGAGCGCTCAGTGCAGTAGTAACTATAGAAAGTAATGTTGATCATAAACATTCAGGAGTGATCAGAATTGAAGGTATGCAGGTTGATTATGAGTCAGCGACACCGGCAGAACTTGGTCTTGCGGAACCTCGCTGGAATGGGGTTTCTATAGAATCTAAAGCAGGTTCATTTGTAATATTTTACGATAATGAAAAGAAAGAGATAAGTAAAAATCAATTATAATTATTCTGTCTATTTCCATTTTGGATTTAATCTGATATTATCATACTTGTAAAAGCGCTGATACAAAAAAATAAAAAATTGAAAACGAAAGGATGATAATATGAACAGAGATATATTTATAAGAAACCTGACTAAAGACAGGATTGAGATGAGCCCCAAGGGAAGAAATGCAAACGAGTTATCGGTTGAAGAATTCGAGAAAAACTACGAGAATTTCTTTGACATGATATTTGAGATTGCCGGAACGGATATTTCTTCGCTTACAGGATACGGAGAATTTGATGAGAACAACATTGCTCCATATAAAACAGTAGAGGAGTTTATCATAGACACCTTTAATGAGGAGAAAGAAGGATACTGGCATAACTGGACACAGATGTTTGAGACGTCTTTCCTGAAAAAAGATTATTTTGATAAGATCTATGCCAAAGCACTTGAATATGCTCCTTACTGCGAAGGGCAGAGATATCTGGCAAATAACAATACGTTTTTCTGTAACATGGTAGTTGATGAGTCCGGAAAAACATATTGCGCAGATTGGGGAAGAGCAGGCATAATGGATTACATGATGGATTTCGCCATTCTGGATCTAAATAAGCCATATCTGCTGGTACCGGAAAAGCTTTATGAATATGCTAAAAGTAAAAACATTGAAATCAAGAATTTCAGAGAACGTTTTCTGTGTATGGCGTATTTCAAAGGAATCCACACTTTGATGTGGCACGCATCCATAGATGATCTTGAGTCCTGTGAATCTATTACAAGGTCAATTAATGCTTTAGAAGAACGTATGAGTAAATTAATATGAAATATGAAAATGCAAAGGATATTCTCCCGGCAAGCCTTTTGGAAGAGGTGCAGAAGTACGCGGAAGGAAAAGTAATTTATATACCGAAGGGCACTAAAACAAAAGGCTGGGGAGAAGCATCCGGATATCGTGAAAAACTGAATAAAAGAAATTCACTGATATGCAACAGATATTCTGCGGGGAAATCTATCCTGGAGATTGCGGAAGAATTTTATCTTTCTCCGGAAACCGTCAAGAAGATCGTATACGGAAATAAAGTGAATTTACCTGAGTTCTCTGCTTCCATTATCTCGGCAGATCATTATGCCAAGGCGGGCTTGGGAGAAGAGTGGGTGCGTACATACCTTTCAACTATTGGCAAAGACATGCCGGACAGTGCGGAATACTTCATGTCTGAACTGGTGAGAATTCCGTTGCGCTTGATTTCTGACTCTATAAAAGACGATGAGAATATGAAAACTATTGAACGAGGATTTCATGATGTGCCATTGATAGTAAGGTACGAAAATAACAAGTTTTCAGTGGATTATCAACAGGAGTACCTTAGATTTTTACGAAAAGAAAAAAAGAATTCGCATTATGCCTTTGTCTTTGCCAGAAATGATGAATACAATCATTTCCAAAACAATTACGGAAAACATTTCCAGAGATAAAACTAATCTAGGACAAAATTGAACATAAAATGACAGGATTTTTTTGGCAACTCCGTGTAGAATGAGATCATCAAAGAGAAGGAGTGCGACATATGGAGTGGATTACTTGCATTAGGAAGGCTATTGATTATATGGAAGAACATCTGGAAGACGATATCAGTGCGCAGGATGTTGCCGACCAGGTTATTATGTCCTCATTCTTTTTCCAGAAGGGATTTTCAGTGATGACCGGGTATGGACTGGGTGAATATATGAGAAACCGTAGGTTGTACCGGGCGGCATTGGACCTTCAGAAAACGGATGAAAAGATAATCGATATTGCGTTCCGTTACTGTTATGAGACACCTGAAAGCTTTACAAAAGCTTTTTCACGCTTTCATGGCGTAACTCCATCGCAGGTGCGTGAAGGTGCACCTATAAAACCATTTCTTCCTTTGAAAGTTGAAATAATTATTCACGGAGGTAATGAGATGGATTACAAGATTAAAACTATGACCGGCTTTAAGGTGATTGGTTTTGCAAGAGTATTTGACGGAGAAACGTCCTACGTAGAGATCCCAAAGTTCTGGGATGAGATCCGCGAAAAATATGCGAGCAGCGTCTGGAAAGGAAATGCCCCGACAAATGCGATTGAAAAGGCAATCGCAGATAACAACATTGGTGAATATGGTGTTTGTGTTGATGATGTCGGTGACGGTAAGTTCAGCTATATCGTTGCAGGCATTTATAAGGGCGGAGAGATTCCGGAAGGTATGAGAGTTTATGAACTACCGGATTCTGACTGGGCAATATTCGATTGTTACGGTCCTAATCCTAAAACGCTTCAGGATGTAAACACAAAAATATTTAGAGAATGGATGCCGGGAAATCCTGACTTTGAATTCCCGGGCAGGGTGAATATTGAGTGGTATGGAGATGAAGACCCGAGTTCTCCGGATTATCACAGTGCAATTTGGATTCCTGTAAAGAAGAAATAGTCAATCAGAGGGACGGTTCTCTGATTGAAAATCAACCATCAGAAAAGCAAGGAAAATCAAGGACTTTACAGATGTGAAAAATCAATCGCAGAACCGTCCCGGTGATTGCTGCTTTGCTGCGAAGCGGTGGAGTGGACTTTGACCGGTGCTTGACAAGAATGGAGGCGGAAAAAATGGATCAAAACGTTTTGGATTGGCTGTTGGAAGATAATAATCCTGAGGTGAGGCTTAGAACACTGAAGGAATACGAAAAATATACGGACAATGATGAAAAAGTAATTGCATGCAAAAAGGAACTGCTTGGTAGCAAAGTATATGAGCGCGGACTTAAGAAATTAAAGAAAGAAAAGCCTTGGGACAAATATGATGCGATCATGGCTTTTGCAGAATGGGGTCTGACAAGAGACGATATCGGAAATGATATTGACAGCGAGGTGTTTGCACTCATCGAAAGCACAGGCTTCAAAATGCTGTGCGGTGAACCTCTTCTGCTCAGAAATCTTGTTAAGCTGGGATATTATACTGAAGATATCGTTAAGAATGAGATTGATTCTGTTCTTAAGCTTATCAAGGAAGACGGCGGTTTTGGGTGCATAAGCACCAACAAGAAGACCAATGATCCGAAGAAACCTCATAAGAGCTGTGCACGACTGACAGTGGAATACCTGCTGCTGGTGGCAGAGCTGCATTTGCAGGGACACAAGGAAGCGTGCGAGAAAGCTCTGGTACATTATTTCACAAAGCGTAATATCTTCTATCGTACAGACGATATGAAAACGCCTATGGTGGATGTGATGCTGAGTACCTTCTATCCCCCTGATCCCATCAAGATCGGAGCCCACCAGATTGTATACGCATTGCGCGTACTGGGATGCGAGCCGAAATCAGAGGCTATGCAGGCCGGCTACAAGGTGCTGGATCAGCATAGGCTGGAGAATGGAAGATATGTGCTGACAGCATCAAAAAGCGTACCGGCATTTAAGGCCGGGAATGTCGGAGAAGAGAACAAGTGGATAACGCTTTACGCCTACATGGCGCAGGAGTAAGGAGAATTTAGATGGATTATCAAACAGAAAAACTAATCCTTCATTTTGTCACAGAGGGTGACCTGGCAGAAGTTGCCCGGACTTGGCCCGCGGATCATCACCCACTTTCTGACATAGAGGCGCGTGAAGCGATAGCCTATATGCGTAAGAATTATGAAAGAAATAAAAAAGGCTGTATCTTTCACCTTTGCCTTGCAGTGTGCTGGAAGGAGCATCCCGAAACAATAATGGGATGGTGCGGGCTGGATGGCACGAGGAATCATTTGGAGCCTGAAATTTTCATTTTGTTAGATGAAGAATACAGAAATAAAGGATACGGGACGGAGTGCGTAAAGGAACTGCTGCGAATTGCAACGGAGGACTTTGCGCTTTCCGGCGTTCACGGCGGATGTGCCAAAGATAACATTGCTTCTGCCCGTGCGATGGAAAAGGGCGGTATGGTGCAATATGGCACGGAAGATAACGGCGATCCGTTGTTCCGAATTTATTAACGATTTATAGCGAGGATATATAATTGAATCAAATTATTGAACAAGCAAAAAAACTATATTCTCTGGAGAATTGCTCCTTTATCCCGGTATCTGGCCATGAAGGCGGTCGGAATCAGATTGTTATCGTCAACCGGAATGAGGATAAAGAGTACGTTCTCCGTATCTCTGCACTCGGAGACCGAAGTGAAAACGAATTCCTAGGCGAAACAGAGTTTGTCCGCTATCTAGCTGAGAACGGTGCGCCTGTGATGGATGTGATCCCGTCTGTTAAAGGCAAGTTGGTTGAGAGCGTGGAAGAGGATGGTAAATCAGTCTATATCAGTCTGTTTGCCTACGCAAAAGGAAAGCTGCTTGCAGATAATGGTTACCGCTATAGGGAAGGCGCATCGCTAACTGAATATTTTTATAACACAGGAAAAGCCTTGGGAGCGATCCACAGATTGTCCAAGGCTTATGTGTCTGTTCATAACCGTTCTGACTACTTCGATAAATACAACATGACGTACCTTAACAGCTTGATTCCGGATGAATACGGTGAACTGAAATCAGCAATTGCAAAACGCCTGGACGAATTTCATAAATTACCAATGGATAAAAGCTGCTACGGCCTTGTACACTTTGACTACAGCGACGGCAATTATCATATCGACATGGATACAGGAGTAATCACAGTGTTCGATTTTGACAACTGCATGAACTGCTGGTATATGTTTGACCTAGCCAATCTCTGGCTTCATAACGAAGGCTGGACAAGGCAGGAGAATGACACAGGCAAGCGCTTTGAGTTGATGCAGCAGTGCTTCGACCTTCAGTTACAGGGCTACAAAACCGAAACAGATATTTCAAATGAATTGCTTGAAAAGCTGCCACTGTTCATCGACATGGTACTGATCGAAAACATCGTGGATGAATTTGAATGCGCTATCCGCGAAGGTGAAGAACTTGACTATGAAGATATTGAAGACGCTGCGGAATGCTTGATCAATGATATAAATTATGCGGGAATCGGACAGCAATCAGAGGGACGGTTCTCTGATTGAAAAATGAATTGCTAAAACCCAAGGAAAATCAAAGGTTTTAGATACTTGAAAAATCAATCACAGAACCGTCCCGGTAATCGATATCAAGAGGAAGGATAAAATATGTACCCTACCAGAGAAAAAGCGGAAAAGATACTAAGAGAGGCGGAATCCTGTAATCCGGGACCGTGGGGAGATCACAGCAGAACAGCGGCACACTGCGCCGAGAAAATTGCAATGTATTCCGGACTTGACCCTGATAAAGCATATGTACTGGGGCTTTTGCATGACATAGGACGAAAATTTGGGAAAAGACATCTTGGACACGTTTCGGATGGTTATTCCTATATGATGTCCTTGGGTTATGATGATTGTGCAAGAATCTGTCTAACACATTCGTTTAATGAAATGAAAATAGAGGGTTATGTTGGGAATTTTGATACCACTGAAGAAGAGACTGATCTGATAAAAACTAAGTTAAAAGAAGTTGAATGCGATGACTACGATAAGCTTATCCAACTCTGTGATGCCATATCCGGTGCTGAAGGAGTAATGGATATTATTGACAGGATGAGTGACGTGAAAGCCCGTTATGGTGATTATGAGCAGAGCAAATGGAATACCAATCTTGCGTTAAAGGATTACTACGAAAAAAAGATGGGTAAAAATCTTTATGATGCAGTAGAAAAAGATACATTCAGACCATCCTGATAAATTGGGAATGGTTTTTAGATTTTGGCTTTTTAATGAAGAAAAATACGTAATTCTGTATAAATGGGAATTTTGAAAAATCTGAAATGATACGAGGGGGTTGTGAAGTGAAATTTTTTCAGAAACTGGGTAAGTCGCTGATGCTTCCTGTTTCAGCACTCCCGATATGTGGATTGCTCATGGGCCTGGGATATCTCTTATGCCCTTCTGCAATGCAGGGAGGTTCCATGGAAGGAGTGGCTGACCATATCGGATACTTTTTGATCATGGCCGGCGGTGCGCTCATTAACAATATGGCATTGCTTTTTGCGATAGGTGTGGGTGTCGGAATGTCGGAGAAAAATGATGGTACGGGAGCCGTGGCATCGCTTGTTGCGTGGCTGACCATTACAACTCTTTTGAGTGCCGACAATGTTACAGCCCTGATTCCTTCAATAGCTGAAGATGCCGGAAAGGTACTTGCATTTTCAAAAACTGCAAATCCTTTTATCGGAATACTGTCCGGCATCATAGGCTCATCGTGTTATAACCGTTTTAAGGGAACTAAGCTTCCTTCGTGGTTAGCTTTTTTCAGCGGGAAGAGGAGTGTAGCTATAGTTGCCGGATTGGTTTCAATCCTTGCTTCATTTGTTCTTTTGTTTATATGGCCTATTATATTTACCGGATTAACTTCTTTAGGAGAGGGAATAGCTTCTATGGGTTCGGTAGGTGCAGGAATCTATGCTTTTTTGAATCGGCTTCTGATACCGACAGGTCTGCACCATGCCCTGAACAATGTATTCTGGTTCGATACGACCGGATTGGGGGATCTGACTCATTTTTGGGCCGGGGAGACCAGCGCAGATGTATCATGGTCACTTGGCATGTATATGTCGGGTTTCTTCCCATGCATGATGTTCGGTGTTCCGGGAGCGGCTCTTGCGATAATCAGGTGCTCTGAGCCGAAAAAGAGAAAGGCAATGCTGGGAATTATGCTCTCGGGAGCAATATGTTCTTTTGTCTGCGGCGTAACGGAACCTTTTGAGTTTGCGTTCATGTTCATTTCACCTATGCTTTATGTGGTATATTCACTGATGTATGGTCTGATTACTTTTTTAGCTGTAATCACGGGATTCAGGGCAGGATTCTGTTTTTCAGGCGGAGCTCTGGATCTGATGTTTTCGTCATCCCTTCCTGCAGCTGAGCGTACCTGGCTGATACTTCCGCTTGGAGCTTTGGCTTTTGTATTGTTCTTCTGCGTATTTAAGATACTGATAGATAAGTGGAAGCTGGTAATTCCTATAGGTGAAGAAACTGATATATTAAAGCAGTCAGGAATTAATAGTAAAGGCGAAGCAACAACAAGTCCTTATTATATGAAGGCAAGGACTATACTTTTAGGATTAGGCGGCAGGACAAATGTTATTTCAATAGATAATTGCATAACCAGGTTAAGGCTGGACGTAAAGGATTCTTACGCCATTGATGAGAAAATGATCCTTTCGTCCGGAGCTAAAGGCGTGATAAAGGTCGGCGAGAAAGCAGTTCAGATTGTTATCGGTGCTGATGTTCAGTTCGTAGCAGATGAGATGAACAGACTGTATGAATCCGACGAGAATTTGCAGGAAATATCTTCAACTCAGGCTGCTTCAAAGGGTAGAGGTACAGACGATGCAATTGAATCTGGCAGTGGTATGAATTATGTTAATAATGAAAGCAGTAAAAAACACAGGACGATTACGCATAATGACACCATCTTTGAGGATGATGATATAAATTTTGAAGGCAATAGTTTTGAATATGTCTTAAAAGATCCTTCGGGGATTCATGCACGTCCGGCAGGTATGATCGCATCAATCGTAAAGAAGTATTGTGCTGAAATCACAGTGAAAGCAGGCGAAAAGTCAGTCTCGGCCTCTTCGATGACTGACCTAATGTCATTAGGTTCATCAGGCGGAACTAAGATCACTATAAGCGCAGATGGAGAAGATGCAGACAAAGTTTTGTCAGAGCTTTATCAATATATGAGGGATAATTTATGATAGAGGAAATCGTTGCTAAAATTGCTCAGGGAGGCTATGCCGCCGGGACCGCGTTTACGTTTTCGAAAACAAAAAATGAAAACTACCAGGCAGGTGATAAGGAGCAGGAGAAAAGCAGACTAAAAGCCGCTGCAGATAAATTCGAGAAAAAGCTGAAAAGTGGGATGGATGGGAAAAATGCAGAACTGATAGAAGCAGAGATAATGTTGCTGCATGATGATGACTATATAAGCTTTGCCGACAGACTGATAGTTGAAGAGTCATTGAGTGCGCTTAAGGCTTTGAAAAGTGCAGAAAAGAAGCTTTGCGATAAACTGGAATCCAGTGGTAACAGCTATATACGGGAACGTTCGGCAGATGTTAAGGGTATGACTAAAGTACTGGTCGATATTATGTCCGGTAATGAGACAGTATTACCTAAAAGTCCCTGCATTCTGGTAGGATCTGAGCTGAGTCCAAGTGATATTACCTTGATAGATAAGGAAATGATACTGGGAATTCTGACTGAAACCGGTTCTCCGACATCACATGTCGCAGTTCTTGCAGGTGGGTTAGATGTGCCGTATTTCTATGGTGTGTCTGATGTGCTTGGAAAAGTAAGGGACGGAGATTTCGTGATACTTGACGATTCTGCTGGATTCTTAGATGGTTTCGGTAACGGATCTGTAACTGTAAATCCGACAGAAAATATTCGAAATATTGCGTTAGAGCACCAGGAAGATATATTGAGAGAAAAAAGCGAAGCTGAAAAGTTATCTGTTAACAGACCTACCAAGTTAAAAGTGTATGCTAATATAGGCGGAACGGACGAGACTGAAACTTTAGCTAGGTTACAGGCAGACGGTATCGGTCTGGTAAGATCGGAATTCCTGTTTCTCGGGCGGGATACTGCACCTTCTGAAGATGAACAGTTTGAAGCTTATAAAAAAATTGTCACAGCTATGGATGATAAAGAGGTCGTCATCAGGACTATGGATATCGGCTCTGATAAAAAGGCAGACTGGCTTCCTATGGAAAAAGAAATCAATCCTGCGCTTGGACTAAGGGGATTAAGGGTATCTTTGGAATATACTGAACTTTTCAGGACACAGCTTATGGCAATCATGCGTGCTGCAGCATTTGGCAATATAAAAATTATGGTTCC
Organism: Lachnospiraceae bacterium; assembly: GCA_017542245.1. GTDB lineage: Bacteria > Bacillota > Clostridia > Lachnospirales > Lachnospiraceae > RUG11977. The sequence continues at coordinate 80,216 of JAFXXN010000144.1, forward strand.
TATGGTTACCTCGGTATGGGAGATAGACCGGGTATTTGAAAACCTGGAAGCATCAGTTAAAGAGCTTAAGAGCAGGAAAGTGGCTTTTAAAATTCCTGAAGTAGGCGTTATGATTGAGACTCCTGCTGCGGTTATGATGGCGCCAGAGCTTGCTTCAAAGGTAAGATTCTTTAGTATAGGGACGAATGATCTGGCCCAGTACACGCTTGCCCTGGATAGGGAGGCAAAGGGGCTTGACAGGTACTATGATCCTATGCATGAAGCAATATTCAGGATGGTCGAGATGACGGTAAAGGCAGCCCACTCTCATGGCATTCCCGTGACAGTTTGCGGCGAGCTGGGAGGAAGGCCTGAAGCAATAGCCAAGTTAAAAAGTCTTGGGGTAGACGAATTGTCCGTTTCCTTCGGAAAATATGCCAAGGTCAAAAGATTGGTGATTGACCTTGAAGAGAAGGAGTCTCATAAGGCCAAACATATTGAAAAATCAGTAATAAAAGCGCCTGCGGACGGTGAACTTGTCCCTATGGCCGAAATCCCAGATACGGTATTTTCAAGTGGAATGATGGGTGAATGTCTTGGAATCATCCCCATAAACGGCAATATTTATGCACCGATAAGCGGTACGGTAAAGACTATCGCAAGGAATAAGCATGCTATTTCATTTAAAAATGAAAGCTTGGAGGTGCTTGTACATGTTGGCATTGATACAGTTAAGCTTAACGGAAAAGGATTCACAGTAAAGGTTTCAGAGGGACAGTATGTTGATCAAGGGCAGCTTGTGCTTGAAGCAGATATGGCAAAAATAAAGGAAATGGGCTTTGACCCGATGGTGATAGTAGTAAAAAATCAATCAGAGGGACGGGGACATGAAAATAATAAAGAGGATAAATGAAAAAAATGAAAACTATAGAGATACTGGGTGCGAATCGATTTGAAAACTATACGAAGACGCGCGAGGGAAGCCGTGCGATCATTATACAAGACGGAAAGATTCTCCTATCTCATGAGATAATCAGCGGTTGGTGGCTTATACCTGGCGGAGGGATGGAAGAAGGAGAAACACCTAAAGATTGTGTAGTGAGAGAAGTTGAAGAAGAAACGGGGCTGATAGTCCGTCCTATAGAGCAATTTTTAATACTGTATGAATACTATGAGGAGTACCGTTACACCAGTTACTATTTTGTTTGCGAAGTGACCGGTGAAGGACATATGAACCTTACAGATGAAGAGAAGCGTCGCGGTTTGATGCCAGAGTGGCTTCCTTTGCAGGAAGCTATTGATATGTTTTCAATATATGAATCATATGCTGATGTAAACGAAGAAAAAAGAGGCTCTTATCAGCGGGAGTACATGGCACTTCGTGAGTTTTTGAATTTCGATTCTGAAACTCTGAGGCAAAGGCGGAATACGAACTGACATAGGCTAAAAATATATAACAGCCTGTGCATGGTATAAATATGGATAACCGAAAAAAAGCCAGACTTTGGTCTGGCTTTTTGAATTAGCTTGACTTTTTTTAAATTATACGGTAATATAACAAATAAGAAGGAACACACTTCTAAAATGTATGAAAGAAGGTGATCGTTATGACTCAATGTGATAAAGTATATGAATTTTTAAAAAATAAATATCGAGAAAACGACCCTATTTTTTTAACAGATATATCTATTCCTGATATAAAGGCTGTTTCTGTCAGGCAGCAATTAAAAAAACTTATAGAGGATGGACGAATAAAGCGCTTTGATACGGGTATTTATTATATTCCAAGAAAATCACTGTTTAAATCCGGATCTTCACTTTCTATAGATGAAGTGATACGTAGAAAATACCTTGTCGATGGTAATACTAAGTGTGGATACATTAGTGGATTATCATTTGCGAATAAACTTGGACTTACTACTCAAGTTCCCATGGTTTATGAAATATGCTCGAATAAAGCAACTACTGATTACCGTGATATTACTATTGGAAAATTCAGAGTTGTTATTCGAAGACCACATATAGCTGTAAATGATGATAATGTGTTAGTTTTACAGTTTTTGGATCTTATAAAAGATGTTACGGATATTTCTGAAGTAGAAGGATATGAACTAAATGAACGCCTTCTTAATTACCTAAAGAAAAAGGAAATTAAGTTTGATGTACTTAAACCATATTTAGCTTATTATCCGGATAAAATTTACAAGAATATGTATGAAGTGGGGTTATTAAATGGCGTGGCTACATAATAACAAAGAAGATTTTTATGATGCAATAAATATGGCGGCCGAAAAGTATGGCATAATACCTTCAGCAATCGAAAAGGATTATTATGTTACATTGATTCTGAAGGAACTTTCGAAGAGTTTGGAATTTGTAGTTTTCAAAGGGGGCACATCACTATCAAAATGTCACAAAGTAATAAAAAGATTTTCGGAAGATATAGATATTGCCATAGATATAGTCTTATCGCAGGGACAGTAGAAAAAGCTTAAAGAAGCGATAAAAGATATAGCTGAGAATATAGGACTAAGAATTCCGAATATAGAAAATACAAGAAGTCGAAATAATTATAACAGGTATATTCTGGAATATGAAACTGTAATCTCAGAACCGGATAATGCACTACAGAATGCCGTACTGATGGAAACTTCTTTTGCAGAGATTTCATTTCCCACAATCATGATGCCGGTTCACAGTTATATTGGAGATCTTATAGGGGACGAGGAACCTGAAAGGCTAAAGGAATTTGGTCTTGAATTATTTGAAATGAAAGTTCAGGGAATTGACAGAACTTTGGCAGATAAGGTTTTTGCAATATGTGATTACTATATGCAGAATAAGGTTAAGAAGCATTCACGCCATATATATGATATTTATAAACTATTACAGAAAGTTCCACAGACAGGGGAGTTTAAGAGACTCGTAAAGATCGTTAGGAAAGAACGGGCCCAAACAAATATTTGTCCATCAGCTCAACCGGGAGTAGATATTCCGAAAATGCTTAAACAAATTATTAAGAATGAAGTGTATAAAGAAGACTATGACAGTATTACTATAAAGATTCTTGATGAACAAGTGCTATATGAAACGGCAATCGACGCAATAATTAAGATTGCTGAATCGGATATATTTGCGGAAGACTAGTGGGCTTGTCCCGGTGCTTGATTGTAGGTGAGATAGATGGAATACAAATTATTGGAAGAACAAGATTTAGAATTAATGCTGGATTTTGTTGATGATGAAAATACTAAATATAGTATAGATGTCTTAAAAAGATTTATTGATGAAAAAAAATAATTTTGGATTTATTGCAAAAACAAATAATAAGATAGTAGGTTTTGCTTTTGGATATATTCTTTTAAATCCAGATGGTAGAAAAAGTTTTTATCTTCATGCTATTGATGTCATGCCGGAATATCAAAGTAAAGGGTATGGAACAGGTTTAATATCATTTGCTCGTGATTATGCCAAAACTATTAAATGTTATAAAATGTTTTTAATAACCAATAGAAGTAATATATCTGCTTGTAAATGCTATGAAAATGCAGGCGGAATAAATAAAGCAGATGATGAAATAGTTTATGTGTATGATTTTAGGTAGAAAAATAATGGATACAAAAACTAAGCAGATAAGAGAAAATGAGCGCTTATCTCATACAGAGATATACACAAAGGAAAAGCTGTATGATACGGATACATGGTTAAAGAAACCGATTAATACCATACAGGAGATAGTTCCAATGTTTACCGGATACTTCGCAAGTACTTTCAACCCTCAGTTGAGTTTTCTAAAATACACGGTTATTTTAATATTGTATATTTAACGCTATGATACATTCATCAGCTGATAAAAAGAAGATGGAGGTATTCAAACATGAATTTAAATATTGGAAGCGTTATAAAACGTCTTCGGATGGAACATTCCGTGACACAGGAAGAACTTGCGGGATACTTAGGAATTTCATATCAGGCAATAAGCAAATGGGAAAATGAAACTACTATGCCCGACATTACACTTTTGCCTAAGCTGGCTGCTTTCTTTGGTATAAAGATAGATGAACTGTTTTCAGTTGATCATGATGATGAGCTTGAACGGGTTGATAACATTTTGCATTTGGAATCGATGACAGATAAAAACTATTCCTATTCAAAACGTATCTTGGATGGAATTTTACGGGAAGACCCGGATAATATATCTGCAATCAAAAGATATGCTAAGGTTTATTTATCGAAATCCAATGCAGATATGTTGACAGCCGGCAGAATGCTTGAACGGGCTATGGAGATAAGCCCTATGGATGAAGAAATATATACTTTGTACAGAGCCGTTCGCGGTGGCGATGAGTATAAGTACCATAGTGACAATGACTGGTTCATCAGGGTATGTGAGCCTATTGCCAGAAAGAATCCTCAAAATGCAGGGTTATACAGATTGCTTATTGAGGCAATGATAAGTAAGAAATACTATGAAAAAGCTGAAGAATTGCTCAGTATAGTCAGGTTTAGTGTTGAAAACAGGTATATACAGCAAATTCTTCAAGGAGATATTGAACTGGCAAAAGGAAATGAAAATAAGGCAAAAGAGATATGGGGAAGTATTCCGACGAGTAATTGGCTAGGGCAATATGAGATTGGAGAACGTTTTAACCGCCTTAATGACTATGATAAGGCTATAGAGTGTTTTATTAATGCTTACGAGATTCAATCATCACCGCATGTCATGGATATGATGTATTCACTGGCATTCTTGTACAAGAAACTTGGGCGTAATTATGAGGCAAAGAAGGAATGGGAATTGATCAAAAATACTTTGATTTCCGAATATGGAATGTCTGAGGATCATAATGATGTATTGTGGGCAAAGCGAGAAATAGAGCAGTTATAAAATAAGAGCAATCCTTGGGACATGCCCACTCCGTCGTGAAGAGATGGAGCGGGCTTGTTTATATAATTGCAAATGTTATTTTAGAAAAGTGGCATTTTGACCATAAAAATAAAATAAAAGTTGCAAATTAGGTAAATCTATGATATATTTTAATAAAATGGATTAACTACCAGAAATCTAAAATGGAGTGCGAGATGGAGATAAAAAGAGATATTTATCTTAACAGACTCATAAAAAGAAAAAATAACGGATTGATTAAGATAATAACAGGTATTAGAAGGTGTGGGAAATCGTATCTTCTCTTTAAGCTGTTTTATGATCATCTGATTAATTTAGGTGTACCGGAAGATAATATTATAGCTATACCGCTAGATGACTATGATTATGCTGCTTATTGTGATCCACATAAATTATACGAGTATATAAAAGACCGTATTAAGGACAGTAAACAAAATTACTATGTTTTTATAGATGAAGCACAGTATGCCATTTCGAAAGAGGAA